>JAEWBY010000004.1 GCA_023390905.1 Pseudomonadota bacterium | reverse complement strand
GGGCCGCTTGGGGGGGCCCGGGCGGCCAGGCATCGCAACGCGTTATGGAACGCTCCTGCCGCGGAACATGGCGATGATGGCCAGGATCAGGAAGACGACGAACAGGATCCAGGCGATGTTGCTCGCGGCGCCGGCGATGCCGCTGAAACCCAGCACCGCCGCGATGAGGGCGATTACGAAGAAAATGACGGCATAGCGCAGCATGGAATCTCCTTGAGTGGGACAGGCACGCCTGCTTGGCGCACATGCATCGTGGGGAGATCGCAGTCACGGTCAGGTGACGATGGTGTCGACGCGGAGTGATTGCTTCAGCCGGGTGAGCCCTTCGTTAAACGACACGCGCGGGCGGTATCCGAAGTCGCGCGTGGCCGGTGCCATGTCGTACCAGTGCGTGGTGCTGAGCTGCTCGGCGAGGAAGCGGGTCATTGGCGGATCGCTGCGCAACGGCAGCACGCCCCAGATCGCTTCGCACACCGCGCCGATGCGATAGGCGGCCTTGAACGAGAGGTGCTTGTGCACGCCCGGCGCGCCGGCTGCGGCCAGCAGCGCGTTCAGCAGTTCGGCCATCGGCTTGGGTTCGCCGTTGGAAATGAAGTAAGCCTTGCCGGCGCAGCGCGCGCCGACAGCGAGATGATCCAGCGCATCGAAATGCGCCTGCGCGGCGTTGTCGATGTAGGTGGTGTCGACGAGATTGAGGCCGTCACCGACGATGCGCAGCCGGCCGCTGCGCGCGCGCTCGATCAGGCGCGGCAGGAGGTGATGATCGCCCGGCCCCCAGATCAGGCGCGGCCGCAGCGCGATCGTCGCCAGGGTGTCGTCGTTGGCGGCGAGCACGGCCTGTTCGGCCATTTTCTTGGTGGTGGCGTAGTGCGCCTTGAAGCCTTCGCCGTAAGGCACGGTCTCGGCAGCGCCGCCTTCGACCGGATGCGTGGCGCGGTGGGTCACGCTGGGCGTGGAGGTGTATATCAATCGACCGATGCCGTGCTGCCGGCAGGCGGCGAGCACGTTCTGCGTGCCGACCACGTTGGCGTCGTGATAACTGCGATAGCTGCCCCACGCACCGGCCTTGGCCGCGTTGTGGAAGATGGCATCCACGCCATCGGCCGCGTGCGCGACGGCGTGCGCATCGGCCAGATCGCCCTGCACCTGTCCCACGCCGAGGGCGGCCAGCGCCGGATAGTGCCCGCGATTGAAACTGATGACGTGATGGCCGCGTTCGATCAGACCCCGGCACAGCGCCTGTCCGAGGAAACCACCGCCGCCGGTGACCAGGATCTTCATGCGGTTTGCTTCTCCAGTGCGTCGCCCGCCCATACGGCCAGTTTTTCGCGTCCGATCTTGGCGTTGTGGCGGATATCCACCGGGAAGCCCGGGTGGCAGAGGAAATCGTCGATACGGGAAAGCGATGCGTGCATGTGCGCGATCGCGCGCAGTCCGGCGATCACAGCCTCGCGCCGATCCGCGGCCACGCCGGGCCGCAATTCGAAGCACAGCACCGGACGCTGCCGCCCGTGTGCGCCCACGCCGACCAGTGCGGTGCGCCGCACGTCCGGATGCGTGTTGAAGATCGGCTCGACCTGTTCGGTGTAGAGCGGACCACTGGCGGTTTCCACGCGCTGCGTCTTGCGCCCGCAGAACCACAGCCGGCCTTCGCCATCGAAATAGCCCACGTCGCCCATGCGATGGACGATGCGCGTGCCGCCATCGGCGAGGGCTTCGCTGATCTTGGCGGCGCGCGTGGCGGCTTCACGGTTGAAGTAGGCGTCGGTGGCGGTGGGTCCGGCCACGGTGATTTCGCCGACTTCACCAACGGGCAGCTCGCGCACATCGCGCCAGCGGTCGATGGCTTCATCGGTGATCGCGATGATGCGCACTTCGTTCGGCGGCACCGGCCGGCCCACGCACGTGCCCGCACCCTGTTCGGTCGCCGCGCGCGTGGATTGCAGTTCGCGGCCTTCGATCACGGCGACCGGCAGGCATTCGGTGGCCCCGTAGGGCGTCCAGAACTGCGCCTGGTCCGGCAGCAGCGCACGGATCCGCGCCACCGTCTCCGGCGGCACCGGCGCGCCGGCCGAGGTGACGCACTGCACGCCGGGCAACGCCTTGCCGAAATCGGCCAGCACCTTCATCAGTGCGGGCGAGCCGAACAATTGCGTCACCCCGAAGCGGGCGATCGCCGCATGCAGCTTGCCCGGATCGGCCTGCGCCGGCCGCGTGGGATCCATGTCGGGGATGATCGAGGTCAGGCCGAGCGCGGGATCGAACAGGGCAAACGGCGGGAACGTCGGGAGGTCCACGCCGCCGGGCTGCATGCCGAAGGCCTCGCGCAGCATCTCGATCTGCGCCACGAAATGCCGGTGGCGGTACACCACGCCCTTGGGTACGCCGGTGGAGCCGCTGGTGAACAGGATCGCGGCCATGTCATCGGGCGCGGTATCGCACAACTGCGGTGGTGCGCCCGCGCCGGCGCGTTCGATGCGGGCGAGCGTGGTGCCGCCCCAGCCCCAGCGCCTGCCGACCGTGACGATGCGGCGCGCCCCGCGCGCCCAACCGAGCAGCTTGCGCGCAAGGTGCGCCAGCGGGATGCCGATGAAGGCCTCCGGTTCGGCTTCATCCAGGCATTGCCGCAGCGCACGGCGGTCGATGCCCGGATCGACCAGCACCGGCACCGCGCCGGCCTTGAACAGGGCGAACATCAGCAGGAAGAACTCGGGGCCGGGACGCACCATCACCACCGTGCGCACGCCGCGCCCGATGCCCGCCAGTCCGAGCCCGGCGGCGATCGCATCGCTGCGGCGATCGAGATCGGCGTAGGTGAGCTGGAGGTCGTAGCGGCCGCCACGGCCGGGGCATCGCATCGCCACACGCTCGGGTTGTTCTCGGGCCAGGCGCGGCAGGCTGGCGGCGATGTTGCAGATCGGGGACGTCATGGCGTCATTGTCGCCGCTCCTGCCCGCTTCGGGATCGCCGGGAGTCTCGATGGGCCCGGACGGCGTCCGCCGCGGCCCCGGGCGCCTCTTGCGCGCGGCCATAAAGCAGGCAAAATCCGCGCCTGCGCGATTCCGCCGCTTCGTTGCCAACCCCATGCATCCCTGCCTGACCTGCGGTGCCTGCTGCGCGTATTTCCGTGTCAGCTTCCACTGGGCCGAAACCGATCCCGCGCTCGGCGGCCCGGTGCCGGCCGAACTGACCGAGCCCTTCGATCCGCATCGCGTGGTGATGCGCGGGACGTGGGAACAGAAGCCGCGCTGCGTCGCGCTGGACGCGGAAATCGGCGTGCGCTCGCGCTGCAGCATCCATCCGCAGCGACCGACCGTGTGCCGCGACGTGCCCGCCTCGTGGGAGTTCGGCGAAGCCAGCCCGCAATGCGACAAGGCCCGCATCGCCTGGGGCCTGGCGGCGCTGACGCCGGCCGACTGGCGCTGGCGCGACGAGGCGGCCAACGATGGCGATCACGACGACGACAACGATCACGACAACGATCCGTCCACGCCGTTGCCGCCGATGCGGGCGGCCTGATCGGCGCGGCGATCCGGACGTGCGCTCCCCGGAAGGACGCCCGGACAATCGCCGGGCGAAAGCCCACGCTGCCCATTCAGATCGGCCGTGCGTGCTCCGGCCTGAAGCAGGCCGGACGCGCCACGCGCATCACGCGGCCAGCGGATGCTGTTCCAGGAACCGGCGGATCATCGGCACCAGCTCACGTGCCTTGTCTTCGAGCACGTAATGACCGGCGTCCTCATACGCGTGCACCTGCGCCTGCGGCAGCGCGCTGCGGAAGCCGGCGAGGAAGTGATGGTCGAAGACGAAATCCTTCAGCCCCCAGCCAATGAAGGCCGGACGATTGGCGAACTCCGGCAGGCGACGGCCGGCTTCGGCCACCAGCGGCCACGCCTTGTCGCCGGGCGCGAGCGGAATGTCCTGCATGAAGCGCAGCGTGCTGATGCGATGGGCCCAGGTGTCGTACGGGGCAACGTAGGCGCGGCGCACGTCGGCCGGCATCTTCGTTTCCACACCGAGATGGGACGCGCCCGAGGAGAACGCATTGAAGGCGCGGATGATGAAGGCCCCGAACTTCGAATCGCGGCCCAGTGAAAGCTGCCATGGCATCGGCTTGGCCTTCGGCAGCGGGAACGCGGCCGTATTGGTGATGACCAGCCGCTGGACCTGCCCGGCGTGCGCAAGCGCCCAGCCGAAGCCGATCATCCCGCCCCAGTCGTGCACGGCGAGGGTGATCGGGCCGGTGATGCCCAGCGTCGAAAGCAGCGTCGCCAGATCCTCCACGCGCGATTGCAGCGTGTACTCGTAGCGATAGTCGTCCGGCTTGTCCGACAGGCCCATGCCGATGTGGTCGGGCACGATGCAGCGGTAGCGATCGCTCAGCCCCGATACCAGATTCCGCCAGTAATAACTCCACGACGGATTGCCGTGCAGCATCACCACGACCTCGCCATCGCGCGGGCCTTCGTCGAGATAGCTCATCGACAGGCCCGGACGGACGTCCAGCCGCTGGGGAGTGAAGGGATAGCCGGGTAGGTTCATCGTGCGGTGCCTGATAAGCAGAAGGGCCGGCGAGCCGGCCCTTCGGAGCGTGACGGGGTCGGGCGGATCACCAGACCACTTCGGCCATCGAGCAGTTCAGCCCCGAACCGATGCCGAGCAGCGCGATGCGATCGCCCTTCTTCAGGCGGCCGAGTTCCTTCAGCTTGCTCAGCACGATCGGCACGCTGGCCGGGCCGATGTTGCCGTGCTCGCCGAAGATGGTGAGCACCTTCTTCGGGTCGATGCCGAAGGCCTTGATGAAGGCGGCGGTGTGGACCTGGCTGACCTGGTGGATGACGAACTGATCCAGTTCGTCCACCGCCCAGCCGAGCGCCTGCTTGGCGGCGATGAAGGTCTTCTGCGCCAGCTTGATGCCTTCGATCAGCAGCATGCGGGTGTCGGTGACCATGCGATCGAGGTTGCCGCGGCAGAGCTTGTTCCACTCGGTGGCCGAGCGGGTCACGCCGCCCTTGTAGCGCGGGGCTTCGGGCACCAGTTCGGCGCGCGCCATCACCATGGCGGCGGCGCCGCAGCCCAGCGTCAGCGTGGCCAGTTCGTTGCGGAACTGTTCTTCGGTGATGTCCGGGGCGGTCATCCGCTCCAGCGTCTTCTTGTAGGCCAGGTTGGCGGTTTCGCCATCGACGACCAGGGCGTAGTCGATTTCGCCGCGTTCCAGCATGCGGGCGGCGATGTCCATGCCATTGATGAAGGCCAGGCAGGCATTGGCGACGTCGAAGTTCTGGCAGTTCTCGCTCAGGCCGAGATTGCCCGACACGATGCTGGCCGTGGACGGTTCCAGGTAGTCGCGGCTGACCGAGGTGTTGACCAGCAGCCCGATGCGGTCGGCGTCCACGCCGGCATCGGCGAGCGCCTTCTTCGCGGCGATCGTCGCCACGTCGGAAGCCTGCTGCTCGTCATCCCACAGGCGGCGCGCATGGATGCCGGCGATATCGCCGAGCACGTCCGTACGGATGCCCAGCCGATCAAGCGTGGGCTTGAGCTGATCATTGATTTCCTGGGAGGTCAGCGTGTGCGGCGCATCGACGTGCGCCAGTCCCGCGATCGAGACGTTCTTGAAGAGCATTCGAGTAAGCGCCAGGGGTCAGGCGGAAGGGGGCGACAAGGTTACCGGCTAAAGGCCTTCACCGCATCTTTATATGGGGCGTGCTTGGCCCCGCCCCAGCCCAACTTTGTGATTTTCATCACAAATATCGATCGACGGCGCGCTGCGGTTCAGCGCCGTGTACGTGCGGGGTGCGCGGCGCCGGTGGCGCAAGGCCGATGGCGCGCGCCCCGGCCCTGATCAGCGCCCGCAACGGTAGGCGGCGAACCGCTGCCCACCGTCGGCCGGATCGCCCAGCGGCTGGATGGTGTCGGCCTGGATGCCCGGCGCTTCGTTGCGGGCAAGGGTTTCCAGCTCGTCGCGCACGCGCAGCGGGTTGCGCTCGTAGAAGGCGACCTTGTCCTTGACCGAGACGGCCACTTCGCCGCGCTTTTCGCACGACGGCGCGGCGCCGGCCGGCACCACGCGGACATTCCGGGCGCTGGAGGCCAGCGGCACCCAGGTGCAGGCTGAAAGCAGGGACACGGCGAAGAGGACGGCGACGATACGCATGAAACGATGCCTCGAAGGAATTCGCGCAGATTCTGGCGCAGGTTGCATGAACACCGCGGGGACCGCCGTCGTCGCGGGACGACGGCGGTCCTGCGCTTACTTCTTCGCCTGCACCGGCTTGCCATCGGCATCGAGCACGACGACTTCCCCGATCTTCAGATCGCGGATCGGCTGCTCGATCTTCGCCAGATCGCCCACCACCACGTAGGTCAGCGCGTCCGGGCTCAGGGTCTTCGCCGCCGCGCCCACGTCGGTCGGGGTGATGGCTTCGTTGCGCGCCTTGTAGGTGAGGATGTAATCATCCGGGCGACCGTAGCGCAGGTTGCTGGTGATCTGGCCCAGCACGGCCGAGGCGGTCTCGAACGCACCCGGCAGTTCCAGCGTGTTGGCGGCGCGGATCTTGGCCACTTCCGCGTCGGTCACCGGACGCGAACCATCGGCGAAACCGTTGATCTCGGTGCGCAGTTCCTTGATCGAATCCACCGTGCGGTCGCTCTGCACCGCCGCCTGCGCGAACCACGGCCGCTGGCCCAGCGTGTTGCTGGCGCTGCTGTAGGAACCGTAGGCCCAGTGCTTGTCCTCGCGCAGGTTCATGTTCAGGCGCGAACTGAACTGGCCGCCGAGCACGCCATTGGCGAAATCGAAATCGATCGTGCCGGCGTCGGCGGTCGGCGGAATCAGCTGGCCCACGTAGATGTTCGACTGGATCGCGCCGGCCTGATCGATCAGGAACACGCGCGGCTTGGCCGGCGTCGCGACCTTCGGCACCGCTGGCAGTTGCGGCGCGTTGCTGGCCGTCTTCCAGTCGCCCAGGCGCGCTTCCAGCAATGGCACGATCTGGGCGAGCGTGGTGTCGCCGACGACGATCACGCTGGCCTTGTCCGGCTGCAGCCAGTTGTCATGGAAGGACACCAGATCCTCGCGCGTCAACGAAGCAATCGAGGCTTCGGTGCCGCTGCCGGTGAACGGAATCGCGTAGGGATGGCCCTGCCCGTACAGCAGCGGCGGCATCACGCGCAGCGCGGCGGTCTGCGGACGCGCCTTCTCCTGCTTGATGCCGGCGATCCACGTCGCGCGCACGCGCTCGATTTCCGCTTCGTCGAAGCTGGGACGGCGCAGCACGTCCGCCAGCAGATCCAGCGACTCGGGCAGCTTGTCGCTCAGCGCCGACAGGCCGACCGACGCGCTGTCCAGGCCGGCGCCCGCGGTGAGCTCTGCGCCCAGCGCTTCCTTGCGCGCGGCAAGCGCCAGCGCGCTGTAGTCGCCCGCGCCTTCATCCAGCATCTGCATGGTGAAGCTGGCGGTGCCGAGCTTCTTGCCCACGTCGGCGCTGTAGCCGCCCGGGAACTGCACCGACACCTGCACCACCGGCGTTTCATGCCGCTCGGCCAGCACCACCTGCATGCCGTTGCTCAGCGTCGCCCGATGCAGCGCCGGGAACTTGAGCTGCGGGAACGTCTGGGTCTTCGGCACGCCCGCGCTGCGATCCACGTCGCTCTTGACCGTCTTGAACTTCGGATCGACCGGCGGAATCGCGGCCGGCGCGCTGGCCGGTGCGGCGACCGCGGTTTCCGGCAGCGAGGACATCGGCTTGTCGCTGGGTTCCACGATCAAGGTGTGCGAGCCGGTGCCCAGCCACTTGGCCGCGGCCGCCTTGATGCTCGCCGGGCTGGCCGACATCAGTTCGTTGAGTTCATCGCGGTAGCAGTCGGGCTTGCCCTGATAGACCGTGCACGAGGCGAGCACGTCGGACTTGCCGCCGAACCCGCCGATGCGCTCGATGCCGCGCACGAAACCGGCGCGGGTATAGGTGCGGGCCTGCTCGACTTCGGCCGCGGTCGGGCCTTCGGTGATCAGACGCTGGATTTCCTCGTCCAGCGCCTTCTCCACGCGCGCCGGATCGACGCCCTCCTTCACCGTCGCACTGACGATGAAGGTGCCGGCGATTTCACTGATCCACGGCGAGGCGCTGACCTGATCGGCGATCTTGTCGGCATGCACCAGCCGGCCATCGAGGCGGGAGGATGCGCTGCCGCCGAGGATCTGCGCGAACAGTTCCAGTTGCGTGGCATCGGGCGTGCCCATCTCGGCCACCGGCCAGGCGCGGTAGATGCGCACCTGCGGCACGCGATCGGGCACCGTTTCGCGGGTGTCCTGCGTGCGGCGCGGGATATTGGCCTTCATGTCCGGCAGCGTGGCGCTGGCCGGGATATCACCGAAGTAGCGGGTGACCTTCTCCTTCGCGGTCTTCAGATCGATGTCGCCTGCCAGCACCAGCACCGCGTTGTTCGGCCCGTACCAGCTGCGGAACCAGGTCTTGACGTCATCCAGGGTGGCCGCGTCGAGATCGGCCATCGAGCCGATGGTCTGCCAGCTGTAGGGATGGCCGGCCGGATAGAGCGCTTCGAAAATCTTCGCGTAGACGCGGCGGCCGTAGGGCTGGTTCTCGCCCTGGCGCTTTTCGTTCTGGACCACGCCGCGCTGCTCGTCCAGCGACTTCTGATCGATGGCACCGAGCAGATGGCCCATGCGGTCCGATTCCATCCACAGCGCCATGTCCAGCGCCGAGGTGGGCACGTTCTGGAAATAGTTGGTGCGATCCTGGTTGGTGGTGCCGTTCTGATCGGTCGCGCCGACCAGTTCGAACGGTTCGAAGAACTCACCCTTGTGGTTCTCGCTGCCCTGGAACATCAGGTGTTCGAACAGGTGCGCGAAACCGGTGCGGCCGGGCTGCTCGTTCTTGCTGCCCACGTGGTACCAGACATTGACCGCCACGATCGGCGCCTTGCGATCGGTGTGGACGATGACGCGCAGACCGTTGGGCAGGGTGAACTCCTGGTAGGGAATCACCACGTCCGCGGCCGCTTTGGACTGGGCCATCGCGTCCGGCCACTGGCCACCGGCCAGGGCGACGCCAAGGGCGACGGCGAGCAATGCGGCACGCGGCCGGCGGGATGCGGACATCTTCTACTCCTGATGTTGAGGGGAATTCCCCGAAACCTCCGATGCTAACCGCGCGCGCCGCGCCCGCGCACTAGGCCGAAAGGACTAGCCGGCCGGCAGGAAGGCTGGATCCCGCACGCCCGGCATGACAGGCTCGATGCACGCTACCCACGGGGATCGCCATGGATCGTCGTCATTGCCTGGTCACCGGCGCCAATCGCGGACTGGGACTGGAATTCGTGGAGCAACTGCTGGCTCGCGGGGATTCGGTCATCGCTACCTGCCGCCAGCCCGGCAAGGCGCAGGCGCTGAACGTGCTGGCGGGCGAGCATCCGGGCCGCCTCCACGTTCTCCCGCTGGACGTGGACGACCCACGCAGCCATGCCGAACTGGCGCGCGAACTGCGGCTGGTGCTCGACGGCCAATCCCTGGACCTGCTGATCAACAACGCCGGCGTGCTGAAAGGCGGTGAACGTTTCGGCAGCGTCACGCTTTCCGATCTGGAAGCAAGTTTCCGCGCCAATGCCGCCGGGCCGTTCCTGCTGACGCAGGCATTGGCTGATCAATTGGCCACCGGCGCGATCGTGGCGAACATCTCCTCCGAGGTCGGCTCGATCGGACTGCGGCAGGAATTCCGCACACCGAGCTATGCGATCGGAAAGGCCGCGCAGAACATGGGCACCTCGTTGCTGGCACAGGCGCTGGCAGAGAACGGCATCATCGTGGTCGCGCTGCACCCGGGCTGGGTGCGCACCGACATGGGCGGCCCGCAGGCCGAGCTGGCTCCCGGCGAATCGGTGAGCGGACTGCTGCAACGGATGGCACGCCTGGGCCCCGAGGACTCCGGCCGGTTCTTCGACTGGCAGGACCAGACGCTGCCCTGGTAGTTGCCAGGCGGAGCCCGCGCCCGCTCGGCCGCGCACGCCAGGGCATCTGCGGACACCGCAACTTCTGACGCAACGCTTTTTGCCTAAACCGCATCCAAATCAGGACAGCGGGATGTGTCCTGCTGGCGGCGAGGAGGGCGTGTTGTGGGTCACATCCGATCACACGGGCCGTCCCGTCCGCTGAGGATGAAGCAAGCGCCGGACATCCGGCCGGACACCGGACAGTCTACCGAAACGGAATTCATCGCAAAATCAATGAGTTGAACTTGGCACGGCTTCTGCATAAGACCATATAGCCAAAGAAGCCACACGAATAAACCTGACTGAAGCATGAACAAAGGAACCCCAACGACAGGTTCCGCTTGATCCATCAACACTGGTGTACTACCTTACTACAACACCACCCCACAACATCACTACAAAGGCATGATAATGAACACCAGGACCCTGCTCCCGTTTACTGCCGCCGCCGTGTTCGCCCTGTGCGCCGGTTCCATGGTCCTCTCGGCGGACAGCTATGCCGACACGCACGTCCAGGCGTCCGCCGCCACGGCTTCCACCGTCCGCGTGGTCGACCTGCCCGCCGTCACCGTTTCGCCGGAAGCCGCCGACCTGGCGCACTACCTGACCTACAAGGACGCCAAGATCGTGAACCTGCCGGCCGTGACCGTGAACCCGCAGTCGCAGGATCTGGCGTATTTCCTGGCCAACCAGACCGCCAACATCGTCGACATGCCGGCCATCACGGTGCGCCCGTCGGCCGAAGATCTGCAGTTGTTCGCCGCCGCGGGCGTGCTGGCCGCCCAGCAGCTGGCCGCGCGCTGATACCGGAACCGTTCCACTCCACGCACCACCTTCACCGCTCCACTTCCGGTAAAAGCGCGTTCGATCCGCTGCTGCACCCGCACTCCCGCGCACCATGCGCGATGGTTCACCGCCGCGACGACCGCGGCACGAATCCGGCGATCCCCCGGTCGCTCTCTGCGAGGCACGCTGCGCCCGCCGGCGCAGCGGCCGCCGCCTTCCGAAGGCCTCCGCATGCGGAGGCCTTTTTCGTGCCCAAGTAGAATCCGCGCATGACCGCGTTCTCGCTCGACGTCCTGCTGTACCAGCCGGAGATCCCGCCCAACACCGGCAACGTGATCCGGTTGTGCGCCAACACCGGCGCACGCCTGCATCTGATCCGGCCGCTCGGCTTCGAGTTGGAGGATCGCCAACTGCGGCGTGCGGGCCTGGACTACCACGAATACGCCGCGATGCAGGTGCACGATTCGCTCGAAACCGCGTTGGCGGCCATTGCCCCGGCGCGCCTGTTCGCGCTCAGCACGCGCGGTCGGCAGCGCTACGACCAGATCGCCTACGCGGCCGGCGACGCGTTCCTGTTCGGCCCGGAAACCCGTGGGCTGCCGCAGCACGTGCTCGATGGCCTGCCCGAAGCGCATCGCCTGCGCCTGCCGATGCGCCCCGACAATCGCAGCCTCAACCTTTCCAACACGGTGGCGGTCATGGTGTTCGAGGCCTGGCGCCAGCAGGGTTTTGCCGGCGGAGCCTGATTGCGCGACGGCGCGCCTATCGAACCGGAATGTCGTAGGCGGTGCCTGGCGTGGGTTCCGGTTGCAGCGTGTAGTGCCACCATTCCAGCGGATAGTTGCGGAAGCCGCGTTTCTGCATCGCCTCGCGCAGACGATCGCGATTGGCTTTCTGTTCCGGCGTGATGCGCGGGTCATCGGTATTGGCGAGCGTGTCGAAGCGATCGAAGCCGGTGCCCATGTCGAGTTCCACGCAGGTGTCCGCCTCGCAGCGTTCCAGCCCCAGATCAATCGTCGCCCCGCGGCTGTGGCCCGATGTCTCGGCGATGTAACCGCCCAGCAGTTCCGACTTCTCCAGTGCGGGATAGAACTCGGGCTTGGTGCGCTGGTCAGCCGCGTCATGAACCCATCGCACGAAATGCCGCACCGCGCGCACCGGACGATAGCAATCGAAGATGCGCAATCGGTAACCCGCTTGATCCAGATCGGCCGCCACGTCGCGCAGCGCTTCGGCGGCGGGCTTGAGCAGATAGCACTTGGGCGCGAGATAACCGTCCACCGGCGCGCCGACGAAATTGTGATGGCCGGCGTAGCGGATATCGAAATTCGCGCCGGGAATCAGTGCGGCGACATCGACCAGATCGACTTGGGCCGCTTCGGTGGCGGTCGAGATCCGCACCTCGCCCGCACTGGCCACGCCGGCAAGGCACAACAGGGCCGCCGCGCCTCCACGCAGCGCGCGATGTTCATTCACAGCCTGCGACCTTCTGGAAATCGAGATCGGCATAGTCGTAGCTGAAGTCTGCATCCGGATCGACATGCGACAGCGTCATCCGCACCGGACCGCGCGGCGCCGCGTCATGGAAGGCCAGCCACGGCTCGGCATCCACGCTGTCTTCGCTCCAGTCCACCAGCCAGCGCTCGCCCACACGCATCACCGTGCCGGATAGCATCGGCGACCTGTCCGCCTTGAAGGTGATGTGATCACCCTGCGCGCAGAGCGCCACGTCACCGAACCACGGATCGCGATAACGTCCCAGGCGGTTGCCCAGTTCCTCCGCACGCGCGATCCGCCGTGACGCGGTGTCGGGCTTTCGTGCGTGCGCGGGAACGCCGGCCTCTTCGCGATCGATCGCATCGGCGTAATGCTGCACGCCCCGGTGTTCCTTCGGCGCGGTGTAGTGCTTGGTCAGCACCTCGCCGAGCACGGCGCGCGCATCTTCGCCTTCACCATTGATCAGGATGACGATGCCGGTCTTCCTGTCCGGCAGCAGGATGACCGACGAATACATGCCGGCCAGCGTGCCGGTGTGCGCGACTTTCCACACTCCATCCACATCCGACAGACGCCAACCGTAGCCATAGGCGGAGAAATGGCTGTTGTCCCATTCGCGCATGCGCCTGGACACCGGCATCGGCATGTGCGCGGTCCACACCGCGCGCCGCTGCGCCTCGCTCAACCAGCCGGGCGCACGCTGCGGCTCCAGCCACTGCGCCACCCAGGTGAGCATGTCGTTGAGGCTGCAGCGGATGCCGCCGGCTGCCATCGACGTAATGTTGGGCACCACGGCGCCGTCTTCGCGGATCACCACGTGACCGCCGTCGCTGTGCATGTGCGGCTGCGCGACATTGCCGACCGCACTGCGCTTCCATTCGCCCACTTGGCAGCGCTGGAGCTTCAGCGGTTCGAAGATCTCGCGTCGCACCAGTTCCTCATAAGGGGCGCCCCCGGCGGCGGCGGCGACTTCACCGGCCACGACATAGAGCAGGTTGTCGTAGGCGTAATGCGAACGGAAGCTGTGCGTCGGCTTCAGATGCGCGAGCCCGGCGATGATGTCGGCGCGGTTGAACTGGTTGGGCTCGGGCCACAGCATCAGATCGCCGGCACCGAGGCCCAGCCCGCTGTTGTGGATCAGCAGATCCCGCACCTGCATGTTGCGTGTGACCCACGGATCCTGCATGCGGAACTGCGGCAGATATTTCGTGACCGGATCGTCCCACTTCAGCTTGCCGGCATCGACCAGTCGCGCCAGCACCGCGGCTGTCATCGCCTTGGTGTTGGAGGCAATCTTGAAGATCGTATCGGCATTGATCGCTTCACCGCCCCCGGCAGCGAGCTCGCCTTTCGTCTTCGTATAGACGACACGGCCCTCCTCGATCACGCCGACCGCGATGCCGGGCAGGTGATAGCGGGCGTAGGTCTGATCGACGGCCTGATCGAAGGCGGCGTGCGTCTGGCTCCAAGCCGCACCCGACCAGGCGATCAGTATCAGCGCCACACCGTGTTTGAAGCAGGGGAATTTCTTCATGTCGTTGCTTTCATGGCCCAAAGCGAAACCGCCGCTGGTTTGCACCAGCGGCGGCTCGTTTCAGCATGGCTTCAGAAGTTGTAAGTCACAACCAACTGCATGTAGCGTGGTGACTGCCAGCCGGTTCCCGTACCAAAGGTACTGCGGTAAACGCCCGGCTGAGCTTCGTAGCGGGAGTGGATGTTGGTCACCTTCTGGTTGTTCAACAGATTGTAGACAGACAAGCGCGCCTTCAAGTCAATGCCGTCGACGGGCAAGGTCCACGTCACGTTGGCCCCCATGTTCCAAGTCCACGGCAAGCGACCGTAAGCTCCGCGCTCAGTACGGCGATAGACGCGATCTGCGTACGTCCAGGTCGGGTCGGAAGGCGAAGCCGAACACCGCTCCACACAGATGTAGCTTGATCCGCCGCTGCCGTATTCGTTTGTGAAGCTGCCTGCGGAGGTCGTATCGTCTGGCCACGTCGTGCCGAATGCGGTGATTGGACCACCCGAGAGCACATTCAATGTGGCGCCGAACAACCACTGTTCACTGAGCGCGTAGGTGCCACGCAACTTGATCTGGTGGCGATGATCATTGAAAAGCGGCCCATAGCGATCATTGTTGGCCGGATGATCCCAGTGCTGCACCATGCCCGTGTCAGCGTAGCCCAAGTCGGAGTTGACGGGACCTTCGAAATTGCCTTCTGACTTGGACCAAAGGTAGGAAGCATTGAGCGCCCACTTGCCGTCCCAGGCGCGATCAATCTGGAATTCCACCGCCTTGTAGGTACGTTTCGGGTCGGAGTATCCGACCACTTCACCGCTGCCGCCCTTGATGTAGCCGTCCCGCGAAGTATCGATAGTGATCCAGCCATCGGTTTCGCAACCAATGCTCTCGTCGCCCCAAATAACTAACGTTTCGCCCGGATTGGCGATGGGATACAGATTGAATCCGACCGGCCCGCAAGGAGTATGGTTTATGCGCACGTCATCCAGTGCACGCGTCATGCGACGATACGTTGCGTTGACACCCCACGACCACGCCTGATCGATCATGCTCTGGAAACCAATAATGGCTTCATCCTGATATACCGCCTTCAGGTCGCGATCGACGCTCTGGCGAAGATCACTCGCCGATACGTTGCCCGATACGTCCGTCGCACCAATCTGTGCACCGATATTGGGATCGGCGTACAGGGCGCCAGTCACTGGATTGATGCGCGGAGTCCAGCCATCAAGAACGTAATAGGTATATTCGTCGGTCAGGCCACCTGCAAAGGTTACGTTGATGTTGTTCGTGACCGGCAGGTAATAACGTCCGAGGTTGCCATAAAGTTTGGTCGAGCCATCGCCCTTCATGTCCCAGGAAAAGCCCATGCGCGGTGCGAACAGGTCATCCATCTTGATGAAGCTAGCGCCCGTAGCAGTGCGGTTGTCGAAACTGTCCCAGCGCAGACCCAGATTCACCAGCAGGTTCGGCGTGACATTCCAGATATCCTCGATATAGAACGCGTTGGCTTCGGTTTCAAAAGTGCCGCCATCCACGCGACGGCGCCCCCGCAGAACCTGGAATACACCATCGGGCACCGGGTTATCCGGATACAAATCATCGCCCGGCTCAACACCAATGGCGGTGTAGGTCATCCCGGTCGGCCCGGGATAGCGTGACGACTGTTCGGTTGTCATCAGTTCCCGGTCAACACCGAAACGCAGCAAGTGGTCGCCGAGGGCCCATTCAAAATCGAGGCGCGCAGCTTCGCGTTCATTGGTACGTTCGATGACCGAGCTGGTGGTCGGATAGCAACCCGTGGGCAGCCCTCCGATCTCGCTTACATACGGCCCATAACTGGCGGAATCATAGGTAACTCGACTGCATAGTTCGTCGAGTGTAGACCGGCTGAAGGAATCCCGATTGTTGATGCCATACATCGCCTTGGCGGTGAAATTTTCACCGAAGTGGCCGGTATACGTCGCCGACCAGTTCTTGCCCCCGGAATCGACCGTGGTATCCCCGCCCCACGCGCCTGTCTGGTAAGAATCGAAATCATACGCATAAACGGATTGGACCGCCTGACTTTCATCCGAAAACGCGAGCAGTTCCAGCAGATGATTGTCGCTGATGTTCCAGTCGAGCTTTGCTCCCCAAAAGCCATCACTGGCCTCGCTGTCGGTCCACGTCGTTCCAACGCTGTTGGTGTATTTCGGATTGTTATTGCGGTCTTCGTACATCGCGAAAAGGAACAGCTTGTCCTTCACGATGGGACCGGATCCCCACACGTTGGTTTTGGTGAACTGCTGCGTGTCGTGGCTGGAATAGGCGTGTACCGTGCCATCGGGATGGAAATGATCATTGGCAGAAGCGCGCCAGCCTGCCGGCTCCAAGGTTACTTCCGCACCCCCGTGGAGTTCGTTGCTACCGGAACGGGTCACGGCATTGATCACGCCGCCGGTGCTGCGACCAAATTCCACGGAATAGCCCCCCGTCTTGACTTGGAACTCCTGAAAGAAGGCAAAGGGTGTCGAAGAATTGCCTTGACGGGTATAGACGTCTGTTACGTTGAGGCCATTGATGTAGATGATGTTCTCGGCGACCGAGGACCCGGCGAACGTCAAGCCACCGAAGGATGCGTTACTGGCTTGCACACCCGGCGCGAGTATTGCAACAGACGCCAGACTCTGATCGACCGGCAATCGAGCCAAATCCTGCCGCGTAACATTGGTCGCCGTTTCAGTGGAACGGACATCCACGCGATTGACGACGCGAGAGCCGACCACCTGAAGGGCATCAAGATTGACTACGCCACCCTCGGCCCCCAGGTTGACCGTGGTCGTACCACCCAGTGGCACCGCCACCGACACCGGGCTGCCGACATCCTCACCTCCGCGCTTGACCTGCAGCACGTAGTCACCGACAGGCAACTGGCTCAGCCGGTACGTACCGTCCGCGTTGGCGGTGACCGTGCGGGTGAGGCCAGTGGAGGGATTGGTCACTGTGATCGTATCGCCGGCAGTCGCACGGCCCGCCACCGAACCATTGACGCTCTGCGCCATCGCCATCGGCGCCATCGACGCGATGCACGCACCCAGCGCCATGCACAGCGCCGCCTTCTTCATCGTCTTGCCTTTCATCCCCGCTCTCTCCTGCTAGGTGTGAAGTGAATGCTGTCGTTAACCGGTGCTGCTCTTGAGCGGCAGCATCTTCCACTCGAACCGGTAGTCCCATTGGTCGAAGTAGAGATTGCCCCCTGGCCACTCCGCTTCGCCGCGCTGCGAATCCACCGTCTCCGACCGGAAATGCTGCTTGGCCGGAACCAGTGGCTGTGAAAAATCGTTGTTGAAACTGATGCGGTAGGCATCGAGCCCGCCGAAATAGAAGTCGCGCAGCCCCGGGTCGGGACTGTCCAGACGTCCGGTGGTGACGTCCATCGGCACCCAGCCGTAGGGCGCCAGATACATCCAGCCCCAGTCGTGCATGTTGTCGTAGCCGACCGACTCGTCCGAGTACGTCCACCCCGACTGCCAGCGTGCCGGAATTCCGTTGTAGCGCAGCAGTGTCATCAGTAACAGGGTCTGCTGTCCGCAGTCGGCGTGCCCTGCATGCAGCGCGTAATCGCTGATGTTGGAAATCGTGGAGTACTCGCGCGCGCCGCCCCACGGGATCCGATCGACCGCATCGAACAGTTTCTGCGCGATGCGGTAGGGATTCTTCTCGTCGCCGACCACCTGCGCCGAGAACTGCTTGATGGCATCGGTGAACACGATATGCGGCCCGCGTTCGCCCAGATGCGGGGCGAGTTCGGCGTTCGGCCGCGTGGCGACGACCTTGTCCGGATCCATCTCGAAGTGGCGCGCGTAGATCGTCACCTCATACGTGATCGAAAACCGCGTCGGCTGGCCGGCGCGGGCCGGCTGTTCCAGATACACGGTGCGTTGTGGCGTGCCTTCGGGCGCGATGCGCGACTGCGCCGGCGCGCTGGAGACGAAACGGATGTCTTGCTGCTGGCCCGCAATGGCCTGCGGGTACGGAATCCATGCGCGCACGGTTTCACCGGCCGGCACCGCATCGGCATCGACGATCAACGATTGGGTGACCTGCAGGCGGCGCGGCGCGACGCTGGTCTTGCCGGTCGCGCGCGCCTCGGCGAGCGCTTCGCCGTGATACGGGTTGAGGCGCTCGAAGGGACCATCGGTGAAGGGCTTGACCGGCGGCGCGCGGCGCGCGGCCACCTGCGGATTCAAGCGGAACAGGTTGGAGACCGAGCGATTGAAGTAGCGCTTCTGGCCATCGATGGTCATGCCTTCGAGGAGGCCGGCTTCGTCCCAGGCGGCGAATTCTTCCGGCTTCAGATCCGGGATCTGCCTGCGCAGTTGTTGCAGCACATCATCCTGGCTGAGCTTGAAGTCGAGCCGGATGCGGCGCATGCGTTCGCGCTGGAACAGCAACACCTGGCGTTGCGCTTCGTCCAGCGCCGGGCGCGCAAGCGAAGTGGCGATCGCCTGTTCAGCCTCGGCGAAACGGCCGGTGTCGATCTGCCGGATCAATCCGGGATCGGCCGGCGGCGGCAATTCAGTGGCCGAAAGCGATCCACACAGCAACAACGGGAGTACCATCGCCCAGCACACCGCTCGCGCACGCGCGCGCAACGTACAAGGCGGATGCCCCCTGCGGACGGAACTGCGGTGCTGGCTTCTGCTGGCGTCCACGTCGTTCACTCACCCCCAAGCCGACTGGTCACCGCTGTGTAACATGGCGGGAGTACGGGGTCAATAATTTATTCTTGAATCTCGCGCGGAAAGAAGTAAATATTCCTCGGACCGGTGGAGGGCTTTCCGTTGTGGATGCCATGCCGGCTTGCCGGCTTCGAGGGGAACCGATGAAAGACCGCATCAACCTCGCGCGACTGCGCCTTCCTGCCCGCGCCGGATGGCGTGAACTGAGCGCCTTCGCCCTGCTGTGCGCGCTCGCACTGCCGGGCGCTGGCGCGCTGGCCCGCGACGCCGCACCGCTTCCGGTGCCCGCCCACGCGGTGATCGGCGTGGAGGATCGCCACCTCGATCCGGCGTACTGGATCAACAAGCTGCCGCAGCCGGATCAGGTCATCCTCGACCGCAAGGCCATCGACGCGCAGAACGGCCGACTGCAGAAGGTCGACGGTTCCGTGCACGATGTCGAAGGCCTGCCGGCGCAGTTCACCGCCGCGCAGGTGCGCGAATGGGTCGGCAAGCTTTCCACCGCGCCCACGCGCACGCTGTATGACGTGCACGGCAAGGAAGTGGACAAGGCCACGATCGACGGGATCGTCGCCAACGCCGCGCTCGATGCGATTCCCGCGCAGACGCAGGCGCGTTATGCGCTGGTCGTGCACCGCGCGGATCTACGTACGTTCCCCACGGCGCTGCGTGTGTTCCGCTCGTCCGACGACACCGATATCGATCGTTTCCAGGAAAGCGCACTGTTTCCCGGCACGCCTGCGGTGATCCTGCACGAAAGCAAGGATCGACAGTGGTCCTTCGTGGTGAGCCCACTGTATGCGGCGTGGATTGAAAGCCGGCATCTGGCGCAGGGCAGCCGCGATGAAGTCTTCGGTTACGTCCATCGCGCGCCGTCGCTGATCGTCACCGGCCCGACCGTGCATACGGTGCACACGCCGGAACAGCCGGGTGTTTCGGAACTGCAACTGGACATGGGCGTGCGCGTGCCGCTGCTGACCGACTGGCCCGCCGACAAGCCCGTCAACGGCCAGCATCCATACACGTCCTACGTCATCCAGCTTCCCATCCGTGATGCGCAGGGCAAGCTGGCGCTGGTGCCCGCACTTCTGCCGAAGAACGCCGACGTGTCCACGCAGTACCTGACGCTCACGCCGTCGCGGTTGCTGCAGCAGAGCTTCAAGTTCCTCGGCGAGCGCTATGGCTGGGGCCACTCGTACAACACGCGCGATTGCAGCGGGTTCGTGTCCGAGGTCTATCGCAGCTTCGGCGTGCAGTTGCCGCGCAACACCAGTGACCAAGGCGTCAGTCCGGCGCTGAACCGCATCGCCTTCACCGACAAGGATTCGCGCGAAGCGCGGATGAAGGTGATCCGCGATCTGCAGGTTGGCGATCTCATCTACATCCCGGGCCACGTGATGATGGTGATCGGCAAGGAGAACGGCCAGACCTACCTCATCCACGACACCACCGGCATCACCTACAGGAACGAGCGCGGCGAGATCGTGCGCGCTTCGCTCAACGCCGTTTCGGTGACGCCGCTCGAGCCATTGCTGGCGGGCAGCGACACGACGTTCGTCGATCGCATCTACAGCATCCAGAGAATCCGTCCGTAAAGGCTTTCATGAAAATCACCGACATCCAGTTCGGCATGCTGCGCGTGCCGTTGAAGACCGCGTTCAAGACCGCGCTGCGCACGGTGGATACCGTCGAAGACATCATCGTCATCGTGCATACCGACAGCGGCCATGTCGGCTACGGAGAAGCGCCGGCAACCGCGGTCATCACCGGCGACACGCATGGCTCGATCATCGAAGCGATCGCGCGCTTCATCAAGCCGCGTCTGATCGGCCAGGACATCGCCAACCTCAACCAGATCACCCATCTCATCCAGACCTCGCTGGAGCGCAACACCAGCGCCAAGGCGGCGGTGGAAATCGCCGTGCACGATCTGTTCGGCCAGTTGTACGGCGCGCCGCTGTACAAGATGCTCGGCGGTGGCGATCCGGTCATCACCACCGACATCACCATCAGCGTGGACTACATCGACAAGATGGTGGCCGATTCGATCGCCGCGGTGGAGCGCGGTTTCGAATCGCTGAAGATCAAGGTGGGCAAGGACATCGGGCTGGATATCGAGCGGGTCAAGGCGATCTACTCGGCCGTGGAAGGCCGCGCGTTGCTGCGGCTGGACGCTAACCAGGGCTGGACCGCCAAGCAGGCGGTGTTCGCCATGCACAACCTGGAAGATGCCGGCGTCGTCCTCGAACTGCTCGAACAGCCGGTCAAGGCGCGCGACATCGACGGCCTCAAGTACGTCACCGATCGCGTGCATACGCCGGTGATGGCGGATGAGAGCGTGTTCGGCCCCACCGAGGTGATCGACCTCATCAAGATGCGCGCGGCCGACATCATCAACATCAAGCTGATGAAGACCGGCGGCATTTCCAACGCGGTGCGCATCGCCGACATCGCCTCGCTGTACGGCGTGGAATGCATGATCGGCTGCATGCTCGAATCGAGCATCAGCGTGGCGGCGGCCTGCCATGTCGCGGTCGCCAAGTCGCAGTCGATCACCAAGATCGATCTCGACGGCCCATCGCTGTCGCAGTTCAACCCGGTCGATGGCGGGGTGATCTTCAACGAGTCGGAGATCAGCATCACCGAGGCTCCCGGACTGGGCATCCGCTCGATCCAGGGACTGGAACTGATTCCGGTCTGACGCACTGGACCGGGCCGAGGATGGATGGGATAAAGAGCGCACGATGCCGCCCCTGATCAAGATCCGATCCGAACGCGACCAGATGTCGGCCATCGAGCGCCGCATCGCCGATTTCATCCTCGAAAACTCCCATCTGCTGCGCGATTACTCGTCTCAGCAGTTGGCGAGCGCGCTCGGCATCAGCCAGTCCAGCGTGGTGAAGTTCGCCCAGAAGTTCGGCTTCAAGGGCTACCCGGATCTGAAGTTCTCCATCGGCGAAGCGGTCGCGCGCAATGGCGACGACCGCCCGCCTGCGCCGGCCGAAGCCGATGCGAACCACGATGCCTTCCATCGGCTGGAAGCGGGCCTGCGGCGCAGCAAGCTCGCCGCCGAAGAGGAAACGCGCGCGATCAACCCCCGCGAGAGCCTGGAGAGCATCGCCGGCCTGATCGACGACGCCAGTCGCGTGTTCGTCTGCGGGCTGGGCGATGACGGCCTGTTCGCCCGCGAATTCGCGATGCGCCTGTCGCTGCTCGGCATGCTCACCGTGCACCATGCGGACCCCATCCTGATGATGGCCAACCTGTCCGCGGTGCGGCCGGGCGACGTGCTGCTGGTGTTCTCCGAATTCGGCAAGCTGCCCACGCTTTCCCAGATCAGCCGGCAGTTCCAGGACGCCGGAGGCAAGGTGGTGTCGATCACGCGACACACGTCCAATCCGCTGCGCGCGCACGCCGATGCAGCGCTGGTGGTCTCGGCCCATGATCCGGCGCCGCACGTGGAAGCGCTGCTGTATCGTGCGTCGCTGCAATACCTGCTCGATCTGCTGTTCGTGCTGCTGTGTCATCTCAACGAGGACCGGCATCGCCAGCTCAACATCAACCTGGAACGCATCCAGCATCTGCTGGATTCGTGATCCCCGGAGCCCGCATGCGTTCTTTCCTTCGTGCCGTCCATCCTCGTTCATTGATGCTGGCCGCCCTGATGGGCCTGCCGTTGTCCGCGTGCGCCGGCGAAGCCGCCAGCGCATGGGACGATGCGCAACAACTGGTGCTGGTGATCACGCCGGACTGGAACGCCACCGCAGGCACGCTCGCGCGTTTCGAACGCGATGGCGAAGGCTGGAAGCAGATCGACGACGCGCAGGCCGTGGCCGTCGGTCGCAATGGCAGCGCGTGGGGCGTCGGCCTGCATCCGGAGCAATCGGGTGAACCACGGAAGCAGGAGGGCGACGGACGCGCGCCGGCGGGCGTGTTCGATCTCGGCGATGCGTTCGGCTATGCGCCCAAGGTGGCCACGGGCCTGCCATACGCACCGATGCAGGCATCGAACTGGTGCATCGACGTGCCCGCCTCGCCGCTCTACAACCGCATTGTGGACAGCCGTGTGGTCGGCGAAGCGGCCGTGGCCGGGTCCACCGAACCGATGCGCCGGGATTTGCATGCCGATGGCGATGCGCGTTACAAGGAAGGTTTCGTCATCCTGCACAACCCGCGGAACATCAGTGGTCGTGGCAGTTGCATCTTCGCCCACCTGTGGAAGGCGCCGGGTGAACCGACCGCCGGCTGCACCGCGATGGCCGAGCCGGCGATGGATCGGCTGCTGCAATGGCTCGACAAGCGCCGCCATCCGGTATTCGTGTTGCTGCCGCAGGCCGAATACGCGCGTTTGAAACAGGATTGGTCGCTGCCGCAGCTGGAGTCCGCTCCGTGAGGTGGCCCGGCGCGACGGCGCGCGTGCTCATCGGTTTGATCGCCGGCGCCCTGCTCGGGCTTGCGCTCGCGCACTGGCATCCGGCCGCCGCAAGGACAGCGGTGACGATCGCCCAGCCGCTGGGCAAGCTGTGGCTCAGCGGCCTGCAGATGACCGTGGTGCCGCTGGTGTTGTCGCTGGTGATTCTCGGCGTCGCCACGGCGAGTGACGCGGCGGCGTCCGGCCGCGTGGCGCGCCGCGCGATGATCGTCTTCATCGCCCTGCTTTCGTTGTTTGCCGCCTACGCGGCCATCGTCGCGCCTCTGGTGCTGTCGCTGATGCCGCACAGTCCGGAACTGGCCGCCACGCTGCGCGGCAATCTGGCTTCGGTCGCCAACGTGGAGCCGCCGGGCATCGCGGAATGGATCGGATCGGTGATTCCGAGCAATGCGATCATGGCCGCCGCGCAGGGCGCGATGTTGCCGGTGGTGGTGTTCGCATTGTTCTTCGGTTTCGCGCTGACGCGCATCCCGGAAGATCGCCGCGCGCAGATCATCGGCTTCTGCCATGGCATCGCCGACACCATGATCGTCATCGTGCGCTGGATGCTGCTGGCCGCACCGATCGGCGTGTTCGCGCTGGTGCTGTCGGTGTGCGCACAGGCGGGCGCGGGCGTGATCGGCGCGCTCATCGGCTACATCGCCCTGCAATGCGGCATGTACCTGGGCGCGACGCTGATCTGCTACCTGCTGATCGCGGTCTTCGCGCGCACCTCTCCGCTGGCCTTCGCCAAGGCCATCCTGCCCGCGCAGGTTGTGGCGGCCAGCACGCAATCCTCGCTGGCGTCGCTGCCGGCGATGGTGGAAAGCGCGCGCTTCCGGCTCGGCCATCCGCGTGCGGTCGCCGCGCTGGTGTTGCCGATGGCAGTGACGCTGTTCCGCATCACCAGCCCGATCCAGTATCTGGTCGCGGCCAGTTTCGTGGCCTGGGCCTATGGGATCGAAGTGCACGCGGTGACGATGGCCGCCGGGGCGGCGCTGGCCGTGGTGATCAGCCTCGGCTCCATCGGGCTGCCCGGGCAGGTCAGCTTCATGGCCACGGTCATGCCGGTCACCCAGTCGATGGGCCTGCCGATCGAACCGCTGGGCCTGTTGCTGGCGGTGGACACGATTCCCGACGTGTTCGCGACCACCGGCAACGTGACCGGCGATCTGACCGCCACCAGCATCGTCGCGCGCCATTCGCCGGATGCGTTCGACGTGGAAGAGTGCCCGGCCGAGGCCTGAATCGCGACATTGCTGAATCACGCGGCGTGGCGTCCGCTGCGCTTGGCCTATACGCCCGGTTTTCGCCGCTCCGTTCATCCGGCGAAACACGCCGACTGGGTGGAGCATGTAAAATTGCCGCCTTTTGAGCGGTCGCGTGGGAACAGTGCAGCAACGGGCGCCGGTGCCGGGGCCAGCTTTCATACGGCAACTCGCGCGCCTTGTGCACGTGGATCTGCCTTCGACGAGCCCGCCGCTCGCCGAGCGGCTGAGCCACTGGATCGATTGGAATCGCGCGGTCACGCTGTCGCGGGCGCTCGACGGACGGCTTGCCGATACGGGTCCGCTCGTGTCCGGTGCGATCGAAGCCGAGTGCGACGCCTGCGCGCGGGCGCGCGCCGCGTTGGTGGACAGGATCACCGGATTCCGCCTGCCGGAGGTTCCGGGCGAGGGCGCGCAGTCCGGTGAAGCCGGATCCGGGGCCTCCATCGATTTCGCCGTGTTTCGCCAGCACGTTCTCGACATGCAGCGCGCGATGCAGACGGCAACCGGCCGCCTGCGCGGGCGCTTGCGTGATCTCCTTCCGTCACGATCGGCGGAGCTGGCGCGGCTGGCCGAGGTCGATGCGGTGATGGAAATGACGCTGAGCCCGCGCGAGCACGCGCTGCTGGGCCGGGTCCCCGCGTGGCTCGAAGCGCATTTCCTGTCATTGCAGCGCGCCGCGGCATCCGCAACCGCACCTCCACATGATGGCTGGCTGGACACGTTCCGCCGCGACATGCAGGACCTTCTGCTCGCCGAGCTGGATGTTCGTTTTCAACCCATCGAAGGCCTGCTTGCAGCGCTTCGTTCATCGTCCCCCTGAAAGCCATGACCAAGAATCCTCTGTATTTCCTGTTGTTCCTTGCGGGTCTGGCCGTGGTGTGCTGGATCGGTGCCGGCTACGTGGGATCGAATCTGGCGGGCGTGGCGGTGACACTGGTGATCGGCGCTTGTTATGCGATCGGCGGCATCGAGCTGTATCGCTACCGCCAGGCGACCGATTCCCTGGTGCGCGCGCTGTCGGACGTATCGCCCGCACAGGTCTCGCTCGGCGCTTGGCTCGAACGCATGCATGCAAGCCTGCGTCCTTCGGTGCGGATGCGCATCGAAGGTGAGCGCGTGGCGTTGCCGGCGCCGACGCTGACGCCCTATCTGGTGGGACTGCTCGTGCTGCTCGGCATGCTGGGCACGTTGCTCGGCATGATGGCGACATTGCGCGGAACCGGCCTCGCGCTGGAAAGCACGACCGATCTCGACACCATTCGCGGATCGCTCGCCGCACCGGTGAAGGGTCTGGGTTTCGCGTTCGGCACTTCGATCGCCGGCGTGGCCACGTCGGCACTGCTCGGCCTGCTGTCCGCGCTGTGCCGGCGCGAGCGTCTGCAGGCCGTGCACGCACTGGATGCGGAGATCGCGACGTCATTGCGCGTGCATTCGCAGGCGTGGCAGCGCGAGGAAGCGTTCCGCCTGCTGCAGCAGCAGAGCGCGGTGATGCCGACCCTGCTGGATCGGCTGCACACGATGATCGCCGCCATCGAGCAGCAGGGTGCCGCGCAGGGCGAGCGGCTGATCGCGGCGCAGCAGGAGTTCCATGCGCGCACCGAAACGGCGCACGCGCGCTTGAGCGCATCGCTCGAGCAATCATTGAAGGTGGGCGCCGAAGAGCATGCGCGCGCGATGGGCGCCACGCTGCAGCCGGCGATCGAGGCCACCTTGGCAGGTCTGTCGCGCGAGGCTTCCCGCGTGCACGACGCGGTGACGCGCGCGGCGCAACAGCAGTTGGAGGATCTGTCGGCCGGCTTCGCCGCAACGGCGGCAACGGCTACGCAAAGCTGGAACCAGGCGCTCGAGGAGCAGCGGCGCAGCAATGAAGCCATGGCCGGCCACGTGCAGGCCGCACTGGACCAGTTCACCGCAGGCTTCGCGGAACGTTCCTCGCAACTGGTCGATGCCGTCTCTGCGCAGTTGGAGGCGCGCATGGCGCAGACCACGCAGTCCTGGCAGCACGCGCTGGCGCAGCAGGAGCAGGCGAACACCGCACTGGCCGCTCGCAACGAGTCGGCGCTCGCAGCCGCCGCGGGCCATCTGTCGGAGACCGCAAACACGCTGGTGCGCAAGATCGCCGAGTCCGGCGTGGATCTGCGGCAGACGCTGGCGGAACAGGACCAGCAGCGTCTGTCCGCATGGTCGGGCGCGATCGAGGCGATGAGTACGGGACTGCGAGCGGACTGGGAGCGCACGGCCGCCCACGCGACCGAACAGCAGCAACGCATCACCGAGGCACTCGCCACCAGTGCACGCGAGATCGGCGAACGTTCGCAGGCACATGCGAACGAAACGATCGCGGAGATTTCGAGGTTGGTGCAGGTCGCTTCCGAAGCACCGCGCGCGGCGGCCGAGGTCATCACCGAAATGCGGCAGAAGCTGTCCGACAGCATGGTGCGCGACACCGCGATGCTAGAGGAGCGCAATCAGTTGATGGGCACGCTGCAGACCCTGCTGGACGCGGTGAACCATGCGTCCACCGAACAGCGCGCGGCCATCGATGCGCTGGTCGTCACCTCGGCCGATCTGCTCGATCGCGTCGGCACGCGCTTCACCGATCACATCGAAGCCGAGACGGGCAAGCTTGGCACCGTCGCCGCGCAGGTGAGCGTCGGCGCGGCCGAAGTCGCCAGCTTGGGCGAAGCCTTCGGCACCGGCGTGCAGGTGTTCGGCGACACCCAGCAGCACGTGCTCGAGCGGCTGCACGCGATCGGTGAAGTACTCGAACGATCGGCGGCCCGCAGCGATGAGCAACTCGCGTACTACGTGGCGCAGGCACGCGAGGTCGTGGATCTGAGCCTGCTCGCGCAGCAGCAGATCGTGGGCGAACTGCAGAAGCTGCGCGGAGGCCCTGCTATCGCGGGAGCCGAGGCCGCATGAGCGTCGAACTGGATGAAGACGCCGGACTGGGCGCACCGGTCTGGGCCAGTTTCGGCGATCTGATGTCGGTGCTGCTGGGCGCGTTCGTGCTCGTGCTGGTCAGCGTGATCGCGGTGCAGGCGCAACTGGCGAGCCGTCTCGACGAAGAGGTCAAGCGGCGCGAGCAGGAAGCGCAGCAGCGCAAGGCGTTGGAGGAGGCGCTCGCCGCGCCATTGGCCGCGGGCCGCGTGACGCTGGTCGACGGCCGCATCGGCATCCGTGGCAATGTGCTGTTCGCGCTGAATTCGGATCAGTTGCAGCCGGAAGGCCGCGATCTGCTGCGCAGCCTGGCCGCCCCGCTGGCCGGATACCTGCGCACGCGCGAGGAAATCCTGATGGTCAGCGGCTTCACCGATGATCGTCAGGTGCGCGACGGCAATGCGCAGTTCGCCGACAACTGGGAACTGTCCGCGCAGCGCGCGCTCACCGTGACGCGCACGCTCATCCATGAAGGCGTGCCGGCCGAATCGGTGTTCGCCGCCGCATTCGGATCACAGCAGCCGGTCAGTTCCAACCGCGACGAAGAAGGGCGCGCGCGCAATCGGCGCGTGGAGATCGCACCAATTTCGCGTCCCGCCCAGACGGAGGCGCGGCGTGCCGAGTGAGCACGAAGACCTTGTCGCGCTGCTGGATCGGTGGCGTGAGCAAGGGCGTGATCGCGCCGATCCGGTGCGCTTCGCGTGGCTTGACGCGTTGATTCGCCGAGCCGGCGATCTGGACGGCGAGGCGCGGCGGTTGCTTCACGCACGCGCCAGTGAACTGCTTGCGGGCCAGCCCGCCGGACGTAGCGAAGCTGGCATGCATCAGGGGCAACCACGCGCGGCGCAGACGGCACTGACGCCACTGCTCGATGCCATCGCCCAGCCTCGCCCGCCTTCGCCCATTCCGTTGCCTTCGGCGCACTATCCCGAACTGCCGTTGCTGGAAACGTTCCGCACGCTGTGGACGCAGTTGCGTACGCACACGCAGTTGCAGGGCGCGCTGCAACCCGCCGAAACCGACGCCGGCCCGCTGAATTCGCGCACCCTCGTCCTGCGCTCGCTCACGCTGATGCGCGGGATTTCTCCGGGCTATCTCCAGCATTTCATCCACTACGTGGACACGCTCTCATCGCTGGAATCCTTGCGCGAGCCGGGCAGCGCAGGTGCGGAAGAGAGCCCGCGTGGTGCAGCGAAAGAGAGCAGGCGCACGCGCGCTCGCAAACGCAGCACCTGATGTGAAGTGCCGCCGGCAATCGGAGCGAACGGCCCGTGTGAATGCGTGTGCCGAAGTTCCCGCAGTCACCGTGCAATTTATGTACTGGTCAGTTTGATATTCAGGGTAAGTTGAGGCGGCTAACAGATAATTCACACACCAGCAGCGAACGGGCCGTGCCTTCAGCGCTGGATACCAACAACAAGAGAGGTTTGTGAGTTATGAAGAAGTCTTTGCTTGCCCTGACCCTGCTCGCTGCGCTGCCCTTCGCTGCTTCAGCGGCCGACGGCGTGTCGTACAACTATGTCGAAGGTGGTTACACCAAGACCAACGTGGAAGGTCCGGATTCGGACGGTTGGGCGCTGAAGGGTTCGGTGGCGATTGCGCCGAATTTCCATCTGTTCGCCGATTACAGCAACCAGGAGGTGGACGATTTCAATGTCGATTTCGACCAGTGGCGCGTCGGCGTCGGCTACAACCACGAACTGTCCAAGCGCGTGGACCTGCTGACCCGCGTGGCCTACGAGAAGGTCAAGACCGACAGCTTCAACGTCGGCAACGTGCGCGTGCCGAGCTTCAGCGCCGATGGCTACAGCGTGGAAGTGGGCGTCAACAGTGCGCTGACCAATCGCCTGAACGGCTATGCGCTTGCCGGTTACGAAGACGGTGACGACTACGACGGCGATTTCTACGGCCGCCTGGGCGCGCAGGTGAAGTTCTCGCCGAACTGGAGCGCCTCGGCCGACGTCAAGGTCGTCGATGGCGGCGATACCCAGTGGTTCGTGGGTCCGCGTTTCAGCTGGTAAGCGGATCGCTCTGCTGCGGCGTGTCTCTCTCTCTCCCCACGTCGCAACCGAAGCCCGGCCCCTGGCCGGGCTTCTTCTTTTCCGGACCGGTCATGGCAAGAAAAAACCGGCCGGAGCCGGTTTCTTCATTTGAACAGTGTTTCCGGATATTCGGGTTTCTGTTCGCGCGCCAGCAGATGCTGCAGGCCGGCGGCCGGTGTCATCTCCCCGCGAAGCACGGATCGCACCGCGCTGGAAATCGGCAACTCGATGGCATTGCGCTCGGCCTGCCGCATCACTTCATCGGCGGCCTGCATCGATTCGACCACTTGGCCAATTTCGCGCACCGCGGCTTCGATCGACTGACCACGTCCCAACGCCAGACCCAGGCGGCGATTGCGCGAGAGATCGCCGGTGCAGGTGAGCACCAGATCGCCCAGGCCGGCCAGACCCATCAGGGTTTCCGGCTTGCCGCCGATGGCCGCGGCCAAGCGCAGCATCTCGTTGAGGCCGCGCGTGATGAGGCCGGCGCGTGCATTCAGTCCGAGCTGCATGCCGTCGGCCACGCCGGTGGCCACCGCAAGCACGTTCTTCATTGCGCCGCCGAGCTCCGCGCCGACCATGTCATCGCCGGTGTAGGCGCGGAAGGCCGGTCCATGCAGCACTTCGGCCACCTGCTGGGTGAAGCCGGCATCGGTGCCATGCACCGTGACCGCCGTCGGCAGTCCGAGCGCGACTTCCTTGGCGAACGAAGGACCGGTCACCACGGCCAGCGGGATGCCTTCGCCGAGGATTTCCTCGGCCACCTCGTGCAGGAAGCGACCCGAGCCCGGCTCGAAGCCCTTGGTCGCCCACGCCACGCCCGCCGAAGCCGGCCGCAGGGGTGCGATCAGTTTCAGGGTTTCGGTGAACGCATGCGACGGCACCACCACCAGCACCAGTTCGGCCCCGGCGAGCGAGGCGGCGAGATCGGTCGTGGCACGCAGGGTCTCGGGCAGATCGATGCCCGGCAGATAGCGCGTGTTCTCGTGCTGCTGATCGATGGCTGCGGCGATGGCCTCGTCGCGTCCCCACAAGGTGACCTCGTGGCCGTGACGGGCCATCAACGCCGCCAGCGCGGTGCCCCAGGACCCCGCGCCGAGGACGGCGATTCTCAAGGAATCAGCCATGCATCACCCCCATCGGCGCGCCCGGCGCCTCGACGGGATTGTGCCCATGGATCAGGCGTTGCCGGCCGGTTCGGTGCTGGCCAGTTCGCCCGCACCCTGCTGCGCGGCGCGCTGGCGCAGCGATTCGGCGTACAGCGCGTCGAAGTTGATCGGCTGCAGGAAGAACGGCGGGAAGCCGCCGGCCTGCACCAGATCGCTGACCAGCTGGCGCACGTACGGGAACAGGATGTTCGGGCACTGCGTGCCGAGCAGCACGTCCACCGCCTGCGGCTCCAGGCCCATCAGCCCGAAAATGCCGGCCTGCTGGACTTCGGCCACGTAGGCGGTCTTGTCGCCGGCCTTGCAGGTCAGGGTCACGCCGAGCACGACTTCGAACGCGTTCTCGTTCAGGCGCTGCACGCGCTGGTTGAGGTTGAGCTGGAGATCCGGCTGCACGTTCTCGGTGAAGATCGCCGGCGCACCCGGCACCTCGAACGAAACGTCCTTGACGTAGATCTTTTCGACGGTGAACGCGGCGGCGTTGTCGGCCGGCGCGGTGGCGCCGTTGAGGGTTTCTTCGGACATTTCGTGACTCCGGAAATCGGTTGAGCGGAAAAAGAGGTGGATTATGGCATGTCTTGGCGGCGCGGCCGCCGGGAATCAAGGGCGGCTCAGCGGCCCTTGACCAGCGGCAGATCGGCCTGCTGCCACGCGGCGATGCCGCCATCCAGCCAATACACCTGGGTGAAGCCGGCCTTCCGCAGGCGCTTGGCGGCCGAGGCCGAGGCCTGGCCATTGCGGCAGACCAGCACCACCGGCAACGATTTTGCCGGGGCCAGCAGCTTGCTCTCCGGGTCGAACTGGCTCGGCGCCACATTCTTGCTGCCGGCGATATGGCCCTTGTTGAAATCGTTGTTCGCCGACAGATCGACCACCAGCGCGTTTTCCCGGTTGATGAGCGCGGTCAGTTCGGCCGGCCGCAGCGATTTGTAACCGCGGAACAGCCGGGCGATCTCGGTGTAGACGATGGCTACGGTCAGGCCGAGGAAGGCCAGCGACAACAACAGCGCCATCTGGCTGTGGCCGATGAAGGCCTGCAGGGTTTCAAAATTCACGGGAGACGGGGTTCAGGACAAACCGCGATTGTCGCATAGGCCCCGCGGCGGTTGCGGGCCGTGCCGCCGACAGCATCGGCGGCGCGGGCCGGTTACTGGCCCTGCCAGAAGTCGGGCAGGCCGCCGGTCAGCCACCAGCGCTTGGCCTGGGCGTCCCAGTTCCAGCGCTCGCGATAGCGGATCACGCGCTCGGCCAGGGTGTGCTTGTTGATCACCCGCACTTCAATGTTGCGCACCACGGTGCCATCGGGCTCGGCGTTGACGTTCAACTCGCGATAGCCGGATACCTGGATCTGCTCGTAGCGGCCCAGTTCGAATTCCCCCACCGGATGGGCTTCCACGTAGGCCGGTTCGAGAAAACGCACCGCGCTTTCGAAATCGCCCCAGCGGATGGCTTCGGCGTAGGCGTCCTGGGTTTCCTGCAGCCGGCCCTGCTGGCGCGCACCCCACGCCTGGGCGCTGGCCGCGACCAGCAGGCTCGACAGCAACAGCCATTTGAACAGTGCGCGCATGGATCGTTCTCCCCCGGTTGCCGCCATCCTACCGGTTCGCAATGGCGACGAAGCGGCCTTCCAGCGTCGCGGCGACTCCGCCCTCCGGCAATGCGACCTGCGCGCGCACTTGCACGCGCGCACGACCGCGCTGGCGCAGCGTGGCGATGAACTCGTCCCATGCGCCTTCCGGGGCGAGCGAGGCTTCGGCGATCAGGTCATCGCGCAGCGGCGCCAGATAGCGGATCTGGCTGTCGGCGACATACACCTCGGCTTTCTCGCCGGCCAGTTCCAGTTGCAGCGTCACCAGCCCCCAGCCGGCGAGCGTCATCAGCGAGGTCAGGCTTCCGCCGAACGCCGTGCCTTTGTCATTGACGTTGGCACTCAACGGCGCGCGCAGTTGCAACGCATCCGCTTGATGGCCGACGACCTCGACCTGCATGGCCGTCACCGGCGGCATGCCGCGATATTCCCGGCGCAGGGTTTCCAGCGCGTGTTCGACGCCCATCGAAGATAATCCGCTCATGGCCTGGCAAAAGACCGACGGATGGTACGTGATCTCGATGCGCCCACAAGGCGGGCACGCGGCGCTGCGACGCGCGGCCGCGCGACTGGGTGCGCGCACGATCGCGTTGTCGCCGTGGCGGATTCGCGCACGTGACGATGCGCCGACCCGGCAATCGCTGGCCGACGCGCTCCAAGCCGATCGGGTGTTGTTCACCAGTCCGGCGGCGGTGGACGCGGCGGCGCGGCTGATGCCATTGCGCGCGCATCCGGATCAGGCGTGGCTGGCGGTCGGCAGCGGCACCGCCAACGCCCTGCGCCGGCAAGGCATCGATCGGGTGACGTTTCCCTCCCGGATGGACAGCGAGGGCCTGCTGGCGCTGCCGATGTTGCAGGCCTTGCACGGTACGTCGCTGGGTTTCGTCACCGCGCCGGAGGGCCGCAACCTGCTTGCGCCGACCCTGGCCGCGCGCGGCGCGCACCTGCTGCGCGCGGAAGTCTACGAGCGCCAGGACGTCCCGCTTCCGGCGCGTGCACTGGACGCAGTGCGACACGCCTCGCCCGCCTGCGTGTTGATCACCAGCGGCGGTGCGCTCGAACGCGTGCTGGCCGCACTGCCGCCGGATTCGCGTGAAGCCTTCACCACGCACGTGGCGGTCGTCGCCAGCGAGCGGCTTGCCGAACAGGCGCGGCAGGCCGGGTTCCGGCGGGTCGTGCAGGCGGCCGGTCCGCGCCACGCGCAGATGGTGAACGCCGCCGCTGACGCGATGCGCAGGCGCGATCCGCTAGCATGAGATCGCGTGCTTCCGGACGATGCCAAGGGACTGCCAGTGAACGATGATCGTGCTTCCTCTTCTTCAGCGACTTCGGGCTGGCGCGGGATTGCGTTCCTGCTCATCCTGCTCGCGCTCGCCGCCGCCGCCGTGTTCGGCTGGCGCGCGTGGAAGTCGCGCGATTCGGAGGAACAGGCGCGCCAGCAGACCGAAGCCCAGCGGCTGGCCGCGCTGGAGCAGCGGCTGGATGCCGTGCGTCGCGATCAGCGCACGCTGACCCAGCGTTTGCAGGACGCCACCGCGACCAATCGTGTGCTGCGCGACGAAGTCCTCGGGCTGGGCCAGCGCGGCGCGCTGCTGGAAGAAAGCGTCGCCCGCCTGAGCGATCCGAGCCGCCACGGCGCGCAGGCCCTGCGCCTGGATGAGGTGGAACTGCTGCTCACGCTCGCCGGACAACGCCTGCAGGTCGCCGATGATCTGCAGGGCGCGCGCCGCGCCTACGCGCTGGCCGCGGGCGCGCTGGAGGGCATCGACGATCACCGCCTGCTCAATCTCAAGCAGGTGCTGGCCCAGGAGCGTGCGGCGCTGGATGCCCTGGGCGAAGGCCCGCGTGCGCGCGCCGAACGCGCGCTCGATGCCTTCGCAGCCGGGCTTGATGCGCTGCCAGCGCGTACCGATGCCGCCCACACCGAGCGATCGCTGCCGGCCTGGCAGCGCTGGCTGTCGCCGCTGGTGCAGGTGCGCCCGACCCGCACCGCCGCCATCGTGACCCCTTCCGATCGACATGCAGCCGAAGCCGCGCTGCACGTGGAGATCAGCCTGGCCCACGCCGCACTCGAACGCGATGATCGCGCTGGCTTCCACGCGACGTTGACGCGCATCGATCAATGGATGGTGCGCCTGTGGCCGGATTCGGCCGCGCTGCGCCGGGCCCGCCAGCAGGTGGGCGCGTTGCGGCAGTTGCCGCTGCGCAGCGAGAGCCCGTTGCTGGGCAGCACGCTGGAACAACTGCGTGCGCTGCGCAATTCCGGCCTGAGGCTTCCCGTCACGCCGCCTTCGATCGCGGCGACGCCACGCCAGGAGACGACGCCATGAAAATCTTCCGCACCACGCTGATCCTGCTGGTCCTGGTCGCGCTGGGCGTACTGGCGGCGCAATGGATGGCGCAGGAACACACGCGCGATTTCGGCCGCGTGTTCGTGCAGCTCGGCGGCTATGACTGGGACACGGACGTGCCGCGCGCGGCGCTGACACTGCTGCTGGCCGGCGTGATCGTCTGGCTGATCTGGAAGCTGCTGACACTGCCGTTCCGCGCGTGGGGACGCTATCGCCGCAAGCAGGCGCGTGCACGCCTGATTGAAGGGCTCGACGCACTGCACGCCGGCCACTGGACGCGCGCGGAAAAACTGCTCGAACGTGCCGCCGAGGACGACGAAGTCGGCGGCATCGCGCGCATCGGCGCGGTGCGTGCGGCCGATGCGCGCGGCGACGACGCGGCCGCTCGCCGTCATCTCGATGCACTGGCCGCGCGTAATGCCTCGGCGCATGCCCTGCTGATCGCCGATCGCGCGCTCGCGCGCCGCGCGCCGATGGATGCACTCGCCGCACTGGACCTGCCGACGGTGCAACCGCTGCCGCCGCGCGGGCTGGCGTTGCGCGCCGAAGCACTCGCGGCGCTGGGTCGCAGCGGCGAAGCCTATGGCCTGCTCGGGGCGATCAAGCAACAGCAGGCGTTGTCGCCGGAACACCTGGCCGCGCTCGAAAGCCGCCTGGCCGCACAGTCGGTGCGTGAGGCCAGTGATGCCAACATGCTGGCCGAGCGCTGGGAAACCCTGCCCAAGCCGCTGCGCAATGAATCGTCCATCGTCGGTGCATACGCCACGCGTGCTGCGGCGATGCGCTGGGACGATGCGGCGATCCGCAGTCTGGAAACGGCGATCGACGCGCACTGGGACGAGTCGCTGGTGGCGCTCTACGGACAGTTGCCGGTCGGCAAGGCCGATTCGCGGCGCGCCAGTGCGCAGCGCTGGCTGCAGGCGCATTCGGACAGTCCCGCATTGCTGGTCGCGCTGGCGCGGCTTGCGCGGCAGCAGAACCAATGGCCGCAGGCGCAGGAATTCCTGCATCGCGCGCTCGCCCAGGGCGCCAGCGCCGAAGCCTGGGAAGAACTGGGCGATGGCTTTGCCGCCTCGGGCGATGCCGCGCTCGCGCAGCTCAGCTACGCGAATGCCTTGCGCGTGCAGCGCGGCGAACCGGCGATCGAACTGCCCGGCCGCGATCTGCGCCAGAAGATCTACGACCAGGCCGTATCCGAGGAACGCGACGCGCACGGCATGCCGCGGCTCCGCGGCTGAGCGTCGGCGCGCATCGCGCGGATCGCACCACGACGCGCAGCGGGGCTCCGCAACGGGGCCGGCCAGGCGGCTTCGTCTGCGTCCGCGAAGCGGACGAACTCCCGCGATCCACCGCGCCGCCCCAGTGCGCTGGCGTTACAAGCGCCCGGCGCTCGCCAAAACGGGGCTCAGGCTTTCTTCGGGATGATCCGGCGCGCACGCCACGCACGGAATCCGAACACCCCTGCCAGCACCACGACCCAGAGCGGCCACAGATAGGCCAGCGCGATGACCGCTTCAAGGCAGCCATGCCAGCCCGACTGCATCGACAGGCCCAGCCGCTTGAAGAAGCCGGGCCCGGCATCACGCATGGCCGCGCGGGTATCGACACGTTCGATGGTGCGGACCTGCGACGGCTGCTCGAAGGTCAGCGAGATCGTGGAGAAGGCGATGCGATCATCGAGTTCGCGCTGTTGCAACCAGGCTTCATCGCGTGAACTCCGTGCGGCCTGTTGCGCCTGCACGGCCTCCACCCGATCACGCAGGCGGCCGCCATCGTTGCCGGCCTGCGCGAGCGCTTGCTGCGCATCCTCGCCGCCCTGCCGGGCGAGTTGCTCGCGCAGGATGTCGAACTGCACGTCGCGCGCCTCGAACGTCCGGTGATCGAGGAATTCCATCTGCCTGGCGATCGCGCGCAGGAATTCCTGCGTGCGCTCGCTCGGAACGCGAACGGTGAGCTGGCCTTGCATCGAATACTCGTTCAATTCCAGCAGGCGCCCCTGCCCGATCGATTTCAGCCGCTGCCCCAGGCTGTGCGAGCGGATCTCGTTGTGGACGACGAAGCCACCCGCCGCGGCCACCTGATCCTCGATCGCCAGCGCGGCCTGGTACACATCCTTGACCTCGAAGCGGGCTTCGGCCGTGCGCACGAAACGCCGCTGCGGATCGGTCTGGGTCAACGCGGCCGAGGCCATCGCCGACGCGCTGACCGGGGGTGCCGGCGGTGTGGTCGCCTGCTGGGGCGGCGCGGCCGGAGCCGCTTCAGCCATATCGGCGCTCGCCGCGCCGGTATCGCGTGCTTCGGCGGCGACATCGGCGGCCTGTTCCTGGCGCGCGCAGGCCGCGAGCAGCAGACACAGAACGAGGGAAACTGCAGGACGCAACCGGGCCATACACGCTCCTGTGCAATGCGGGGGTCGAGATACCGCGCGCGCTGCGCGGCGGGATCGCATCATCCGCCAGCCGAACTCAACCGGTCATGACCGCCGGCCCTGCGGACCAACCCCGTTCCTTGCGCGTGCGCGTTGCGGCCGGGTCAGCGCTCGATGATGGCGACCACGCCCATGCCGCCTGCGGTGCAGATCGACACCAGACAACGCCCGCCGCCGCGCTGCTTGAGTTCCTTCGCGGCGCTGGCGACGATGCGCGCGCCCGTGGCGGCGAACGGATGCCCGGTCGCCAGCGAGGAACCGTTGGGATTCAACTTCACCGGATCGATGCGACCCAGCGGGGCGTCGAGGCCGAGCCGGTTGCGGCAGTAATCCTCGCTTTCCCACGCGCGCAACGTGCACAGCACCTGCGCGGCGAATGCTTCGTGGATTTCGTAGAAGTCGAAATCCTGCAGCGTCAGGCCATGGCGGCGGAGCATTTCCGGCACGGCGATGGTCGGCGCCATGAGCAGGCCTTCGCCATGCACGAAATCCACCGCCGACACCTGCGCGTCACGCAGGTAGGCCAGCGGCTCGTGCCCATGCGCACGCGCCCATTCCTCGCTCGCCAGCAGCACCGCCGCGGCGCCATCGGTCAGCGGCGTCGAATTGGCCGCGGTCAAGGTGCCGCGTCCGCTGGTTTTGTCGAATGCCGGCTTGAGCGTGGCGAGTTTTTCCAGCGAAGTATCCGGGCGCAGGATGTTGTCGCGCTGCACGCCCCGGAACGGCGCGATCAGATCATCGAAGAATCCGCGCTCGTAGGCGGCAGCAAGCTTGTGGTGTGAAGCCACCGCCAGTTCGTCCTGTGAATCGCGCGAGATGTTCCATTCCTTGGCCATGTCCTCGCAGTGATCGCCCATGCTCTTGCCGGTGCGCGGCTCGGCCACGCCCGGAAATTCCGGCTTGAGATCACTGAACTTGAAGCCTTTCAGCAGCGTCTTGATCTTGTCCTGCGGCGTCCTGGCGCGATTGGCCGCCAGGATGCGCGCGCGCAGCCGCTTGCCGTACACGATCGGCACGTCGGAGGTGGTGTCCGAACCACCACCGATGCCCGATTCGATCTGGCCCAGCGCGATCTTGTTGGCGATGGTGATGATGCTGTCCAGGCTGGTACCGCAGGCGCGCTGCAACGTGATGCCCGGCGTCAGCGGCGAAAGGCCCGAGGACAGCGCGGCTTCGCGGCCGAGATTCCAGTCGCTGGAATGCTTGATCACCGCGCCCATCGCCACTTCGCCGAGTTGCTGGACATGCAGGCCGAAGCGCTCGACCAGCGCGCCCAGCGTGCGCACCGACATGCCCAGGTTGCCCACATCCGCATAGGCCGTGTTCTGCCGGCAGAACGGAATGCGTACGCCGCCGAGGATGGCGACGGGACGGGCGGAAGGCATGGGCAACCTCATCGGAAGGCGTGAATCGGACGCCGCGGCGGCGGCAGGCATAATGCAAGTGTAATGCGCCCCCTCATCACCGCCAAACGCTGACATGACCGCTTCCCCAACCGCATCGCACGTGAAGGGCTTTCTTGCACTGGAGTTGTCCGCGGGCTCGACGCCGCGCATCGCCGCGCTGCAACCCGCCGACGCCGGTGCGCTGGTCGAACGCATGGGCCGGGATCTGGCGGCGCTGGTGCCGCAGATTCGCGAACTCGATCTCAGTCTGGCGGCCGCGCATTTCGATCCGGCCGAAGCCTTGCGTCCGGGCTGGCCGCTGCATCGTCGGCTCGAAGAACTGCATCAGCGCGCGCCCGGCCGCAACAGCGGGCCGCGCTTGATCGCCTTCGGTGCCGATGAAGCCGGAGACGTGCCGCTGCCGTTCCAGGCCTCGGAAGATCTGATGGGCGGCAGTCTGCGCGTGGTGCCGTTCCTGCTCACAGGCGGGAACTCCACGCTCGGGGCGGTGGCCGATCGACTGGAAGAGGTGCTGCTCGAAACCGGCATGGCGCAGGCCGATACCGCGCTGCTCGCGCAGCAGGCCTTCGATGCCCGCATCGAACACGCGCGCTACCTGACCCTGCACGATCTCGCGGCGATGATGGCGATGCAGTACGGTCACGGCGGTCTGGAATCGCTGTGGCCGATCATCGAAACCGCGCTGCTCGCGCCGGCCGAGGAAGCCTGGCTCGACGCGCCGCCGGAGCCCCTGCTGCGCTATGTCGATGGCGAGGTGCGCATCGCCCTGCTGGAACCGGCGAGCTGGCGCAAGCGTTACGCGCCGGAAGAATCCACCGACGATCGCCTGGAACGCGCGTACCAGTTCTTCCAGGCGCGCCAGCAGCAGTTCGCCGCGGTGCTGGAAGCGCACGGCATTCCGGTGACGTTCGCGCATTGCCCGAGCACGGAGGATCCGTGCCAGGCCATGCTTGCGTAGTCAGCGCGATTCGCAGGCGTCGCCAATCGCCGGTTCAACGCCGCAGGCGCGGCGCCAGCCGGGACGGATGATCCACCGACGCGGGCCGGCGTGATCCAATCGCGCAACCCGCTCCTGCAACCGAATCCGATCGCGCGGCCTTACTGCGCCGCGATCACTCCACACGCCACGCGCGCACCGGCATTGCCGGCGGGCTGGCTGGTGTAGTCGTCGGGCGAGGCATGCACGACGATGGCGCGGCCGGCGATGTCATTCGGCGCGCCGCCGCCGAGAGTGACGCCGTTGACGTGCATGTTGACCTTCGCCACGCCTTCCGCATTGGCGACGATGTTGTCCATGTCGCCGGCATGATGCGCGCCTTCATCGGCGCGGCCGTGCGGGCTGCCGGCGGGATTGAAATGCGGGCCGGCGCTGCTGGCGTCGGCCGCGCTGCAATCGCCCTTCTCGTGCACATGGAATCCATGCGTGCTGTTGGGCTGCAAGCCGCCGACTTCACCGAGCAGGTGCACGCCATTGCCCATCGGCGTCAGCGTGATCTTGCCGCTGACCAGACTGCCCGATGCCGAAGCCAGGTTCGCCACGCCCTGCTTGGCCGTGCTGGTGGCCGCGGGCGCTGCGGTGCGGGTGGGTTGCGGCGCGCTGCCGCAGGCGGTCAGTGCGAGCGCGGCCGCAGTGGCCAGCAATGCAATGCGCATGATCATCCTCCTGTCTGCGTGGAGCGTGCACCGTAACGGCAGTGTCATTCAGACGCAATGAATGCCTCGGGATGATGCGCGGTGACGAGGATCGGGCGAAGGCAAGCGTCGGCCCGAATGGCACTGCGATCGGAATGCAGGCGGGCCTTCAGCCCCGGACCGTGCCGCCTCCTGCAAGCCGCAGCGCTATGCGCACTAGCGACGCTTGCGCCCCGGGCCCAGTTTGCGGGTCAGCGTGTTGCGCCCCACGCCCAGCCGCGATGCGGCTTCGGCGCGGCGGCCCCGGGTCAGTTGCAGCGCGGCTTCCAGCAGCGCCTTGTCGAAGCGCTCGCGTGCCTGTGCGTGCACGTTCTCCGCGCCCTCGTCCAACCGCGCGCGCACCCAGTCGGCCAACGCGTAGTCCCATTCGATCGCGTGGTGGGACGGCAACGCCGCGCCGCGCGGCAGCACGTCTTCCAGATCCGCCACGCTGATGACGTCGCCCGGCGCGAGCGCGGCCAGCCGCCAGCAGATGTTCTCCAGCTCGCGCACGTTGCCCGGCCAGTGCCAGGCCTGCAGGCGCGCGAGCGCGGGCGTGGAAAAGCGCTTGGGCGTGATGTCGAGCTTGCGCGTGGCCGCGGCGAGGAAGTTTTCCGCCAGTTGCGGCACGTCGGCCAGGCGCTCGCGCAGCGGCGGCAATTGCAGGCGCACCACGTCCAGCCGGTGCAGCAGATCCGCGCGGAAGCGGCCTTCGGCCACCAGCGCTTCCAGATTCTGGTGGGTCGCGGCGATCACGCGCACGTCAACGCGGATCAGTTCACGTCCACCGACGCGGAAGAACTCGCCTTCCGCCAGCACGCGCAGCAGGCGTGTCTGCAACGGCAGCGGCATGTCGCCGATTTCATCGAGGAACAGCGTGCCGCCATCGGCCTGTTCGAAGCGGCCGGTGTGGCGTTTCTGCGCGCCGGTGAACGCGCCGGCCTCGTGGCCGAACAACTCGCTCTCCAGCAGTTCGGCCGGAATCGCCGCGGTGTTGAGCGCGACGAACGGCTTGCGCGCGCGCGGTGATTCCTGGTGCAGCGCGCGCGCGACCAGCTCCTTGCCGGTGCCGGTTTCGCCGCTGATCAGCACCGACAGCGGCGCCTGCGCCAGCCGCCCGATCGCACGGAACAGCGCGCGCATCGCGGGCGTGTCGCCGATCAACTGCGGCGCACCTTCGCTCGGAGCCACGGCGCGCGGCGCAGGCTCGGCTTCGGCATCGGGCAACGTGCGCGCCGCCAGCGCGACCGCATCATCCAGATCGAACGGTTTGGACAGGAATTCATGCGCGCCGCCGCGGAAAGCGCCGGCCGTGCTGGCCACATCGGTGTAGGCCGACATCACGATCACCGGCAGTTGCGGATGCGTGGCCTTGAGTCTGTCCAGCAGGACCAGGCCGTCATCGCCGGGCATGCGCACGTCGGTGAACAGCAGATCCGGCGCGCCGCGCGCGCCCAGTGCCTGCAGCGCGGCAGCAGCGCTGTCGAATCCATCCACCATGTAACCGGCATCGCGCAGGGCGGTCGCCAGCACGAAACGCACCGAGCGATCGTCATCGACGACCCAGATGCGCTGCGCGGCCTGGGCGCTGGAATCAGGATCAATGGACATGACGTTCCTCCGCGGCGTCGGGTGCCTGCGGCAACAGCAGGGTGAACACGGTATGGCCGGGACGCGAGCGATAGATCAGCGTTCCGCGGTGCTCGCGCGCCACCTGTTGCGCCAGTGCGAGCCCCAGCCCGGTGCCTTCGGCGCGACCGCTGACCAGCGGCAGGAACAGATGTTCGGCGAGTTCTTCGGGCACGCCGCGGCCGTCGTCGATGATTTCCACGCGCAGCGCCATCGCATGCAGGTGATCGTGGATGCGCGATCCGTGCTCCACGCGCGTGCGCAGGATCACGCTGCCCGCGCCGGCCTGGATCGCGTTGCGCACCAGGTTCCAGACCGCCTGCGTCAGCCGATCGGCATCGCCGGGCAGTTCCGGCAGGCTCGGGTCGTAATCGCGTTGCAGGCGCACCGACCAGCCGCCTTCGGTTTCGGCCAGCCGCAGCACGCGTTCGAGCACCGCATGGATGTTCAGCGCGGCATGCGGTCGCTGCGGCGCCGGCGAGAGCAGTTGTTCGAGCAGACCATTGAGGCGCTCGGTTTCGGCTTCGATCAGCGCGATCAGTTCGCGCTCGTCGTCGTTGTCGCCGCGCTGCTGCGCGCGCCGCGCCAGCAATTGCGCCGCGCCCTTCAATCCGGCCAGCGGATTGCGCAGCTCGTGCGCCAGTCCCTTGAGTGCGGCGCTCAGCGCGCTGGGCAGGGCCTGGGTGGGATCGATTGCCGGGAATTCATCGACCGGATGCGCTTCCAGCAGCCAGCCGCCCCCTTCCATGCGGGAGAGCCAGCCTTCGGCAAAGCGCGGCGCTTCGCCGGGCATGCCCAGCGCGAGCCGATGCAGGCGCAGCACGTCGCGATCGGTATTTTCGAGGAAGCGGGCCATCGCGTCGCCTTCGATTTCCAGCGCCGCCAGCGGCTGGCCCAGCAGGCGCCGGCCACTGACACCCATCCAGCGGGCGAACGCCGCATTGACGCCGCTGATGTGGCCTTCGGCGTCGGCCCAGGCCACCGGTGTGCTCAGCGCATCGGGCGCGGGTTCGGGGATCATCGGGAGCAGGGCCGCGGGCGACATTGCACCAGTTTAGTGCAATGCCGTCTTGGCCGGAGGATCAGACTTCGTAGGCGGATTCGCCGTGCGAGGTGATGTCCAGACCTTCGCGTTCGGACTCTTCGGCCACGCGCAGGCCGAACACCAGTTTGGCGATCAGGAACGAGACCACCGACACCACGCCGATCCACACGATCGTGATGCCGACGCCGAGCGCCTGGATGCCGACCTGCGTGGCGATGTCATAGCCCTCCCCCTTCACGCCGCCGAGCGAGGCCGCACTGAACACGCCGGTGAGGATCGCGCCGACGATGCCGCCCAGGCCATGCACGCCGAAGACGTCCAGGCTGTCATCGGCACCGAGCAGGCGCTTGAGACCGGTGACGCCCCACACGCAGATCACACCGGCCGCCAAGCCGATGACGATCGCCCCGAACGGACCGACCGTGCCGCACGCCGGGGTGATGCCCACGAGTCCGGCGACCGCGCCCGAGGCCACGCCCAGCGCCGAAGACTTGCCCTTGGTGAACTTCTCGGTGAGCGCCCAGCCGAGGATGGCGGCGGCGGTGGCGAGCAGCGTGTTGAGGAAGGCGAGCGCCGCGCCGGCGTTGGCTTCCAGGTTCGAGCCGGCGTTGAAGCCGAACCAGCCCACCCACAGCAGCGACGCGCCGACGAAGGTGAAGGTGACGTTGTGCGGCTTGAGTGCCTCGCGCCCGAAACCCACGCGCTTGCCGACGAAGTACGCGCCGATGAGGCCCGCCACGCCCGCGTTGATGTGCACCACCGTGCCGCCGGCGAAATCCAGCGCGCCCTTGTCGAACAGATAACCGCCCGCGGCCCACACCATGTGCGCCAGCGGCAGATAGCCGAAGGTGAACCACAGCACCGAGAACAGCAGCACGGCGGCAAAGCGCACGCGTTCGGCGAACGCACCGACGATCAACGCGCCGGTGATGCCGGCGAACGTCGCCTGGAAGCCGACGAACACGTATTCGGGCAGGCTCACGCCCTGGGTGAAGGTGGCCGCCAGCGATTCCAGCGTCACGCCTTTCAGCAGCACCTTGTCGAGATTGCCGATCCACGGACCTTCGCCGGAGAACGCCAGGCTGTAGCCGTAGATCACCCACAGGATCACCAGCAGCGAGAACACGGTGATGACCTGGATCAGCACCGACAGCACGTTCTTCGAACGCACCATGCCGCCGTAGAACAGCGCCAGCCCGGGTACCACCATCAGCAGCACCAGCAACGTGGAAGTCAGCATCCACGCCACGTCGCCCTTGTTCACCTCGGGCGCGGCTTCAGCCGCTGGCGGCGGCGTATCCGCGGCGATGCCGGCCCCGGCCTCCACGCCGGATCCGGCCGGCACGGCGAGTTGATCGGACACATCGGCCGGTGCGGCCGGCGGCGTGGTTTCCTGCGGCACGCTGGCAGCTTCGGTGGAGGCGGCCGGCGGCGGTGCGGCCGGATCCTGCGCGGCGGCCGCCGTCATCACGCCCATCATCGACGCGCCAAAGAGAACGGCCAGGCACAGCGTTTGCGCACGGGTCTTCCACCCGTCGAACAGTCGAGTCTTCATTGGGGGGCTCCGAGTGTTAGAGCGCGTCCGCGCCGACTTCGCCGGTGCGGATGCGGATGACCTGATCGATGGTGGTGACGAAGATCTTTCCGTCGCCGATCTTTCCCGTGCCGGCGGCCTGCTGGATGGCCTCGATGACGGCGTCCAGGCGCTCGTCGGTGACGACGGTCTCGATCTTGATCTTGGGCAAAAAGTCGACGACGTATTCGGCGCCGCGATACAGCTCGGTGTGGCCCTTCTGCCGCCCGAAGCCTTTGACTTCAGTGACGGTGATGCCCGACACGCCCGCTTGCGACAGGGACTCTCGTACGTCGTCGAGCTTGAACGGCCGGATGATGGCGGTGATCAGTTTCATGCGCATACCCCGATGGTGGATGGAACCGGGGGGGCGGGGGCGGCGGGGGGGGGGGGTAGAGC
>JAEWBY010000073.1 GCA_023390905.1 Pseudomonadota bacterium | reverse complement strand
GTTTGGTGGTATCCATTCAACCTCTCCAGGGACACGGATGTGTGCCGCGCAATCCTGACGATCGGCTGAAGAAAACTAACTGACGTGGGTCAAGCCGCCTGCGGGTCTGCGGCCACGGCCTACTGTTTCCAGAGGACCGGGGCGGCCAGCGCGCCCAGGCGGGCCTGGTCGAGGATCTCCAGCTCGCGGCGGTCGACGTTCAACAGGCCGTCGGACTGGAAGCGCTTGAGCACCCGGCTCACGGTTTCGGGCGCCAGCCGCAGGTAGTTGGCGATGTCGGTGCGCGCCATCGTCAGCTGGAAGCGGTCGGCCGAGAAGCCGCGTGCGGCCAGGCGGCGCGACATCATCACCAGGAACGCGGCCATGCGCTCGTCGGCGGTCCAGTCGCCCGCGAGCAGGGCGGCGCGGCCGATGTCGCGGCTGAGCAGGCGGAACAGCTCGCGCTGCACGCCGGGCACGCGGGTGGCCAGCACCGAGATCTTCGGGAACGAGAATCGGCACAGCATCACCGTGTCCAATGCGATCGCGTCGCACGGATAACGATGGCCGTCGATCGCGTTCAGGCCGATGACTTCGCCGGGGAAGTGGAAGCCGAGCACGTGCTCGTGCCCCTCGCGGTCGGTAACGCAGGTCTTGACGCTGCCGGCGCGCACCGCGGCGATGGCTTCGAACGGGTCGCCTTCGCGGAACAGGTAGTCGGCGGCGTGGAAGGGACCGATGTGCTCGACCAGCACGTGCAGTTCCTTCAGCGCGCTCTTGTCCATGCCTTGCGACAGGCAGGCGTGCGAGAACGCGCAGGTGGTGCAGAACTGCAGCTCGTCGCCGTCGTCGGACAGGATCTGCGGACCCAGCCGCGGGAACGGCAGATTGCTCATCGCGGGCACCCGTGCAGGCCGTGCACCGGGACACGCCCTGCGGCGGAATCGGAGGAACGGGTCAGATCGCGCGGGAGAAGCGCGGCCGAGCGTCGGGTTCGGGTGGGGCCAGGTATCGGTCGAAGCACATGGCAATGTTACGCAATAGCAGCCGTCCTTGCGAGGTGGCTTCGATGCGGCCGGGCAGGAGCCGCACCAGGCCGTCTTCAGCCAGCGGCTGCAGGCGCTGCATTTCCTCGCCGAAATACTCCTCGAAGCGGATGCCGTACCGGCGCTCCAGCGCGGCCATCGGGATCTCGCCCTGGCACATCAGCGACTGGATCAGGTCGGCGCGCAGTTCGTCGTCCTCGCTCAGGCGCATGCCGCGGAACACCGGCAGGCGGCCGGCGTCGATTGCCGCTTCCCACGAGGGCAGGTCGCGCGGGTTCTGGCTGAAGCTGTTGCCGATATGGCTGATCGCGGACACGCCCAGGCCGACCAAGTCGCTGTCGGCGTGGGTGGTGTAGCCCATGAAGTTGCGATGCAGGCCACCGCGCGCCTGCGCCTGCGCCAGGTCGTCGTCGGGCAGGGCGAAATGGTCCATGCCGACGTAGACGTAGCCGGCGGCGCTGAGCTTTTCCACCGCCAGCTGCAGCAGCGCCAGCTTTTCTTCGCCGCTCAGCAGCAGCTTCTCGTCGATCTGCTTCTGCGGCTTGAACAGGTGCGGCATGTGCGCGTAGCTGTACACCGCCAGCCGGTCCGGGCGGATCTCGGTGACGATGTCCAGGGTCTTGCCGAAGCCTTCCAGGTTCTGCCCGGGCAGGCCGTAGATCAGGTCGATGTTGACCGAGCGCAGGCCCGCCTTGCGGCTGGCGTCAACCACGGCGCGGGTTTCTTCCACGCTCTGGATGCGGTTGACCGCCTCCTGCACCTTCGGGTCGAAGTCCTGCACGCCCAGGCTGGCGCGGTTGAAGCCGATCTTCGCCAGTTCCGGCAGCCAGCCGGGTTCGCAGAAGCGCGGGTCGATCTCGATGGAGATGTCGCGGTCGCCGGCCTCGGCGAAATGGAACTGCCGGCGCAGCGCGTCCACCACGTCGCCCAGCTGCTGCGGGGTGAGGAAGTTGGGGGTGCCGCCGCCGAAATGCAGCTGGATCACTTCGCGGTCGCGGTCGAACAGCGGCGCGACCAGCGCGATCTCGCGGTGCAGGCGCGCCAGGTAGGCCTCGCCGCGGGCCAGGTCACGGGTGATGATGCGGTTGCAGCCGCAGTAGAAGCAGGGGCTGAAGCAGAACGGCACGTGCACGTACAGCGACAGCCGGCGCGGGATCGGCTCCTCGTTGCTGGCCTGGACGACCTCGCGCAGCTGGGCCTCGCCGAAGTCCGCGGAGAATTGCGGCGCGGTCGGGTACGAGGTGTACCGGGGACCGGGCCGGTCGTAGCGGCGCAACAGGCCGGCATCGAAGGCGATTTGCTGGGAGTGCATGGACGCAGCTTAGGGCAGATTGGCAGGGATGCGAATTGATCCGGATCAACCCGCGTGGCGGGCCTTCACTGGCGCTGCAGCGCGTAGACGGCGGTTTCCAGCCGGGAGACCCCATTCACGAAACCCGGGTGGTCGGCCGGGATCGGGCGCCGTTCGAGCAGGTCGACGCTCCATGCGTCGGCGTACAGCTCCCGCACTTCCGCTTCCGGCACCGAGAACGGCGGGCCATCGCGCGCGGCCTGCGGATACTCCAGCGTGATCAGCAGGCCGCGGCAGCCCGCGGGCAGGCGGGACTGCAGTTCGCCCGCGTAGCGCTGGCGCAGCGCCGGCGGCAGGGCGATCAGTGCGGCGCGGTCGAACACGGCGCTGCAGCCGGCCAGCAGGTCGGCGTCCAGGCCGAAGGCGTCGCCGCAGATGATTTCGATGTCGCCGGCGCGGAAACGGGTGCCGTAGCGGCTGTGCTCGGCGGTGGGCTGCAGGCCGTGTTCGGCGAAGAACTGCTCGATGGCCAGCTCCGACAGCTCCACCC
>JAEWBY010000067.1 GCA_023390905.1 Pseudomonadota bacterium | reverse complement strand
GCCGACGGTGGCGGCGCGGCAACCGCCACGCGCGCGGCCGGTGCGGCGTCGCCGTGCAGTTGATCGAGCAGGGCTTCGAATTCCTCGTCGTTGATCAGCTCCGGATGGGCGGCAGCCGCCGTGGGCGGGGCGGGCGTGGCCTTCGCGGCCGGCGCGGCGGCCGCACGCGGCGCACCGCTGACATCGAACTGCGCGATCAGCGACGGCGGTGCATGCGGCGGCTCGGTGCCGGCGGACACGGCATCGAGCATCTGCTGCAACCAGTCCAGCGATTGCTGCGCGGCATCGAAGTGATCGGCCTCCAGCGTGGCCTTGCCGGCGCGCACCATGCCCAGCGCTTCTTCCGCGGCATGGCAGAGATTGACCATCGCGGTGATGCCGAGGAACCCCGCACCGCCCTTGAGCGTGTGGAAACCGCGGAACACCGCGTTGAGCTGATCCTTGTCGCCCGGATCCTGTTCCAGCGTGACCAGCTGCTCGCCGAGGCGATCCAGGATCTCCTGCGCTTCGATCAGGAAGTCGGCGGCGATTTCGGGCGTGACGGCGGGCATGGTGGACTCGGTAATCGGTAATCGGTAGCCGGGAATCGGTAACGCGGTTCAATGCAACGATTGTGTTTCTCGGTCGCCGAAATGGAACGCGTGCTCCGTTGACTCCGGCTTCCGGCTACCGGTTATCGTGTTCCTACAGCCCCAATCCCGACAGCAGATCATCCGCGTCGTCCTGGGAGAACGCGTTGCTGTCCAGGCCGGCGACGGCCGGGCCGGCCAGGCCGTCCCTGTCCTTCCTTTCCGGCGGTGGCAGGCCGAGTGCGCCGAAGCCTTCGTGCACGCGGCGCACGATGCCGGCGACGCGGCGGATGATCTGTCCGGTCAGATCCTGGTAGCTCTGCGCGAGCGCGAGTTCGGACAGATTCGCGCGGATCTGATCGATCAGCTGCGCCTGTTCGCTCGACACGGTGGTCGACTTGAGCTGATCGGCGAGCGCGCGGCACTGCTCGGCCAGATCCAGCGTCTTGTGGCTGGCCTGTTCGGTCATCGCCACGACGTGATCCAGCCGCGCGCAGGCGTCATCGAGTTCGCCGGACGAGGCGCCGTGCGCGGGCGGCAGCTCGCCCAGCGTCTGCGCCAGTTCGCGCGCCAGCCGGCCCAGGCCCTGCATCATCGGCTGCGTGCGCCAGGCGGCGATCGTGTCCAGCTCACGCCGCCAGCCGTCCTCGTCGCCCAGTTCGAGCGAGATCAGCGCGTTGTGCAGTTTCTCGGCGAGGATCGCGCGTGCGTCCGCCGGATCCATGACCGCGCCCATCAGGCGGCAGCTCCGAGCCGCTCGAAAATCTTGCCGAGCTTTTCTTCCAGCGTCTGCGCGGTGAACGGCTTGATGATGTAGCCGTTCACGCCGTTCTGCGCGGCTTCGATGATCTGCTCGCGCTTGGCTTCGGCGGTCACCATCAGCACCGGCAGCGCCTTGAAGCGCTCGTCGGCGCGGATCGCCTTGAGCAGATCGATGCCGGTCATGCCCGGCATGTTCCAGTCGGTGACGACGAAATCGAACTGGCCCTGGGCCAGCGCGGTCAACGCGGTCGAACCGTCATCCGCCTCGGCGGTATTGGTGTAACCCAGATCGTTGAGCAGGTTCTTGATGATGCGGCGCATCGTCGAGAAATCGTCCACGATCAGGATTCGCATGTTCTTGTTGGCGGTCACTAGGTACTCCGGTGAAGCAGGGGCGGGGCGGTTCGGGTGAGATATCGGCTGGATTGCGGAAAGGTTTAGGAGTGGGGAGCCGGGAGCCGGGAGCCGGGAGCCGGGAGCCGGTAATCGGTAGCCGGGAATCGGCAGCCGGGAGGTCTGGAAACTCGCCCACCTCCCGGTGGGAGGCGGCGCCGACGCTGCATGAGATGCGCGAGCTTTCCCGGTTCCCGATTCCCGATTCCCGATTACCGGTTACCGGTTACCGGTTACCGGCTACCGTCCCCGTCACTCCTCCAGCCCCGCATCCGCCTTCTCGAACACGTCCAGGCGGCCGCGCAGGCGCAGCATGGCCTGGCCGTGGATCTGGCAGACGCGGGATTCGCTGACGCCGAGCACGGCGCCGATTTCCTTGAGGTTGAGTTCCTGTTCGTAATACATCGACAGCACCAGTTGCTCGCGCTCGGGCAGGTGGCCGATGGCCTTGACCAGCGAGCTGCGGAATTCGCTGCGCTCCAGTTGCTGTTCCGGGCTCGGGCCGCCGGTGGCGGTGGTCTGCGGTTCGCCGTGATCCTCGATGTGGGATTCCAGGCTCAGCACCTGTCCGCGCGAAGCGTCTTCCAGCAGGCGCAGGTATTCGGGCAGCGGCAGTTCCATCGCGGCGGCCACTTCGGTGGCGATCGCGGCGCGGCCGGTGCGCTGTTCGATCTCGCGCACGGTGGCGGCGGCCTGGCGCGCGCGCCGGTGCACCGAACGCGGCACCCAGTCGCCCCGGCGGATTTCATCGATCATCGCACCGCGGATGCGGATCGAGGCGAAGGTCTCGAACGATGCGCCCTGTTCGGCGTCGTAACTGCGCGAGGCTTCGATCAGGCCTATCATGCCGGCCTGGATCAGATCATCGACTTCCACGCTCGCCGGCAGGCGCGCGGCCAGATGGTGGGCGATGCGGCGCACCAGATCCGCGTGCGTGGTGACGCAATCGGTGGCTGCGCTCTTCTGCACCGCACGGTAGTGGGCGGCGGCACCGGTGTTCATGCAGGCACGCTCCGGTTGATCATGCGTTCGACGAAGAATTCGACATTGCCGCGCGCGGCCACCGGCGGCTGCCAGCGTGCGGTCATGCGGGCGATTTCATTGATGGCGCGCGCCGACGGGCTGCCCGGGTAGGCCTTGACCACCGCCTGCTGGCGCTGCACCGCGCGGCGCAGCCAGTCATCCTGCGGCACCGCGCCCAGGTAATGCAGGGCGACGTCGCCGAGGAAGCGCTCGCACACGCGCGCGAGTTTTTCGTACAGCTTGCGGCCTTCGTTGGGGTCGCGGACCATGTTGGCGATCACGTGCACGCGATCGACGCCGCGTTCGCGCGAGAGCACCTTGATCAGGGCGTAGGCGTCGGTGATCGACGCCGGTTCGTCGCAGACCACCACGACCGTGTCCTGCGCGGCCTGGCAGAAGGTCAGCACGCTGTCGGTGATGCCGGCGGCGGTATCGACCACCATCACGTCGAGCGCGCGCTGCAGTTCGGAGAACACGTGGACCAGGCCGACGTGTTCGGCCGGCGACAGTTCGGCCATGTGGCGGAAACCCGACGAAGCCGGGACGATCAGCAGGCCGTCGGGGCCTTCGAGCAGCACGTCTTCGAGCTGGCAGCGGCCGGCCACCAGATCGGCCAGGGTGAACTTCGGCGTCAGGCCGAGCAGCACGTCCACGTTCGCCAGGCCCAGATCGGCGTCCATCAGCAGCGTGCGCTTGCCCATCTCGGCGAGCGAGGCGGCCAGGTTCACCGAGACATTGGTCTTGCCGACGCCGCCCTTGCCGCCGGTGACCGCGATCACGCGCACCGGATGGAACGCGCCGATGTGCGGCGGCGTGTTGCGCGGATTGGTCTGCAGCAGGTGGTGCTCATGCGACATGGATCGTCTCCGCGGGAGTGGCTTCGTCGGCTTCGCGACGCAATTGGTCAAGGCGCAACACGAGGTTGGGGGCGCTGGCGCGATGCAGATCCTCCGGCACGCGCTGGCCATCGGTGATCCAGGCCATCGGCAACTGGTGATCCACCACCACCGACAATGCGCTGCCCAGGCGGCCGGTCTCATCGACCTTGGTCAGCACCACGCCCTGCGGCTGCGCACCGCTGAAGCGCCGCACGACTTCATCCAGATCGGCGAAGTGGGAATTGGCCGGCAGCACGAGCAGCGTGTGCACCTGACCGGCCGCGCGCAGCCAGTTGAGCTGGGCGATGAGGTTCTTGTCGCGCTGGCCGAGGCCGGCGGTGTCGATCAGCACCAGCTTGTAGTCGCTGAGTTTCTCCAGCAGCTGCGCCAGGCGCACGTCGCTGTCGGCTTCGTGCACGGCGATGCCGAGCTGGCGTCCGTAGCTGTGCAGTTGCTCGCGGCCGCCCACGCGCACGGTGTCGGTGGTGACCAGCGCGACATCGCGCGGGTTGTGGCGATCGGCGAAGGCGGCGGCGAGTTTGGCGATCGTGGTGGTCTTGCCCGCGCCGGTCGGCCCGACCAGTGCGATCACGCCGCCGTTCTCGAGCGGATCCTGCGGCAGGATCGGCAAGCGCCGCGACAGTAGGCCCAGCATCAGGCCACGGCCGCGATGCAGATCGGTGTCGGCGGGAATCTGCAGGGCGACATCGCGGGTGATGCCGGCATCGAAGCCGTAATCGTCCATCAGTTCCATCGCCTGCGCGCGCACCGGCGAGCCCTTCAGGCGCTCATCGGTGAGGCGGTGCATTTCGTCTTCGATCATGCCGCGCATGGCGGCCAGCTCGGCGCGCATCTGCGCCAGTTGTTCGTCGTTCTCGCGCAGGCGAGCGTTGTCGGCGACCAGCGTGACGGGTGCGCTGCGCTCGGGGGTCTGCGCCGGCGTGGCGGTCGCCGGGACATTGGCGATCGTGGCGGCGGTGTCGAGCGGATGCGCCGGCGCGTCAAGCTGCGGGGCGGCGGGCGCGTTGGACTCGGCGCGCGTGTCGTTCTGCGGAGCCGTTGCATTCAGCGGTGCCTGCGGCAGGCTGGCGGCCAGGCGCGCGGCGAACGACATCGGATCGACATTGAGCGCGGCCGGCGGCAGCGTGGCGGCCGGTTCGTCGGCGGCCAGCGGTTCGGGCGTCGGAATGCCGACGTAGATCGACTCGCCCGGACGCGCATCGCCAGCCGGGCGGGTATCGCGCAGGCTGTCGCGCAGGAAGGCGGGCAGGGCATCGTCGGAATCGCGGCGCGCGGCCGGCGCGGCTTCGCGCATGGACGGCTGCGGTTCCTGCACGGGCGCGGCCTGCGGCGCGCGGCGCTGGAAATACGCGGCGGCGGCTTCGGCCGGGGACATCGGCGCGGCGTGGCCGGCCGGCGGCGCAGTGCGCGCGATCGCGGCCGAATCGGGCGAGGCGTTGCGCACGAACGAGGGCAGCGCGCTCGGCGCTTCGGCGGCCGGACGCATCGCGTCGAGCGTGCGCTGGACCAAGCTCTCGTCGTAGTTGGAGGCGGCGACGATTTCCACGCCGTCATCGGTCATGCGGTTGGACAGGATCACCGCGTCCGGCCCGTGTTCCTGCCGGACCAGCGCGAACGCCGTGCGCATGTCGGGAGCGACGAAACGTTTGATCTTCATGGGGTCTGTCCGTGGATCGCGATGGGATGGACAACGGTAGCCGTGAGCCGGTAGCCGTGAGCCGGAGTGGATAACGTTCTTTGGATACTTACGGCTTTCATCTGTTTACTCGTCTACTTCGTGTGCTTACCGGTTCCCGGTTACCTGCTACCCGCTACCGGCTGCTGCTTCAACTGATGGTCCCCACCAACTTCAATCGCTTGTCCTCCGGCACTTCGCTGTAGGACAGGACCGACAGCGTGGGGACGCTGTGGCGGACCAGGCGCGCCAGCGCGGCGCGGACTGTTCCGGGCACCAGCACCACCGCCGGTTCGCTCTTGGCGTCCTGCTGGGTGACGCAGTCGGCCAGGCTCTGATGCAGTCGCTCGGCCAGACCCGGTTCCAGTGCGGCGCCGGTGCCCTGCACGCTGTCCTGCAAGACGCGTTCCAGCTGCGGCGCCAGCGTGTAGACGGGCAGCTCGGGCGACATGCCGGAGATTTCCTGCACGATGAAACGGCCCAGCGAGTTGCGCACCGCCGCGGTCAGGGTGGCCGGATCGCCGTTCTGCGGGGCGAATTCGACCAGCGATTCGACGATGCGGCGCAACTGGCGGATCGGCACGCGCTCGATCAGCAGGTTCTGCAGCACGCGCACGACGGTCGAAAGCGGCAGCGACTTGGGCGTCAGATCCTCGACGAGCTTGGGCGCGCTCTTGGCGAGCGTGGCCAGCAGTTGCTGCACTTCCTCGTGGCCGAGCAGTTCCGGGGCGTGTTCGCGCACCAGGTGCGACAGGTGCGTGGCGACCACGGTGGCCGCATCGACCACGGTATAGCCCAGCGATTCGGCCATCGCGTGCTGGTGCGGCTGGATCCACGTGGCGTCCAGGCCGAACGCGGGATCCCGGCCGGGAATGCCTTCGAGCGTGCCGAACGCGCCGCCCGGATCCAGCGCCAGTTCGCGGTCCGGATGGATTTCCGCGGTCGCCACCGGCACCCCGTGCACCAGCAGGCGGTAGCCGTTGGACGGCAGTTCCAGGTTGTCGCGGATATGCACCGGCGGAATCAGGAACCCCAGATCGTGGGTGAGCTTGCGGCGCACCGCCTTGATGCGCGACATCAGTTCGCCGCCCTGGCTCTTGTCCACCAGCGGAATCAGCCGGTAGCCCACTTCCAGGCCCAGCGGATCGACCGGGCGCACTTCGTCCCAGGTCAGTTCGGCCGAGGGATTGGCCGGGGCGGGCAGCGCCGCCAGATCACCGTCGCCGCCGCCGGCATCGGACGCGCCGGCCTGCGACTTCCTCCACAGTTTCCACGCCACGAAACCGAGCACGGCCGCCAGCGTCAAGAAAGCGACGTTGGGCATGCCCGGCACCAGCCCGACCAGGCCGATCAGCGCGGCGGCGATCGCCAGCGCCTTGTGCTGGCCGAACACCTGCGTGACCATCGAGCCGCCGAGGTCCTGCGCACGCGAGGCGCGGGTGACCAGCATCGCCACCGCCGAGGACACCAGCAGCGCCGGCAACTGCGCGACCAGGCCGTCGCCGATCGACAGCAGGGTGTAGATCTTGGCGGCTTCGCCCACCGGCAGGCCGTGCTGCAGCACGCCGATGGCCAGGCCGCCGATCATGTTGATGAAGAGGATCAGGATGCCGGCGATGGCGTCGCCACGGATGAACTTGCTGGCGCCGTCCATCGCGCCGTAGAAGTCGGCTTCCTCGCGCACTTCCTCGCGGCGGGCCTTGGCTTCCTCGCGGCTGAGCAGGCCGGCGTTGAGATCGGCGTCGATCGCCATCTGCTTGCCCGGCATCGCATCGAGGATGAAGCGCGCCGAGACTTCCGAGATGCGTCCTGCGCCCTTGGTGATGACCACGAAGTTGATGATGGTCAGGATCGCGAACACCACCAGGCCGACCGCGAAATTGCCGCCGACCACGAATTCGCCGAACGCCTCGATGACCTTGCCGGCCGCGCCATGTCCGTCCTGGCCGTGCAGCAGCACCACGCGGGTGGAGGCCACGTTGAGCGCCAGGCGCAGCATCGTGGTCATCAGCAGCACGATCGGGAAGATGGTGAAGTCCAGCGGACGGCGCACGTAGACCACCGCCAGCAGCACCACCAGCGAAATGGCGATGTTGAAGCTGAACAGTGCGTCGAGTACCGGCGGGGCCAGCGGCACCACCACCATGGCCAGCATCGCCAGCACCACCAGCGGCGCGCCCAGGCCCTGGCGCAGCATGTCCATCACGCGTGGACGCGGAGCGACCGTACTCATGCCGGCTTGCCCTCATCGACGTCGATGGACGGCATGTCCGGATGATCCGGCAGCATGCCGTTGCGCCACGCCTTGAGCTGGTAGACGTAGGAGAGGATCTGGGCGACGGCGGTATACAGTCTCACGGGAATCTCCCGGCCGAGTTGGCTTTCCCGATACAAGGCGCGTGCCAAAGGCGGCGCGGAGACGATGGCCACCCGGTGCGCCTCGGCCACTTCGCGGATCCGCAGCGCCACTTCGTCCACGCCCTTGGCGACCACGCGCGGGGCGCCCATCCTGTCGGCCTCGTATTTGAGCGCGACCGCGTAGTGGGTCGGGTTGACCAGCACCACGTCGGCGGTCGGCACGTCCTCGATCATCCGGCGCTGCGACATCTGGTGCTGCATCTGGCGGATGCGGCCCTTCACTTCGGGGCGGCCTTCGCTTTCCTTCATTTCCTCGCGCAGTTCCTGCCGCGTCATCTTGAGCTTCCGCAGCCAGTTCCACTTCTGGTACGGCGCATCGATGGCCGCCAGCAGCGCCAGTGCGCCGGCGCAGGCGAACAGCAGCGTGCCGGCGAAACCCAGCCCGCTGCGCACCGCCGCTTCCAGCGGCATGGTCAGCAGTTCGCGCAGTTGCGAAATGCCCAGCTTCAGGCAGAGCACCGCCGCGCCGCCGACGCACACCACCCGCAGCAGCGACTTCAGCAATTCGGCGATGCTCTCGGCGCCGTACAGCCGCTTCATGCCGGCCATCGGATCCAGGCGCTTGAAATCGGGCATCAGCGCCTTGCCGGAAAAGCGCAGCCCGCCCATCAGCACCGGCCCGATGAAGCCGGCCAGCACGCAGATGATCACGATGGGCAGCACCACCCACAGCAGTTGCAGGAACAGCAGGCCGACGTGCCCGAACAGCTGATCCGGATGCTCGTACAGGGCCGGATCGGGTTTCAGTGCGCCCTGCATCCAGCCCAGCGCGCCGCGCGCCAGGGTCGGGGTGAAACCGGTGATCGCCAGCACGCCCGCGCCGAACACCGCCGCCGTCGCCAGTTCGCGCGATCGCGGGATGTTGCCTTGTTCGCGTGCTTCGCGAAGGCGTTTTTCGCTGGGTAATTCGGTCTTTTCGCCGCTTTCGTCCTGCTCGGACATGACTGATTTCCGACGGGGTCGGACCCTGCGCTGCAAGAGCCGTTCCGATCAGGCCGGCACGCCTGCTTAACCGGCCGGGACCAATACTGTGGATGGCCCGGGGTCCAGGGGCCGGACCTCCGTGCTGAAGGAACGCCGTGATCCAAGATTCCCCTGTCGATGCCGGCGCCACGCCAGGCGAAATGCGCAGCCGCATCCGTGATCACGACTGGGCCTCCACTCCGCTCGGTCCGGTCGCGTCCTGGCCGCCGACGCTGCGCACCGCGGTGGATCTGATGCTCGACTGCGCCCAGCCGGCCTACATCGGATGGGGTCCGGAGCTGGTCTCGCTCTACAACGATGGCTACATCCCCTTTGTCGGCGGCCGGCATCCGGACACGCTGGGCCGCCCGTACCGGCAGGTGTGGCCGCAGTTGTGGGACGAATTCCAATCCCTCATCGATGACGTGTTCGACGGACAGTCGCGTTCGTACGTCGATCATCCGGTGGCGCTGGCCGGGCGTCCGGGCCGGCCGATGAGCTGGTTCAGTTTCGCCTGGACGCCGCTGCGCGACGAGGCCGGCAAGGTCGGCGGCATCTACTGCACCGCGATCGAAACCACCGAACGCGTGCTCGCCGAGCGCGATGTGCGCGGCACGTATCGCGCGCTGTTCGAATCGATCGACGAAGCCTTCTGCGTGATCAAGATGATCTTCGACGAGGACGAGCAACCGGTCGACTACATCGTGCTCGAAACCAATCCGGCCTTCGAGCGCCACACCGGACTGGTGGATGCGGTCGGCCGTCGCATGCGCGAGATCGCGCCGGACCATGAAACGTTCTGGTACCGCACCTACGGACGCATCGCCTGCACCGGCCGTTCCGAGCGCTTCGAGCATCGGGCCGAGGCGCTGGGCCGCTGGTACAACGTGCATGCCTTCCGCGTCGGCGATCCGGAGCAGCGCCGGGTCGCCGTGCTGTTCGACGACATCACCGCGCGCCGGCAGGCCGAGCAGGCGCTGCTGCGCCGCGAATCGCTGTACCAGAGCCTGTTCGAATCCATCGACGAAGGCTTCTGCATCGTCGAGCTGGAACTGGACGCCGAGGGCGGCGTGGCCGATCTGGTGTTCCGCGAGGTCAACCACGCCTTCGGCCGCCACACCGGCCTGACCGCGGCCAGGGACCGCCGCGCCAGCGAGCTGCTGCCGAACCTGGAACGGCACTGGATCGACATGTACCACCGGGTCTGGGCCAGCGGCGTACCGGCGCGCGGGGAAAACCATGCGGCCGATATCGATCGATGGTTCCGCGCCCAGTACTTCCGCGTCGGCGCGCGCCAGGATCGCCGCGTGGGCGTGGTGTTCGAGGACATCACCCGCACCAAGCGCGCCGAACAGGCCCGCCGCGACAGCCAGGCACGGCTGGCCGCCGCGTTCGAGAGCGTGCCGGCGGCCATTGCCGCGATCGATGCGCAGGGCCGGACCGTCCTGGCCAACGCCGAATATCGCCGCTTCATTCCCACCGACAGCATTCCCTCGCGCGATCCGGTGAACGGCGACCGCTGGCGTGGCTGGGACGCGCAGGGCATGCCGCTGTCGCCGGATCAGTTTCCCGGCGCGCGCGCGTTGCGTGGCGAACGCGTGATCCCCGGCCAGGAGATGCTGTACATCGATGACGAGGGCCGCGAGGTCTGGACCAACGTCGCCATCACCCCGACCTACGGCGAAGGCGGGCAGGTCACCGGAGCGGTGACGGTGATCAGCGACATCACCGAGCGCCGGCAGGTGCTCGATGCCCTGCGCCAGAGCGAGGAGCGCCTGCGCCAGTTCGGCGAAGCCTCGCAGGACGTGCTGTGGATCCGCGATGCCGGGGCGTTGCAGTGGCAGTACCTCACGCCGGCGTTCGAGACGATCTACGGGCTCAGCCGCGAGCAGGCGCTGGCCGGCGACAACTACCGCAGTTGGCTGGATCTGATCGTGCCCGAAGACCGGGAGCACGCCCACGCGCACATCCAGCGCGTGCGCGCGGGCGAGCACGTCACCTTCGAATACCGGATCCGCCGCCCGAACGACGGCCAGATCCGCTGGCTGCGCGACACCGATTTCCCGATTCTCGATGCGGCGGGCCAGGTGGGGATGGTCGGCGGCATCGGTGAGGACATCACCGAATCCAGGCTCAGCCAGGAACGGCTGGAACAGAGCGAGGAACGCCTGCGCAGCGCGGTGGAAGTCGGCCGGCTCGGACTGTGGGACTGGGATGTCGGCAACGGCAGCATCCACTGGTCCGACGAACATTTCCGCATGGAAGGCTATGCGGTCGGCGAAGTGACGCCGAGCTACGAAACCTGGGCCGCGCGCATCCATCCCGACGATCTGCCGCCGACCGCGGCCGCGCTCGAGCAGGCCATGCGCGATCGCACCGAATACGCGCGCGAGTTCCGCGTCGTGCATCCCAACGGTTCAATCCACTGGCTCAACGGGCGCGGCCGCTTCTTCTACGACGGCCACGGCAATCCCACGCGCATGATCGGTGCGATGGTGGAGACCACCGAGCGGCGCGAGTGGGAAGAGCGACAGAAAGTGCTGATCGCCGAACTCCAGCACCGCACGCGCAACCTGCTGGGCGTGGTGCGCTCGCTGGTGGACAAATCGGCGCGCGCCAGCGTGGATCTGGCCGACTTCCGAGGACGCTTCACCGATCGCCTGGAAGCGCTCGCGCGCGTGCAAGGCCTGCTGTCGCGGCTGGATGAGCACGACCGCGTGACGTTCGATGATCTGCTGCACAGCGAACTGGCGGCGATGGACGCCGGCGTCGATCGGGTGACGCTTGAGGGTCCGGCCGGCATCCGCCTGCGTTCCTCGACGGTGCAGACCCTGGCGATGGCCGTGCATGAACTGGCGACCAACGCGGTCAAGTACGGCGCACTGGCGCAGGCAAATGGACGTCTGGCGATCCGCTGGTCGCTGGAGCCGGCGGGCAAGGGCAACAAGCCGTGGCTGCATATCGACTGGCGCGAAAGCGGGGTGGTCATGCCGCCGCCCGACGCCGCACCGCGTGGCGGCGGGCAGGGGCGCGAACTGATCGAACGCGCGCTGCCTTACCAGTTGAATGCGACCACCGCCTACACACTGGGGCCGGACGGCGTGCAGTGCAGGATTTCGGTACCGGTTTCAGCCAGCACGCCATGACGGTCTGGCGGCTGATCGGGATGCGATTACCGAATGCAGCCTGCGCGAGCGGGTGATCCCGGTCAGCGCGGCCTTGCGCACTGGCCCGCGGGCAATGCGGCGGCGTGATGATCCGGCGCCCGCCGCATGGCTCAGAACAGATCCTCGGCGATCACGTAGTTGTCGCGGCCATTGGACTTGGCCCGGTACAGCGCCGCATCCGCGCGCGAGAACCAGTCGTGCCAGTCGGTCTCGTGGCCGAGCAGGGCGCCGCCGAGCGAAATGGTGATGCATCCACCCGGACCGCGCAGGGATTCGCGCACCGCCTTGCGCAGGCGCTCGGTGGCCGCTTCCAGTTCCTCGCGGCTGGACACGCGCAGCAGCACGACGAATTCCTCGCCGCCGAAGCGGAACACGTGATCGTCCTTGCGCATCTCGAAGCGCAGGATCGAGGCCAGATCGGCGATGGCGTGATCGCCGGCCGCATGCCCGTACTGATCGTTGACGTCCTTGAAGCGATCCAGATCCAGCACGATCAAGCCGTAACGGCCGCGGCCGCTGGCCTGGTGATCGACCGCCTGCGCCAGCGCCTTTTCCATCATCCGGCGGTTGGGCACGTTGGTCAGTGCGTCCAGCGAGGCCAGTTCCTGCAGCTCCACGTGATCATGCTGGCTGCGCGTGGCGAAGATGTAGGAAAACAATGCGGTGAGCGCGGCGGTGGCGAGCGTGGAGACCGAATGGAACGCGTCGGAAAACACGTTCGGAATCAGGCACAGGATGCCCAGCATCGCCAGCCCGGCGCCCAGCGCGAGCCGGCGATCGGCGAGAAAGAAATTGGTCAGCAGCACCAGGTACAGCCAGGTCAGCGCTTCGGATCCGATCAGCCAGCCCGCCGCCAGGCATGCGGCGGAATTGAGCAGGCACAGCAGATTGCCGGCGCGCGCGCTGTTGCGGCTCAGGCGCGCGTAGACCACCACCCCCAGCACGGCGGCGACCACCAGCGAATCCACCGTGGCGGCCAGGTAGTGGCCGCGGATCCAGCGGAACACGCCGAACGCCAGGATCACCACGGCGGTGGTGGATCCCAGCAGGGTGATCAGCTCGAGGCGGGTGTCGCGTGTTCTGTGGCTCATCCGTGGTCGGGCACCGGCGCGCGGGGCCGGTTGCAAGGTCAGGGCTTGGGGCTGATCGATGCAAGTTTAGTGCCGGAAACCCGACATCGCGTGAAGCCGGTCACGGAACCGGCCCGTCTTCATGCCAGAGCGCCAGGACGGCACGCTCCAGCGCCGCATATCGCAAGCCCAACTCGCGCGGCGAGGCGCTTCAGCGTTCGAACGCGCCGATGTCGGCCTGGACGCCCTTGACCCGCGGAAACCCCGGGCCGCGCTGATCGTATTGCCCGTCGATCGCATCGAATCCCCGATCGATGGCCGGGCTGTCAGGCAGCAATGCGTGGACCAGCGAATGGCTGCCGCCATTGAGGGCGGCCTGCGGATCCAGTCGCGGATCGACGCTCAGCGTGTCCGGCGGCAGCGCCAGCCGGGAGTGCTGGATGAGGCTGTGGGTGCCGACGATGGCGTCGCCTTCCCACGCACGTCCACCGACGTCATACGCCGGCGCGGGGCCATCGCAGCGGTTGTTCGCCAGGATAGTGCTGATCAGCGCGAGTTGCGCTGCGCGGAACGCACCCACGCAAACCTGCGTGGAGCGGTCGCGGTTGAAGGCGATCGTGCTGTTTTCCAGCCGCACGCCGGCGGTGAACTCGCCGGCCGCCAGATACCGCGCCTCGTTGCCCGAAATGGTGCTGTTGATGATCCGCGAGAAGTCCTGCGGCCGATCCGAGGCACAGATGCCGCCGCAGCGCCGCACGGCCCGGTTGGCCGTGATCGAACTCTTGTTGACGGTGACCACGTGCCCACTGGTCTGGATGCCGGCGTTGTCGTAGGCGGCGTTGTGCTCCACGCGCGCGTAGATGAGGCTGACGCCGCCGAGCGAAAAGATGCCGCCGCCGGTGCGGGCATGGTTGCCGGCCACGCGGCTGTAGAGCAGATACGTGCGGCCCTCGGTGCTGACGCCGCCGCCATGGCTGTCTTCACCCACGGCGCGGTTGTCGAGCAATTGCAGGCGATGGCCATGCACGCTGACGGCATGCACGCCGCCGCCGAGTGCGAGCGCGCCCGGCCCATCGGCAATCGCGGCGCAGCCGCTGACGGTGAGGCGATCGAGTTCGACACGGCCCTCCGAATGCAGGCAGCCGCCGCTGGCGAGCGCAGCGTCCTTGATGCGCCCGTGCATCAGATGCAGCCGGCTCAGGCGCAGCGTGCCCGCGCCCCGGTGTTCGAGCACGCGGCCGTTGCCCTGTGCATCCAGCGCGATGGGCGTGGCGCTCTGCAGCGTCAGGTTCGCCTGGTTTACCACGATGGGGCTGTTCAAGGGGATCGCACCGCAGCCCGCCGCGCTCACCTCGATCGTGTCGCCGTCGCCGGCCGAGGCGACCGCATCGCGCAGGCTGCCCGCGCCACTGTCGCCGCACTGGCTCACGTGCAGCGTGGCCGCCGGGATGGCCGCGCCCCAGCACAACGCGAGTGCTGTAATCAGTGCGCAACTCCCGGCACGCAGGCGACGGATCCGAAGCTTCATCGCATGCATGGCGCTCTCCAAGGTCCCGGCGGTGACGCGACGATTGGCCCGTGCCGATGAAAATCGAATGAAAAGCGCGGGGATTTTTCGCGGCGCGCCGACGAACTGATCATCGGGGTGCAGCAGCCACCGATCCGCATGCGTCATGCGCTGCCGCGGAAGCGCTCAGGGCGCGGTGAGTTGTCGCGCAGCGTCGAAGGACAGATCGAAAATCCGCTGCACCGGCGGGCCGAGTTCACCGGCCAGCAGGGCGAGCAGGAACAGGCCCAGCAGCAATGCGGTCGGCAGGCCGAGCTGGATTGGATTGAGCGCGGGCGCGGCGCGGCCCAGCACGCCGAACGCCAGGTTCACCGCCAGCATCGCCACCATCACCGGCAGTGCCAGGCTCAGGCCCGATCGCAGGATCTGCAGCAGGAAGCCCGGCGCGACCTGCATCATCGCCTGCGGATCCGGCAGCGCCGAACCGATCGGCAACGAGTGGTAGCTGTCCACCAGCAGCGCCACCAGCGCCAGATGCCCGTTGAGGGTGAAGAAGATCATCCCGAACGCCAGATAGAACCACTGGCCCACCACGCCCGAGTTCACGCCGCGCAGGGGATCGGACATCTGCGCGAACGCCAGGCCGGTGCCCTGCGAGATCAGTTCACCGGCCAGCGCGCCGGCCTCGAACGCCATCCGCAGCAGGAAGCCGATGCTCGCGCCGACCAGCACTTCGCGGAACACATTGAGCACGGTGACCGAATTGAAGAGGATCTCGCCCGGCGTGGGCGGCAGCAGCGGCGCCAGCGCCATCGCCAGCGCACCGGCCAGAATGACGCGCACCCGCACCGGCACCGCACGCGTGCCGATCAATGGCGCGGCCATCAGCATCGCCCCCGTGCGCAGCATCACCCACAGCAGTGCATTGATCATGCCGAACGCCTGCTGCCCGTCGATGACCATTTGCGTGGCGGGATCCATGGAACGGGTTCGGAATCAGGTGGTTTGGATGTTGTGGGGCGGAGTGGAAAAAACGATAGCGGGTAGCCGGCAACCGGGAATCGGCAAAGCACTGTCGCAGCGCGGTGGTTTCAACGAAAGAGTCAAATACGCTCTACCGGCTACCGGCTACCGGCTACCGGCTACCGGCTACCCGATCACATGCGGCAACCGCTGGAACAGGGCCGTCGTGTACTCGACCAGCGTGCCCATCAGGTAACCGCCGGTGGCGAACAGCGCGGCGGTCAGCGCGATCGCCTTGGCGACGAAGGCGATGGTCGGTTCGTTCAACTGCGTGGCCGCCTGGATCACGCCGATGACCACACCGACCACCAACACCACCAGCAACAGCGGGCCACCGACCCACAGCGCGATCTCAAGGCCACCACGGAGTTCGGTCAGAGCGGTTTCGGGAGTCATTGGGGGGCCGGGATTGGGGAGACGGGAGACGGGATTGGCAAAAGCAAAAGCCGGGCCATTCGAGGATGCGGGTTGTCAGGAAACCGCGATTGCGATTCCCGATGCCCGGCTTCAATTGAACGAAGCCGCCAGCGATCCGACGATCAGCACCCAGCCGTCGACGAGGACGAACAGCAGGATCTTGAACGGGGCCGAGACCAGCATCGGCGAGAGCATCATCATGCCCATCGACATCAGCACGCTGGAGACGACCAGATCGATGATCACGAACGGGATGAAGATCAGGAATCCGATCTCGAACGCGGTCTTCAGTTCGCTGGTGATGAACGAGGCCACGACGATCGGGAAGGGCACGTCGGCCGCGCTGGCGTAGGTGCCATGGCCGGCCAGTCCGGCGAAGGTCATCAGATCGGTTTCGCGCACCTGCGCCAGCATGAACTCGCGCAGCGGGCCGGTGGTGAGCGTCCACGCGGTGGAGAAATCGATCTGCCCGTCCAGATACGGCGCCATGCCCTGCGCCCAGGCTTTTTCGCCGACCGGCATCATCACCAGCATGGTCAGGAACAGCGCCAGTCCGACCAGCACCTGGTTCGACGGCGTCTGGCCGGTACCGAGCGCCTGCCGCAGCAGGCCCAGCACGATGATGATGCGGGTGAAGGCGGTCATCGCCAGCAGTGCCGACGGGATCAGCGTGATCGCCGTCATCAGCAGCAGCGTCTGCATCGGCAGGCTGACCGGATTGCCGCCGACCTTGCCCACGGTCACGTCCGGCAGCGCCGGCAGCGTCGGCTTGGACGGTGCGCTCGGCGCGGCCGGTGCGGCGGCCGGCGCGGTGCCGGCCTGTGCAGGCGCATCCTGTGCGGGCGCGGCCTGCGCCAGCGCCAGCATCGGCGCGCAGATCAGCCACAGGGAAAGCAGCAGCGGTAACAGGCGACGCATGATCAGGTCTCTTTGCGCAGGCGCTTGGCCAGCAGTTCGGCGAAATTGGGCAGCGGCGGCGCGACCACCGGCGGCAGCGGTTCGGGCAGGCGGTGCAGGGTATTGATGCCGCCGGCGGTGACGCCGACCAGCAACTGTTCGCCACCCACTTCCACCACCAGCAAACGCTCCTTGGTGCCGACCGACAGACTGGTCACCACGCGGAGTTGATCATTGGCGCGCAGGCCCAGGCCGACGCCGGGCATGCGCTTGAGCAGCCAGGCCAGGCCGAGGATCAGGCCCAGCACCAGGATCAGGCCGACCAGCGCGCCGCCGATGCCGGGCGTGGCGGGCGCGGCGTGGCCGATCTTCTGCGCCGGCGCGGTGGCGTTGGCGACGATGGGAACCAGTTGCGGGAACACGGACATGGGCAGGCTCAGCGCAGGCGGCGGATGCGTTCGCTCGGGCTGACCACGTCGGTCAGGCGCACGCCGAAACGATCGTTGACCACGACCACTTCGCCGTGGGCGATCAGGGTGCCGTTGACGAACACGTCCAGCGGTTCGCCCGCGCCACGCTCCAGTTCCACCACCGAACCCTGGTTGAGCTGCAGCAGGTTGCGGATCGGAATGCGCGTGCGGCCCACTTCCAGCGACAGCATCACCGGCACGTCGAGGATGACGTCCAGGCTCATGTCCGCTTCCTGCTGGCTCTTGGTTTCGGCCAGCAGTGCTTCGAACTGCGCGGCGGCCGCTTCTTCGGTGAGGGGAGTGCTCATGCGTGGGTTTCCTGTGGCAGCGCCGGCGCGGCGCCGGGAGCGGGAGTGGCGGGAACGAAACGGGTGCCGGGCGGATGCGTGGCGACGATCTTCACGGCGTTGTTGCCGTTGGAAATGCCGAACTCGCCGGTGAACACCGGCACCTGTTCGACGCATACCGGCACCTGCCTGGGCAATTCGATCGGCAGGATGTCGCCGACCTTCAGCCGGGTCAGATCGCGCAGGCTGATGCGTTTTTCCGCCAGCACGGTGGACAGCGTCACTTCGGCCGAACGCAGCAGGTCATGGACGCTGTCGCGGAAGGAATCGTCCTCGTGCACGCGATCGGACTGGATGCCGGCATCGAGCAGTTCGCGGATCGGTTCGAGCATCGAATAGGGCAGGGTGATGTGCAGCTCGCCGCCGCCGCCGTCGAGTTCGACGTGGAAGCGGCTCACCACCACGTATTCGCGCGGGCTGACGATGTTGGCGAAATGCGGGTTGACCTCGGAGTTGATGTACTCGAATTCCACCGGCATCACCGGTGCCCAGGCATCGACCAAGTCAGTGAAGGTCTGCTTGAGCAGCAACTGGATCACGCGCATCTCGGTGGCGGTGAATTCGCGGCCTTCGATCTTGGCCGGGTAGCGGCCGTCGCCACCGAAGAAGTTGTCCACCACCGTGTAGACCAGCTTGGGTTCGAACACGATCAGGCCCACGCCGCGCAGCGGCTTGAGGCGGATCAGGTTGAGGTTGGTCGGCACGTACAGCGAATGCAGGTATTCGGAGAACTTGATCATGTCGATGCCGCGCACCGACAGATCCGCCGAGCGGCGCAGCAGGTTGAACAGGCCGATGCGCCAGGTGCGGATGAAGCGCTCGTTGATCATCTCCAGCGTCGGCAGGCGGCCGCGGACGATGCGGTCCTGGCTGGCGAAGTCGTAATTGCGCGCGACGCCGGGATCGACGGGCGGCTCTTCGGTTTCGATCGCACCGGAATCGACGCCATGCAAGAGGGCGTCGATTTCATCCTGCGAAAGCAGATCGCTCATCATCGCGGCGACTCCGTCACTGCATCACGAAACTGGTGAACAGCAGCGCTTCGGCCGACGGCTTGCCGGTTTCGGCGGTCAGCACCTTGCGCACTTCGGCCAGCGCCTGCGCCTGCAGTTTTTCCTTGCCGGCGCGGGTGATCAGTTCCTCGGCGTTCTGCTGGGCGAACAGCATCAGCAGGCGCGCACGCAGCGCGGGGGCATGCAGTTCGATGGCCTTGAGCGATTCGGGATCGCGCGTCATCAACTGCACCTCGACCTGCAGGTAGCGCGCGCCGCCGGCCGAGCCGATCAGGTTGACCACGAACGGCGGCTCCAGTGCGAAGTACTGCGCCGGCGCGGGCACGCCGCCGTGCTTGGCTTCTTCCTTCTTGGCCTCGGGCTTGTCGGCGTGATCACCGGACTTGCTGGCGAAGAACCAGGCGCCGCCACCGGCCGCACCGGCGGCGATCACCGCGACGATGGCGATCATCAGCCACGGCTTGCCGGCCTTGGGTGCGGGTTTCAACAGCTTGGGGTCGGCTTTCTCGGCCACGCGATGACTCTCCGTAGGGGACGGTCGATGTCATGCAAGCGGTGTGCCGGGGCCCGGAGGGGCCGGTGGCGGAAAACCGGCGGCGGGCCGAATGCCGCCGACGGTGTTCGCGTCAGGGTGTGTATCGCGGTGGCGGCCGCTGCCGCCGGAAGCGGTCTGATCGGTAGGGTGGACAGCCGGCGACCGGTGCTCGTCCAGGCCGGCTCAACGGGTGTCAGGCGGGCTCCACGCCACAGGGCGAGGGACGCTAGGCGTAGGCGTCCAGCAGTCCGCGCACCACGCGCACCATTGGCGCCGGCTCGGATGCCGTGCCCATCGGGCGCGGGTCGCTGCCCTGGCCGCGCGCATTGCCCTCCTGCGGGGAAGACTGCGGATTCTGGCGATGGCCCACGTCCGCCTGCGCAAGCTGGAAGCCTTGCTGGCCGAGCATCTCGCGCAGTTTCGGCAGGCTGCTTTCCAGCGCCTGGCGCACCTCGGGCTGCGGGCTGCTGAAATCGGCGTGCACGCGATCGCCATCGAGTTGCAGGTTGATTTCGATCGTGCCCATGTCATGCGGGCTGACGCGGATGCGGGCGTGGCTGATCTTCTGATCGGCCATGAAACTCAGTTGCGTGCCGAGCGTTTCGCCGAACTGATCGGTGTTCAGATCCGGGGTCAACGCTGTCAGCGGATTGACGGTGGCGGTGCGGGCCAGCCCATTGTCCGAAGGCGTCGATGGCGCGGCGAGCGCGAAGGCCGCATTGAGCGCGTGGCTGTCCTCGCGCTTGCCGGTCGACAGCGCTTCCAGTGTGTCCTTGAACAGCACCATGCCGGCCGGCAGCGCCATCTGCGCGGACGGATTGGCAGTGGCACCGGCAGGTTGACGTGTCACTGCCGTGAACGCGGGCAGCGACATGGCGCCGGGCTGTTCGCGCGCTGTATCGGCAACGGTATTGGACGCGGCGGCATTGCCCGCCGGCGTGTCCGTCGCGGCGTCGGCAAGGTTGGGAACCGCCGCGCCATCGCCAGTCGCGGTCGCCAGTTGCGCGAATGCCATCCGCAATCCGGTGGGCAATGCGGAAGCCGCGCCGCCGGACAGCGTATCGCCCGCGGCGAAAGCGCCGGTGGCGGGGTTGGCGAGCGGTGCGGTATCGGCGATCAATGCCGGAAGGATCAATCCGGCCGGCGGCCAGTCGATTGGTGATACGTCGTCTTCGTCCTGCGGGGTGGCGGTTTCGTTCGTCACCGTCTGCGCCGTCGCCGATGCACTCTGCGCGGCCGCGGTGTCCGGGGCGTCCGCATCGCGTGCGTTGCGATCGTCGCGTGGTTCGCGCGGGGTGCGTCCATCACGCGCTTCGCTGGAACGCCGCGTGCTCTGCGCGCTCGGGCGATCGGCCGAGCCGGCATCGCGCGCTTCAGGCGCATCTTCCGTGCGGGCAGGGCGATCGGTTCGCGATTCATCGTTCTTTGCCGCGCGCGGGTTGCTTTCGCGCGCGCCCGACATCAGCCGGGCGAACCGATCATCGCCGCGGCTTTCGCCGACGGCGCTGCGGGTGTTCGCGTTGTTCGACGCCGGCGCGAAGCCCAGCGCCGCATTCGCATCGGCTTTCACGCACCATCCTCTTCGGCGGCGGCGGTGGCCGCCAGCCGCACCCGGCGCGCACCGAGATCGTCCATCTCGCGCTGGTTGCGGCGTTCGACGACCTGGTGTTCCTGCACGCGATAGCTGGCCGCGAGCTGTTCCAGCACCTGCTTGTCGCGGCTGGCCAGCAGCAGGCGATCACGTTCGATGTTCACGCTGGCGCGGCTGCGATCCACCGTCTGCGCCTGCTGCTTCACGGCGCTGTCCAGGCGTTCGAGGAAGGCGCGCCGGTTGGCGAGTTGCGCCGGACTGGTCGCGGCCATCTGGCTGCCGGCGTATTCGTCGGCGTAGCGGCGCAGTTCCTCCAGACGGGATTCGTGCTGCGCCAGGGCGCGCTGGCGTTCGGCGAGATCGCGCGCGACCGAGTCTTCCTTTTCCTGGGCGCGGCGCAGCAGGGGATCGATTCGACGGGATTGCATCATGGCCAGAACCTGCTCGGGTGTGGTGCAAGGCCGTGGCGCGGGGCGCGCGCGGCCGGGGTACGTACGGCATCAAGGCGGCCGCTGCCGGAACACGATGCAACTGCCGTGCCGGAGCCGGGAATCGGGGTCATGCCCGGCGCGCGCGTGCTCATGCGATCGCCTCGCGCATCGGCGGCGCCGATCGCTGGACCAGTTGCTCCAGCGCCTGGCGGCTGTCGGCCAGATCGGCCGAGCGCGCCACGTCCTGGCCGAGGAATTCGACGATCTCCGGCCAGCGTTCCAGCGCTTCGTCCACGGTCGGATCGCTGCCGCGCTGGTAGGCGCCGATCGCGATCAGATCGCGGTTGCTGGTGTAGGCCGACAGCAGGCGCTTGAGCTTGCGGATGCGATCGCGCCAGGTTTCGTCGGCGATTTCGGTGACCACGCGGCTGACCGAGGATTCCACGTCGATCGCCGGATACAGGCCGCTGTCGGCGACGCGGCGCGAGAGCAGGATGTGGCCATCGAGAATCGCGCGCGCGGCGTCGGCGATCGGATCCTGCGGGTCGTCGCCTTCGGTCAGCACGGTGTAGAAGGCGGTGATCGATCCGCGTCCGGCCGAACCATTGCCGGCGCGCTCGACCAGCGCGGGCAGGCGTGCGAACACCGAGGGCGGATAACCGCGCGTGGTCGGCGGCTCGCCGACCGACAGGCCGATCTCGCGCTGCGCCTGCGCGAAGCGGGTCAGCGAATCCATCAGCAGCAATACGTTCAGGCCCTGATCGCGGAACCACTCGGCGATCGCGGTGGCGCGATACGCGCCCTGCAGCCGCGCCAGCGGCGGGCGATCGGCGGGACTGGCGACCACGACCGCACGCGACAGGCCGACCGGCCCCAGGGTGCTCTCGACGAAGTCGCGCACTTCGCGGCCGCGCTCGCCGATCAGGCCGACCACGATCACGTCGGCGGCGGTGTAGCGCGTCATCATGCCGAGCAGGGTGGATTTGCCGACGCCGGATCCGGCGAACAGGCCCACGCGCTGGCCGCGGCCGATCGGCAGCAGCGCGTTGATCGCGCGCACGCCCACGTCCAGCGGCTGGGTGATCGGTTCACGCGAGAGCGGATTGATCGCCACGCCGGACAGGCTCACCGTCGATTCGGCGCGGATCGGGCCGCGTCCGTCCAGCGGCACGCCATCGCTGTCGATGACGCGGCCGAGCAGGCCTTCGCCGACTTCCACGCCGCCACGGCGGCGCAGCGGCACCACGCGCGCGTTCGGCAGCAGGCCGTGCAGTTCGGCGCTCGGCATCAGATAGGTACGTTCGCCGGCGAAGCCGACCACTTCCGCATCGACCCAGCCGCCGTCGATCACTTCGACCTTGCAGGTCGCGCCCATCGGCGCTTCGCAGCCGATCGCTTCCAGCGTCAGGCCGACCGCGCGGCGCAGGATGCCTTCGCGGATGAGGCCGTGGCTGCCGAGGTTGGGGCGGATCTGCGACAGCCGCGCGGCCAGGCGCAGATCGCGGGCGTTCAACCATTCCAGCGGTTGCGCGCTCATCCCAGCGCTCCGCCGCGTTGCAGGACGTTTTCCAGCGCGCCGCGCAGGCGCGCTTCCAGCGTGCCGTCGATGCGCACGCTCTCGGCATGCACGCGCAGATCGCCACGGCTGAGCGAACTGTCGCTGGTCAGGCGCGTGGACGGCAGCATCGAAAGCAGCGGGGTCAGCGCGGCGATGTCATCCGGATGCAGGCGCAGTTCGACTTCGCGGTTGGCGCCGCCGACCGCATCCAGCGCGGCGCTGGCCAGATCGGCCAGCAGCGTCGGATCGGCCTGGTAGGCGCGGCCGACCAGACTGCCGGCGATGCGCACGGCCAGCTCGGACAGCGCGCCCAGCACTTCGTTTTCCAGGCGATCGAGCGGACGCGAGAAATTGTCCAGGATGCCCTCGATCTGCGCGGTCAGCCGGCGCACCTCGCTCTGGCCCTGCGCGAATCCCTCGGCGTGGCCTTCGGCGCGGCCGCGTTCCAGGCCTTCGCGATAGGCCGCTTCCTCGATCGCCTGGATTTCCTCCAGGCTCGGCGGACGCGGCGGCGGAACCTCGGCTTCCAACGATTCGAGGCGCGCCACGAAATCCAGCGGCGGGGCCATCCAGCGGACCGGCGCGGTCATACCATTTCCTCACTGTTGGCGCTGAGCGAGATGACGCCCTGATCGGCCAGGCGGCGCACGATGGCGAGGATTTCCTTCTGCGCGCCTTCGACATCGGACAGGCGCACGGGGCCACGCGCTTCCATGTCTTCCAGCAGGATCTGCGCGGCGCGCTGGGACATGTTGCGGGTGATCTTCTCGCGCACCTTGGCATCGGCGCCGCGCAGCGCCAGGCCGAGGCGATCGTTGGGCACTTCGCGCAGCATGGCCTGCAATTCGCGATCGTCCAGATCCACCAGGTTGTCGAACACGAACATCAGGTCCTGGATCTTGGCGCCCAGGTCCGCATCGATCTGGTTGATCGCCCCGAGGATGGTCTGGTCCTGCCCGGAATCCATGAAGTTGAGGATGTTGGCCGCCACCTTGATGCCGCCGATGGTGGACGACTTGAGGTTCTGGTTGCCGGCGAACTGCCGCTCCATGATCTCGTTGAGTTCATTGAGCGCATTGGGCGGAATGCCATCGAGCGTGGCGATGCGCAGCAGCACGTCCGAACGCGCGCGCTCGGGCAGCATCTTCAGCGTTTCGGCCGCCTGGTCGCCGTCCAGGTGCGAGAGCACGATGGCGATGATCTGCGGATGCTCGTTGCGCACCAGATCGGCGATCGAGCGCGGGTCCATCCACTTGAGCGTGTCCAGGCCGGTGGTGTTGCGGCCCAGCAGGATGCGATCGATCAGGCTGCCGGCCTTGTCTTCGCCCAGCGCCTGCACCAGCACCTTGCGCACGTAATCGTCGGTGCCCATGCCGAGCGAGGTCTGCTTGTCGAGCGAATGGGTGAAGCTCTCCATCACCTGCATGACCTGCTCGCGGCTGACGCCGGAGATGGTGGCCATGGCGATGCCGAGCTTTTGCACCTCCTTGGCGTTCATGTGCTTGAGCACTTCGGCCGCATCCTGTTCGCCGAGCGAAAGCAGCAGCACGGCCGCGCGCTGGACGCCGGTCAGCCCGTCGTTGGCGTGATTAGTCATCGCTGGACACCCAATCCTTGACCACCTGCGCGACCTGCTTGGAATCGGTCTTCACCGCTTCGCGTGCATGGCGCAGGCGATCTTCGTATGCATCGGAGGGCAGGGCGCGCGGCGCGCTGATCTCGGCGCGATCCTGCTGCAGGGCGGCGATGACGGGGTTGTCTTCGCCATCGTGGAGCAGATCCACGTCGATCGCCTCGGGCGCGGCCTTCTTCGGCTTGGGCTGGATGATCTGGCGCATCGCCGGGCGCAGTACGCCGAACAGCAGGGCGATCACCACCAGCGCGCCCAGGCCGTAGCGCGCGATGTCGCGCACCATCGGGTTGTGCAGCCACGGGCTTTCCCAGAACGAGGTTTCCTCGACCGGCGCGGCTTCGCGCACGAACGGCGCGTTCATCACCGACACCGAGTCACCGCGCGCGGCGTCGAAGCCGACCGCTTCCTTCACCAGCGCCTCGACGCGGGTGACGGTGGCCGCATCGAGCGGCACCATCGTGACCTTGCCGTTGGCGCCGGCGCGCGGGATGTGATCGACCAGCACCGCGGCGGTGACCCGGCGCACGCGGCCGGCCGGCTGGCGCGTGTGCTGCAGCGTGCGATCCATCTCGAAGTTGCGGGTCGCGCTGCTGGCCGTTTCCACCGGCGCGTTGGGATTGGGCGCGGCGGCATTGGCATTGGGGCCGGGCGGGGTGTTGCTGGTCGCGCCGGGCACGCCCTCGGGGCCGTTGCCTTTGGTGACCGTGTTCTGGCTGACCTGTTCGCTGCGCACCTTGGCCGGATCGTTGGCGAAGGTTTCGCGCGCTTCCTCGATCACCGAAAAGTCCATGTCCACGGCCACTTCGGCGTTGACGCGGCCCGGTCCGGTGAGCGGTTCGAGCAGTTCCTTGATGCGCTCGTTGAGCGAGGTTTCCATCTTGCGCACGCGTTCGAACTGCGCGGCGCTGAGCGCGGCTTCGCTGTTGGGATCGCTGATGGTCAGCATGCGGCCGCTCTGATCGACCACGGTCACGCGCTCGGGCGCGAGATCCGGAATGCTCGAGGACACCAGGTGCACGATCGCATCGACCTGGTTGCGTTCCAGCATCGCACCCGAACGCAGGTCCAGCACCACCGAGGCGCTGGCGACTTCGCGCTGGCGGGTGAAGGCGCTGGGCTTGGGAATGGCCAGATGCACGCGCGCGTCCCGCACCGGGCGCAGCGTGGTGATGGTGCGCACCAGTTCGGTTTCCAGCGCGTGCTGGTAGCGTGCGTTCTCGACGAACTGGCTGACGCCGAAGCCCGGATCGCGCTCCATCAGTTCAAAGCCCAGGCGGCCGTTCTCGGCAACGCCGGAGCCGGCCAGCTTCATGCGTGCGTCGTGCAGGTTTTCCTGCGGTACGGAGATCGCACCGGTGGCCTGATCGAGCTGGAACGGGATCTGCGCCGCGCGCAGCAGATCGGTGGCCTCGGCGGTGGCCTTGGCGTCCAGGCCGGTGTAGAGCGGGGTGTAGTCCGGCTTCTGCGACCAGAAGAACACCATCAGGCCGACCGCGACCGCGCCGGCGATCATCAGCAGCGTGCCCATCTGCTTGAACACCGGGATATCGCCCATCCTGGTCAGCGCCGCGCCGGCCTTCTCGGCGGTCAGCGATTCCTTCAGCGATTCCTTGGAGAGGGTCAGGGCCATCTTCTATTCCGGTGCCAATCAGGGGTGACGAGGTGGGAGTGGTGGATCAGGCGTTTGTCTGTTCGAGGCCAACCGCTTTATCGAGGGGAACGAGGGACGCTTACAGCGGCATGTTCATCACGTCCTGATACGCCTGGACGAGACGGTTGCGGACTTCGACGGTCGCGCGAAACGCCACCTGCGACTGCTGCGAGGCCACCATCACCCGCGCCAGATCCGCGCGCGGGTCGCCCAGTTCGAACGCCTGCGCGAGTGCGCCGGCATTCTTCTGCGCTTCGTTGACGCCCTTGAGCGCGTTCTGCAACGACTCGCCGAAACTCGGCGCCTGCACGGCCGGCTGGCCGAACTGCACCGCATTCGGATTCGGCACCTGCTCCAGCGCACGCGTGCTGCCCAGCTGGTTCTGGTAGCTGCGTATCTGCGAGAGGATGGAGCTGACGGAATCGGTCATGGCGGCAAGGCTCGGGAAGGTTCCTTGTCAGGGGTGCTGCAAGATGTGTGCCGGGGAGCGGGGAGACGGGAGAGGGAGACGGGATTGGTAGCGGGGAGCCGGTAGCCGGTAGCCGGGAAATCGGGATCGGTGATCGGGCATCGGGGATCGGGAGTTGGGAATCGGTGGCCGAGAGCCGGTAGCGGAGAAATCGGGATCGGAATCATGCAGGCGGGCCCGACAGACATGCGTCTGTTGAAACCGGGACCGACCTGGCAGGAACGCGGTCGCGGCTGCTGCCGCTCCTGCATCGCACGCGGATTTTCCGATTTCCAATTCCCGATTCCCGGCTACCTGCTACCGGCTACCGGCTACCGGCCCGCGTCAAACATCCGACACCAGCGATTCCTCGCGCTCCACGCCGTACTTGCGCAGTTTTTCCACCAGCGTAGTGCGGCGCAGGCCGAGCAGTTGCGCGGCGTGGGCGACGACACCGCCGGCGCGATCCAGTGCATCGCGGATCAGGTTCAGTTCGATGCGGGCGATGTGCTCGCGCAGATCCAGGCCGTCTTCCGGCAGGCGATCGATGACCGGCGTGGCGGCCGGCGCGGCGGCGACGCTCGCGCTCGCGGCGGCCACATCCCCGGCGGCGCTCGCCGAGGGCGCGGCCTGGGCTTCGGCGGCCAGGTGTTCGGGCTGGTAGCGCTTGGGCAGATCGTGCACGCGCACCAGACCGCCCGGATGCAGCACCGCCATGCGCTCGACCAGATTGGTCAGCTCGCGCACGTTGCCCGGCCACGGATAGCTGCGCAGCGCCTGCAGGGTTTCCTCGGCGAAGCGCACTTCGCCGCGGCCGGTACGCGCCAGTTGCACGGCCAGCGTGCTGACCAGCGCCGGCAGATCGTCCAGGCGCTCGCGCAGGGCGGGCATCTCGATGGGGAAGACATTGAGGCGGTAGAACAGATCCTCGCGGAAGTGGCCGTCGCGGATGCGGTCTTCCAGATTGCGGTGGGTGGCGGCGATCACGCGCACGTTGCAACGGATGGTCTGGTTGCCGCCGACGCGCTCGAACGTGCGCTCCTGCAGCACGCGCAGCAGCTTAACCTGCATCGGCAGGCTCATGTCGCCGATTTCGTCCAGCAGCAGCGTGCCGCCTTCGGCCATCTCGAAGCGGCCCTTGCGCGCACTGAGCGCACCGGTGAAGGCGCCTTTTTCGTGGCCGAACAGTTCGCTTTCCAGCAGATCCGGCGGAATCGCACCGCAGTTGATCGCCACGAAGGGGCCATCGCGGCGCGGCGAGTTCTCGTGGATGGCGCGCGCGGCCACTTCCTTGCCGGTGCCCGATTCACCGAGCACGAGCACGGTGGTGTCGAACGCGGCCACCTGATCGATCAGCCGGCGCAGGCGGCTGACGGCCGGGCTGATGCCGGTCGGGCCGCTGCCGTGCGCGGACTGGGCCTGGTGCTCGGTGTCCAGGCGTTTGAGGCTGGCGCGGCGCAGGCAGGCTTCCAGCTGCGCATGGCGGATCGGCGTGTCCAGCGGCCACACGCCGGCCTCATGCAGGCCATGGGCGCTGGCGAAGGACGACGGCTCGCCCTCCAGCAGCAGCACCGGCGGCGGCAGCGGCACGCTGCCCAGCCATGCGAAGAACGCGCGGCTGGCGGCGCCATCCTCGACGCGGCCGACGATCACCGCCATGAAATCGTGCGGACGGTGGCGGCCGGTATCCACGTCGGCGGCCTCGGCGGCCCAGCGCGGGGTCAGGTCCATGAACTCCAGCAGATCGGTCACCCGCACGGCGCGCGCGGCGTCGGCATCGAGGACGAGGATTCGGGATTCACTCATGGCAGTTGTCTCGGAACTTTTCTAGGATGGGCAAGACTTCCTGGATGTAGGAAAGCTTGCTGACGAATTCATCGGCGCCGGCGCGGTTGGCGTGCTCGCGGTGCTCGGCATCATCGAAGTGGCTGGCGATGACGATGAAGGGCGGCTGGTCCTGCGTCTTGATCAGGCGCGTGGCCTGCAGGCCGCCCATTTCCGGCATCGCCAGGTCCATCAGCACCACGTCCGGGCGCAGCGCCTCGGAGCGTTCGATGGCTTCCAGGCCGTTGCCGGCGCGTCCCACCACGTCGAGCCAGTCCAGTTTGCGCAGGTGGCGGATCGCGGCGTTGATGAAACCCTCGTGATCGTCCACCAGCAGTACGGTGATCTTGCGCATGTCCTTCTTCCTCATCCCGCCTTGGCCAGGGCGGTCACGTTACCGCGACGGCGGTCGCGTGCGGGCGCGATGTCCAGTTGCTCGCGGTACTTGGCCACGGTGCGGCGGGCGATGTGGATGCCCTGGCGCGCCAGCAGGCCGGCGATGGCCTCGTCGGCCAGCGGCTTGCCGGCCGGTTCGTTCTCGATCAAGCGGCGCACCATCGCGCGCACGGCCGGGCCGGCCACGCTGGCCCCTTCCAGGCGCACGGCGAAGAAATGCTTCAGCTCGAAGGTGCCGCGCGGGGTCTGCATGTACTTGCCGGTGGTGATGCGCGAGATGGTCGATTCGTGCATGCCGATTTCGTCGGCGATTTCCTTCAGCGTCAGCGGCGCCATCGCTTCGTCGCCGTGGGCGAGGAAGCCGGCCTGACGCTCGACGATCGCGCGGGCGGTGCGCAGCAGGGTGTCATAGCGCATCGACAGGCCGCGGGTCAGCCAGCGCGCTTCCTGCAGCAGTTCGCGCAGCTTGCGCGCGCCTTCGCTGGCGTCGGCCTTGCCATCGAGCTGATCGAGCGCGCGCTCGTGCATCGGCGAGACCGCCACCCGCGGCGTGGTGGCCGGGTTGAGCGCCACGCGCCAGGCGCAGTCGGCATGCCAGGCCACCACGTCGGGCACCACGTAGGCGCTCGGTGCCGGTTCCAGCGATTCCAGCGGGCGCGGTTGCAGCGAGAGGATCAGGCGGATGCCTTCGCGGATCTGCTCTACATCCAGTTGCAGGCGCTCGGCGATGGCCGCTTCGTCGTGCGCGGCCAGCAGATCCAGTGCCTCTGCCAGGATGCGCGCGGCGACGGCCCGCGCCGGCACGCGGCCGGGCAGGGCCGAGAGCTGCACCTGCAGGCATTCGCGCAGATCGCGTGCGGCCAGGCCCGTGCATTCCCCATGCAGCAGGCGCTGGCGCACGGCTTCGGCCTGCGCCGGTTCGATGCGGAAGCGCAGCGCGGCCAGATCGGCCAGCATCGCCGCGTCCTGTTCCAGATAACCGGCATCGTCGGTGTGTTCCAGCCAGAACGTGGCGATCTGCAGGCCGGCCGGATCCAGTTCCAGCGCCAGCGCCGACAACGCGCGCCATTGCGGATCACTGGACGGGCCGGCTTCGATGCGCTGCATGCGATCGTCATCGCCGTCCTGCCACGAGGCACCGGCCACGTCCCACATCGACGACTCGGGCAGCTCGTCGAATGCGGCGGTGTCCGTCGCGGCACTGTCCGAGGCATTGCGCGCATCGTCTTCGCCCCCTTCGGCGATCGGCGCGTCCTCTTCCAGTTCAAGCAACGGGTTGGCGTCCAGCGCGCGGCGGATTTCCTGCTCCAGTTGCAGGCCATCCAGTTGCAGCAGGCGGATCGACTGCAGCAGTTGCGGCGTCAGGTGCAGCTGTTGGCCCAGCTGCGCGCTCATCCCCGTTTTCATCGTGGCCTTTCCCCGTATTCCCGACGCACCGTCAGCGGTTCGTCGCGTTGGAGGCACTTTGCGCTGGCGGTGGCGGGAAAAGAATCGGGGCGATTCTGGTCCGTATCAGCACGTTCCCCACGCAGGTGTCGGGGTTTTACCTACGGCGTCGGTCTGATGTCGCGGATCGGTGTCAGGGTGATGGCGCGGGAAGCCTTGCAATCACTGGAGCCGCGGGCCGTGCCGGGGTAGCGGCCTCACCTGACAGCGCTACCTGCAAGCGGCGGGCCAGAAGCGCCGTCTCCGTGCGGAAGTGTGAACCGGGTCGGTAGAGGCGGCTTCGGAATGTCGCGGGCATGGTTCGCCGAATGCCGCTTGCATAGCCGTTTTTCCACCGCGTGGACACGCGCGCTGTTGCAGGATCCGGCCGGCGGCGGTCGCGGAGGTTGAGCGCTATGCCTTCTTCAATGCCTGCCGTGAGCAGCGGAACCGCGGCTGACGGCGAGTGGCAGCGCGACGATCCGGTGGGAGGGCCTGCTCCCGAGGAAAAGGGCAGCGCGGCGACGGAAGAGGCGACCCCGCCTTGCACGCGACGCCGCTTCGCGCTTTGTTCGTGCGCGATGGTCGCTCGCGCCGGGCTCCGCCGGCTTTCCGGCGCACGCCCGCACAACTGTGACCGTATTCAAGATTTCACACCTTTCTCACTAAAGTCACATTGGCGGAAATCCGACAGCCGGATAAGGTGGGCTTCCCCCCTGAGCGTCCCAGCCCCGTGCGCGTCCTGATTGTTGATGACCACACCCTCGTGCGCGCCGGCATCGGCCGGCTGCTGCAGTCGATCGCCGACGTGGACGTGGTCGCCGAAGCCTCCGATGCGCAGCAGGCCATGGATCTGGCGACGATCCATCGCCCGGACGTCATCCTGCTCGACCTCTCGCTGCCGGACCGCAGCGGTCTGGATCTGCTCAAGCCGCTGAAGGAGGCGTTGCCGCAGACCCGCGTGGTGATCATGTCGATGCACAACGACCCGACCCAGGTCCGCAGCGCGCTGGATCGCGGCTGCGCCGGCTTCGTGGTCAAGGAAGCCGCGCCGATGGAACTGGAACTGGCCTTGCGCGCGGCCGCCGCCGGCCAGGTGTTTCTCAGTCCGCAGGTCTCTTCGAAGATGCTCGCGCCGCTGCTCAACCCCGCGCGACCGACCGGCATCGACGCACTCTCGCCGCGTCAGCGCCAGATCCTGCGCAAGCTCGGCGGCGGCATGAGCAGCAAGGAAATCGCCGCGCACCTGGGCATCAGCGTCAAGACCGTCGAAACCCACCGCGCCCGCATGATGGAATCACTCGGCTGCCGCCGCGCCAACGATCTGCTGTTGCTGGCCGCGCGCCACCAGAACGATCTGGTCTGAGCGGATCGGGATGGGGTAATTCGGGATGGGGGATCAGGGGCGACCAGCCTGCGGCTGTTGAAAGCCGCGATGACCAGCCTTCGGCTGTGGAAGCCATGGCAAGCGCATAGGCCGCTGAGGCAAGAGCCGGCACGGAACCGATGGCGAAGAATGTATGAAGGGTTGACCTTCAACAGATGCACATCCAGGCAAGCCTGGTGCAGTCAACCCTGGCGCGCCTGCCGTGCCTCGGCAATCTGCCGTCGATGCATGCGGAACAGATGCCGCTCCAGCGCATCGGCCAGCGCCGGCGCCATCGGTTCGAAACGCAACCACGTATGGTGTCGTCCGCTGATGTCCACGCTCTGCGCGATCACCCGCGCGGGCAGTTCGATGTGATCGCTGAGCCAGCTCGCCGGCTCGATCATCGCCACGCCGCGTTCGCTGATGCGCGCCGCATAGGCGATGTCGGTGTCGATGCGCAGCCCCAGGTGCGACCACCGCAACGCGCGCAGCGGCAGCGCATCGGCGCTCTGCCGCGCCAGGCGGCCGAGCAGGTTGAGCATCAGATCGACCTTGGCTTCCATGCGCAGGAAGGATTGCGGCAGATCGCCGCGCTCGTCCGGATCGTCATTGCGCGAATCCTCGGCCACGGCCACGGCGCGCAGCACCGCTTCGCCGGCCTGCGGCGCGAGGCGGCGATCGCCCAGGCGGAAATCCACCGGCAGCCATGCATCGCAGGTCAGGGCATCGCCGAACAGTTCGGCTTCTGCCGGGTGATCGAGCACGGGCACCTGCGATGGCATGGTCAGCCTCCGGACGTGGAGAGATAGGCGCGCGCGGCGCGATCGGCCTGTTGCGAGCCGCGCATGCGGCGGGCGGCGGCATCGCGCGCATCGCGCAGGCGATCCTGCACCTGCAACTGGGCGTACAGCAGATTGCCCAGCGCGTCGGCGCCGGCCTGGCGGCCTTCATCGCCATGCATGAAATCGCGCACGTCGCGATCGTGCTGGTTCAGCAGCACCTGCACGCTTTCCAGATCCTCGTCCTGCAGCCCGGCGTGCATGGCCTGCAACTGCGCGAACAGATCCTCCAGCGAGACCGGCGGCATCTCAGGCGCCCACGGCCGCGCGTTGCCGTTGTTCCGGCGGAATCGCGTTCCAGGCCGATTCGATCTCGCCGAGCAGTTCCAGCGATTCGCGCAGCGCGGAGGTGTCGTTGTGCAGGTTGGCCTCGGTCAACCGGCCCTGCAGGTAATCGTAGAGCGCCGACAGGCTGCCGGCGATTTCGCCGCCGGCTTCGTGATCGAGCGAGCCGTTGAGATGGCCGATGATCGCGCAGACCTCGCCGATCGCCTTGCCCTTGCGGGCCAGATCGCCGTGATCCATGCAGGCTTCCGCCAGGCGGATGCGCTCGCACGCGCCGGCCAGCAGCAGGGCCACCAGTCGGTGCGGGTCCGCTTCCATGACGGCACTGGTGATGCCGGTCTTGCGGTACTGCGCGGCGTAGGAATGGGCTGACATTCGGTTTATCTCCTGACTCCCGCGACCGAACGGCCGCGGGCCTGTCCTCAGCTCTGCGCGGCCAAGGCGGCCAACTGCTGGCTGAGGTACGAACTGGTGGTGTTCATCTGCGAAATCATGCTGTCCAGCGCGACGAACTGCGCCTTGTAGCGGTTGCCCACGGCTTCCATCCGGGCTTCCAGCGCCTTGCGCTGGTTGGCCACGTCCTTGACCTGGGCGTTGAGCGTGTCGGTGCGCTGGGTGAAGGCGCCTTCCTTGCCGATGTAGCTGCCGACCAGGCTCTGCAACTTGCCGGCGAACGCGTTGTCGCCGGTGAAGGCGGCGCGCACTTTTTCCGGGTTGGCGTTGAAGGCGGCGTCGAACTTGCCCGCATCCAGCACCAGCGTTCCGTCCGAGGTCGGGTAGCCCTTGGTCTGCAGGCCCAGCGTCTTGGCATCGAGGCCGACCGAGGCCAGATCGCCGAGCAGGTTGGTCATCAATCCGCGCAACTGTCCCGAAGCGCTGCGCATCTGCGCATCGCCGGTCAGCGCGGACGGTTCCTTGTTCTCGACGTCGTACTTGGTCGAGGTGTTGATCGCGGTGATCGCGGTGTTGTATGCGGTGATGAAGTCCTGCACCAGCTTGCGGCTGGCGGCCACGTCGCTGGTCACCGTGACCACGCTGGTGCCTTCGGTCTTGAGGTTCAGCGTCAGGCCGGGCACTGCATCGGTGATCGTGTTGCCGCTGGCGGTGACTTCCAGACCGTCGATGGCCACGCGCGCATCGGCGGCCGGCACGCGTTCCTGCATGCTGGCCACCAGCGCCTGCAGATCCGCGCCGCCTTCGCTGAAGGCCAGGCTGAACGCGCTCGCCGCGCCGGTCTTGTCCGCGCCGATGGACAGATACTGGCCATCGTTGGAAGTGATCACGCTGGCCTGCACGCCCTGGCTGCGCACGGCGTCATTGATGGCGCTGCGCACGTCGACCAGGCGCGCGCCTTCGGCGATGTCGATCTCGGTGGTCTGCCCGCCGATGGTCAACGTCAATTTGCCGGCGCCGAAGGTCTGCGTGCTGCTGACGGCGGAATTGGCGATCCATTTGTTGGCGGTGGCCAGATCGATCACCTCCACGTTGTACGTGCCGGCCGGCGTGCCCTTGCCGCTGGCGGCGGTGAGCACGCTGTCGGTGGCGACCTTGACGGTGCGGCCGTCGAAGGCATCACTGGCCTTGAGTGCCTTGAGCGCGCTGTCCAGGTTGCTGAAGGCGGAACTGACGGTACCCAGGGCGGAGATCTTGAACTTGGCGGCGCTCTCGATGCGGTTCAGGCGGGCGTCGGCCGGCTTGCGCTCGGCCGCCACCAGCTTTTCCACCATGCCGGTGATGTCCAGGCCCGAGCCGATGCCACCGTATCCGAGTGAGTAATCTGCCATTGCCGATCTCCTGTCTGCCCCTTCGCGGCGCATGCCGTGCAAAGGGAGGCCCGGCCGTGTCCATCCGCACGCGGATGTCCTGACGGCCCGTGTAGTGGTAGCGGCCTCCGGGCGCCGATCTTTAGGGCGCCCGTGAGGCC
>JAEWBY010000034.1 GCA_023390905.1 Pseudomonadota bacterium | reverse complement strand
TCAGATGATTCAGACCGGCGACCATCTCGCGGAAATCATGCTGGAAGCGTTCGACATCGCCGCGCTGGCTGAAATCGCCGGCCGCGGCCGCGCCGGCCAGTCGCTTGATCTCGGTGTTGATGGCCGACAGGCTGGCCTTGGTCGCGTCCATCGCTTCGGTCAGCACGGCCTTCTCGCCGGGCAGGCGCGCGATGTTCACCGACAGATCGCCGATCGCGTACCGCTGCATGATCGCCAGCGCGTCGTGGATCAGCGTGACGTGCGAATCGACCAAGGCGTTGGTTTCGCGCACCATCAGGCCGTACTCGCCGGGGAAGGCGGTCTCGTCGATGCGATGGCTGATCGCGCCGGCGTCATGCTGGCGCGCCATCTCGCGCTGCGCGCGGATGACCGCATGCAACTGGTCCTGCATGCGGCGCATGCTGACCAGCAACTGGCCGGGTTCATCCAGTGCCTGCTCGCCGATCACGTTCTCCAGATGGCCGTCGGCGATGGCCTCGGCCACGCCGGTGGCCTGGCGCAGCGGCGCGACGATGCGCGTACCGATCAGCCAGCTCAGCAGCGTCACCGCGATCACCAGCAGTCCGCCGGCCAGGGTCATCACGCCGGTGAAGATCAGCGCCTGGTTCTGCACGTCGTCCATGTAGACGCCGCTGGACACCACCCAGCCCCACGGCTTGAACGGCGCGGCGTAGACGATCTTCTGCACCGGATCCTTGGCGCCGGGCTTGGCCCACTGGAATTCGACGTAGCCGCCGCCGCGGCGCGCGGCTTCGACGCCCTCGCGGTACAGCGCCACACCGTCCGGGCTGCGCACCCCGCCCACGTCCTTGCCGATCATGTCCTTGCGGAACGGATGCATCAGCACGACCGGGGTCATGTCGTGGATGAAGAAATAGTCCACGTCATTGTTGGCGCGCATGCGCTCGATCGCCTTGAGCGCTTCGCGGCGCGCACTGGCGCCGTCGAGCGTGCCGGAGGTTTCCAGCGCACGGTAATGTTCGAGGATGCCGAAACTCAGCTCGCCCTGCGTTTTCAGCGCGGCCTTGCGGGTTTCGTACAGGTCCAGGTACTGCATCCGCGCGGCGACCACGGCCAGCGTCACGATGCCGACCGCGATCATCACGGTCAGCACCACCAGCTTGCGGCGCACCGTCAGATTGGAGAACCGGCGCGAGAGGAGGGAGAAAGGCTTCATCGGGGGAGCACTGCTTCAGTGGGAAGTGGAATCAGGCGAAAGCGGGCTGCTTGCGCGTGGTGCGGGCGGCCGTGCGCGCGGGCGCGGCATCGAGATGGAACAGCGAAACCGCTTCGGACAGAGCCTGCGCTTGGTCTTCCATGCTGCGCGCGGCGGCCGAGGCTTCCTCCACCAGTGCGGCGTTCTGCTGCGTGGTTTCATCCATCTGGGTGATGGTCTGATTGACCTGCTCGATGCCGGCCGACTGTTCCTGCGAGGCGGCCGAGATCTCGGCCATGATGTCGGTGACGCGCTGGACCGAGGACACGATCTCGCCCATCGTCGCGCCGGCCTTGTGCACCAATGTCGAACCTTCGGCGACCTTGCCGACCGAATCATCGATCAGCGTCTTGATTTCCTTGGCGGCGTTGGCCGAACGCTGAGCGAGCGTGCGCACTTCCGAGGCCACGACCGCGAAGCCGCGGCCCTGTTCGCCGGCGCGCGCGGCTTCCACCGCCGCATTCAAGGCCAGAATGTTGGTCTGGAACGCGATGCCGTCGATGACCGAGATGATCTCGGAGATCTTGCGCGAGGAGGCTTCGATGCCTTCCATCGTGGTGACGACCTGGCTGACCACTTCACCGCCGTGCGAGGCCACCGAGGCCGCGCCGATGGCGAGCTGGTTGGCCTGGCGCGCGGAGTCTGCGTTCTGCTTGACCGTGGAGGTCAGTTCCTCCATCGAGGCGGCGGTCTCTTCCAGGTTCGCCGCCTGCTGTTCGGTGCGGCGCGACAGATCCGAATTGCCGGCGGCGATCTCGCCGGCGGCGGTATTGATCGCGGTCGAGGCCTGCTGGATGCGCGAGACGATGTCGGTCAACTGCGCGACGGTGGCGTTGGCGTCATCGCGCATGCGCGCGAACACGCCGCCCATCGCGCGGGCGCTGTCGCTGTCCATCCGCACGCTCAGATCGCCACGCGCCATCGCGGTGAGCAGGTGCGAGACTTCGCCCAGGCTGGCGGCGTTGGTGTCGAGCAGGCGGTTGAGCTGTTCGGCCAGTTGCAGGAAGAAGCCGTGCTTGCCGTCGATGCCCACGCGACCGGACAGATCGCCGGCGGCGGCGGCCTGCACGATGTGGCTGATTTCCTCTTCGACTTCAACCTCGGCGGTGCGATCGGCCCATTCCACCACCAGGCCCACGCGCTGGCCCTGCGCATCGGTGACCGGGTTGATGGTCAGTTGCAGCACGTGGCCGCCCAGGCGCATCTGCGTGCGATGGGTGGTGCTGAGCTGGGCCAGCAACTGCGGCTGCTGCGCCGGCTGGATCGGGAACTGATCCAGGCTGCTGCCGACCAGCGTGGCGATCTCGAAGCGCGGGACGTCGCGGCGGATCTGCGCTTCGGCCGCACCGAGCATCGCCAGCAGCGGATCGTTGGCGTAGATGACGTTGCGATCGGCGTCGGTGATCATCACGTTGGCGCTGACATCATCGAGTGCGCTGCGGATGCGCAGGTTTTCGGCGGCGACGCGGCGATCTTCCTCGATGCGCTGCTTGAGCTGCACGACCATGTTGCCGAGCGCGGCGTTCATCTGGCCGATTTCATCGTGCGAATCGGCGTTCACGCGCACCGACAGATCACCGCGCGCGACCGCCTGGATGGCATGCAGTGAATCGCCCATCGGCCGCAGCACCGAGCGCGCGATCACCCAGCACAGCGCCAGCGCCGACAGCAGCACCAGCACGCCGGCGATGATCAGCACGCGCGCGAAGCTCCACGCCTTGGCGGCGATGTCATCGGTGTATTCACCGGTGCCGACCACCCAGCCCCACGGCTTGTGCATGGCGACGTAGGAGATCTTCTCGACCGGTTCGGTCACGCCGGGCTTGGGCCAGGTGTAGTCGAGGAAGCCGCCGCCGGCCTTGCCCTGGGCGAGCTTGACCATCTCCACGAAGATCTTCTGGCCGTCGGCGCTGGTCTTCTCGCTGAGGTCGGTGCCGTTGAGCGCGGTCTGGTGCGGATGCATCAGCATCACCGGCTTCTCGTCGTTGACCCAGAGGTAATCGCTGCCGCCGTCGCTGCGCAGCGCGGCGATCGCCGCCAGCGCCTGCTGCTTGGCGGTGGCTTCATCCAGCGCGCCCTTGGCGGAGAGCGTATGGAAATGCTCGATCACGCCGAGCGCCGCGCCGACGCGGATCTGCAGATCGTGGCGTTCGTTGCTGATCAGTTCGGCGTGGTTGCGTCGCGCGGTGACGGTGCACAGCGTGACGATGCCGAGGGTGAGGACGGCCAGCATCAGCAGGAACTTGCTGCGCAGGGAGAGGTCGCGGAAACGGAAGGAAGAGGCGGGCATGCTGGCGGGTCTGTTCGATGGCGGATGCGCCTGCTAGCGCTATCGGCCCGGGTGGTGAGGCATTGAGACATCCTTGGTCGTAGGGGTTGCCCCGACACGCCCGCGAACGCGGGCGCACGTTGGCGCAGGGGAAGGCGGGCTTCCCCTGCGACCGGTTCGGATTTCCGGCGGCGCGCCTGCGCCGCGCGTGATCAGGCCGCGACGGCTTCGATCGCGTGATCGGTCAGATCGGCGGCGTTGATCAGGGTTTCGATGTCCAGCAGGATCAGCATGCGGTCCTCGACCGTGCCGATGCCGGAGATGAAGCGGGTATCGACGCTGGCGCCGAATTCCGGCGTCGGCCGGATCTGATCCTGGCTCAGCGGGATCACGTCGGACACGCTGTCCACCACGATGCCGACCACGCGATCGTCCACGTTGAGCACGATCATCACGGTGAAGGCGTCATAGCGCGCTTCCTTCAGCCGCAGCTTCAGGCGCAGATCGATGACCGGCACGATGGTGCCGCGCAGGTTGATCACGCCCTTGATGTACTCGGGGGCGTCGGGCAGGCGGGTGACGGCGTCGTAGCCGCGGATTTCCTGCACTTTCAGGATGTCCACGCCGTACTGCTCCTCGCCCAGCGCGAAGCTGAGGAACTCGTCGGCCGTGGTCTTGTTGTCGCTCATGGGGCTGGCTCCAGGGAGTGGGCTCGGCGCGCGGCGCGCCTGTCACTGGGAACTATCGGCCGGGGCGCGGGGATCTTTAAGGCGGGGAGAGGAAAGAGGAGAAACGGGATTCCCCGGAGCGGGGCTTCGCGCTTCACGAAACCCGTCTCCCGTCTCCCCGATCCCGGCCCCCGTCACCCCACGCCGCGCTCGCGGGCGCTGCGCTGGCGTTCCATGCGGAAGATGTAGCGCTGGATCAGGGCGTCGCCGCCGCGCGGCAGGTCGGTGAACTGGCAGCCCGCGCGCAGGGATTCGCGGCCGTTGGGCTGGCTCTGGCGGAACAGGTTCTTGACCATCAGCCGCACCTGCAGCGGCTCGCTTTCGGGCAGCAGCAACTGGCAGTCGGCGTATTCGCGGTAGGGGCGGAACTCGGCGCGCTCGGGCGGCACTTCCACCGCGATGCCGCCGCCGCTGATGTCGAGCACGCGCATTTCCACCTGCTGCGCCTGGTCCTGCCCGACATGGAAGGGAATGAAACAGCGCACCGGCTGCGCCAGCGGCACGCGCAGGCGGAAGAACTCGCGCCGTTGCAGGCGCATCACGCGATCGGGGAGCGCGGCGCGGAACGCGACCTGTCCATCGAGCAGCGTGCGCACGCAGCCGCCGAGCGGGAACTGCACGTGCACGCGATCCAGTTGCGATACGCAGACCACCTGGCTGGCTTCCTCGATGCCGCGATTGACACTGTCGCTGGCGCTGCCGTCGATCAGCAGCGTGTCCTCGTCCTCGGACAAGGCGATCAGCGCGGTCGGAAACGTCAGCCCGCGCTCGGCCAGGTGCCCGCTGATGAGGGCACGCTTGTCGATCAGCGACTGCAGCACCTGGCGGATGTCGCGCGGGTGCCGCAGGAGGTATTTCTCCTCTTCGTCATACCGCACCGGTTCCTGCGGTGCGGCTTCGGTCTGTTCGGACATACGCTCATCGTGCGGAAGCGGAAACGGCGTCCGCCCGGATGGCGCGATCCGGACGGGCTGTCCGATATATCGAACGCCGTCACGGAATCTTTAGCGTCAATGGAATGGCGCGGCCGGCGATGCAGCCGGATGCGATCGCGCTGGAATCCGCAATGAAGGCCGATGCCGGAGCATGCGCGGCATGGCCGGCATCGGCGCCGCACTCGCCGCTCCGCGGGGCAAGGACGGCGCGCGCATGATGGGACGTCATGGATCGATCGGCCCGGGCGATCCGAGGAAGCGTCGCGGCTGGCAATCAACAACGCATGCGGATCAGCCGTGGCTGCAACGGCGGCCCTCGGCTCGCAGCATCCCTCTCCCCGACGGGAGAGGGCGTCGACCGCTATTCCCGCGACGCGTCGCGGATCAGAACTCCTGCCACTCGCCGTCACCGGCCAGCGCCGGCTCTGCTTTTGCGGCGCGACGCGGGGCGGGGCGCGCACTCGCGGCCGCGGGCGTCGTCGACCGCACCACGGCCGCCGGCTTCGCCTTCGGCTGCGGTGCGGCCTTGGCCTGCACACGCGGCACGCGCGCGACGCGGCCATCGATCACGAAGACATCGACCGCTTCGTTGAGCAGGCGCGCCTGATCCTCCATCGAACGCGCGGCGGCCGAGGCTTCTTCCACCAGCGCGGCGTTCTGTTGCGTGGCTTCGTCCATGCTGGTGACGGTCTGGTTGACCTGCTCGATGCCGGCCGACTGTTCCTGCGAGGCGGCCGAGATCTCGGCCATGATGTCGGTGACGCGCTGCACGGACGAGACGATGTCGCCCATCGTCGCGCCGGCCTTGTGCACCAATGTCGAACCTTCGGCGACCTTGCCGACCGAATCATCGATCAGCGTCTTGATTTCCTTGGCCGCGTTCGCGCTGCGCTGGGCGAGCGTGCGCACTTCCGAGGCGACCACCGCGAAGCCACGGCCCTGTTCGCCGGCGCGCGCGGCTTCCACCGCCGCATTCAAGGCCAGGATGTTGGTCTGGAACGCGATGCCGTCGATGACGGAGATGATCTCGGCGATGCGACGCGAGGAGGCTTCGATGCCTTCCATCGTGGTGACGACCTGGCTGACCACGTCGCCGCCCTGCGAGGCCACCGAGGCCGCGCCGATGGCCAACTGGTTGGCCTGGCGCGCCGAATCGGCGTTCTGCTTGACCGTGGAGGTCAGTTCCTCCATCGACGCGGCGGTTTCTTCCAGGTTCGCCGCCTGCTGCTCGGTGCGGCGCGAGAGGTCGGCATTGCCTGAGGCAATCTCGCCGGCCGCCGTATTGATGGCCGAAGAGGCGTCCTGGATGCGCGAAACGATGTCGGTCAACTGCGCGACGGTGGCGTTGGCGTCATCGCGCATGCGCGCGAACACGCCGTGGAAATCGCCATGCATGCGCGCGGTCAGGTCGCCGCGCGCGATGGCCCGCAACAGCGTGGACACTTCGGCCAGGTTGCCATCGGTGGTCTGCATCAGATGATTCAGACCGGCGACCATCTCGCGGAAATCATGCTGGAAGCGTTCGACATCGCCGCGCTGGCTGAAATCGCCGGCCGCGGCCGC
>JAEWBY010000033.1 GCA_023390905.1 Pseudomonadota bacterium | reverse complement strand
TCAGATGATTCAGACCGGCGACCATCTCGCGGAAATCATGCTGGAAGCGTTCGACATCGCCGCGCTGGCTGAAATCGCCGGCCGCGGCCGCGCCGGCCAGTCGCTTGATCTCGGTGTTGATGGCCGAGAGGCTGGCCTTCACGTGATCCATCGCGTCGGTGATCACGGCCTTCTCGCCGGGCAGGCGATCCATGTCCACCGACAGATCACCCAGTGCATAGCGGCGCATCACCTCCACCGTGCGCATCTTGACGCCGATGTGCTGCGCGACCAGCCCGTTGGCTTCGCGCACCATGTCGCCGTATTCGCCGGGGAACTGCGCATCGTCGATGCGGTGGCTGATCAGGCCCAGATCATGCTTGGCGGCCATCTCGCCCAGCGAAGCGCGCAGTGCCTGGATCTTGGACTGCATGCGCTGCATCGCGCCGAGCAGCACGCCCATTTCGTCTTCGCGCTGTTGGCTGACGCGGTTGTCCAGACGTCCTTCCGCAATCGCGTCGGACACCTTCACCGCTTCGGCCAGCGGCGAGAGCACCTGCCGGCGCACCAGCAGGAACAGCGCCGCGCACAGCACCGCCGCGGCGACCAGGCCCACCAGCACGATGGTCCACAGCAGCGAACGCGCCTGCGCCATCACCACCGCGCGCGGCACCACCACGCCGAGCGCGAAACGCTGCCCGGCCCGGCCCATGCGCAGCGGCACGTAGGCTTCCACCATCGCCGCGCCGGTCTCATCGACGTGCGATTCATCGAATACGCTCTCGTCCTTCGCCACGCGCGCCAGCAGGCTGCGCGTGGCTTCGTCGGTCAGCTTCTTGCCGACCTGCGCGGGATCGCGATCGGCGATCACGGTGCCATTGGGCGAGATCAGACGCACGTGGCCGCTGCCCATCGGGCGCAGTTTCTCGATCGACTTCTGCAGCGATTCCAGCGCGAAGTCCACCGTGACCACGCCGACGAAGCGGCCGTCTTCCACTATCGGCGTGGCCATCGTCGTCATCAGGATGCTGCGGCCGGCGATCTGGTATTCATACGGCTCGACCACCACCGGCGCGAGCTGCTTGCGCGGCAGCAGGTACCAATCGCCGTTGCCGGGCACCTCGTAGTCGCGCAGCGCTTCCTGCATCGGTTGGCCTTCGTTCCAGGCCCAGTAGCTCATGAAGCGCCCGCTGGCATCGTGGCCCTCGGCATCGACGAACTTCTGATCCTGTCCGTCATAGGCCTGCGGCTCCCACAGCGTGCCCACGCCGACCCATTCCGGATGCGCGAGCAGTTGCTGGCGGAAGATCGCGCTGGCGTGCGCGCGATCCAGGCTGCCATCGGCATGCTGGGTGATCAGGCTGCCGGCGAGGACATCGTTGGAGTCGAACGCGCGCGAAAGCTCGCCGGCGATGCGCTCGGCCTCCAGTTGCGCCAGGTTTTCCAGACTTCCGTGTGCACTCTCCATCAGGGCATCACTGCTGCGCACGTAGGAGATGAAGGCGGTCGCGCCGAACGCCAGCACGGCGATCACGGCGGTGCCGAACATCAACTGTCGGGCGATGCTCTTGCGGAGGAGTTGGCTGAATGAGCGAATCATTGGCTGTCCATGTTTGAAAATGGAAAAGGGACGCCAGCCGGTGGGCTCGGTCGGCAGTGTTTCATCGGCCCGTCACCGCGCAGCCTTAGCGATGTGTAATGGCGGATATCCCAATGCGCGACGCACCGCACGTTTTGATCGGTAGGGATTGCACCGACCGGTGCGTATGCGGCGCGTCGATGGGATGTCGCCGGCGATCGGCAGGACGCGCGCGAGCACGGCGCGGCGCGCGGGGAACGAGTACCGATCGCGCGCGATTGGTGAAACGCCGTGAGCCGCCCCGGGTTTTCGCACCGTAGAAATACCGACGCGCGGGCGAACGGCAACCCGCAGAATGCCGGCAGGCCATGTCACGGCTCGCGTCGTGATGCTGAGGTCCCGGGCGGATTCCCGCTGCGCTCGCGTGCGCTGACGGGTGCGCGTCGCACGCGTCCCGAGCGCCCCGCGTCGAGTGGCCGTCCCGCGAGTTCTTCACCGCCCGAGGCGCGCGCTCATGCAGTTTTCCGGCACCTATCCCTATCTTCCGCTCTGGTTGATCACGGTCCTGTTCTTTCTGGCCCTGCTGCTGGCCAGGGAACTGGGCGCGTTCGTGCGGCGAAGGCATACCGCACGGATGACGCACGCGACCGCCCGGCCGACCGCGCCTGATCGCGCGGAAGCCGGGATCGATCCGGACAGCAGCGATGGCTTTGCGATGACCTCGGTGCTGGGGCTGCTGGCGTTGCTGATCGGATTTACGTTCTCGCTTTCACTGGGCCGCCATGACGAGCGACGGCAACTCGTGGTCAAGGAGGCCAACGCGCTCGGCACCACCTGGCTCCGTACCGATCTGCTGGCGCCGCAGGACGCCGCGAAGGCCCGCCAGGTGCTGCGCCGCTACATCGACGCGCGCGTCGATTTCGGCAGCGCCGCCGATGCCGAGGCAGAGGTGCGTCACTATGCGCGCGCCACCGCGCTGCAATCGGAACTGTGGCGCACGATGACCGCCGCCGTGGCCGGATTCGGCGACACGCCGCGCGCGTCGCTGGTGATCAGCACCACCAACGAGGCCATCGATCGGGCGGCCGAACGCTATGCGGCGCGGCAGGACCATATTCCACCGCGCATCCTGCGGATGCTCTGCCTATTCGCGCTGCTCTCGGCCGGTCTGGTGGGTTACGAGCGCGCGCACCAGCGAAAAACCACGGCGCTGTTGCTGCTGCTGTTTTCGCTGGCGGTGGGATTGGTCATGGATCTGGATCTTCCCGGCGCGGGCGCGACCCGTGTTCCGCAGGAACCGATGCTGGATCTGCAGCGTAGCGTGCACGCGGTCGCGCCGGTCATGGCCGCGGATTGAGGGGCTCGAAGACGGACGGCGCATGACGCGCTCTGGCCGAGCGTCCATGGGCGGGCGCGCCGCGTCAGTGATCCAGGAACAGCCACAGCGCCGTCATTCCGCCCAGCAGCAGCAAGCCGAGGCTGAAACCGATCGTGGCGCGGTGCCTGGCGACCATGTGGCCGCGCTCGATGTCCTGGCTGACCTTCCAGAAGCGCATCATCGACCAGAGCAGCAACAGCAATCCCAGCACCACCATGCCGATGCCGGCGTTGCCCGCATCGCGCAGCAACAGCCGGCTTGCCTGCGGCGCGTCGTGGTTCTGGATGAGGTAGGTGCTGAACCGATTGATCGTGATGCCAAAACCGATCAACGACACGGTGGTGCGCAGATAAGCCAGATGCGTGCGCTCGTTCGCCAGATGCGTGCGGCCGCGCGCCAGCTCGTCGGAAGTCGACGGCCGCGCGGGTGGCTGATGCGGAGATTTCATGATGCCAAGCCTCTGCGATGAGCCCGGTGGCGCGGCGCTATTTGGGGAACAGCAGGGTCACGGTGACGCGCAGCCCCCAGTCGGGCCCGCCAGGCGGTTTGTCCAGGTACGCGCGTACGCCGCCCTGATAGCTGATCATCTGGTCGCCGATCCTGGACACCTTGCTGTGGAACAGATTGATCGGCGCGGTCCATTGGTCGGCTTCCCAATCGTAGGTGCTTTCCAGATTGGCGCCGAAGGTGCGTCCCTGGCCGAGGCTGCGGGTCATGAACGGCTGCACGAAGGTGGAGTTGATCTCCACCTGATCGCGGCCGCCGCCGACATCGACGATGTGGTTGACCAGCGCGCCGAAGGTCCACGCGCCCTCCTGCTTGAGCAGCACGAAGGTCGGGCCCGCGCCCCAGGTGTCCGCGCCCAGATCATCGGTGCCGGTGGGTAACAACAGTGCCGGACCCACGCCCCAGATCAAGCCGGAGGATGTGGGCTGCTTGGGCGAGAAGAAGAAGCTCTGGGTCAGATCGCCGATGCCGGCTTGATCGGTGCCGGGGATGACATCGTTCTGGTAGACGACCGGAAGGATGGTGCGCGAGATGACGTTCCAGTCCTCGGAGATCGAGAACGGCGCGACCGGCTGGATGTTGAGCTGATGACGGTAGCCGTCCTCGCCCCAGGTTTCGTCGTAGTTGTACTGGAACGGCACGCTGATCAGTGCGGCCACCGGGTTGGACAACTGCTTGGCGAGTGCATCGGCGTCCTGTTCCTGCGCCTGTGCGGCCAGCGGGAGCAGGGCGATCGCGACGCTGATCATGCAGGCCGCGTGTCCGCGCGCGGATGCATGCGCGCCTGATCGTTGGCCGTGCGTGGCAGTGGGCTTCATGTCCGGTCTCCTGCAACCGCTCGGGTTGCCTGCGGCGTCATCGGAGCAGCCAGTCCATCACATGCGCGCCCGGCGCGTCATGCGTATTTCTACGTAGGAAACGCGGTGGAACGCGGTCACTCATACTGCGACGTTGACGGGCCGATGCGCGGTCGATGTTGCATGCAGGTGCGGGGCGATGCGGATGGGACTGTCGCGCGGCCCACAACGCGGAAGGCCCCGCGAGGGGCCTTCTGCCTTGCTTGGGCGGGTGCGCTTGCGCAGCCGCCCTGTCTGCCAAGTGCAGTCCGGATCAGAACTCCTGCCACTCGCTTTCGGCCGCGAACGCCGGTTCGGCGGCGCGACGCGTGGCCGGCTTGCGTGCCGCCACCGGCTTGGCGGCCGGCGTCGCCGCAACCTTCGCGACTGCCACCGGAGCACGCGTCACGCTGGCGCGCGATGCGCTGGCGTCGAGCACGAACACGTCCACCGCATTGCTCAGCAGGCGCGCCTGATCTTCCATCGAACGCGCGGCGGCCGAGGCTTCTTCCACCAGCGCGGCATTCTGCTGGGTGGTCTCGTCCATCTGGGTGATGGTCTGGTTGACCTGCTCGATGCCGGCCGACTGTTCCTGCGAGGCGGCCGAGATCTCGGCCATGATGTCGGTCACGCGCTGCACGGACGAGACGATGTCGCCCATCGTCGCGCCGGCCTGATTCACCAGTGCCGAGCCATCGGCCACACGGCTGACCGAGGCTTCGATCAGCCCCTTGATCTCCTTGGCTGCGCTCGCGCTGCGCTGGGCGAGCGTGCGCACTTCGGAGGCGACCACCGCGAAGCCACGGCCCTGCTCGCCGGCGCGCGCGGCTTCCACCGCCGCGTTGAGCGCCAGGATGTTGGTCTGGAAGGAAATGCCGTCGATGACCGAGATGATCTCGGCGATGCGACGCGAGGAGGCTTCGATGTCGCGCATCGTGGTGACGACTTCGCCGACCACCTGGCCGCCCTGCGAGGCGACCGAAGCCGCGCCGATGGCGAGCTGGTTGGCCTGGCGCGCCGAATCGGCGTTCTGCTTGACCGTCGAGGTCAGTTCCTCCATCGAGGCGGCGGTTTCTTCCAGGTTGGCCGCCTGCTGCTCGGTGCGGCGCGACAGATCCGCATTGCCCGAAGCAATCTCGCCGGCCGCCGTATTGATGGCAGACGAGGCATCCTGGATGCGCGAGACGATGTCGGTCAACTGCGCGACGGTGGCGTTGGCGTCATCACGCATGCGCGCGAACACGCCGTGGAATTCGCCATGCATGCGGGCGGTGAGATCACCGCGCGCGATGGCCTGCAGCAGATCCGACAACTGGCCCAGGTTGGTGTCGCTGACTTCCATCATCGCGTTGAGGCCTTCGATCATCACGCGGAAGTCGTACTGGAAGCGCTCGGCGTCGCCGCGCTGGCTGAAGTCGCCGGCGGCGGCGGCGGCGGACAGGCGCTTGATTTCGCCGTTGATCGCCGAGAGGCTGGCCTTGGCCTGATCCATGGATTCGTGCAGCACCGCGCGCTGGCCGGGCAGGCGGCGCGCATCCTGCGACAGATCGCCGATCGCATAGCGGTTCAGCACGCCCACCGCGTCGTTGATCGCGTCCAGGTGCTCGAACATCATCGTGTTGATGCCCTTGGCGAGATCCCCGTACACGCCGGGGAAATCCTCCGGCACGCGCTGGGAGATGTTCTCGCCGGCGTGCATGTTCGCCATGTGCTGGGTTTCGTCGGAGAACCGCCGCAGCATCTTCATCATTTCATCGGTCGAGGCGAGCATGCGGCCGAGTTCATCGTCGTTGCCGCGCTCGACCTTCACGCTCAGATCGCCGCGCGAAACCGCGTTGACCGCGCGCAGCGCCTGGCCCAGCGGGCCGGTGATCGAGCGGGTGATCGCCACGGCCAGGAACACCGCCAGCGCCACCGCCAGTGCCAGGCCCACGCACAGCGCCAGTACCGTGCGCTTGTGCGCTTCTTCCGACGCCTTGACCTGCACGGCCAGATTGTCGACGTTGTATTGCGAGAGCGCCTTGAGGTGGTTGAACAGCTCGCGGCGCAGCTTGCGCGATTCATCGCTGGAGATCGCCTTGGCCGTCTCGAAATCGTCGGCGGCCACGGCGGCGGCGATCCGGTCATGCGCCTCGAAATAGGCGGCGCGCGCGCGCTTGACCTTTTCGTAGAGCGCCATTTCCTCGGCCGAGGATTCGGTCGGGATCGCGGCATAGGCCGCTTCCTCGTCGTCGATCAGCTTGCGCGTATCGGCCAGCTTCTTGTCGTAGTCGGCCAGTTCTTCCGGCTGTCCCTGCTTGGTGAGCTGCGACTGTTCGTAGGTGCGGTATTCACCGAGCTGCGCGCGCATCTCGCCCAGGTGCTGCACGGCGGGCATCCAGTTGGTGTTGACGTCCACCATCTGCGCGTTGGCGACCGACAGGCGCCACAGCGACAGCACACCGAGCAGCACGGTCAGCACGACCGTGACCGAGAAGGCCAGCGCCAGTTTGCGGGCGATGGACAGGTTGCGGAACCAATTCATTGCTTGCTTCTCCAGAAAAGTATCTAAGCGCGCAGCTCCTCCTGTGCCAGACGCGCGTGACGGTTCGTCAGTCTCAGTAACGGCCGCCGCATCGCTTACTTGAATGGCAAGCGCGTGTTCCGCAGCGGTTTTTCGCGGGGTTTCCGCGCGAATGTAATGGCGATGACGCATGCGCCGGCGTGTGGCGCGCGGCCTCCATGCTGCCGCGCGCGTCCTGCAACCGGCGTCTGCCGCAGGTGTGCGGTGCATCCGGTTCGACCACGGTGGTCGCAGGCGCGGCGGACAGACGCATGCCTGGCCAGCCGCGCCCGCTACGGCGAGATCGCGGCGAGGCCGCGATGCTCGATCAGAAATTGAACTGCGCGCGCACTTCCATCACGTTCGGATCGGCCTGCGCCGCGCCGCGCTCGGCATCGACGAACACATAATTGGCCTGCACGCGGAAGTACTTGCTGAAATAGCCGTTCACGCCGAGGGTCCAGTTGCTCTCGCGGCCGCCGGCGATGCCGTCCTGGTCCAGATCGATATGGCTGTAGCGGGCCAGCAGTTCCCACGCGCCGAACTTGCCGGCCGGCTGCGGATTGGCGATGTTGCCGGCGTTGTAGCCGCGCGATTCGCCGGTCAGGATCCAGCTTCCGAACACGTACCAGCCGTCGGAGGAAAATCCGCGCAGCCCGGCTTCGCGCGAGGTGGACTGGCGCAGGTATTCGCCCTGCAGCGACCACGGCCCTTTGATCCACAGCGCTTCGACGCCTTCGCGGCGGATGCGATCCACGCGCGAGAGCGTGCCCGAATCGACCAGGCGCACCGAGGTCAGCGAGGCTTCGGGCTTGGCGCGCCAGCGCACGCTCGGTTCGATCAACTGCCCACGGCCGTTGATCTCGTCATCCGGATGTTCTTCGGAGGCGGACACGCCCAGGTGCAGCACGTCGCCGGCCTGCTTGCGTGGCGTCCACGCGGCGCGCGCGGCCAGCGTGGTGCCCGGATTGTTGCCCTGCAGATCGTTGCCCCAGAAATAGCCGAGGTTCCACAGATAGGCCGGACGCTCGAACGCCCATTCCACGCCGACGCGCCGGCTTTCGTAATACGCCTGCGAGGGCAGCGCGTTTTCCATGAAGCTGATCGCGCGGGTGGAGCTGTTGCCTTCGAAGCCGACCGGCAGCTTGAACTGGCCCATGCGGATGCGGCCCACGTCATGGCCGAACAGCGGCTTGGTTTCCAGGCGCAGCGCCACGTCGAGCCAGGTGTCGGATTCGAAGTCGTAGACCACGGTTGCGTCGAACGATCCCTTGCGCTTGAAGCTCAGGCCGAATTCGCGGCGGCGGAAATTGTCGCCGTCCTCGAACGTGGTCGCCGGGGTGCCGTAGCCGTCGCCGGAGAAATCGTTGAAGTCGTACTGGAAATTGCCGGTGGCGGCCAGTTCGGCGCCATTGGCGAACACGATGCGCGGCGGCCAGGCCTTGGCTTCGGTGTGGCGGGCCTCATCGGCCGCGGCGGTGGCGGAAAGGCTGCCGAGCACGGCGAGGGCGAGGAGCGAAACGTTCTTCATGATGACCTGCAAAGAGTGAGCGCATCGCCGGCGTGCGCCGGCGAGACGGAGAATAGCGATGGGAGGCGCGGGGTACCTTGAGGCCGGTCACGCCGCCTGCGGCAGGCGCAGCGAACGCACCAGTCCGCCGACGTCGACAATCAGTGCGACGCGGCCATCGCCGAGGATCGTCGCGCCGGAAATCCCGTCGATGCGGCGATAGTTGTTTTCCAGATTCTTGACCACGACCTGCTGCTGGCCGATCAGTTCGTCCACTTCCAGCGCCAGTTTCTGGCCATCGCCTTCGACCACCACCACCAGCGGTTCCTGCGCGCGGCGCTGGCCATAGTGGTAATGCTCGTTGAGCGACAGCAGCGGCAGGTATTCGCCGCGCACGCGCAGCACGCGGCCTTCGCCGGCCAGCGTGCGCACGTCCTCGGCCTGCGGTTGCAGGGCTTCGAGCACGTAGCTCAGCGGCAGGATCAGCGTTTCATCGCCGACGGCCACGGTCATGCCATCGAGGATCGCCAGCGTCAGCGGCAGGCGGATCACCACGCGCGTGCCGTGGCCGGCGCTGCTTTCCAGTTGCACTTCGCCGCCCAGGGCCTGGATGTTCTTGCGCACCACGTCCATGCCGACGCCGCGCCCGGAGAGATCGGTCACCGCGTCGGCGGTGGAGAAACCGGCCTGGAAGATCAGATCCCAGACCTGCGAATCGGTCGGATTTTCCGGCACGTACACGCCGCGCTCGGCGGCCTTGGCCAGGATGCGTTCGCGATTCAGGCCGCGGCCGTCGTCGCTGACCTCGATGACGATGTGTCCGCCCTGGTGCGATGCGGCCAGCGTGATCGTGCCGGTTTCATCCTTGCCGGCTTCGCGGCGCACGTCCGGCATTTCCAGACCGTGATCGATCGCATTGCGGACCAGATGCACCAGCGGATCGGTGATGCGTTCGATCAGGCCCTTGTCCAGTTCGGTGCCTTCGCCGATGGTGCGCAGGCGCACGTGCTTGCCCAGGCGCGAGGAGAGATCGCGCACCAGGCGCGGGAAGCGGCGGAACACCGCGTCCACCGGCAGCATGCGCACGCCGATCACCGCTTCCTGCAGATCGCGGGTGTTGCGTTCGAGCAGATCCAGACCGGCGAACAGCCGCTCGCACACGGTGGGATCCAGCGCGCCGGACACCTGCTTGAGCATGGCCTGAGTGATCACCAGTTCGCCGACCAGATTGATGAGGCCGTCGATCTTGTCGACGCTGACGCGGATCGAACTCTCCGCGCCATCGCCATGCGCGGGCGCGGCGGACGATCCCGCGGTGGCCGGATTCACGGCGGCGGCATTGGGCGTGGCAGCCTGCGCGGGTGCGGGTGCGGGCGCGATCGTGGCGGGAATCGGCTGGATGTCCAGCTCGCAGTCATCGACCACCCACGCGAAAGCTTCTTCCACCTCGTTGCGCGTGACCGGGCCTAACAGGCCCAGATCCCACGCCAGGTAGGCTTCCAGCGGATCCATCTGCTCGAAGCCGGGCAGGCGATCCATGCGCGCGGAGACTTCCATCGGCGCGAGGTGTTCGAGTTCGCGCAGGATGCGCAGCGGATCGTTGCCGCTCATGAACAGCGACGGCGCGGGGGTGAAGCCGATGCGCCAGCCTTCGCTGGCGGCCTGCGGCGCGGCCACCGTGACGGGCGCGGGCGCGGCGTCGCCTTCCAGCACCGCGGTCAGGCGCGCGAGCACGGCCTGCACGGCGGCTGCGTCGGCGGCCTGGCCGTGTTCGGCTTCGGCCAGCAGGCTGCGCAGCACGTCCACCGAGGCGAGCATCGCGTCGATCGCCGGCGCGCTGACTTCGCGCTTGCCGGCGCGCAGTTCATCGAGCAGTGTTTCCAGCACATGGGTCACGCCGGCGATCGTCTCGAAGCCGAACGTGGCCGAGCCGCCCTTGATCGAATGCGCGGCGCGGAAGATCGAATTGATCAGTTCCGCATCCCGGTTGCCCTGTTCCAGCGACAGCAGGCCCGATTCCATCGCTTCCAGCCCTTCGCGGCTTTCCTCGAAGAAGGTGGCGTGGAAACGTTGCATGTCCATGTTCATGGGCGCGGGACTCGGGCGTGCGGAAGAAGGGGCGGGTGGCGCGGAAGATCAGCCGAGGACTTTCTGGATCGTGGCGACCAGTTGTTCCGGATTGAACGGCTTGACCAGCCAGCCGGTGGCGCCGGCGGCCTTGCCTTCGGCCTTCTTGTCGGCGGCCGATTCGGTGGTCAGCATCAGCATCGGCGTGAACTTGTAGTCGGGCAGGCCGCGCAGCGCGCGGATCAGCGCGATGCCGTCCATGTTCGGCATGTTCACGTCGGTCACCACCGCGTTGAAACGCTGTCCCTGCGCGCGGCCGAGGGCGACCTTGCCGTCCTCGGCTTCATCCACGGCGTATCCGGCGGACGTCAGGGCGAAGGCGACCATCTGGCGCATCGAGGCCGAATCGTCCACCACCAAAATACGAGCGCTCATGCAGCGTTCTCCACTAGGTTCGAGTTGTTGTCGGAAGAAGCCAGACCCAGTTGCGCGGACAGGCCCAGCACGCGCGCGGCATCACGGAAGCTGGCGCTGCTTTCGGAAAACGCGGTGGCATGGCCGGCGCTGGCACGGTCGCGGAAGAAGGTGCACAGCACCTGCAGGCTGGCCGTGTGCACGCGCTGCACGCTGCCGGCATCGAGCAGCAGCGGACCCGGTTGCGCCAGGTGCGGGACCAGTTGCTGCTTGAGATCGGTGGCGGTCTCGATGCCGAGATCGCTGCCCAGGGGTACTGCGCTCATCTTCGCTCCGAAGGGTCGGTTCCCGTGTGGTATCGGCGCCGCGCCGGGAGTCTTGAGTGGGAGGTTGGAAAATGGGAACTGGGTCAAGGAAGCGGAAGCGGGGAAGCGCGAGAGGGGAGAGGCGTGAAGCGGGGCGCAGGCGGAAGCGGAGCGGAGAAAAGCCGAATCGCAAGGTCGTGCGCGCGGATGTGTGGATGCAACGGTCGTTCCAGCTTCTGCTGGAGACGGCGCCTTCGGCATCGCGCGGATGCGGTTGCAGGAGCCGCATTAGCCGCGACCGGACGAAGGGTTGCGGGGGTTCTACCCCGCTAACACGGACACTTCAGTTAAGCCCCATGATGGGGCAGGAGGAGTGTCATGCAGCAGAGAAAGCGTTACAGC
>JAEWBY010000079.1 GCA_023390905.1 Pseudomonadota bacterium | reverse complement strand
AGCGATGTGTTCGATTACATCGAGCGGTTCCACAATCCGCTCATCCAGCGAAGGCTCGACGCCAAGGATCAGGCCTTTAGACTCTTAACCCAACAGTCCGTGGAGACGGGGTAGAACCCCATCGAGCACGTGTCAGATGGCAACGAAGGGAAGCCGAAACGCTCTCGGAGCAACTGCCGTCGCTGCGCCCGCTGCTGCTGGGCAACCCGAGACTCCAGGCGATCGCGCGTCGCCCGTTCTTCGCCTCGGTCCTGGCGAAGACCACGCCTGATGAAGCCGGCACCGACGCACCTGCACCACAGTCGGAAGCCGACCTGATCAAACAGTGGTGGAAAGGCGGTGGCTACAGCGCGGACGCTGCATCTGTGCTGCAACGGAAGCGGGCGCTGCTCGAGTTCGCCGGCAAGTGCGCCAGTCGGTCGGGGATGAACGTCCGCCTGTCCAGGCTGGCACCGGAGACCGCCGCCTGCCTGCATAAACTGGTCGAAGACGGGATCATCCAGGCCGTCGGCGACGATGACCGATACCGATTCGCGCACGACATTTATTTCGAGTGGTCGTTCTACCAGTTCCTCCACGATCGGGAAGACGACTGGATCGCCGCATTGACCGAAGCTGGCGAGCCGCCGGTCCTCGGGCGTGTCGTGGAACTGCTTGCCCAATCGAAGCTGGCCAGCTTCGATTGGGCCGCCGGCTTGGCGACCCTGGAAGCCTCGACCCTACGGGCGCAGTGGCGGCGCGCCTGGTTAATCGGGCCGCTAGCATCGGCGGAATTCGAGGATCACCAGGGCGCATTCGAGTCGGCAGTCTCGGCCGACGGATACAAACGGCTGAACCAACTGCTGGTGTGGTTTCAGGCCGAACGGACCACGCCGAACGCGCTGGTGCTGCAGAACGAGAGCCTGCCCTACTCCGGTCCGGAACGGATCCAGTACGCCGACCGATTCGGTTGGCCGTCCGATCCTCGCGCATGGCGGCGACTGATCGAGTGGACACTCGAGCGCGAGGAAAAATTCCCTGTAGAGGTGGTTCCCAATCTGGTTTCTGTGTTCGAGGTTTGGCAGAACGCGTTCTCGATGACACCGAACCCGGTGTCGCAGCGCATCGTCGACAAGGCGCTGGACTGGTTGATCGACATCGAGAACCGTCGCTACGCGAGCGGCTGGACCCACGATCACGGCTGGTGGCAGGGACTGGACGGGGACACGCTATGCACCGCTCTTGATCTCCTTACGAGCAACGCGAGCGATCTCGCCTTTGAGACCGAAACTGAAATTGGTCATGTCTGCGCGGCGGGCTGGGACCCTCAGTTTACCGGCCGACCGATATTGGCTTGACTGACCTCCCCTTCGACCACCATGGGTGACTGGTCGCACATGCGTAGAGCAGTGATCGGCCGCAGGATGCAGGCTGCCCATCCAGCCCTAGTCGTACCGATGAACGATCTGCTGTTCCGTTGCTGCCTGAACGGTGTTCTGGCTTTGGCTGCGCTCTTGGCGCCTGCGTGGAGCGACGCTTCAGAACTGAAGGCCGACATCGCCCGTGCACTGGAAGCCAACGGAATCACCGGTGCGGTGTGGGCAACACTGGACGAACACGGTGATATCCGGGCAGAAGCGGCGGGGCTCGCTGCCGCACAGCGGGCGATGAGCCCTGATGACCGCGTACAGGTCGGGTCGATCGCGAAAATGATGCTGGCGACCGGCGTGCTGCGCCTTGTGTCGCAAGGGCGGGTCTCGCTGGACACGCCTGCAGCCGATCTGGTGCCCGGCCTCGCATTCGACAACCCGTGGCAGAAAACCGACCCCGTGCGCCTGCGCCACCTGCTGGATCACACGGCCGGCCTGGACGACATGAGGCTTGGGCAGTTCTTCAGCCTCACGGGGACGCCCGACACGCCACTCGCACAGGCAGCGGGGAGCGGCCAGCCGCTGCGTGTGCGAAGCCGCCCCGGAAGCCGGTTCTCCTATTCGAACACCGGCTACGCGCTGGTCGGTCGCGTCATCGAGCAGGTGACGGGACAGCGCTACGAGACCTACCTGAACGAGCACCTGCTGGGCCCGCTCGGGATGCGGGACAGCACCTTCCGATTCGTAAGCCAGGTCGGCCCGGACGCCGATCCTCGGCTGGCGATGGGGCACTTCGAGAAGGCCGCTGCACATCCCGCGGTCCCGCTCCATCTTCGACCCGGCGCGCAGTTCACCACGACGGCGCGCGACATGTTGCACTTCGGCCGGTTCCTGATGGGCGATGGGCGCATCGACGGCCGTCCGTTCATAGACGCCGCGCTGATGCGTGCACGCGGGCATGCCGATTCCACCGACGCCGCGCGCGCCGGTCTGCAAGTCGGGTATGCGCTGGGGATGGCACTGCGCGACCGGCACGGGGCAGTCGGCCTTTGCCATGGCGGCGATACGATCGGCTTCCGGGCAATGCTCTGTGTATTCCCAGAGCACGGTCAGCCGTTTTTCGTCGCGTTCAACGCCGACGTCGAGGGTGCGGATTACGCCGGCGTCCGTGGGCGGATAGTCGACGCGCTCGGAGTCTCGCGTCCGCCTGAGCCCGCGGCGCCGGACCCGCCCGCCGACTTGAACGAATGGGCCGGGTTCTACGTTCCATCGCCAAACCGCTTTGCCGGCTTCGCGTGGGCGGACACCACCTTCGGGTTCGTGCGCGTCACGCCTGACGGCGACGGCCTGCTGTGGCGCCCGCTGCAGTCAAAAGCGCTCAAGCTCGCCTACGCGGGCGGAAGCCTCTTCCGCGAACCCGATCGCGTGTTGCCTTGGCACGTCGGCGTAATCGCTGCAGATGGAAGCCGTTCGATCGCAAATGATCACCAGACCTACGAGCGAGTTCCAGTCGCCTGGCTGGCCGGCCTATGGCTCAGCGCAGGAGCGGCGCTCCTGGGCTTCCTCTACATCGGTGTCGTAGGCGTGGCCCGTGCCGTCAGGCGTCGTCCCTGGCGCACGGACGCGCTTCGTGTCCCGCTCATCTCGACGGCAGCGCTCGCGCTTCCCGTGCTCCTCATGCTGCGGCAGTCGTTCCTGGAGATGGGCGACGTGACGGCCGGCAGCCTCGCGCTGGCCGCTGTGACCGCGACGCTACCGGCCGCGCTCGCGATCGGCCTGTTCCAAGCCGTTCGCCGCGCGCGCCTCGACGGTCGACGCGTCGAGGCCGTCGCCCTTGCTCTTGCCCTGCAGGGATGGTGGGTGCTGGCCGCATGGGGCCTGATGCCGATCCGGATGTGGGCTATTTAATTCACCATACCCCCCGCGAGCTGAGCGCTTAGCGGGCGCCGATATCGCTAGAAGCGGACAACGACGCTTGAATTACCCGCGCCGCAAAGGGGCGTCGGCTTGAATGAATTGTTAGGCGTCAGCCTTGCCCGATGAGTGCACAAGTCCGGCGGCCTCCAAAAACAGATCACGAGCAATCCCCTGAGCATCCGGAACGCTGGTTGCTGAACGCCCGTATGCGCGACGGGCATGCTCAGCAACCCCTTTTGGCAGCCTCCGATCCAGTGGCCAATTGTCACAAATGTCGCGGGCTACGGCCCGCTTGTCTGGTGTAAGCAAGTGCGCGTGCTCTTGTAGCAACTCAATTGATCGATCTGCCGTCATGAAACATAGGATTAAGCCGACCCGCGAAGCGGCCTGGGCTTGAGTGAATTGTTAGGTGTGCCGCCCATGATCTCTACGCCCAATCCCAGCGTCATTGGCGGGAAGATGTGGCGAAAGGTAACCCGCCAGCCATTGTTGGTAGCCCCACAGTACTGCTAATAGTGTCCCGACCCCGTCGCCATCGCATATCAGAAGGCCGCGGTCTGCGGTGCCACGATGGCCATCAATAGTCCACTGCATGAATCGCATGGTAACAACGAAATCTATCTCGCTTTATCCGACTTAGTAGAGGCTGCAATAACAGACTATCAACGGTGCTTGCTCACCAATCAACGCTCTAGCGAGATATTTGAAGCAGAAAGGCCGCACGACGGCCAGAATTGAGCTCGCATTGGCAACAAGAAGCGCAAATGACGCTGCAGCGCCGGCCGCCAACCACTCTGAGAACCGCAACGTCGACTTAGTGCTAAGTCCAGTGGCAATCACGATAAATGCGCGTGCATAGCCCTCTTCAGGCGTTTCGCTCATTGTCTACCTCCGAATAACTGCGCTATTTACATGCTTCCCATACGTTACTATCCAACTGTCGCAACAGCTGAAAATCTCGTTTCAACCCCACTTGGTTCAGCACTGATTCTCGATGCGCCTTGGCCACCGCACATCTGCCAGCGTCGCGTGTCGTGATATGAGTTCCTGACCCAACGCTGGGTGCCGTCATGCCTTGAGCGCGAGCACGCATGTGCTGCCGGTCTCGCTCAACCTTCTTGTCTGCCGCCGTGCGCTTGTAATAGTCATCCCACGTGTAGTGGCGCGGTTGCGTGTCCCAGCGCTTCTCGGCTTGCGGACACGGCTCAGACTGATACACCGCCTGCCCCTTGGCATCGCGGCATTTGTAAATCGATTGTGCTGACGCCGGCACGGCCACGACGAGCAGCAGACACCCCATCATCCTTAACATGACACCCCCAGCGTAGCGGGGCACCCCTGCCCCGCTCGATGGGCCGGATACTACACCTGTCACGCCATATAAACGTGCAAGAGCACTAATGCGGACAGATGGGACGGATAATCGGCATAGAAGAACCACGCGCCTCAGCGGCTGCGTGCCCGCATCGCGCTGAGGCAACAGAAGCGTCAGGACGAACGGGATGGAACCCAGCGCCCATAGATTGCCATTCTCGTAGCACAACAGAGCCATCGACGCGGTGGGCATGACGAAGCGCCATGACCCACGACAGGAGAACATCAACCAGAAGCTCCAGACCAGCATCGGACCGGCCCAATGAAATTCAACGAACAATCCGCCAATGAGGACCAGCTCAGCGGCCAAGCTTCTTGAGTTCCAGCGCCCGGACCGAAAGCACACCCAGGGCGAACGCGAACATGATGTCCGCGGTATGCCACCCCTGCCCTGACGGACACGCACGCCGATACGTGGCGGAGGGTTCTCCGCTCTCAGCAGGAAGCTACAACACTACCCGGTAAAGCCCGCCGCCGAAGTGGACATACCACGTCCCCATCAGCCAGGCGCTGCCGGTGCCTTCGGCATACGGTGCGACGAGCACCGGCGTGGTGTTCGGCCGACCGAGGTAGAGATAGCCATCGCTGAGGAACATGACCTGCCCGCCTTCCATCGCGAAAATGGATGCGTCCGAGCCGGCCGGAGAAACCGCGCTCAACTGGCCTTGCGGCGAGCGCAGCCACACCTGTCGCACGGCGTTGCCGTTGACCGTGTTGATGCGGGTAAAACCCACCCATCCGCTGCTGGCGAAATAATCAGCACGCGGCGTGAAATACGTGGTGCTGTCGTTGCGCAGCACCACTTCGCCGAGGCTGTCGTTGTACATGACGATGCGCGATGCGGTCGCCGACACCTGCTTGCGATAGACGATATTGTTTCCGTCGGTCACCGGATTGAAATGCGAATAGGTGGCTTCGTGGGTGATCTGCACGCTCTGCCCGCCGCGGAAGCGGAAGATGTTGTAGGGCGCCGGGCCTTCGGTGTACACGACGTCACCATTGTCGCTGACGTCCGCCAGGTCGGCGACGCGGCTGTTTCCGATCAGCGTGTTCTTGTACTGCAGCACGTCGCGCAACACGAGATAGCGCCCGGGCCGCCACTCCGGCCAGATGACGTAGCGCCGGTTGTTCGGGCTCACGCGCATGCCGCGCGGCGTGCCGTCATTCCAGATGGGCGCGGCGCCGCCGTTCCATTCGTAGAGCGAGGTTTCGTCATCCTCGGTGGTGCCGAACACGATGCCGCGCGCGGTCAGCCGCTCGTAGCCCGGTGTGTGGCCATTGGGATCGGGCACGACGCGCAGGCTGCCGGTGGCCCGGTTGTAGACCTTGAGGATGGGGCGCCAATCATCCATGGTGAAAAACAGGATGCGCTGCGGCGTGATGTCGGTGATGGTGCCATCGACCCCGGTCACGTATTCCAGATGCGCGGCCTGGCTCGGCAATGCCGTCGCTGCGACGAGCAGTCCGCATGCCAGGGAAAGGAAGAACGAACGCAGCTTGCGTTGCACGGCATGCATCTTCATGGCGGCCCCAGCAGCATCAGCGAATGAGCGACGAGCGTGGGCGCGCCCTCGTGAAACGGATGTCAATCCCGGGACGCGTGGATGGGCCCGGTTGAGTCAACCATATCGAAAGCCGGATGCGTCCTCGTTCAATCAACTGCGATCGACAATCCGGACAATCCGATCGTGATCGAATGAAAACTCCGAGCTGCCCTGCAGGTCGATCACCGTTCCAGCAACGGGACCTTCGGGAATATCCATGGCAAGCGTACCGTGGTAGTCAATCGTCGCGATGGCCGCATCGTGATTGAACTGCAGCGCGGCGATGCGTTGCTCGCGTTCTGAAAACAGCGTGCTTGCGCGTTCGGCGAGTCGCCGGAACTCGTCGCGGCCCGTGGCTTCTGCCGTCAGCACGTTGCCGCAGTAATTTTCGAACCGGATGTCCTGGCTCAGCAGCGCGAGCATGCTGTCCACGTCGAACGCGTTGTACGCGGCGAGATAGCGTTCAATCAGATCTTTCTTGCTTGATTCGTTCATTGGTTCCCCCTCGTTCGATGCGTGCATATCCATCACTCGCCTACCCGCCCCGGCAGCGCTGCCACCCACCGTCCGGCGAGTGCACCTGCTCCCAACCATTCGACAATCGCCGGAACGCCTGTCCGCCGATGCATGCATAACCGAGTTGTGCGGATTCGGGCGAGCCGAGTGCGGGCAAGGCAACGACGCTGGAAGATGGCCCCGGCCGCCCCGCACGTTGCGCTTCGTTCTGTAGCGTCATGGTTTCGATGCTCTGGCAGAAACCGACCATCGAGGGATGCGGATGACGACGGTACTGCTCGCAGTTGAAGGGCGTGGTGTCCTTCGACATCGAGTTGTAGGCCGCCTTCGACGCGGGCGGCGGCGCGGGCGTGCCGTTCCCCCTGGCCGTCCTCACCTGCGCCGATGCGCTTGCCGCGACCATCATCAGCAGCCATGCAAAGGTTCTTCCCATGAGCCTCTCCCCGAATGCGTTGAGATTACACCGTTCCCGCTATGCTGCGGGCATGCGCATCCCCGGCTCCGCAATGGATTGCATCCAATCACGCCCTCATGCATCCGCCACCGTGGCGTGGGGGACAGGGATGTCCGGTCCATCCTCCTTGTGGCTCGTTTGATGAGTGCCCTGCCCTGTTCCATCGTCGTCACGGGCGTCGCGGGGAGTGGAAAGACCACCGTGGCGATGGGTCTGGCCCAGCACTATGGATTGGTTTTCCTCGATGCCGACGACTTTCATTCCATGGCGGCGCGCGCGCAGATGGCCTCGGGTATTCCGCTCGACGATCGGCAGCGTGAGCCGTGGGTGGATGCGCTGGGGTGCGAGCTGAGGCGCATGGCTAATCTGCAGCGCCCCTGCGTGCTGGCGTTTTCCGGCCTTCGCGCCGCGCATCGTCAGCGCCTGCGCATGTGCGGTGCCCCGCTGCGCTTTGTCTTCCTGCGTGGCGAGGCGGACCTGATCGCCGCGCGCATCGCGGCTCGCGATGGGCACTTCATGCCACTGCAATTGTTGCCGAGCCAGTTCGACGCGCTTGAAGTTCCGCTGGCCGAGCCGGACGTGCTCACGGTCGACATCGACGGCTCACCGGATCTGGTCCTGGAACGCGTGATCGCCGCGCTGGATGCGAACATTGGAATTTGCGGTCCGGTCCGCTAGTCAGGGTTTTCTGTTCGCGTGCTGACCACATCGCTCAACGCATGCTGAGGACATGCGGCGCTGTCGCGCCTGCCGATCGCGATCGATCCACTCCTGCGGAGGTTGACGATGAATCGCCCGTCGCGCGTCCGGTGGTTGTTGGTCCTGGTGCCCGCCGCGGTCCTCGCCGCCTTCGCGGCGTCGGCATTTAAGCCGAGCCCGACCCTTGCTGAAATGCCGGGAACCGCGCCAGCGATCCTGCCCTGGGCGTCATACGGCGGATTCATGAAGGCCGAACCTTCCGCCGCCACCGTGGCCGCCGCGCCGTCCATCGGAACGACCGACACCGTGGACGCCACCGCACACGTGCCGCGTGCGTCGGGAACGCCGTGCATCGTCGAATTGTTCCGCGATGTGGAGCTCTACGAGCCGGGGCGGGCCTACTTCAGCGACGAGAGCGATACGTTTGCGTATGCGCCGCCGGTAGGCTGCGCGGGCCCGTGGGCCAAGGTCATCCTGAAAGTGGCAGTCGGCAACGATGCACCGTCGGCCTACCAGGACGGGCTTACGCTGGCGCAACTGGCGGTCGGCGGCGTGCCCCTGTATGCGGGCGGCGGACAGTTCAACAGCGGGCCCACGCATTGGCGCGTGGAGCGTGATGTCACCGATTACAGCGCGGTGCTCAAAGCCGCCGGGCGCGGTTTTCTCGAACTGCGTGCACGCCCGCGCTATTCGGAAGTATTCCGTTCGCGCTATCGCGTCAGCGCCACGTTGCTGTTCTACCCCGCCAACCCGCAGAATCGCGCGCAGCGTGTGCCCGATCAGGTGATCTCGCTGAGTCCGCGCGGCTTTGGCGAACTGCTTTCGCCGACCACGCCACTGGCCGCCACGCTGGCGTTTCCGCGCAACGTGGAGCGTGCGTATCTGGACGTCATCGCCCAACCGCGCTACGGCAACGACCTGCACTGGTTCACCTGCTTGCCGGAGGCACTGCTGACCGAATTCCCGGAACTGACGCATCCGTATGCGATCGGTCCGGAGCGCCTTGGCCTGGAAGGCGCGCCCGTCCCGCAAGGCTGCACCGGTGGCAGCTTCCGTGAGGTGATGGTCAGCATCGACGGCCAGCCGGCCGGGCTGGCCCCGATCCTGCCCAAGCTGCATCCGCAGTTCAGCGCATCGTGGACATCCACGCCGCTTTATCAGCCGGTACCGGCGCCATTCGCGTTGAATTACCTGCCCTATCGCGTGGATCTGACGCCGTTTGCCGGGCTGCTGAGCGATGGCGCGACGCATTCGGTTTCGTTGTCGATGAACACGTCGGACAACCTGGCCGATTTCGACGTGTCGGGCACCGTCCTGATTTACCGGGATGCGCAGACCCCGCAGGTCACCGGGCAGATCACCCGCAACACGATGGCGTCCATGCCCGCACCGACCCGGAGCGACACGCTGCATCGCACTTCGGCAGGCGAGGTGCAGGGCCTGGTCATCACCGGTTCGCTGCATCAATACGAGCTTGAAGGCTATATCGACACCGCGCGCGGGCGCATCCGCACGCAGGTCACCCGTTCACTCGCCTTCAGGGACAAGCAGAGCTTCTACGCGCGGGATCCGGCCGGCACGGAAAACGACGCGTATCTGCAACTGGTCGAACTGGACAGCCGGAGCACGGCGATCACGCGGCAATGGCGCGACGGCACGCTCATCGTGGACGATGCCGACTACCTCGTCCTGCCGCTCACGCTGGTGTACGAGTACGGCGGCGTGGACATGAGTCAGACCGTTTCGCTGCGGCGGGAACGCTGGCGCCCGGGCGTGGCCCGCTATTACGCCCGCCTGCGCCATGACGTGAACCACAACTACCATCAACCCGGTACACCGGCCGCGCCTTATTGGCAGGCGACGCAGCACTTCCTTTTCCGCGATTCGTACGGCAGTTGCCATGCCGTGGATCTGCATGCGAACCAAGGCGCGCTGGTGAGTTATCAGACCGGTACGGGATGTCCGGAAGCGCGCAACCGGCTGTTCTGGGCCTCGCATCCGGACGGGTCGCCCGACGAGCTGGGCTGGGTACGCTGGTGACCCGAGGCGTGATGGCGATGAGGGACGACGATCGCCCGAACGTAGTTCGCTCTCTCGCCGCCGTCCATGGGCGGCTGACCGCGGTCCGTCGGGCCTCGATACGCTGCACAGGGTTCCGATCACGTTCCTGCCGGCGCTTTGATCTGGATCAGCGCCCGCGTGCCCGCCGGTCCCTACGCTGGCCGCATGCCGATACCCACGCCAGCCGATTCCTCCGCCACCGCCGAGCGGCGCACGCTCGATGCGTGCTTCCTCGGACCCTATGGTGAAAACGACAGCCTGCTCGAAAAGCTGATGCTGGAGTTCTTCCGCGATCACGTGCACTGGCGGCGCAACTTCCATCCCGAGGATCCGCCGGCCATCCCGACCACCGCGGCGCATCACGTGCGCTACCAGGCATTCGAGGCGCGGATGCGGCGCGAACTGCATCAGTTGTCCGCGGCGCTGAAGCAGTCCGTGCCTTTCCACAGCCCCCGCTACATCGGGCACATGGCCTCGGATCTGCTGCTGCCCGGATTGGCGGCGCAGATGATGACCCTGCCCTACAACCCGAACAACGTCAGTGGCGATGCCGCGCCCATCACGGTGAAGCTGGAAGTCCTGGTGGGCCTGCAACTGGCGCGGATGCTGGGATTTCCCGCCGATCCCGCGCAGCCGGCGTGCGCCGTCGGGCATCTGTGTTCCGGTGGCACCAACGCCAACTACCAGGCGTTGCGCCTGGCGCTGGCGCGAAAGGCGTTTCCGGTTGCGCTGCGCTCGGCACAGGTGCCGTTGCCCTCCCTGCCCGAGGACGACTGGCAGGCGTTCAACCTGGACACGCGGAACGATCTCGCGTGGTACCTGGAATGGCAGGAGTGGCTTTCGCAACAGGGTGAGAGCGAGCGAGTGCGATGGGTCGAGCGCGTCGAACGCGAGCGTGTCGAGCATCTGGGACTGGCCGGCTTCATCGCCGCGCACCCGCAACTGAAGGTGCCCAAGGTGCTGGTGCCGATCACCGCGCATTATTCCTGGAGCAAGGGGATGAAGCTGCTCGGCCTGGGCCGGCAGCAACTGGAACTGATCCCGACCGCCGACATGCGACTGGATGCGGTGGCGTTCCAGCATGCGGTCGAACGCTGCGAACGCGAGCGCACGCCGATTCTTGCGGCCATGGCGGTGCTGGGCAGCACGGAGTACGGCACGATCGACCCCATCGATGCGGTGGTTGCGACGCGCAACGCCGCCGCCGCGCGCGGGTTCGGCTTCAGCGTTCATGTCGATGCAGCGTGGGGCGGCTACCTGACCACGCTCTTCCGCAATGAGGACGGCAGTTTCCGCAGCTTCGAGGAAGTGCGCGGCGAATACCGCGATTTCCCCAAGCCCGCAGTGTATCGCGCGTTCGCATCCCTGGCCGACGTAGATTCGGTGACCGTGGATCCGCACAAGCTGGGCTATCTGCCGTATGGCGCCGGCGCGTTCATCTGTCGCGACCATCGCATGTTCGGCCTGCTGTCCGAACGGGCCGACTACGTGTTCGATGATGCCGACGGCGTGGACTACCACGATCGCTACGGGCAGATGGGCCAGTATGTCATCGAGGGCTCCAAGCCTGGCGCAGCGGCGGCGGCGGTCTATGTCACCCATAAGGTGCTGCCACTGGATCATCGCAACTTCGGGCTTTTGCCGCGCCACACGATCCTGGCGGCCGAAGCGTTCTGCGCCAGCGCCGGTCGGTTCGCGCGCGCCATCGCGCCCTGGGCCAGCGTGCGCGTGTTGACGCCGCCCGACACCAATCTGGTCTGTCTGGCGATCAATCCCGCCGGCAACACCGAACTGGCCGTCACCAATGCCTTCATGCGCCAGTTGTTCAACGAACTGCGGACCGACCCGGCACGGCCGCTGCAGGTCAAGCAGTTTTTTGCATCCATCACGACCGTGCGGCAGTCGCTGGTCGGCCTGGAGACCTTGCGCGAGGTGCTGTTCAGCCTGGGCATCGCACCCGATTCGCTGAACGAGCACACCGGCATGGATCATCTGGTCATCCTTCGCCACACGCTGATGAATCCGTATCTGCTCGATGAAGAGAACGGCATCAGCTATATCGATCGGTATTTCGATCATCTGATGACGCAGTTGCGCGAGGGCAGTCACGCCACGCGGATCAGGGCGGCGGGGGCCTTCTAGCATCGTGGCGCAGCGATGCGCGCGGCTCTGGCTCCCCCGGCGGACTCGGTGTCGCGCATTGCGTTCGATCATCGGCGGTGCTAACGACATGCGCTGAACACCGCATCGTCGAGCGTCCGCAGCAGTGCGAAGTTTCGTTTCAGCCCTGCACGCGCAAGTGCCGCTTCGCGCTTGGCACGCGCGGCGTCGCAGGCGTCGGCGCCACTCGCGCGTACCCGTGCCGACGAAGACCGCCCACGCGCCACGCGCGCGTTGTGCGCCCGCACACTCTGGCGCGCACGTTCGATGGCCTGCTCCACCTGTGCCCGTTGCCTCGCGTCCTCGCGGCTCGGCGTTCCGGTGGATGTCTCCCAGCGCTTCAGCTCACGCTGCCCGCCGGTGCAGGGGGATGACTGATACACCGTGTACCCGTCCGTGGCCTGGCACTTGAAAACATTGTCATCGGCGCCCACCGGCATTGCGTCCGCCGTGGACGGGAGCAGGGCGATGATGATCGCTGCGAATGGAGTCTTCATGCCGCCAGCATGGCCCTTCATGCAGGGCGCGCATGTAGGCCTGCTCCGCATCTGGCGGTGGGAAAATGCCGCGCCAGCCAAAGCGCTGTACAGCACTTCAATCCGGTTCGCGGCTGACGGTGCACCGCTGCGGTGGCTTGACCCGCCACGAACTGCAGCGCCGCCGTTTACCCCTGCGGTACACCCGTCATGTCGGGCAGGTGATGCGCCACGCCCTTGTGGCAATCGATGCAGGTCTTTTTCTCCGGACCGAGCCACAGCTTGTGGATCTGCGCGGCGCGTGAACTCTGCCGGGTCAGGTCCATGGAATTGAAGTCGTGGCAGTTGCGGCATTCCAGTGAATCGTTCGCCTTGAGCCGATCCCATTCGTGCATGGCCAACTCGAGCCGGTGATCGAGGAACTTCTCGCGCGTGTCGATGGTGCCGAAAATCTTGCCCCAAACTTCCTTGGAGGCCTGCATCTTGCGGGCGATCTTGTCCGTCCAGTTGTGCGGCACGTGGCAGTCCGGGCAGGTCGCGCGCACGCCGGAACGATTGGTGTAGTGGATGGTGGTCTTCAGTTCCTGGAAGACGTTGTCCTGCATCTCGTGGCAACTCGTGCAGAACTTTTCGGTGTTGGTCGCTTCCAGCGCGGTATTGAATCCGCCCCAGAACAGAATGCCGGTGATGAAGCCCGCCACGGTGAGAAAGCCCAGGCTGTAATGCCGGCTGGGCCGGCGCAGGGTGCCCCAGAGGGAACACGCGCGCGTCTTGATTCGCTGCCACATGGCTCATTGCCCTCCCGGCGGCGGCGCGGCGATCAGGCTGTCGATGTCCTGGAAGTTGTTCTGCACCAGCACCGGCGCATCGGTCTGCACGATGTGGCACTGGTTGCAGAAGTAGCGGCGCGGGGAAATGGTCGCCAGGAACTGGTCATCGCGATCCATGTAATGCGTCACGCTGACCGGCGGCGCCTGGAACGTGGCGGCGTTGGCGCGCGAATGGCACAGCATGCAGCGGTTGCTGTTCTTGTCGACCTGGTAGTTGTCGATGGCGTGCGGAATGGTCGGCGGCTGCATCGGATAGTTGCGCACCCGCTTGATGTCCGCGTTCTCCACGTGCGCCATCGGCGGCGGTGCGGCTTCCTGATCCACCGGAACGCCGCGCCGGATTGCATCCAGTTGCTGGCCCGGTGGCGGCAGGTCGGCCGGTCGTTCGGGCGCCGAGGGCGGTGTGGCGATGCCGGCCGCAAGCCGCTCGCTGCCGCGATGGGATCCGGCCATCCAGCCGATGACGAAGACCAGCACCACCAGCAGTGCGGTGCCCGCGATCCAGAGTGTCTTGTTGTTCATGGGCCTATCCTCCGTCAGACCGCCAGTACCTTGACCGCGCACTTCTTGTAGTCGGTCTGCTTCGAGATGGGATCGGTGGCATCGAGCGTGACCTTGTTGATCAACTGGCCCGCATCGAACCACGGCACGAAGATCACGCCGGGCGGCATCCGGTTGCGCCCGCGCGTCTCCACGCGCGAGAGCATTTCACCGCGGCGCGAAACCACCTTGACCTCATCGCCGCGCTTGAGCCCGCGCGCCTTGGCATCGTCCGGATTCATGAACACCACCGCGGCCGGGAAGCTGCGATACAACTCGGGAATACGCATGGTCATCGAGCCCGAATGCCAATGCTCCAGCACGCGTCCGGTGACCAGCCACAAGTTGTATTCGTCGTCCGGAGATTCGGCGGGCGGCTCGTACGGCAACGCCCAGATCACCGCGCGGCCATCCTTGTTTCCGTAGAACTCGAAGCCGCTGCCGGCCTTGACGTAAGGATCGGCGCCTTCGCGATAACGCCAGCGCGTTTCCTTGCCGTTGACCACGGGCCAGCGCAGGCCGCGTGCCTTGTGGTATTCGTCGAACGGCGCCAGATCGTGTCCGTGTCCGCGGCCGAACGCGGCATACTCCTCGAACAGCCCCTTGTGCACGTAGAAGCCGAACGCCTCGGACTCGTGGTTGGCGTAGCCCTTTTCGATGTCGGTCACCGGGAACTTGTCCACGTTGCCGTTGCGGAACAGCACGTCGAACAGCGTCTTGCCCTTGAACTGCGGATTGGCCGCCAGGATGTCGGCCGGCCAGCATTCGTCGGTGGTGAAGCGCTTGGAGAATTCCATCAACTGCCACAGATCCGAGCGTGCCTGGCCGGGTGCGTTGACCAGCTGGTGCCAGAACTGCGTGCGGCGTTCGGCATTGCCGTAGGCGCCCTCCTTCTCGACCCACATGGCCGTGGGCAGGATCAGATCGGCCGCCTGCGCCGTCACCGTCGGATACGCCTCGGACACGGCGATGAAGTTCTTCGGATTGCGGTAGCCCGGCCAGGTCTCCTGGCGCAGGTTCGCCGCCGCCTGCATGTTGTTGTTGACCTGCACCCAGTAGGCATTGAGCTTGCCGTCCTTGAGTGCGCGGTTCTGTTCGACAGCGTGGTAACCGGGCTTTTCCTTGATGATGCCGTGCGGCACTTTCCAGATTTCCTCGGCGTGCTTGCGATGCTCGGGATTGGCCACGAGCATGTCCGCCGGCAGGCGATGGCTGAAGGTGCCGACTTCCCGCGCGGTGCCGCAGGCCGAAGGCTGTCCGGTCAGCGAGAACGGGCTGTTGCCGGGCGTGGCGATCTTTCCGGTCAGCAGGTGGATGTTGTAGACCATGTTGTTGGCCCACACGCCGCGCGTGTGCTGGTTGAATCCCATCGTCCAGAACGACATCACCTTGATCCTGGGATCGGCATACAGTTCGGCCAGCTTCTGCAGCCAGCCGCGCTCCACGCCGGTCATTTCCACGGCCTTGTCGAGCGTGTACGGCTTCACGAAGGCGGCGAATTCCTCGAAGCTGATCGGCTGGCCGCCATTGGGATCCTTGGCGTTCTTCGCCTTCACCTCCAGCGGATGCTCCGGACGCAGGCCGTAGCCGATGTCGTCGTTGCCGCGCTTGAACGTGGTGTGCTTGTCGACGAAATCGCGGTTGACCTTGCCGCTCTGGATGATGTGGTTGGCGATGTAGTTGAGCATCACCAGATCGGTCTGCGGCTTGAAGACGATCGGGATGTCGGCCAGCTCGAAGCTGCGGTGCTCGAACGTGGACAGCACGGCGACCTTGACGTCCGGATTGGACAGGCGGCGGTCGGTGACCCGCGTCCACAGGATCGGATGCATCTCGGCCATGTTCGAGCCCCACAGCACAAAGGCGTCGGCCGCTTCGATGTCGTCATAGCAGCCCATCGGCTCGTCCATGCCGAAGGTACGCATGAACCCCATCACCGCCGAGGCCATGCAATGCCGCGCATTGGGATCGATATGGTTGCTGCGGAAGCCGGCCTTCATCAGTTTGTTGGCGGCATAGCCTTCGAACACGGTCCACTGCCCGGAGCCGAACATGCCGATGCCGTCACCGCCCTTCTCCTTCAGCACGCGCTTGTACTGCGCGGCCATCACGTCGAAGGCTTCGTCCCAGCTGACCTCGGTGAAATCGCCGTCCTTGGCGTACACGCCGTTCTTCTTGCGCAACAGCGGCATCGTCAGGCGGTCGTTGCCGTACAGCACCTTGGACAGGAAATAACCCTTCACGCAGTTGATGCCGCGATTGACCTCGGCATGCACGTCTCCGTGCGTGGCCACGACGCGACCATTCTTCACCGCGACATTGACGCCGCAGCCGGTGCCGCAGTATCGGCATGGTGCCTTGTCCCATTTCAGATGGGTGCGATCGCCCTCGGTCACCAGATTGCTGCCCTGCCCGCCCAGGGGCAGTCCCGCGGCGGCGGCGGCCGTGGTCAGGGCGCTGTTGCGGATGAATTCTCTGCGGGTGGTCATGCGGTTTCTCCCGATCCGTAGGGGGCTGCAAGCGCCTCGAGTTCTTCGCGGGGCTCGGCGTGGTGGTAGACGAGAAGGACATTGAGAACGCCGGCGACGCCACGCAGCAATTCGATGCGATCCATCAGCGCGTGGCTGTCGTCGGATTCGCAGAGCACGACGCTGCGGGTCTGGTCTGCGATGGCGAGTTCGAGTTCAGGATGCGCGTCCACCGCAGCCCGCAACGCGGCCTGCGCATCATCGCGGTGCTGGATGACGAAACTGGCGATGTGGACTTCGTTGGCGACGGCGTTCATGCGGTCACGGCTTCCCTGGTGGCGAGATGGATGGCCTGCGTCGGGCAGATCGAAACGCATGCACCGCAACCGGTGCACGCTTCCGCGTCGATTGAAGCCGCGCCGCGGCCACCCGGCGGTACGGCAATGGCGCGCGTGGGACAGACTTCACGACAGCTTGCGCAGACCACGCCTTGGCCGGACAGGCAGCCCTCGTGGACGCGCGCGGAATACTGATCGGCCGGTTGATCGCGGTGGAGCGCACCGGAGACGCATGCATCGACACAAGCGCCGCAGTAGTCGCATTCGCCCAGCATCGGATCGAACTCCGCGCGGCCGTGGCGCAATACGAGCACGCGGGGCGGGCATCGCTGCACGCACGCGTTGCAACCGTCACAGGCTTCGGTGAAGCGGGCGGCGTCGGCCCATGGAGGAAGCACGGCGGCGCGATCAGCGGCGGTTCCGGCCGCACGGCCGAACAACAAGGCCCGACGCGAGAATCGCACGGCGTCCATGCGTCAGTGCCCCGATGGCGGACCCGCGATCATCTGGAAGACCCAGACGAGAAATCCATAGCCGGCCACCGTCAGGATCGCGCACAGCGGAAATATGACGACCGTCAACAACAGGAACGCCAGACGCTCGTCCTTCTTGCTCGCCTGCGGAGGGCTTGTTGAATGCTCCATGTCACACCTGGCTACGTGGCTGGGCTTCTGCGCAGGGAGACTACCACATGCTGCGGTGCGGATTTCCTTCATTGCAACGCAGGATGGATTCAGGAATTCGCTCACGCGTCGGAAGATGATCGCAGCGCGGCCCACTGCTCGGGCGTGTTGCAGTTGGCAAGTTGATCACGCCAGGGATCTTCATCCAGAAATCGACCCGACAACGCGTCATGCAATGCACGCAGCGAGCAATCGCGGCCTGTCTTCATCCCGATGCCGGCGATGGCCGATCTCGTGGACGCATCGATCCGCAGGCACATCGGCAGCGGATGATCGCGAACGCTGACGCATGGCCCACTTTCGCGCAGCAGCGCGTGGATCAACGATGGGTGCAGATGCGGCATGTCCACCGGCACCACAATCCAGGGTCTGTCCTCCAGTTGCGGCGCCAGTTGCGCCAGCGCGGCCATCGGCCCGGCCCCGGCGGTCAGGTCGCTGATCGCGCCGTAACCTGCGTGATGACCACTGAGCACGACGTGCCGCGCGCCCGCGTCCAGCAACAACTGGCGCATGTGCAGCAGCAGCGGCTGCCCTTTCCACGACAGCAGCGCCTTGTCCTGTCCCATCCGGGACGAACGTCCACCGGCCAGAACCAGGCCGCTCCAGTGCGGTGTGCTGATCATCGATGGTCGACTGTCCACCCCTGCTTGACTGTGGCAAGGTTAACAAAGAGGGACGTGACGGATTTCGCGCCTCCGTTTCTCTCTTCACAGGCCCCTGTGCTTGCCGCGACTTCGGTGCGCGGGAATGTCAATCTGATTTGACTGAAGTCAAGGACGCTCGCCCCCCCTCCCGCCTAGGCTCACCCCATGTCCGCTTTGACCACCCTCTTCGATCCCGAACTGCTGCGGCGCTACGACAGGCCCGGGCCTCGCTACACCTCCTACCCGACCGCGCCGCAGTTCAGCGCGCAGTTCCAGGAAGCCGAATTGCGCGAAGCGGCCGCGGTCACCAACGGCGACCCGATTCCCCGCCCGCTGTCGCTGTATGTCCACGTGCCGTTTTGCACCAGCCCCTGCTTCTATTGCGGCTGCAATCGCATCATCACGCGGGAGAAGGTCCGGGGCGACGCCTACCTGACCCGTCTGTACCGCGAGGTCGCGATGATGGCCCCGCTGTTCGATCGCGATCGCGACGTCCAGCAGGTCCATTTCGGCGGCGGGACGCCGAATTTCCTCGCTCCGGCGCAGATCGGGGAGGCGGTCGACGTCTTGCGCCGGCACTTCAGCTTCGCCCGCGGGGATCGGCTGGATTGCTCGATTGAACTGGATCCGCGTTTCATCACGCCGGACGAGATCGGCGTCCTGGCAGAGGCCGGCTTCAACCGTGCCAGCCTGGGCGTGCAGGATTTCGATCCAGTCGTGCAACAGGCGGTCAACCGCATCCAGAGCGTGGAGGAAACGCTGGCGATCATCGAAGCCTGCCGCCGCCATGGCCTGCGTTCGGTCAACGTGGACCTGATTTACGGATTGCCGAAGCAGAACCGCACCGGCTTCGCCCGCACGCTGGACATCACGCTCGATGCCCGGCCGGATCGGCTCGCGGTCTACAGCTACGCGCATCTGCCTTCGCTGTTCCGCCCGCAGCAGCGCATCAACGCCGATGAACTGCCGTCACCGGAAGAAAAACTGGAACTGCTGCACACCGCGATCGAGAAGCTGGGCGATGCCGGCTATGTCTACATCGGCATGGACCATTTTGCCCTGCCGGACGACGAACTGGCGCTTGCACAGCAGCGTGGTGATCTGCATCGCAATTTCATGGGCTACACGACCCACGCCGAGAGCGATCTGGTCGGCTTCGGGGTCAGCGCGATCAGCCATATCGGCGCCAGCTTCAGCCAGAACCCGCGCGACATCGGCAGTTGGGAGCAGGCCATCGACGCTGGCCGGCTGCCGGTCTGGCGCGGCATGCACCTGGACGAGGACGACGTCATCCGCGCCGATGTCATCCAGCAACTGATGTGCCACGGCCGCATCGACATCGCCGCGACCGAACGCCGTCACGTACTGCGATTCGGCGAGTATTTCAGCGACGCGCTGGCCCGCTTGCCGGCGCTCCAGGCCGATGGCCTGGTGGAGGTGAGCCCGGAGGCCATCACCGCGACCTCGCATGGACGCATGCTGTTGCGTATCATCGCCATGTGCTTTGACCGCTACCTGCCTGCCGCCGCGGATCCCGCCACCACGCGGTTTTCGCGAACCATCTGAGATCGCAGACCATCACACATGGGCTCACAGCTCGTTTTTCCACGCACTGATGCCAGCATCCTCGCCGACGACGGCGACGCACTGACATTCTGCTCGACCTGCGCGTTCTCGCAGGCCTGTCTCAGCGAGGGCATGGACAAGCGGGCGTTGATGGACCTGCACGTGCTGGTCGAGCACGTGGGGCCGCTGGCCGCCGGCGAACACGTGTTCCGCGAAGGCGACAGCTTCGGCGCGATCGCCGCCGTTCGCGCCGGTACGGTGAAGACCTATCAGCTCGATCGCGACGGACACGAGCAGGTGCTCGGATTCCATCTTCCGGGCGAGGTGATCGGCCTCAACGCGATCCATGGCGATCGCTATCCGTGCAACGCGGTCGCGCTGGATACGGTGATGCTGTGCCGCTTCTCGTTCCCGAAGATCGCCTTGCTCGCCACACGCCTGCCGAACCTGCAGCAGCATCTGTTCCGCCTGATGAGCCATGACATCGGCGTGGCGTCGCTGTTCGCGCGCGACAACAGCGCCGATGAGCGCATGGCGGCGTTCCTGATCGGGCTCTCGCGCCGGCTGGCGGCGCGGGGGTTCTCGCCGCGGCGCTTCCAGCTCACGATGTCGCGCACCGATATCGCCAACTACCTGCGGCAGGCGCCGGAAACCGTCAGCCGCGTGTTGCGCCGCTTCGAAAGCGATGGGCTGCTGCACATCAAGCAGCGCGACGTGGAAGTCCTCGATCTGCCGCGCCTGCAGCAGATCGCCTCGGCCGTGCTGCGCGACTAGATCCACGCACACGCAGGGGCCGCGCGATGCGGCTGCTGCTTGCGTTCCGGCGCTGCCAGACTGATCCATAACGCATTCCGGCTGCGCCGCACGCACCGTGCGAATTGCGGCCATCTGCAAATGAAAATCGCGATTGCGCCGGCATGGCGCATCGAATGAATCTCGGCTTGACCTACGTCATGGAGCGCGAGCAGGCGCGCGCCGAAGATGCCCGTGGTTACCACGGAGTCGTACCATGAATTCCACTCGCAAGCTATGGACAGGGCTGGCGGCCCTGCTCATCGCCTCGTTCGCCGTCCTGCTCTGGGTCGGCAGCGAGATCCACCGGCAAGCCCCGCCCTTGCCCGAACAGGTCGTCAGCACCGACGGCAGTGTCGTCTACACCCGCAAGGACATCGAAACCGGCCGCCAGGTCTGGCAGTCGATCGGCGGTCAGCAACTGGGCTCGATCTGGGGCCATGGCGGCTATGTCGCTCCCGACTGGGGCGCGGACTGGCTGCATCGCGAAGCCGAGGCGATCATCAACCTCTGGGCCAAGCGCGAGCATGGCGTGGACGATTACAAGAAGCTCGACGCCCCGACCCAGGCCGCCTACGCGCAGCGCGTGCAGGACCTGATGCGGCCCAACACCTACGACGAAGCCACCGGCACGGTGACGCTCGATGCCGATCGCGTCGAAGCGATGAAGACCGTCGCGGCGCATTACGTCAGCCTGTTCGGCAACGAACCGGAAACGGCCAATCTGCGCGAAGCCTATGCGATGCGCAACAACACCGTCGATGATGCGCAGCATCGCCATGAGCTCACCGCGTTCTACTGGTGGGCCGCGTGGTCTTCGGTGACCCAGCGCCCCGGTTCGGAGCTGACCTACACCGCCAACTGGCCGGCCGACAAGCTGGTCGGCAATACGGCTCCGACCAGCGCCTTCGTGTGGACGGTCTTCAGCATCCTGTTCCTGGTCGCGGGCATCGGCCTGCTCGGCTGGCATTACGCGGTCAACCACGGCGACGAATTCGCGCCTGCGCTGCCCAAGCGCGATCCGCTCGCCGACATCAAGATCACGCCGTCGATGCGCGCCACCGCCAAGTATTTCTGGGTCGTCATCGCGTTGTTCCTGGTGCAGATCCTGCTCGGCGCAATCACCGCGCACTATCAGGTCGAAGGCCAGCAGGCCTACGGCTTCGCGCTCGCCGACGTGCTGCCCTACTCGCTCACGCGCACCTGGCACACGCAACTGGCGGTGCTGTGGATCGCGACCGCGTGGCTCGGCATGGGACTGTACATCGGCCCGGCGATCTCCGGCCACGAGCCGAAATTCCAGCGGCTCGGCGTCAATTTCCTGTGGACCTGCCTCCTCATCATCGTGGTCGGTTCGTTTACCGGGCAATGGCTGGCGGTGATGCAGAAGCTCGGCCTGGCGAAGAACTTCTGGTTCGGCCACCAGGGCTGGGAATACGTGGACCTGGGCCGTTTCTGGCAGTGGTTCCTGTTCGTCGGCCTGACCCTCTGGCTGATCCTGGTGGGCCGCTCGCTGTGGCCGGCCATGCGCAAGGGCAATGACTCGCGCTCGATCGTCTCGCTGCTGTTCCTGTCCACCGTGGCCATCGGTCTGTTCTATGCCGCCGGCCTGATGTGGAGCGAACACACGCACCTGTCGATGGTCGAATACTGGCGCTGGTGGGTCGTGCACCTGTGGGTCGAAGGCTTCTTCGAAGTGTTCGCGGTCGCGGTCATGGCGTTCCTGTTCACCCGCCTGGGCCTGTTGCAGGTCAAGACGGCGACGGTGGCCGTGCTGTTCGCCACGATCATCTTCATGGCCGGCGGCGTGCTCGGCACCCTGCACCACCTGTACTTCACCGGCACCACCACCGCGGTCATCGCACTCGGCGCCAGCTTCTCCGCGCTGGAAGTCGTGCCGCTGGCCTATGTGGGCTTCGAGGCCTATCACAGCTACAAGATGGGCAAGGCCACGCCGTGGATGCAGCGCTACCGCTGGCCGATCATGTTCTTCATGGCGGTGTCTTTCTGGAACCTGGTGGGCGCGGGCCTGTTCGGCTTCCTGATCAACCCGCCGCTGTCGCTGTACTACATGCAGGGCCTGAACCTGACGCCGACCCACGGCCACACCGCGCTGTTCGGCGTGTACGGCATGCTCGGCATCGGCCTGATGCTGTTCTGCCTGCGCGGCCTGAAGCCCGACGTGGTGTGGAACGAGAAACTGCTGAAGGTGGCCTTCTGGGCATTGAACATCGGCCTGGCCGGCATGGCGCTGTTCACCCTGTTGCCGCTGGGCGTCCTGCAGTTGAACGCGGCCCTGAAGCACGGCTACTGGTATGCGCGCTCGGCCGAATTCATGCAGCAGCCGATCGTCGACATGCTGGTGTGGATGCGCGTTCCGTCCGATACGTTGTTCAGCGTGGGGGCGTTCGCGCTGGTGCTGTTCGTGGCCAGCCTGTGGATTGCACCGCGCAAGCGCGTGGTGGAAGCGCTGCCGGAGCGCGCCTGAGCCAATACAGGCATCCGGATCGAAGAAGGGCCGCGCAAGCGGCCCTTCTTTTTTCATTCGCTACAACACGCTGACGCTTCGCGCTTCCACCGCCGGGCATGAGCCGCTTCAGGGGCCAACACGCCGTTCGACGCAACGGGGGAGATCGACCCGCACCAACCCGGTTGGGACTTCCAATCGCATCCAACCCGCGGCTCACAGTCTTACGATCGCGTGCCCATCACGCGCACGAAAAAAAAAAAAAGAGCCGCGATGCGGCTCTTCGTGCTTCCGCAATCGCTCACCGGCTCAGTCGCCGTGCGAGCATCCGCAACCGCAGCAGTTCTCGCGCGCTGCGCCATTGCGCTCCAGCTCGACCGACTCGCCCACCGCATGCAGCACGCTCACCACCCGCTCGGTCGGCAGCGTGGTCAGGATGCTCAGGCGGCCCGTATCGGCTTCGAGTTTGACCTCGGCATCCGGGTCCCACTCGCGAAGCGCCTGGGTCATGATTTCGCAGCGTTGTTCAGGGGTGGCTGCCGGGGCCGCCGTATCTGGGCTCATCGTGTCGTTTCCTGTTCCGGTCCATGCACGCGGTCGCGTGCTTCGGCGGACTTTAGGGGCGTCCGGGGGCGGGCTCACTGATCTGCATCAAGACCCGGCGTTGAGCCGCCCAAAAAAATCGCCCACCGAAGTGGGCGATTGCGTACAGCAGGGAGCGAGAACTCAGCCTTCCACGATCATGCGCGAGCGCATTTCCAGGTGCAGCGCGTGGCAGAAGTGCGTGCAGTAGCACCAGTACACGCCTGGCTTGTCGGCCACGAACGTCACCGACTTGGTTTCCTGCGGATTGACGATGAAGTTGACGTTGTACTTCGGGATGCCGAAACCGTGTGTCAGATCCTCGACCTTGTCCAGATTGGTCAGGGTGATCGTCACCACGTCGCCCTTCTTCACCGTGAACTCGCGCATCGAATACGCCGGCGCCTGCGAGGTCAGGCGCACGTGCACCTGGTTGCCTTCGCGGGTGATGCCCGCGGTCTCGGCCGAGACGGCATTCGGGAACTCGTCCAGGCTGTAGATCTGGCGGGTCTTGATCAGATCGGCCGCGACGATGATCGCGTCATGCGGTTCCGGATAGGCCGTGTGATCGTGCACGAGCACCATCTTGTCGCCGGAGATGTCGATGAGCTGCTCGGTCTCCACGTGCAGCGGGCCGACCGGCAGGAAGCGATCCTTGGAGAACTTGTTGCCCGAGTTGAAGAAGCGGCCATCCGGGTTCTTGGTTTCGCCCATCGAGGTGTAACCGTGGCCCGGCTGGTAGTGCACGTCCACCGAGTCCAGCACGACCTTGGCGTTCTTGTCGCCCTTGAACTGCGCGATGGCGGCGGCGACGTTCCACTTGACGATCTTGCTGTCCAGGAACAGCGTGGTGTACGCATTGCCCTTGTTGTCGAAGCCGGTGTGCAGCGGGCCCAGGCCCAGGTTCGGTTCGGCGACCACCGCATCGCGCGGATTCTGCAGCGTGCCATCGAACCACTCGCCGACCTTGGACAGATCGATCACCGAGCAGGTCGGTGACAGCTTGCCCGAGCACACGAAATACTTGCCGTCGGGGCTGGCGTTCACGCCGTGCGGATTCTTCGGCACCGGCACGTAGCAGGTCAGCGCGGTCTTCGGATCGCTGTTGGCGGCGCGGCGACCATCGACCACCGGCACGTTCGAATCACCGATCGTGGTGGACTTGCCAGCGGCGATCGCCGCTTCGATGCGGGCGATATCGAAGAACACGCAGGCATCCTGCTCGGCCGACATCATGTCCTCGTAATGCGCGCCGCCTTCCATGTTGTACTGGTTGGACGCGGCGAAACGGCCGTCATAGCTGGTGGCGACCAGATCCATGTTGCCGTCCACGCGGCACTGCCAGCGCACTTCCATCGTCTCGGCGTCCAGGCAGGTGAACACGCAGCCGTAGGCGCTCGGATTGTCCATGTCGCGGCCATCGTTGGGCAGCGGGATATGGAATTCGGCGCCGGCGAACACGCGCGTGGTGTGGTTGATCGACTGATCCACCGGATCACGCTTGTCCGGGAAGATGCCGTGATGGCCCTGCACGTTCGGCAGCTCGGTGATGCGATCCACCTCGAAGGTGTCGCCACGGATGCGCGCCACGCGGCTGTGCAGCTTGTCATTGACCCAGAAGTACTTGCCGCTGTACGTGCCATCGTTGTAATGGCCGTGCACGTGGTGGGTGTCGCCGGTCCAGTACTTCAGCTGGCCATCCGGACGCGTGCCCATGATCGCCCTGGATTCATTGGTGATGCCCCAACCCACCATCGGATCGATGTTGAACACCGGAATCCGCTTGATCGTGCGGCCCGACGGGCAGCCATAGATGCGCACCTCGCCCGAATGTCCGCCCGATGACAGCACGTAGTAGTCATCCAGCTGGCCCGGCGGAACTTCGTAACGTCCCTTGCCATTCTCGCCTCCCGCAGCGGCCGTGCCAGCGGCAGCGCCGTTTGCAGTCGACTGCGAACCGCAGCCGGTCAGACTCAACGTCAATCCCGCGCCAGCCAGTGCGGCTGCGCCCCCGAGGATTTTTCTGCGCGAGGGATCGCTTGGTTCCATCTGCTTGTTGTTGCTCATACCGCTTTCCTCAATGACCCGATTGCCGGGTGGGTTGTTTCCCGGCACGCAACATACTGCCGATCAAAGCGCGTACAACTTGATCAAGATCAAGGGCGCGATACTTGATCTTGATCAAGGCCATTGAATGCATTGACCACTATTTTGCAGCGGACTTCGTGAGCGTGTACGCATCACGCACGCAGTCGAAACCGACCTTCTCCCTGGATGCATTCATGACCTTCTCCGATTTCCGCAACGTCGCTGTTGCCGCTTCGATCGCACTGCTTGCCGCCTGCACCGCACAGACCCCCGATACCGGGGAATCCACACAGGAACCGTCTGCGACCGAAATGCCTGCAACCGCACCGGCTGCGGCAAGCGGACAGAATGCACCCGCCGAACCGGCTGCCCCGGCGATGGTGGCGGCGAACGAAGCGGCACCCGCCGCGGGCGGCCCGGGCGAAGCGGCCTACAAGCAGACCTGCGCGATGTGCCACGGCACCACCGCGCTCGGCGCGCCGATGCTCGGCAAGAAGGACGACTGGCACGATCGCATCGCGCAGGGCAAGGACACGCTCTACAAGCACGCGCTCGAAGGCTTCAGCGGCAACAAGGGCGTGATGCCTGCCAAGGGCGGCAATCCGTCGCTCGATGACGAGGCAGTCAAGGCGGCCGTGGACTACATGACCTCGCAGTCGCAGTAACCGGGTTCCCGTTCGTGGCCGCTCTGCTGACGAAGTCTTCCGCGCACCGTCCTCGTCGTGGGTGGCGCGGATGGATTCCGTTGCTGCTGCTGGCCTGCTGCGCGATCGCGCATGCCGGCTCGTACGAAGCCGATCTGCCGCAGGGCATCTACGGCGACCCCGATCTCTGCCGGTACGCCCCGTGCAGTTCCGTCCTTCCGCAGGCCACGCATTTCGGCCTGCGCGAAGGCAACCCGGCCTTCGTCCGCGGGCTACGCAAGGAAGGCGGGCGCGAATCGACCGTCGGCTATGTCTTCCTGTCCAGCGATGTCGCGCCCGATGTCGTCGGATATTCCGGCAAGCCGATGGTCACGCTGGTCGGCATGGACGCAAAAGGCCTGATCAGCGGCGTTCGCATCCTCAAGCACAGCGAGCCGATCCTGCTGGCCGGCATTCCGGAAAAACAACTGGACGATTACGTCCGGCAATACCTGGGCAAGCCGGCCGGTACGCGTTTCGAGCTTGGCCAAGCCAATGCCGGTGAAGTGTCGATGCAGGTGATCAGCGGTGCGACGGTCACCGTGATGGCCGAAAACCAGCTCGTCACGCGCGGCAGTTTCGCGGTCGCGCGCCAGGTCGGACTGGTCCAGGCGGTGGCCCGCCCACAGGCGCGTCTCATCGAGTACAGCGACCCACCGCAGGACTGGAACAGCCTCGTCGCCGACGGCAGCGTCAAACGCCTGACCGTTTCGCAGTCCCAGGTGGGCGGACAAGGCGAACAGCCCTTCATCGATCTGTGGTTCGGCTATCTCAATGCGCCGGCCATCGGCCGCAGCGTGCTCGGCGATGCCGGCTACCGGCAACTGATGGGCGATCTCAAGCCGGGCGAACACGCGCTCTTCGTGATCGGCAGCGGCAGCAGCTCGTTCAAGGGCTCGGCATTCGTGCGCGGCGGCATCTACGATCGCCTGCAGGTTTCGCAGGACGTCGACGTCCATCACTTCCGCGACACCGACTATCGCAACCTCTACGGCGTCCGCGCGGCGGGAGTTCCGGAGTACACCGAGTCGGGCATCTTCATCCTGCGCAGCGATTCGTTCTCCGCCGCGTATCCCTGGACACTCTCGTTCCTTGCCCACCGCAGCACCGAGAAAGGCAACAGCGATTACGCCAACTTCGACGCCGAGTACTGGCTGCCTGCGCGCTATCTGGAAGGCGGACGGCCCACCCTGGAAACAAAGACCCCGGCCTGGGTGCGTATCTGGAAAGGCCGGGCCGGCGCGATCATCGGGATGATCGCCCTGCTCTGCTTCGTGTTCGTGTTCTACGCGCTGCACCGCCGCTGGGCCGCGCGCTCACGTCGCACCGACAAGCGCCGCATCCTGTGGCCGCACATCACGGTGTGGTTGCTGGCCGTGGTGTTCCTGGGCTTTTCGGAACTGGCGCAGCCCTCCATCGTGCAGGTACTGACACTACTGCATTCGCTGCTGGACGGCTGGCGCTGGGATCTGTTCCTGAGCGACCCGCTGATCTTCATTTTCTGGATCTTCATCGCCATCACCATCGTGCTGTGGGGACGCGGCGTGTTCTGCGGATGGCTCTGTCCGTACGGCTCACTGAGCGAACTGCTGTTCAAGGCCGCGGGCCGGATCGGCCTGAAGCGATGGCAGTTCCAGTTGCCCTACCGTTGGCACCAGCGGCTGCGCTGGATGAAGTATGTCGTGCTGGTGGTGCTGGTGGGCGCATCGTTCCACTCGATGGCGCTGGCCGAGCAACTGGCGGAGATCGAGCCGTTCAAGAGCACGTTCTTCGTGCCGATCTGGACACGTGCGTGGCCCTTCATCCTGTTCTGGGCATTCCTGCTGGCGCTGTCGATGTTCATGGAGCGCCCGTTCTGCAAGTACCTGTGCCCGCTCGGCGCCGGTCTGGCCATTCCCTCGCGCTGGCGTCTGCTCGGGCTGTGGCGCAAGGCCGAATGCACGACCTGTAAGGCCTGCGCCAATGGTTGTGGGTCGCAGGCAATCGATCCGCAGGGCCGCATCGATCCGACCGAATGCATGCAGTGCCTGGATTGCATGGTGCTGTACCACGACGATCGCTCCTGCCCGCCGCTGGCGCAGGAACGCAAGCGCCGCGAGCGTGCGGGCCAACCGCTGACGCCGGTCGGCCGCGACGGACATTTCATTCCACTGGAACTGGTGGAATGAAACCTCCGACCGCTGGCTGTAGAACGCTGCTGGCGCTGGCACTCCTGCTGTTGCCGGTGCTGGCGTCCGCTGCCACGACGCGGGTGCGCAGCGGGCAGAGCATCACGCGGGCCATCGCGCAGGCGTGGCCAGGCGACGTGATCGAGATCGAACGCGGCCACTATCGCGAAAACCTGGTGGTCGACAAACCGCTGACGCTGCGCGGAATCGGAAAACCCACGGTCGATGGCGGTGGCCACGGCGATGTCATCCGCGTGACCGCGACGGACGTCACCGTGGACAACCTGATCGTACGCGACAGCGGCAGCGATCTCGGCGCACAGAACGCGGGCGTCTACCTGCAGCCGGGCGCGGATCGCGCGCAGGTACGCCACTGCGACTTCGCCCATGTGCTCTTCGGGCTGTGGATCGAGAAGGCCAACGACGTGCGCATCGAGGACAACCTCATCACCGGCATGCGCGAGATGCTGTCCTCGCAGCGCGGCAACGGCATCCAGCTCTACAACACGCAGGGTGCACGCATCGCGCGCAACCACATCAGCTTCACCCGTGACGGCATCTACGTGGATGTCTCGCACCACGCCGAGTTCGTCGGCAACCGCATTCACCACGTCCGCTACGGTTCGCACTACATGAACTCCTACCACAACCTGTGGCAGGACAACGAGAGCTTCCGCAATGTCGGCGGGCTGGCGTTGATGGAAGTGCGCGACATCACCGTGCGGGCAAACCGCACCTGGGCCAATGCCGATCACGGCATCATGCTCCGCACGCTGCAGGATTCCACCATCGAGAACAACGTGGCGGCCGGCAACGCGCGCGGCTTCTTCATCTACGACGTCGAATACAGCGCGCTGCGCGGCAATCTGATCGTCGGCAACCGGATCGGCGTGCACCTGTGGGCCGGCTCCTACCGCAACGACGTCGATGGCAACGACTTCATCCTCAATGGCGAGCAGGTGCGCTATGTCGCCAGCCGTGACGTGGAATGGGGCAAGCGCACCGGCAATTACTGGAGCAACTACCTGGGCTGGGATCAGGACGGCAACGGTCGCGGCGATACGCCTTACGAAGCCAGCGACGTCGGCGATCGGCTCGTTTCGCGCTATCCCTTCGTCAAGTTGCTGGACAGCAGCCCCGCGCTGCAGACGCTCAAGCTGATCTCGCGGCAGTTCCCGATCCTGCGCGTGCCGACGATCACCGATGCCGCGCCGGCGATGCAGCCGCACCACCCCGACTGGCAGCGCTGGCTGTCGCCCCCCGAATCCGGAGCAGCCCCATGACAGCGCCCGCATCGACCCACGCCGCAATCCCGAAGCCGCCGGCCATCGAACTGGATGCGGTGAGCAAGTACTACGGCAGCGTCCACGCCGTCGAGGCCATCACCCTGCGCGTGGACGCCGGCCAGATCTTCGGCCTGATCGGGCACAACGGCGCCGGCAAGAGCACGCTGATGAAGATGATGCTCGGCATCCTGCCCATCGGCCAGGGCCACATCCGTCTCAACGGACACGCGGTCGGCCGCGCGGGCTTTCGCGGCCTGCGCCGCCAGATCGGTTATCTGCCGGAGAACGTGGCGCTCTACGATCACCTCAGCGGCCTCGAAACCATGCGCTTCTTCGCGCGGCTCAAGTCGGTCGACGCTTCCGAATGCGCGCCGCTGCTGGAACGCGTCGGACTGGGCGCGGCGATGCATCGCGACGTCCGCGGCTATTCCAAGGGCATGCGCCAGCGGCTGGGCTTCGCGCAGGCGCTGCTCGGCCATCCCCGTCTGCTGTTTCTCGACGAGCCCACCAACGGGCTGGATCCGGTCGCGACCCACGATTTCTACACGACGCTGGAGCAGTTGCGCGATGACGGCACCACCGTGCTGCTCAGCTCGCATCTTCTGGCCGAGATCCAGACCCATGTGGATCAGCTGGCGATCATCGCCAATGGTCGCCTGGTTGCGCAGGGCACGGTCGGCGATCTGTCGGACCGCGCGGACCTGCCCTCGCAGGCGCGGCTGGCACTGCGTGAGGCGGCCATCACCCCGACACTGAACGCGCTGCAAGAGGCCGCGTTCGCCGTGCAGCGGGAGGAACCGAACGTGCTGCGCGTGGAAGTGCCGGTCAGTCGCCGCCGCTGGATGCTGCAACTGATGCACGGCCTGGCTGACGATCTGCTGGACTACGAACTGCAGGAACCCTCGCTCGAGGATGTCTATCTGCATCATCAGCGATGCGGAGGCCTGGCATGATCGCGGACTGGCAATTCCGTCTTGCGTTCGCGGTGGCCGGCAAGGAATTCCGCGATCGCGTGCGCAACCGCTGGGTGCTGGCGGTGGCGCTGGTGTTCGCTCTGTTCGCGCTGCTGATCGCCTATTTCGGCGGCGCCCAGTCGGGCGAAGTGGGCTTTCGCGGCATCGGCGTGACGGTCGCGAGCCTGACCAGCCTGGCGATCTACCTCATTCCCTTGATTGCGTTGTTGCTCGGCTTCGACGCCATCGTCGGCGAACGCGAACGCGGCACGCTCGACCTGTTGCTGTCGATGCCGGTGACGCGGCCGGAGATCATGCTCGGCAAGTATCTGGGCCTGGCCGGCGCGTTGACGCTGGCGATCAGCGTGGGCTTCGGCGTGGCCGCCATTCCGCTGGCCGGCGCGTTCGATGCAGCGGCGATGCTGGTGTATCTGCGCTTCGTCGTCAGCGCGGTGATGCTGGGTCTGGCTTTCCTCAGTCTGGCGGTGCTGATCTCGGTGATCAGCCGCGATCGCGCGCGCGCCTCCGGCGCGGCCATCGCCGTGTGGTTCGCCTTCGTGCTGATCTTCGATCTGGCCTTGCTGGGCGCGCTGGTCGCCACGGCCGGCAACGGTTCCTCGCTGTGGGCGCCATACGCGCTGCTGCTGAACCCGGCTGACGTGTTCCGCGTGCTCAACGTGATGGGCAGCGACACGATGCGCAACACCTTCGGGCTGGGCACCCTGCTGCCCGAACACTGGAACAACCCTGCCCTGCTCTGCACAGTGATGCTCGGATGGATCACCGCGCCACTGGGCGTCGCCCTCTGGAGATTCCGATGAAACGTGCAACCTCACGCCTGCCCATGCTCGCGTTCTGTCTCGTGCTGGCCGCCTGCGCGCCGTCCCGTGAGGATCGCGCGGGCGCAAAGGAACCGGCGGCGGGCCAAACCTGTTCGCTCGATGGGATGGCGCTCGGCGACTATCCCGGCCCCAAAGGCCAGATCCGCTATGCCGACGGGCGCACCGACTATTTCTGCGATACGCAGGAACTGCTTTCGGTGTATCTGGAGCCGGAAGAAGTGCGCGCGGTCGCCGGCGCCTACACGCAGGACATGGCGAAGGCCGCCTGGGAGAGCCCGCGCGGGCATTGGATACCGATTGAACAGGCCTTCTTCGTCGAGGGATCGAGCCGCACCGGCAGCATGGGACCGACCCTGGCCAGCTTCGCCCAGCGCGGCGACGCCGATGCGTTCGCACACCAATACGGCGGCAAGGTGCTGGCGTTCAAGGACATCACCGCCGACCAGGTTCGTCTCGACGGCGGCGCGCATCACGATGCGGGCATGTAAGCCGCATACCCCATACCCCGAACAAATATCTGGAACCATCATGGAACCCTTCTACGCCGGCCTCGCGCCGGAAACCGCGATGGAAATGGCCGAGCTGTCGCGCCGGCTGTTCCATCTCCGCGAGGAACGCAAGCAATGGCTGGCCTCGATTGGTCACGAGGATGACGATCAGGCGCTGCTGGATGCCATTGGCGCCGGTCGCGTGGCCGAACATCCGGGTTACGAGATCTGGCTGGCTTCGCAGTTGTCGCTGCAACAGCAGCAGGTGTTGCGCGAGCGCCTGGACTGGCGCTGCCGTCATCCGGCCGGCCCCGGTGAAGCGTGGGATTCCGCCCATCCGCTCGATGCGATCGCGCTGACGCTCCGGCTGCCCGAGGCGTTTCATCCGGACTTCGTGTTCGCCGATGATGGACTGGCGCTGCGCGGTCTGGCCGGCGAGGAAGTGATGATCCGCTGGTTGTCCGGCACGCGCTGGTCGGTCGAATGGCGCATCGGCGACGATCTGTGGCGCTTGGACAACGCGCCGGTCGCGCATGCCGGCGTCGATACGCCTGCGCACCTGCATTGCCCGGATGGCAGCGTGACCGACGATCCGTTCGCCACGCATGACGCCGCGCTGGATGACGCTGCGCGCTTGCAGCGGATCATCGATGGCATCGCGCAATCATTCGTCGCCTGATTCCCCGCAGCGCCGCGCGAGCGCGTCGGTGCGGCGCGTCGCAGCGACGCTGGGCACGATCGCGCTGTCGGCGATCGCACTCACCCTGCTGCTGACCGAGGCACGTCCGCTGGTCGAAAGCGAAGCCGACTATCTGGTCTTCGGCACCCATGCGCGCCTGCGCATCCTGTCCTGCGAGCCCGACTCGGCCGAAGCCGCGCTGGCCGAGGCCGGACAGCAACTGGCGCGCGATCATCGCAGTTGGCACCCGTGGGAAAACAGCGATCTCACCGCCCTCAACGCGGATCTCCTCGCCGGGCGGGCGCGCCGCGTTGATCCTGCGCTCGCCGATCTGATCCGGCAGGCAAAACGGGGCCACGCACTCAGCGGCGGACTGTTCAATCCCGCCGCGGGCCGCCTGATCGATGCGTGGGGCTTCCACACCAGCGATTACCCGGTGCGGCAGGCCGCGCCGTCGCCGTCGATGCTGCAACAACTAGTGGCTGCCCGTCCGACGATGCAGGACGTGCACGTCGGCGACGACGGTGTGGTGAGCAGCCGCAACCGGATGGTCCGGCTCGATCTCAATGCCGTCGCCGAAGGTTATGCCGCCACGCAGGCCAGGACGATAGTCCGGCGGCATCACATCGAACATGCATTGCTCGACATCGGCGGACTGGTGATGGCGATGGGGACGGATCGCGGCCAGCCGTGGTCGGTCGGTGTGCGTGGTCCCGCCGGCATCGTCGGTCGCGTGCAACTGCGGGATGGCGAAACGCTGTCCTCGTCCGGGGATTACCAACGGCGGCGCGACGGCCGCGAGCCGGCCGGCCATATCATCGACACCGCACAGGGCCATCCGCAGCGCAGCAGCGCGGCGGCCAGCATCATCAGCCGGGATGCGCTGCTCGCGGACATGGCGGGCACCACGCTCATGGTCGGCGGCCCGGATCGCTTCGACGCGCTCACCCGGCAGATGGGCCTGCGCTGCGCCCTGCTCATTGATCACCAGGGCCGCCTGCTGGCGACACCCGGCATGCGCCAACGCCTGCAACTGACAGGAACCTACCGGTTCGAGCCGGCCGGTCGCCCCGCCGACGCCACCGCGCGCATCGAGTGCTGAGCGGCGCGGTAGACCGCACCGCACGGTCACGCAGACGTATCCATCGTGCCGTGCGGTCGAGACGCCCAGCTCAACCGGCCCGAACCCGGGCCGGGATCGGGCGACACGATCGTCAGTCGATCAGTCCCTAGAACGTCCGCCTGCATGCCTCAACGGTCGCGCTCGTCACGCACGCGCGCGGCGGCATCGTCCTCGCGCAGGCCCTGCTTGAAGCCTTTGATCGCTTCGCCGAGATCCTGGCCCACGTTTCTCAGGCGCTTGGTACCGAAAATCAGCAGCACCACGGCCAGCACGATGATCCAGTGCCAGATGCTCAAACCGCCCATATTGTCCGCCTCTGTTTGATCAGTGGTCGCGAGCATGAGGTCGCTGCGCCACACGCGCATTGATCCACGTCATCCTTGCGCACGAGATTGCGGCGGGGCATGGACGGCCAGAATGGGACACGTCTGATCCAGGTCAAGGACACCCCGCTGAGTGCATTCCAGACTGCGCCCATGCGACCCATTCCCATTTCCCCGCGCACCTCATCCCCGCCGATGCGGCCCTCGTTCGGCCAACTCGTGCAGGCGCCGCACCGGCTGCTGTTCTTCATCGGCGCCAGCAACCTGCTGCTGGCGATGCTGTGGTGGGCGGCATGGCTGGCCGGCAATCGTTGGGGGCTGTGGCACCTGCCCGAAACCCCTGTCTACGCCGGTTGGCTGCACGCATTCGTCATGCAGTATCTGGTGTTGCCGAGTTTCATCTTCGGCTTCCTGTTGACGGTATTCCCCCGCTGGATGGGACTGGCCGAATTGCCGCGCTGGCGTTACGTGCCGGTGGGCGCGGGCCTGATGGGCGGACAACTGGCGATCCTGCTGTCGACGCTGGGCTGGGAAGCGGCGTTCACTGTGGGACTGTGGATGGCGGTGGCCGGATGGAGTGCGGGACTGTGGCTGCTTGGCCGCCTGCTCATGCAGGACAAGGCCAGCACCTGGCATGCGCGCTCGTGCTTCGCGGCGCTGGCGTTCGGCTACGCCGGGCTGCTGATGTTTGCCGTCTTCGCGCTGGGCGGCAATGCGTTCTTCGCCTTCGCCAGCATCAAGATCGGTGGGATCGCGCTGCTGCTGCCGATCTACCTCACCGTGGCGCATCGCATGTTTCCGTTCTTCGCCGCCAACGTGGTGCCGGGCTACAAGGCATGGCGGCCGATGGGTTGGCTGGGCGCGGTGTGGGCGTTCGCGATCGTGCACCTGGCGCTGGAACTGCTGCATGCCTATCCGTGGCTGTGGCTGCCCGATGCGGTGCTGCTCGGACTGACTGCGTACGCGCTGTGGAAATGGTGGCCGCGCGGCCGCATGCCCGGGCTGCTCTCGGTGCTGTTCTTCGGCGTGGTGTGGATGCCGATTACCTTCCTGCTCTATGCGACGCAGAGCGTGATCTATCTCCTGACCGATGCCTTCGTGCTGGGCCGCGCGCCGATGCACGCGATGTTCATCGGCTTCTTCGGCAGCGTGCTGGTGGCGATGGTGACCCGGGTGACGCAGGGCCATTCCGGCCGATCGCTGGTGATGCCGAAGGTCGCGTGGTTCGCCTTCATCGCGCTGCAATGGGTCGCCATCGTGCGCGTGAGCGCAGAGCTCGCCCCGGACTCGATGGCATGGCAGGCGGTGGCCGCACTCGGCTGGCTCGTCGCGTTGCTGCCGTGGGTCGCACGTCTGGGCTGGATCTATCTCAGTCCGCGCGCCGATGGGCGTCCAGGGTGAAGCCATGATCGTCTTCTACCCCGACATCAAGCTGGTCCACCTCAGCGCCGCACTGATAAGCGGCACGCTGTTCGCGCTGCGCGGTCTGGCGCTGCTGGCCGGCATGCGCTGGCCGCGCGCGGCTGTGGTGCGCTATCTGTCCTACACGATCGACACCGTACTGCTGACCGGCGCGATGATGCTGCTGACGATCCTGCCGCGCGGCATGTTCGCCAATGGCTGGCTGCTGGCGAAGGTGGCTTTCATCATCGCCTACGTCATCTGCGGAATGCTGGCGTTCCGTGCGTCGGCGCGCGGTGCTTCGCGCGTCGTGCTCTACATGGCCGCACTGCTCTGCTTCGCGCAGATCTACGGCATCGCCCGCAGCCACGACCCCGCCGGACTGCTCAACTTCTTCTGAAGGAGTGCCGCATGAACGAAATGCCCGACATGCCCGACCTCGCCTGCCCATGCACCGGCTGGGTGTGCGAATCGCTCGACGCCGCCGGCCAGTCCACGCGTTGCGGCGACGTTGCGGAGGTGGCCGAATCATGAGCCTGCTGCAGCTCGATCTGCGCGACCTCGCGCCGCCGGAACCGATGCAGCGCATCATCGATTCGCTGCAGGAACTCGGCAACGGCCGCCGGCTCGTCGCGCTGACGCCGTTTCGTCCACTGCCGCTGATGTCGATGCTCGATACCTGGGGCTACGCCTATCGCGTGTACGACCTGCCGGCCGGCGAGGCGTGCATCGCCATCTGCCACGGCGACGACCGCGCCGCGCTGGAACCGCCGCGCGCCGCATGAGCGGTCTGGCGTTCGCGCAGGCGCCGCCGCCCTCGCATCCACTGCGCTTCCTGATTGCCTCGCTGATCTGGGGCACGCTCAGTGGCGCCTGGGTGATCGGGCATGGCGATGCCCTGTTCGCGTCGCGATGGCATCCGGCCACCGTGGCGCTGGTGCACATGTTCGCGCTGGGCATGCTCGGCAATGCCATGATCGGCAGCCTGTATCAGTTCCTGCCGGTCGCGGCCGGAAGTCCGCTGCGGCTGGCCGGTTCGGCCGTGATCGTGCACGTGCTGCTGAATCTCGGCCTCATTCTGCTGCTTGCATGCTTCCTGCATCCGTCGGCGCCGCTGGCGGTCGCGGCGAGCGGACTGCTTGGGCTGGCGCTGCTGGCAATCATCGCTCAGGGGTGGCTGGCGTTGCTGCGTGGCAGTGGCGTGCGCGCCACGCGCGTCGGCATCGCGCTCGCGCTCGCATGCCTGCTGATGACGTGGTTGCTCGGCGGCCGCCTGCTGGCCGTGCTGACGGGCCATTCCGGCGCCGCACTCGATCGCCTCGCCAACCTGCACGCCGACGTCGGCGTAGTGGGCTGGGGGCTGGGACTGCTCGTATCGGTCGGCAGCATCACCCTGCCGATGCTGCAGGGCGCGCGCGCGCCCGGTGCACGGTCGCTGCCGATCTGGTGGGTGCTGGCGATCGGCGCCTTGTTGGCGACCGCGCATGCAACCTGGCGACCCGATGCGGACGCGCTCCGGCTGACGCTCGCACTCCCCGTGCTGGCGCTGTGCGTGGCGGTGGCATGGCTGCAGGCCCGCGCCCCGCGCCCCCGCAATCCGACCCTGCGCCGCTTCTGGGCCAGCGCCGCGGCGGCGCTCACGATGGCGACGATCGTGGCACTTTCGCCGCTTTCGGGAAGCGCCGCCGTCAATCCTGCGGGCGTGCTGGCACTGGCCCTCGCATTGCCGTGGTTCGTGATCGGCATGCTGCTGGAGATCGTTTCCTTCCTGGCGTGGATCGAATTGCGCCGGCGTCATCCACGCGGCGTGCGGGTGCCCGGCGTGGACCGGCTGTTCGCCGAATCGGCCAAACACCGGCTCTGGGGGCTGCATCTGGCTGCCGGCCTGCTGCTGGTGGCGTCGTCCTGGCTACCGGAACTGGCGCGCGCGGCCGGTACGGCGTTGGCGATGGCCTACGCGCTCACGCTGTTCGCGGTGCTGCGCTGCTGGCGTGAAGTGCGGCGCTTCCAGCCGCCGTCATCGCCGCCACCTCCGGCTTGATCTGGGTCAATGGCGACGCCGCGGGCGCTGACTAGTATCAGCTTCCCTCCGTTCCGGCCGCTTCGTGATGCCTCCATTCCAGATGGCGACCACCCGCGCGCGCGCGCAGGATGCGCGCTGAATCATGGTCGTGCTGAGTCGCTGGGCGCTGCGGCGAACCCGCGCCGCCATCGATCATCTCGACGACGCCCTCGTCGTGTTGCTGGCCGCGCGCCAGCGGCTTGCCGGCATCGCCGGCCGGATCAAGCGGGGCACCAGCGCACCGATGCATGACGCGCCCCGCGAACAACAGGTCCGCGGCCGCGCGACGCGGCTGGCGCGCCGCAGCGGCCTCGCGCCGGACAGCGCCGATCGACTGATGGATCTGCTGATCAGCGAAGCGCATCGCCAACAGACCATGGCCCCATTCCATCATCCCTCCCCGTCAGGCCCCACGATGACAGCCGCAACTTCTGCTCCGTTCCGCGCTTTCGCCCTGCGCATCCTGCCGCCGCCGCGACGCTGGCGGAGTGTGCTGAAAGTGGTTCCGCGGCCGTGGCAGACCGCCGCGCTGCTGGGCGCCTTGTCCTCGGCCACCGCCGCACCCGAAGCGCGCCGCGCATTGCAACCCATCGCTGGACGGCAACTGGGCATTCGCGTGGATGATCTCGATCTCCAGTGGACGCTGGAACTGCGCGATGGCCGCGTGCAGCTCTCGCAGGGTGAGCCGGAAGCTACCGTGTCCGGGAGCGCGACCGATCTGCTGTTGCTCGCCAGCCGCCAGGAAGATGCCGACACCCTGTTCTTCCAGCGCCGCCTCAAGCTCACCGGCGACACCGAACTTGGCCTGACCCTGCGCAATCTGCTCGACCGCCTGCCGTGGGAAAGCCTGCCGCTTGCATCGCGGATCCTGCTGCATCGCGGCAGCCGGCTGCTGCGCGACGCGCGCGACAGCCATCGTGCCCGCACGGGGGCGCAGGCATGAGCCCCGCCGCGACGCTGCCACGCTGGAGCGAGGAACTCGAACAGCGCTACGCCGATGTCACCGCGCGTATCGGCGATACCGTGCCGTGCCTGGAATGGCCGCTGCACCTGCCGTGGATCGATGCCATCCAGACGCTCAAGCGCGAGCGCGGCGCGGTGATCATGGCGCACAGCTATCAATCGCCCGAGATCTTCCACGGCGTGGCCGACGTCACCGGCGATTCGCTGGCGCTCGCGCAGGCCGCCGCCCGCTGCGACGCGGAAACGATCGTGCTCTGCGGCGTCCACTTCATGGCCGAGACGGCGAAGATCCTCGCGCCGGATCGCCGCGTGCTGATTCCCGATCCGGAAGCCGGCTGCTCGCTGGCCAGTTCGATCACGGCCGAAGACGTGCGTCGGCTGCGCGCCGCGCACCCGGGCGCGCCGGTGGTCACCTACGTCAACACGAGCGCGGAAGTGAAGGCCGAATCCGATGCCTGCTGCACGTCGGCCAATGCCGTGCAGGTGGTGGAAGCCATGGGCGCGGACAAGGTGATCTTCCTGCCCGACGCATTTCTCGGCCGACACGTGGCCGAGCAGACCGGCGTGGAACTGATCCTGTGGGATGGCCGTTGCGAAGTGCACGAGAAGTTCACCCGCAGCCAGGCCCGGCACGTACGCGAACAGTTCGACGCGCGCGTCGTGGCGCACCCGGAGTGCCCGCCCGAGGTGCAGGACGAGGCGGACTTCGTCGGCTCGACCACCGCGATGGGCGCGTGGCTGGAACGCGAACGACCGCAGCGCGTGGCGTTGATCACCGAATGCTCGATGGCCGACAACCTGCGCTCACGCTTTCCTGCGATCGAGTTCATCAAACCCTGCAATCTGTGCCCGCACATGAAGCGGATCACCTTGCCCAACATCCATGCCTGCCTGAGTGAACTGCGGCATGAAGTGCACGTGCCGGCCGAGATCGCGGAACGCGCCCGCGCCGCGCTGGAACGCATGCTCGCCGTCGGCCGCCAGGATCGCGCATGAGGGACGGCGAACGCCCGTTGGTGATCGTCGGTTGCGGCGTGGCCGGGCTGGCGGTCGCGCTGTCGGCGGCGCCGCGCCCGGTGTTGCTGATCGGACGCGCGCCGCCCGGCACCGGCGCGTGCACCGCGCTGGCGCAGGGCGGGATCGCCGCGGCACTCGGCGCGGGCGACAGCCCGGCCGATCATGCACAGGACACGCTCGTCGCCGGCGCGTGCCACAACGACTACGACGCCGTGCACTATCTGGTCGAACACGCTCCGCTCGCGGTTCGCTGGCTGCAATTGCAGGGCGTGCCGTTCGACCTGCAGGGCATGGATTTCCTGCTCGCGCGCGAAGGCGGGCACCACCGCCATCGTGTCGTGCACGCCGGTGGCGATGCCAGCGGTGCATCACTGCTGGCGGCATTGCTGCGCGTGGCCCAGCAGGCCCCGCACATCCGCCTGCATGCGCCCTGGCAGCTCCACGCGCTGCACGTGGACGACAACGGCATCCGCGGCGTGCGCCTGCGCAGCGAGGACGCCCAGATCGAGGACGTCGATTGCGACGATGTCGTACTGGCGACCGGCGGCTGCGGCGCATTGTTCGCCGCCAGCACCAATCCCTCCGGCGCCGACGGCAACGGTCTTGCGCTGGCGCTGGCGGCGGGTGCGGCCGCGCGCGACATCGAGTTCATGCAGTTTCATCCCACCGCGTTGCAGGTGCCGGTGCAGGGGGCGCTGCCGCTGATCACCGAAGCGCTGCGCGGTGCCGGTGCACGCCTGTATGACGACGAAGGGCACGCGCTGATGGAAGGCCTGCATCCGCTGGGCGATCTGGCTCCGCGCGATCGGGTCGCGCGGCGCGTGTGGGAGGTGCAGCAGAGCGGCCAGCGCGTATGGCTGGACGCCACCCATCTGCAGAAGGACTGGACGCAGTTTCCGACGGTCTACGGCATCTGCCGGCGACATGGCATCGATCCTCGCTTGCAACGCATTCCCGTCACGCCGGCGGCGCATTTCCACATGGGTGGCATCGCGGTGGATCTCGACGGGCATACCTGCGTGTCCGGCTTGCACGCAGTGGGCGAAGCCGCCTGCAATGGCGTGCATGGCGCCAATCGACTGGCCAGCAATTCGCTGCTGGAAGGCGTGGTCTACGGGCGTCGCCTGGGGCGCGCATTGGCGCATGTACGACGCCGCGCCGCGCAGGGTTCGAGCCGACAAGTCGAACGCGGACGCAGCGCAGACGACGCGCAGTTGAATGCATTGCGCGCTGTTGCCTGGCACGCACTCGGACCGGTCCGCAACGCGGATTCGATGCGCGCGGCCGAGCAGTCCATCGGCGAGGATCGGGCGCTCGCGCGCACCTGGCAGGCCGGACTGGTGCTGCGCATGCTCGCCGCCGCGCAGCAACGCCGCCTCAGCCTGGGCGCGCATTTCCGCAGCGATGCGGTGAGCTGACCGCGCCATCGGATCCGCTGCCGCCATCGCGGCATGTCGCCTGTTGGCCTGATCGGTTGCTGCGTCCGGCGCTCAAGCGAATGACATGCCCTATCGTCTTCGCCGCGGCCGTTGCTCAGACCTGCGCCCGTTCAATACGAGCCGCGACATCGCGATGGCCACGGCGCGTTCGAAGCCTGCCTGGCCAGCCGCGCGTGCGGGTTCAAGTCTCGCCGCGCAATGCGCCGGCTGCCGCCAGCGACGCCTTCCCCGGTTGCCCATGCCAATACCCATTGCGCGCGCCGATCCTGGGCGGCGGGACCGGCGAGCGCAGCATGCGATGGAAGTGATCGACGATCGCCGGCATCTCCTCGGCCTGCGGAGACAGGCGCAGGATGTCGACGCCGCACGCGATCAACTCATCCCGCTCCGGCCCCAGATCGATGATCTCCGCGCCCTGGATCTGGATGCCGTTGATGACCATGAAGGATTCATCCTCGCGCGTGGACAGGCGCAGGCCATCGGGATAGTCAATGCAGCGGAAGCCACAATTGTCCTTGGGCAGATCCAGTGCACGCGCGGTGAAACAGCGCGCCGAATACGCCAGTGGCAGCCGCCCCCACGCCTGCACTTCCAGTTCCGGCATCGCGCGGCCATCGGCGATCAGGCCCGCGCGGATCGCAGACAGAAGTTCCCTGCCCTGCTCCACGCCCGGCACCCAGCGCCGCAGGCCGTCTTCGATCAGCAGCCCGAGCGTCACATGGTTGTAGACGTTGAGGCTGGGGCCGGCGACGAACGGCAGCGTGCGCTCACGACACAACTGCACGGCCGACAGATCATTGGCTTCGATCAGGAAGCGGCCGTTCTCGGCGAGCCGAACCACGCTGCCGAGTTCGGATTCGGCCTCGATCAGCGCGAGCGATGACAGCACGATCTCCTTGCCGCAGGCGGCCAGCTCCACGGCCAGTTCCAGCCAGTCGCGCGTGCGCAGTTCGCGGCGCTTGCTGCACACGGTCTCGCCAAGGTAGAGGATGTCCAGCGGCCAGTCGATCGCCTGCCGATAGAACGCGAGCACGCGTTCGCGCGGCCAGAAGTACTGCAGCGGCCCCAGGCTCAGCTTCATCGGTTCAATGCCAGGCACGGTGATAGGCTCCCAGCGTGGTCTGTTGTCCTTCGGCATGCGCGGCGAGCGCCTTCTCCCACTCCGCTCGTGGCTGCCATTCCGGGGAGGCGCGCCAGGCGTCGATCGCCGCGCGCCAGGTGCGGGTCACGCTGCCCACGTAGGCCGCGCCGCGCTGGCGCCCTTCGATCTTGAAGGCCACCACGCCCGCCTGCGCCAGGCGCGGCAGCAGTGACAGCGTGTTGAGACTGGTCGGTTCTTCCAGCGCGTGGAAGATGTCTTGGCCGACGCGATAACGGCCCTTGCATACGGTCGGATAGCCCGCCGGTTCATCGGGCTGGAAGCGATCGATCAGCACGCCGTTCAGGCGCACGCTGCGCTGATCGTCGGCGTGTTCCTCCCAGCGCACGAATGAAGCCGGCGAGCACACGCCATGCCGGTTCGGCGAGACGCCGGTGACGTAGCTCGACAACTGGCAGCGGCCTTCCACCATGATGCACAGGCTGCCGAAGGCGAACACTTCCAGCGGCACCGGCGAGGTCTGGCACAGGCGCTCCACCTGCTGCACGGACAGCACGCGCGGCAGCACGGCGCGCGCGATGCCGAAGCGTTCGTGCGCATAGCGCAGCGCGGGCGCCGTGGTCGCCGAGCCCTGCACGGAGAGGTGGCGCGGCAAACGCGGATACGTGCGGCAGGCGTAATCGAGCACCGCCGCCTCGGCCGCAATGATGGCATCGGCGCCGAGCGCGGCCGCGTGATCCACCGCCCGTTGCCAGATCGGCAGCGACGCGCTGTCCGGATACGTATTGAGCGCCAGATACACCTGGCGGCCGCGCGCACGCGCGTAGGCGATCCCTTCGCCGAGTTCTTCATCGCTGAAGTTCAGGCCGGGAAACGCGCGTGCGTTGGTCTGATCGCGAAAGCCGGCATAGACCGCATCGGCGCCCGCATCGATCGCGGTTTTCAGAGCCGGCAGGTTGCCAGCAGGACACACCAGTTGCATCACGACCTCCGGATCTTGGCGTCCGTCAGGACTGGTTAGCGGCTTCGTAGGAACGGCAGATGCGGGTCCACAGCGTGTCCATGCGCTCCTCGACCGCGGGATCCAGCGTGATCGGCCGGCCCCATTCGCGATCGCTTTCCCCGGCCCATTTGCGCGTGGCGTCCAGACCGAGCTTGGAGCCCAGTCCCGAGACCGGCGTGGCGAAATCGAGGTAGTCGATCGGCGTGTTCTCCACCAGCAGACTGTCGCGCGCCGGATCCACGCGCGTGGAGATCGCCCAGATCACCTGCGACCAGTCGCGCACGTCGATGTCCTCGTCGGTGACGATCACGAACTTGGTGTAGGTGAACTGGCGCAGGTACGACCAGATGCCCATCATCACGCGGCGTGCGTGGCCGGCGTACTGCTTGCGGATGCTGACCACCGCGATGCGATACGAACAGGCTTCCGGCGGCAGATAGAAATCCACGATTTCCGGAAACACCTTGCACAGGATCGGCACGAACACGTCGTTGAGCGCCATCGCCAGCACCGACGGCTCGTCGAATGGCGCGCGGCCCATGTAGCTGCCGTGATAGATCGCGTCGCCGCGCAGTCGCATGCGCTCGATGGTGAACACCGGGAATGGCGCCTGCGTGTTGTAGTAGCCGGTGTGATCGCCGAAGGGCCCTTCCAGTGCCACATCGCCCGGACGGATGAAGCCTTCGAGCAGGATCTCCGCGCTCGCCGGCGCTTCCAGCCCGGTCAGCTCGCTGTGCCAGACACGCGTGCGCGCGGCGCGGAGCAGCCCCGCGAACTCGTATTCGGACAGCGTATCGGGCACGGGCGCGACTGCCGCCAGCAACGTCGCCGGGTCCGCGCCGATCGCCACGAGGACCGGGAAGGGTTCGTCCGGATGCGCGGACTGCCAACTGGCGAAGTCGAGCGCGCCGCCGCGATGCGGCAGCCAGCGCATGATCACGCGGTTGCGGCCGATGACCTGCTGCCGGTAGATCGCCACGTTCTGCCGCTGCTGGCGCGTGCCGCGCGTGATCACCAGGCCGAAGGTGATCAGGCGATCGATATCCTCGGGCCAGCAGCGCTGGATCGGCAGACGGCCCAGATCGATTTCCTCGCCCTGCAACACATGCTCGTTGAATTCGGCGTGTTCGACACGGCGTGGCGCGACGTGCGCCAGTTGCGCGAGTTCGGGCCAGTTCGCCAGTGCGCCGCGCAGGCTGGTCGGCCAGCGCGGGTCCTTCAGCGAGGCCAGCAGTTCACCCAGCTCGCGCAGCGAGCTGAGTGGGCGATCGGCCAGGGCAAGCTGGATGCGGCGTCGATGTCCGAACAGGTTGCCCAGCAGCGGGTGCGCCGAGCCGTTGTTGTTCATCAGCAGCGCCGGGCCATCGGCGCGGAGCGCGCGCAGGCTCAGTGCGGTGCTTTCCAGCTCCGGCTCGATGCGCGCATCGATTTCCAGCAGTTGGGCGTGTGCCGCCAGATGTTGCAGGAATCCGCGCAGATCGTGGTAGGACATGCCGCGTAAGCACTCGCGCCGGGGGACTGGCATTCTGCGCAGCCCCCTGGCGGCCCTCCTTGATCCACGTCAAGTGAACGCGGTCACCCGATGACTCAGTAGCGGTAGTCCAGTTGCAGCCACAGCTTGTCGGTATCGACGGTGCGCGCATCGGCGCTGCGATAGCGTGCGAGCTTGATCAGGCCATCCAGTCCCTTCACACCGGGAATCGCGCGACCATAGGACAGATCCAGTTCGCGGCCGAAACGTGCGCCGCTGCGATCATCGTGGAAGTCGTGATACCACGCCTGCCACTGGCCGCCGCCCTTGGCGGTGATGCCGGCATAGCGATCGCGCAGGCCATCGGCCGGCGTGGTGAGGAACAGGTCCGCCCACCCCTGGAAGATGTGCTTGGTCGCCAGCGGTGTCTGGAACGCGCGATTGCCGACGCCCGTGCCGGCGCCGAGGCGTTCCTGTCCGATCTTCGCCTGCAGCCATGCGTGGCTGTATCCGAGTTCGAGCAGCGAATAACGGCTGTCCAGTTGCCACGGGTTGCCATCGAGTTCGCTCTGCCGCGCGTATTCGGCGGCATAGGAAAAGCCCTTGGCCTGTCCGGTCGCGCGCAGGCCGCTGGTCTTGCTGGACAACGTGCCGAGCGGTGCACCGGCGGCCACCGCGATGTTGTCCATGTCCAGACGGTACTGGTAGCCGACCAGCGTCAGCGCCGGTGCGATCCTGACCTGCCCGCGCAACAGATGGCTGTCGCCATGGATGTTGCCGACCGTCGTGGTGCTGGCCGGGTACGGCGCATCCGGACCGAACACCGTGTTGACGTTGTCGATGTACACGTAATCCAGCACGAAGCGATCACCCGGCGTCCATTGCAGCCAGCCGCCGTCGAAGGTCTGTTCGTTCTGCCGCCACGCCACCGCGCCGATGAAGCGCTGGTTGTCGAAGGTGATCCGCTGCCGTCCGGCTTGCACGCTGCCCTGCTTGGTCGCAAAGCGCAGCAGTGCCTGGTTGATCTCGGCGCCGTCCGGATCGGCGATGACGCTGCGGTGGATCGAACCGTTGCGCGTGCTGTTGTAATGCGTTGAATCCAGATGGCCGACGTAATCGGCCTCGGCCAGTGCGCTGAAGCCGTGCCAGACCGGCGTGCGGTAGCCCAGGCGCAGGCGCAGCGTATCGGCTTGCGCGCTGCGCAGCGCGTTGTCCTGATCGACGCTTTCATGCCGGTAGCGCGCGCTCATGCTGAGTGCGCCGCTGTTCGCGTCAGGCGTGGCGGCCTGCGCGCCGGTGACGGCCAAAGCACAGGCCAGCAGGGGCCAGCCGCGGAGAATTGCATTCATGGGTGCTCCTTTTCTTCTTGGATGTGTTGCATCGGGGCATTGCAGGCGAGCTCAGTAGCTGAAGTTGAGCTTCAGCCACGCCGTGCGGCCGGGCTCGTTGATGCGCACGGGATCGGCCGGATAGCCGAAGGCGCTGTTGCCGGCCAGGTTCAGGTGTTCGCTGTAGGCGCGGTCGAACAGATTGTCGATGCCTGCGGTCACGCTCAGGCGATCGTCGATGCGGTAGCCGGCGTTGATCGAAAAGACCGCGAAACCCGGCGACGGGCCAAGATCACGCCCGACCACGTTGCCCTGCCCCGTGTTGACGCGCGTCTGCGCATCGACCACGCGCAGCAGCGCACCGGCGCTCCAGCGCTCGCCTTCGTAGCTGGCGTTGAAACGCGCCTCCAGCGGCGGCATCTGCGGCAGCGGCTGGCCGCTGTCGCGTGCTTCGCCCCAGGCATAGGCAATGACGCCACCGAGCTTCCATGCCTCGGCCGGACGCCATTCGATGCCCGCTTCACCGCCGTGGATATCGGCATCGAGGTTGCGTGCGCGCGTGGTTGCGCCCATGCCGCCCGCGTAATAGTCGAACGCGATGTAGTCCTGCATGCGCCCGATGTACAACGACGCCCACGCATTGATCTTCGCGCCGCGGTACTGCATGCCCACGTCGAGTTGGGTGGTGCGTTCGGGCTGCACGCCGGCGAATGCATTGACCGAGCCGGCCGGGCCCATCTTCGGCGAGAACAGTTCCCAGTAGTCGGGCATGCGCTGCGTGTGGCCCAGGCCCGCGTACGCACCCCAGCGCCCGGCCATGTCGTACTCGTAGCGAACGAAGGCGCTCGGGAGTGTTTCGTTGCGCGTCACGCCGCGCGTGGGATTGGGCATCGGCATCATGCCGCCGGTGCTGACCCGCACGTCCTCGGCTTCGGCGCGATCGATGCGCAGGCCGCTCATCACATGATGCTTGCCGGTCAGGTGCCAGTGCGATTCGGCGAATACGCCGGCGTTGCCAAACTTCGCATCCACGGTCCACGGCTTCTGCTGGTAGGTTCCGCGTCCCATCGCGCTGCGCTGGCTGTGACGGCTGCGGCGCACGTCGAAACCGGCGGTCACTTCCCACTTGTCATGCTGCCAGGTGCCGGCGACGCGACCGCCACGGGTGATGTGGCGGACGTTGCTCGCCATCGGCATCGGCATGCTGCTGGTCATGTCCGGTTCGCGCAGCGTGTAGTTGTCCATCACGTGATCGACATCGTTGTGATAGACGTTGGCGACGATCGCATCGAACACGCCGCCGATGTTCTTCTTCTCGAAGCGCAAACCGACGCTGTCGCGCTTGAACTGGCTGCCATCCATGCCGCGACCGGCATAGCGTGCCCATGCATCCCCGGTGCCCGCGCTCAGTTCCAGCACCGTGTCCGCATCGGGCGTCCAGCCCAGCGCCGCGTCGGCGTTCCACTTGTACCAGGCGCTGGGCACGGTATCGCCGTTGCCGTCGCGATAGTCATCGGCCTCGGAACGATTGGCGGTGACGCGCGCGTAACCGGCCGGCGTACCCGCGCTCAGATCGAGCACTTGATCGTTGCGGTTGTTTCCACCGGCCAGCGCGCTCGCATTGATGCGCACGCCGGGGCGATCGAAATATGGAATCTCGCGTTCGAAGCGCACCGTGCCCGCGGAGGCGCCACCCCCCCACAGCACACTCTGCGGCCCCTTGATGACCGTCAGGCGATCGTAGGTCTCTGGCGAGATGTAGGACATCGCATTGTCCATGCGTGAAGGACAGGCGCCGCTCATCGCGCCGTCATTGGTCAGCAGGTTCAGGCGCGAGCCGAACATCCCGCGCAGCACCGGATCGCCATTGGTGCCACCGCTGCGCACCAGGGAAAATCCGGGAATCGTCTTCAGATAGTCCGCGCCATCGCTGGCCGGCACCGGCTGCCGCGGCAGTTTCGGATCGGTGACGAAGGTGTTGGACTGGCTCGGCGCGACACCGAGTACGACCACGCCTTCGATCTGCGCGACGCTCTCGGCGGGCGCGGCCGCATGCAGTGCATGCCCCGCGTGGTCCTGGTCTTCGTCGGCGGCCCAGGCCGCGCACATCGGGCTGGCCATCGCCACGGCCAGTGCGATCACAAGGGGTTGTTTCTTCATCTCGCTCTCCATATCAGTGAATCCATTCTGCGAGCCTGGACATGCGTCCACCTGCGGCACGTTGTCGCATCCCCCCCGCTGCTTGACGCGGATCAAGTCATCCGCACTTTCGGCGGTTTTCAATGCGCATACGGCGCAGCGATTGATTCAAATCAACGCCGCCCCCGGAGCGCCGGACCTACGGTGATCGCAACGGCCACAAGGCCATATTCGAAGGAAGTACCGCGTCATGAAACGCACCTCATATTCCCTGCTTTCCTGCGCGCTGGCGTGTGGCCTGGCCATGATGGCGTCGGGCAATGTCCTCGCAGCACCGGGCGCCAAGAGCGAAGCGCCGATGGAAACGATCCAGGCCGTGCTGACGGCGCCGCCGATGGTGCCGCCGCCGATCACGCGCAAGACCCCGGCCAAGGTCGTGGTCGATCTGGAAGTGATCGAGAAGGACATGCAGATCTCCGACGGCGTGACCTACAACTTCTGGACCTTCGGCGGTTCGGTGCCGGGCAGCTTCATCCGCGTGCGCGAAGGCGACACGGTCGAGTTCAAGCTCAAGAACGCGCACGGCTCGCACATGGCGCACAACATCGACCTGCACGCCGTCACCGGCCAGGGCGGCGGCGCCGAGGCCACCTTCACCCTGCCTGGCCATGAAACGCAGTTCACCTTCAAGGCGCTCAACCCGGGCCTGTACATCTACCACTGCGCGATGCCGCCGGTCGGCATGCATATCGCCAACGGCATGTACGGCCTGATCCTGGTCGAGCCGAAGGACGGCCTGCCCAAGGTCGACAAGGAGTTCTACGTCGTGCAGGGCGACTTCTACACCGAAGGCAAGCACGGCGAACCGGGCCTGCAGCCCTTCAGCCTGGAGAAGGCGATCGACGAGCATCCGACCTACGTCGTGTTCAACGGCGCGGAAGGCTCGATGACCGGCGACAAGGCGTTGACCGCCAAGGCCGGTGAAACGATCCGCATCTTCGTCGGCAACGGCGGCCCGAACCTGGTGTCCAGCTTCCACGTCATCGGCGAGATCTTCGACAAGGTCTACACCGAAGGCGGCAGCAAGTACCAGGAAAACGTGCAGACCACGCTGATTCCGGCCGGCGGTTCGGCCATCGTGGAATTCAAGGCGGACGTGCCCGGCAACTTCGTGCTGGTCGATCACAGCATCTTCCGCACCTTTCACAAGGGCTCGCTGGGCATCCTGAAGGTCACCGGCGACGAGAACCACGCGATCTACAGCCACCAGGAACACGACCGCGAGTATCCGGAATCGGAATCCTCGGTGAAGTAAGCAACACGCAATACGCAAGAGGCTCACCATGAACCGGCCACTGATCCTGCTGATGTCGTTGCTGCTCGCACTGCCCACGATGGCGGCCGCGCAGGAGTACGTCACCGTGGAAGGTGGCCGGTTCAAATCCAGCGTGCGGTTCGAGGACAGCGAGTCGGTGGACGTGCCGACGTTCTCGCTGATGGCGCGCCCGGTGAGCAACGCGCAGTTCGCCCGCTTCGTGCAGGCGAACCCGCAATGGCAACGCAAGCAGGTGCCCGCGCTGCTGTCGGGCAAGGGCTACCTGTCCAACTGGCAACGCGACGATGCACCCGGCGGCGCGCTCGATCCCGACGCCCCGGTCACCCATGTGACGTGGTACGCAGCCGATGCTTACTGCCGCGCGCAGCAGGCGCGCCTGCCCACGTTCCTGGAATGGGAATACGCCGGTGCGGCCGACGCCACCCATCGCGACGCACGCCAGGACATGCACGTGCGCATGCGGCAGCTTCAGGACGGCACGACCCACGCGATGGAAGCCGGCCGCGACGCCCCGCCCAATGCCTATGGCATCTATCAGCTTCACGGCTCGAACTGGGAGTGGAGCGAGGATTTCAGTTCGCTGATGGCCGGCAATGATCGTCGCGGCAACGAGGACGGCGATCGCTCGCAGTTCTGTGGCGCCACCGCGCTGGCCTTCAGCGATCGCGAACAGTACGGCACGGTCAAGCGCTTCTCGATCCTCTCCGCGCTGCGCGCGGGAAACACGCTGGCCAATCTCGGATTCCGCTGCGCAAGGAGCCCGCAATGAAGCTTCGATCGAAATTCATCCTGATCGCGCTGCTCTTCAGCGCGACGCCATTCGCCCACGCGCAGGCGCTGCCGGGCGATTCCATCTACCAGGTGCAGGCCACGGTCACCGACGCGCAGGGCAAGGCGATGGCCTGGCGTGATCTGCGCGGCAAGCCGGCCGTGCTGTCGATGTTCTACACCGGCTGCCACATGATGTGCCCGCTGATCCTGGAAAACGCCAAGGCCACGCAGAAGCAGTTGCCCGAGTCCGATCGCGACCGCATGACCTGGGCGATGATCAGCCTGGATCCGGCCAACGACACGCCGCAGGCCTTGCGCGATACCGCCAGGCGCTATCGCGCGCCCGCCGACTGGCGCTTCCTCACGCCCGCCGTCAACGACGTGCGCGCGATCGCCAGCGTGCTGGATATCCGCTACCGTGCACGCAGCGACGGCAGCATCAACCACACCAGCGCGCTGGTGCTGGTCGACGCGCAGGGCCGCGTGCTCGCGCGTACCGAAATCGCCGGCGCCATCCCGGATCCGACGTTTCTCGCTGCCATCCGCAAGGCACTGGCGGCACCTTCCCCGCAACCCTGATCCATACTGTTCCACCTGATCCCAACGGAGTACACGATGAAAATCCTCAACGCTTCCCTGCTCGCCCTCGGTCTGCTGGCCTGCTCCGGCATGGCCCAGGCCGCGAACAACTGCACCATCACGCTCAAGGGCAACGATGCGATGCAGTTCGACCAGAAAACCGCCACCGTGTCGGCCAGCTGCGCGACCATCACCATCAACCTGGAACACACCGGCAAGCTGCCGGCCGCCGCGATGGGCCACAACGTCGTGATCTCGGCCACCAAGGACGTCGATCCGGTGGGCCGCGACGCGATCAAGGCGGGCGTGGCGAACAACTACGTTCCGCAGAACGATGCGCGCGTGATCGCCTCCACCAAGCTGATCGGCGGCGGCCAGAAGACCACGGTCACCTTCCCCGGCAAGAAGCTCACCGCCGGCGGCGACTACACCTTCTACTGCAGCTTCCCCGGCCACCACACGATGATGAAGGGCAAGCTGGTCGTCACCAAGTAAGGCCGCACCGTCACCGGACGTGCGCCACGGGCCCACGTCCGGCGATGATTTCTGCTGACGTTGCACGTCGCGCCCGCTCTCTATCTCCGGGCACGGCGTGCAACCCGTTACGGAACCTCCCCCCATGGAACTCAATATCCGACCCGGCCACGCCGACATCGACGCAGGGGCCATCGAACAGGCGCTGCTGGCCATCGATCCGGCAAGCGTGGTGGACTGGCGCGCCGCCGACGGTGTGATGCGCGTCTCCACCGTGGCGCTGGAGCTCGAAATCCGACAGATTTTCAGCCAAGCGGGCGCCGCACTGGCGCTGGATGCGATCGAGCGCGTTCCCTCGGTCTGCTGTGGTGGATGCAGCGGCTGAACAGCCCTGCACATCGCCCGCCACGCACGAGCCCGCATATCGCGGGCTTATTTGCTGGAACGCAGGCGCGTGTCACACAACCGGAACATGGCGTGGCTATAGTCCACGCATGGACACCTTGGCTGAAATCCGGGTTGCCTTGAACGCCGCCAGCGAACGTCTCGATCGCGGGCTGGCACACGTCGATCCGCAGCAGTTCCTCGATCAACTCTGGTCGAGCGTGTACGAGGCTTCGCCGGTCGATCTGCAACCGTATGTCTGGTCGCGCCTGGTCGATCTCGGCCAGCGCGCAGGCCTGTTTTCATCGGGCGCGATGGCCGCCTCCCGCACGCCGCCGCCCACCCACTACCGCCCGTGATCACGGCCGCCCGGCCGATTGATTGAAGTCAATGCCGGCTTTCACGCAAGGACTAGGCTGTGGACTTCTTCCAAGGAGCCACGACCATGCATCCGATCCTGCGTGAAATCTTCCTCGAACCGGTGGGCTGGCTGGCGATCGGCGGCAGTCTGGTGATGTTCGCCATCGGCATTGCCACAGCGGTTTTCATCCGCCGCCGCGTGCGTGAACAGGAAAAGCAGAACCGCGGTTGAGTCCGCCACCGTGCGGCCGCGGCGCGCGATGCCCGCGGTCTTCACGCGGCGCGCGCGCGCGATTGATTGAAGTCAAGGCGCCCGCGCCGCCTGCGGCCTAGCCTGCACGCATGGCCGCTCTTTCCCCCCTGTTCGATGCCGAACTGCTCCGCCGCTATGACAAGCCGGGGCCGCGCTACACCTCATACCCGACTGCACCGCAGTTCTCGCCGGAATTCCGCGCCGAGCAACTGCGCCAGGTCGCGCAGGCGACCAACGCCGGTGCATCGCGCCCGCTGTCGCTGTACGTGCACGTCCCGTTCTGCACCAGCCCGTGCTTCTATTGCGGCTGCAATCGCATCATCACCCGCGATCACGCGCGCGGCGCGACCTACCTGGAGCGGCTCACGCGCGAGGTGGCGATGCTCTCGCCACTGTTCGATCGCGATCGCCATGTGGAGCAGGTCCATCTCGGCGGCGGCACGCCGAACTTCCTGACACCCGCGCAGATCGCCGGCCTGCTCGATACGCTGCGCGGGAATTTTTCATTCGCGCAGGGCGATCGGCTCGATTGCTCGATCGAACTGGATCCGCGCTTCGTCACGCCCGATGACGTCGCTGGCCTGGCCCGCGCCGGCTTCAACCGCGCCAGTCTCGGCGTGCAGGATTTCGACCGCGATGTGCAGGAGGCGGTCAATCGTGTCCAAGGCGTGGACGAAACCCTGGCGATCCTGCGTGCCTGCCGCGATTACGGCATGCGTTCGGTCAATGTCGATCTGATCTACGGCCTGCCCAGGCAATCGCTGGCCGGATTCGCGCGCACGCTCGACATCACCCTGCAGGCGCGTCCGGATCGCCTGGCCGTGTACAGCTACGCGCACCTGCCGGCGCTGTTCCGTCCGCAGCAGCGCATCCATGCCGAAGACCTGCCCTCGCCCGAACTCAAGCTCGAACTGCTGCGTTGCGCGATCGAGAAACTGAGCGAGGCTGGCTATGTCTACATCGGCATGGATCACTTCGCCCTGCCCGGGGATGAACTGGCGGTGGCGCAGGCGCGCGGTGACCTGCACCGCAACTTCATGGGCTACACCACGCATGCCGACAGCGACCTGATCGGTTTCGGCGTCAGCGCCATCAGCCACATCGGCGCCAGCTTCAGCCAGAATCCGCGCGACATCGCCGAGTGGGAGCGCGCGATCGATGCGCACCACCTGCCCGTCTGGCGCGGCATGCAGCTCGACGCCGACGATCGCCTGCGCGCCGACGTGATCCAGCAGTTGATGTGCCATGGATACATCGACTATGCGGCCATCGAACAGGCGCACGGCATCGTCTTCAGCGAGTACTTCGCGCCGGCACTGGAGCGCGTGCTGCCGTTGCAGGCCGATGGACTGGTCGAGCTTTCCGAACGCGGGTTGCGCGCAACGCCACGCGGCCGCATGTTGCTGCGCGTGGTGGCGATGTGTTTCGACCGCTACCTGCCCACGACGCAGGCCGAAGGGCCGAGCCGCTTCTCGCGGACGGTCTGATGCGCGCGCGGATGCACGGAACGCGGAGCGCGCAGCGGGCACCATCGCGATGAGATCGCGCACGCCACCGCTGGTCATCGTGGGGTGCGGCATCGCCGGCCTGAGCGTGGCGCTGTCGGCCGCGCCGCGCCCGGTGCGGCTGGTGGGTCCGCCGCCGATGCTCTCGGGCTGTACCGCGCTGGCGCAGGGTGGCATCGCCGCGGCCATCGGCTCGGGTGACACCCCGGCCGCGCACGCGCACGACACCGTGCTCACCGGCGCGTACCACAACGACTACGATGCCGTCCGCCATCTGGTGGACAACGCCGCGCCGGCGATCCGGTGGCTGCAGGCGCAGGGCGTTCCGTTCGACCACGATGGCGCGCGCTTCCTGCTCGAATCGCAGGGCGGCCATCGCCGCGCGCGCATCCTGCATGCCGGCGGCGATACGAGCGGCGCGGCGCTGACGCTCGCGCTGCTGCGCGCGGTGGACAACGCCGGACACATCGAGTGGGACGTCAACGCCAGCCTCGAAGGCATCCTGCTGCGCAATGGCCATGTGGCGGGCGTGCGCGTGCGTGACGCGCAGGGCGTGCACGAACACGACTGCGCCGAACTCATCCTCGCCACCGGCGGCTGCGCCGGCCTGTTCGCTGAAAGCACCAATCCGCCCACCGCCGATGGCAACGGCACGGCGCTGGCGCTCGCGGCCGGCGCGCAGGTGCGCGACATGGAATTCATGCAGTTCCATCCCACCGCGCTGGCGATCAAGATCAACGGCGCCCTGCCGCTGATCAGCGAGGCCCTGCGAGGCGCGGGCGCGCGGCTGGTGGATGATCTGGATCGCCCGCTGCATGACGGCGACGTTCCGCTGGTCGATGCGTCCACGCGCGATCGCGTGGCGCGCGCGGTGTGGCTGGCGCGACGCGATGGCGGGCACGCCTGGCTCGACGCCACGCATCTGCGCGAGGCCTGGCTGATGCGCTTCCCCAACGTCTACGCGCTGTGCCGCGCGTATGGCATCGACCCGCTGCGCGAACGCATTCCGGTGATGCCGGCGGCGCATTTCCACGTCGGCGGGCTGGCGACCGACATCGAGGGCCGCACGCGCGTGCACGGTCTGTATGCGGTCGGCGAGATCGCCTGCAACGGCGCGCATGGGGCCGATCGCCTGCCGAGCAACGGTCTGCTGGAAGGCGTGGTATTCGGCCGCCATCTCGGCCGGCGGCTGGCCGATCACCGGCTCTATCTGCCGGGCATGGGGCCGGAGCGCTGGGTCGAACGCGGGCCATCGGCCGCGCCGGACGCGCTGCGCCGGCTGCGCGTCGCCGCGTCGCGCGCACTGGGCCCGGTGCGTGAAGGCCAGACACTGGCTGCGGCGCAGCGGATGATCGCCGAAGACGATGCGCTGTCCGGCACCTGGCAGGCCGGCCTGATCCAGCGCATGCTGCACGCCGCGCTGCAGCGCGAATCGAGCCTCGGCACGCACTATCGTGCGGATGCACCGCAGCCGGAAACGCCATCCGCGCCGCTGGCGCGCGCTCCTGCACTGAATGATGATCACGTCCATGCCGCTGACCTTTGAACACGAAGCCCCAATGAATCGCCGGCAATGGGTGGCGGCCGCGATGCAGATGATCGAGGCGGACTTCAATCGCTCCGCCGACACTCATCTGATTCCGCTGATGCTGCCCGCCTATCCGGGCATCGACATATATCTGAAGGACGAATCGAGCCATCCCACCGGCAGCCTCAAGCATCGACTGGCGCGCTCACTGTTCCTGTATGCGCTGGCCAACGGCTGGCTGCGTGAAGGCATGCCCGTGATCGAGGCTTCCAGTGGTTCGACGGCGGTGTCCGAAGCGTACTTCGCGCGATTGCTGGGCCTGCCCTTCATCGCGGTGATCCCGACCCACACCTCGCCGGAGAAGATCGCCGCCATCGAGTTCCAGGGCGGACGCTGTCATCTGGTGGAGGATCCGGCTTCCATCAACGAGGAATCGGCGCGGCTGGCGCGCGAGCTGGACGGTCATTTCATGGACCAGTTCACCTACGCCGAACGCGCCACCGACTGGCGGGCCAACAACAACATCGCCGAGTCGATCTTCCGGCAGATGGCGCAGGAACGCTTTCCGGTGCCCGAGTGGATCGTCTGCGGCGCGGGCACCGGCGGCACCAGCGCCACGCTCGCGCGCTACGTGCGCTATCGCCGGCACGATACGCGCGTGCTGTGCGTGGACCCGGAACATTCGGTGTTCTTCGACCACTATCGCGGCTGCCTAGTCGGGCAGCGCGATGATTCGCTGAGCCACCGCTGCGGCTCGCTGATCGAGGGCATCGGCCGTCCCCGCGTGGAAGCCAGCTTCATTCCCGGGTGCGTGGACGCCATGCTCAAGGTGCCCGATCCGCTCAGCCTGGCGGCGATGCGCTACATCAGCCGGCGGCTGGATCGACGCGTCGGCGGTTCCACCGGCACCAGTTTCGTCGGGGTGCTCGCGGTGGCGCAGCGCATGCGCGCACGCGGCCAGCGCGGTTCAATCGTCACCATCCTGTGCGACAGCGGCGATCGTTACGCGCACAGCTACTACACCGAGCGCTGGTACCGCCAACGCGGGCTGGACATCGAAGGCGCCGATGCCGCGATCGAAGCGGCCGTGGCCGGCGATCCGCTGCCGGATCTGCTGGCCGCGCAACCGCATCGCTGATCACTCGGCCTTTGCCGGGCGAATCGGCTGGAACTCCGCGCTCGGGTTCCATCGCCGCTGATAGCGTTGCCAGAAATGGTTGGCCATCCGCAGCGCCGCGTCATCGGCCTCGGCCTGCAGCGCGGGATTGCCGCAGTCCGCGGTGGTTTGGCGGAACAACTGCAGCCAACGCACGAACAATGGTTCGCTCAGTCCGGGCATTTCCAGATGCCGCGAGACCGGCGCACCGTGGAAGCGTCGCGTGCCGCGCAGCAGCGCGGACCAGAACGCGACCAGATGCGCGTGGTGCCAGTTCCAGTCCTTGACGTGCGCCTCGAACAACGGCGCCAGCAGGCTGTCCTGGCGCACGCGCGCATAGAAGCGATCGACCAGCGCGATGATCTCCTGCTCCGAACACAGGTGCAGCCCCTGAGGCGTGCCCTCTTCTTCACTGGGTGGAAAACGCATCACGGTTCCGTGTCTGTGAGTGCGCACACGCTAACGTCTGAACGCCGTCACGAAATTGATCCGGATCAAGGCCCGGCCGCGGGCCCGAACGTACTGTGCGCGGGCGTTCGGCGGCGTGGAATCACAACGGCGGACGGTTCCCCAGCTCACTGACTCCGGAGTTCTCCAATGAAGTTTCGTCTCGCCCTTGCCCTGGCCCTGATCGGTGCCGCCGGCATGGCGCACGCTGCAGGCAATTGCTCGGTCACCCTGAAGGGCAACGATGCGATGAAGTACGACCTCGCCACCGCGACGGTCTCGGCCAGTTGCCCGACCGTGACCATCACGCTGGAGCACACCGGCAAGCTGCCGGTCACCACGATGGGCCACAACGTGGTCATCGCCAGAACCGCCGATGTGGCCGGGATTTCCAGTGCCGGCATCAAGGCCGGCGCGGCCGGCCACTACGTGCCCAAGGGCGACGCGCGCGTCATCGCCTCCAGCACGCTGGTCGGCGGCGGCCAGAAGACCAAGCTGACCGTGCCGGGCAAGGCGCTCACCGCCGGCGGCGACTACAGCTTCTTCTGCAGCTTCCCCGGCCACTCTTCGATGATGAAGGGCAAGCTGGTCGTGACCAAGTAAACCGCCATGCCACCGCGCGGTTCCCCGTGCGGTGGCGAACGGATGTGTTCCGTGGCGGCCATCGTTCTCTCTCTGGCGATGGTCGCCAGTCCGCCCCAACCCGCACGCCCACGCCGGAATCCCATGCGCCACCAGATCCGTCTGCAACTGACCGAGCATGAGATCCGCGCCGTCGAACAGGCCCTGCATGAACTGGATCCGCAGGCGCGGATTCACCAGGACCACGCCGAAAACCTGCTCTACGTATCGACCCGCCTGGCCGACGTGGATCTCGTGTTCGCCTTCGAGCAGGCGCATTGTCCGCTGCGGATCACGCAGATCGAATCCATCATCGACGAATGCCGCCGTTGCCGCGACGTCCTGCACGGGCGCGAACTGGCCGATGTCTGATCAGACGGTCATCCGGTCAGCGATGATGATCCGTATCTCCATGTACGCCCGCGCCGGCCAGCGCACGCCCTGATCGCGATTCAATGCGTCGGCAGCGCTGTGTTGCCGTCGCCGACAATCCCCGCGCGCACCGGCGGAGCCGGCAGCCCGTTGTCCGTCGCATTCAGGGCACGCAGCGCGGCCTGTTGTTCGTCCACCCGCAGTTCCGCCCACCAGGTCACCTGTCCGGACACCTGCGCTGCAACCGGCAGGCCATCGCGGTACAGCACGCGCGCGCCCGGTACACGTGGCACTTTCTCGCCGGGCAGCAGCGTGCCGGCCAGATTCGCCGGATCCACCGAGGCCACGCGCACCCACGCGCCATCATGCGCACGCCGGCGCACCTGGCGCATCGCGGTGATCGCCTCGGGCAGCGCGAACTGTTCGCCCGCGATGCCGGTGATGAAACGCCCGCCGCGAATCTCGCCACGGGCTTCCAGCCGATGATAGACGCGCACCAGTTCGCGCCATGCCGGCAGCCAGGCGGCCTCACGTTCGAGCAGACGCCAGCACACCACGCCATAACGCCGCAGCAGGGTGCGCGCGATCAGTTCGATCGCCTCATCCTGCGAGGATGAGCCAGTGTTGCCGGCCGGACGCACCAATGACCAGCGCCCGGCATCCTGGATGCCGAACAGCGGCGCACGCCGACGCCGGCGCGCCGCCGCATTCGCGCGCTTGGACGGCGGCACCAGCAGGGCGCGCAGGCCGTTGTAGCTGTCGCAGGTGACCCGACCGCGCGTGACCAGTTCGGTCAACGCATCTTCCAGTTCCGTGCGCAGCAGATGCGCGCCATCGCCCAGTTCGTCGAAGAACGACGCGCCGTGCCGATCCAGATAATCGACCACGCGCTGCGCACGCGAACTCAATGCGGCGCCCTCTTCGGCCGGGGCGGCCAGGCGCTTCCACACCGGCGCCGAACGCCTGGGCAGCAACACGATCGGCGTGGCCCGCAGCGATGCATTGCCGCGCCCGCCCTCGCCCACCGTCGGCCGCAGGCGCGTCCACACGGTGCGGCCGGCAATGCAGAGATCATCCAGCCAGTGGATTGCATACCCGCGCACGCGCGCCGGCAGCAGATCCGCTTCCCAGCTCGCGGCAGGCGCTTCGAATCCTTCCAGTTGCGCGAGCACGCTCGCCAATGCTTCCGGCCCGCTGACGCGCTCGCTGTCGCCCAGGTGCTGCCAATCGAACAGGAAACGCTGGAATTCGCGCGGCTCGACCGGCTCGATCTCGCGGCGCAGTTGCCGCAGCGTGTAGCGATGGATGCGCGCCAGCAGATGGCGCTCGCACCATTCCTCCTGCCCTGCATCGGCGCTGAAGCGGCCCTGCATGACATAGCCTTCGCTTTGCAGGGCAAGCAACGCGATATCGACTTCCGGCAACGGCAGCCCGAGCGAGGCCGCCAGCGCAGCGGCGGGGGTGGGCCCGAGCGCACTCATCCGCGCGCGCAGCAGTTCGCGCAGCGCGGTTTCGCGCGACCATTCGACCTGCGCGTATTCCTCGGGCGCTTCGATGAGCGGCTCGATCGATGCGGCGGTGAAGATCGCGCGCAGCATCGGCAGTTGTTCGGCGGCCACCCACAACTGCCGCACTTGCTCCGGCGCATCGACCTGTATGCAGGTCGCGCGTCCGTCGTGCGCGAGCGCATCGAGCCAGCCGCGCCATGCCGGCTGCGCCACGATCTCGCTCACCGGCAGCGCGCCGAGACTGCACAGCGCCTCGTGCATTTCATCCACGTTGCGCGGCTGCGGCCAGGCTTCCTCGCGCACCGCCGCGATCGCGCCCGGATCCAGCGTACCGAGTTCATCGGCCGAATCGGCCTCGCGATACAGCCGGTTCTGCACCGCCTGCGTGCGCCGTTCCTCCAGGGGTGCGTCATCGAGGAAGGCATACGGCCGTGCATTGATCACCTCGGCGGCCAGCGGCGACGGCAGCGGCAGATCCCGCGCGATTACTTCGATGCGCCCGGATTCGATTCCACGCAGCACGTCGAGCCAGCCATCGGCATCCATCGCGTCGTGCAGGCAGTCTTCCAGCGTCTGCGCGACCAGCGGATGATCCGGCACCTCGCGCTCGCCGACGATGTTTTCCAGGCACGCCACCTGGTCGGGGAACACCGTCGCCAGCAGGTCCTCGGACTTCATCCGCTGCAACTGCGGCGCGGTCTTGCGCCCGCCGACGAAGCGCGGCAACGCCAGCGCGGTCGTGGCATTCCAGCGCCAGCGCACGCCGAACAGCGGCGCGTCCAGCAAGGCCTGCACCAGCACGTCGAGCGCCGAGGACGAATGCAGGTAGCGCGACACCTCCATCAGCGGAAAACTGTGGGTGGTCGACAACGACAGGATGATCGCATCCTCCGTCGCCGCCGCCTGCAGTTCGAAATTGAACTGGCGGCAGAAGCGCTTGCGCAGCGCCAGTCCCCAGGCACGATTGAGGCGGCTGCCGAACGGGGAATGGATCACCAACTGTGTGCCGCCGGATTCATCGAAGAAGCGCTCGAGGATGATGCGCGTCTGCGACGGTATCGCACCGAGCGCGGCCATGGCCTTGGCGATGTAGTCGGCCAACTGTCGCGCGGCTTCCTCACCCAGTCCCGCCTGATCACGCAGCTGATCCACGGCGGCTTCGACGCCGCCGTGGCCGATCGCTCCGGCGACCTGCTCACGCAGGCGCGAAACACCCTGCGACAACTCATCGGTGCGGCCCGGCGCTTCGCCCAGCCAGAAAGGAATGTTGGGCGGTGCGCCCTTGGCGTCCTCCACGCGCACGCGGCCCGGTTCGACGCGCAGGATGCGATAGCTTGCATTGCCGAGCTGGAACACGTCGCCGGACAAGCTCTCGACTGCGAAATCCTCGTTGACCGTGCCGATCGCGTGCGCCTCGGGCTCGAGGATGACCGAGTAATCGCCGGTATCGGGGATCGTGCCCCCGGACATCAGTGCCGTCATGCGCGCGCCCTTTCGCTCGCGCAGGCGATGGTGGACCGCATCGCGATGCACGTAGCCGGCGCGCGGACCACGCCGCGTGCTGAAGCCTTCGGCCAGCATCTTCACCACGGCGGTGAAATCCTCGCGGCGCAAACCCGCAAACGGCGCGGCGCGCCGGACCAGCGCGAACAACTCGTCTTCTTCGCATTCGCGGTTGGCGGTTTCGGCGACGAGTTGCTGCGACAGCACGTCCAGCGGCGCCACCGGAATGCGCAGCGCATCGAGTTCGCCGCGCCGCACGCAATCCAGCAGCGCGGCGCATTCGACCAGTTCATCGCGCGACTGCGGAAACAGCCGCGCCTTCGGCACGCCGCCCACCGAATGACCCGATCGCCCGGCGCGTTGGAGGAACGTGGCGATGGAACGCGGCGTGCCGAGCTGGCACACCAGATCCACGTCGCCGATGTCCAGGCCCAGTTCCAGCGATGCGGTCGCCACCAGCACTTTCAGATCCCCGCGCTTGAGTTTCTGTTCGGCGTCCAGCCGTGCCTCGCGCGCAAGGCTGCCGTGGTGTGCGGCCACCCCATCCTTGCCCATCCGCTCGCCGAGATGGCGCGCGGCGCGCTCGGCCATGCGCCGGGTGTTGACGAACACCAGCGTCGTGCGATGCGCGCGCACGAGTTCGGCAAGCCGATCGTAGACCTGATCCCACTGATCGTTGGACATCACCGGGCCGAGCGGCGTCGGCGGCAGTTCCAGCGCCAGATCGCGCTCGCGCCCGTAACCGATATCGACGACTTCGCATGGACGGGGTTGGCCTGCATCGTCCATGCCGACCAGGAAGCGCGCCACCGCCTCGATGGGTTTCTGCGTGGCCGACAATCCCACCCGTACTAGCGGCCGTGCACACAGCGATTGCAGGCGTTCGAGCGAGAGCGCCAGGTGGCTGCCGCGCTTGCTCGCCGCGACGGCGTGGATTTCATCGACGATCACCGTGCGCACGTTCGACAGCATCGTGCGGCCGGATGCGGAACCCAGCAGCACGTACAGCGATTCGGGCGTGGTCACCAGGATATGCGGTGGCTTGCGGAAACTCCTGGCGCGCTCGCTGGCCGGCGTGTCGCCGGTGCGTACGGCGGTGCGGATCTCCACGTCCGGCAGGCCGAGCGCGACCAGTTCTTCGCGGATGCCGGCCAGCGGCGCTTCCAGGTTGATCCGGATGTCATTGGACAGCGCCTTCAGCGGCGACACATAGACGACCGAGGTTTCATCCGGCAGCGCCCCGTCGTGTTGCAGCCCGCGCTGCACCAGTTCGTCCAGCGCCGACAGGAACGCGGTGAGCGTCTTGCCCGAACCGGTGGGCGCGGCCACCAGCGTATTGCGGCCGGCACGGATCGACGGCCACGCGGCCGCCTGCGCCGGCGTGGGCGCGGGGAACGCGCGCCCGAACCAGCGGGCGACGGCAGGATGGAATTGCGCCAGTGGCATGCGCGGACGATACCGGGATCAGGCCCGGATTTCGGTGAAAACCCGAACCTGATCTGGGGCCGACCGCGCGTTTTGCAACCAACGCGGGCCGGGCGGCGTCTGCGCCGTGGCCGGCGCCACGGGGACCACTTCATCACGCGGATGCGCGCGCGGCCCTGTTCGACGCGGCCGCGGCGTTCCCGCCGGGCCGTTACCAGGTCCGCTTGATCGGATGCGCTTCGGTATTGAACACCACGCTGTCCAAATCCAACGCCGACGCCGGCGCGAACAACAGGTAGTAGTACTTGAACGTCTCGGCGAAGAGGAAGCTCTCCATCGAATCGTTCTTCTCCTTGCTGCGTACATCCTTCAGCGCGGCGAAGCCATGCTCGGTGCGCGTGTGGCGCACCAGATCCTCGAAGAATTCCTTGCCCATGCCGCGATAACGCGCATCGCCGGTGTAATGGTGCAGGTAATAGGCCGATTCCACGATCTCCGGGCGCAACGGATAACCGGGCGCGGTCACGTCCATCGTCCGGTAATCGATCGCTTCCGGTTCGATGCCGTGCAGCCGCCACATTTTCAGGCCGGACTCCTGCAGCCGTTTCGCGCGATCGAGATCGCCGCCGAGTGCAAGCAGGCCCGGCATGAACGCATCCAGCGCGCCGTACTGCGTTTTCGTGCGCTTGCCGCTGTGCATGTCGGCATAGCCGTACCAGAGCTCGCCTTCGCGCACCTCGTCGGCCAGATACTGGTTGACCGGGCCGATGCTCTGCTCCCACATGCGCTTGCAGTCTTCATCGCCGAACAGCTTCCAGCACTTCAGCAGATATTCGTAGTAGGAATCGATGCCGCCGGCGATGTGGCTGGTCGTGTTGACCCATTGGCCGCTCTGGATGTCGATGTTGAGCCCGACCAGGCCGATCTTCGATCGACGGTTGAAGGTTTCCACCAGCGCACGCTTGGCCTTGTCGTAGTACACCGGATTGCCGGTGAGTTTGCTCAGAGCACCGAATTCGATCAGCAGGGTGCCGGTTTCGGCCGGATTGCTGATGGTGCCGCGCACCTGCCCGGTACGGAGATTGACGTGCGTGTACGGCAGCCCGGTCTTGCTGTCGAACACCGGCAGCAGGCGCTGGCCGAGGTCCTCGGCCAGCTTGAGCAGGCGCGCGTCACCGCTGAGCTGATAGCCGGAAATCAGCCCGCCCAGCAGGCGGATGGTGATCTCGAAGTTCTGCACGTACATGTCGTGATCGAACGACAACTGCGTGGCGATCAGTTCGCGCGCCTGCGCCGCTTCCTCGTCCAGGCCGAGCAGGATCAACGTATCGAGCGCATCCACCGGCGACATCAGCAACGACTGCGCATACCAGTCGCGCGCGCTGCCGCTGATCGGCTTGAGGTCATCATGCCCCTTGGCCCAGCGCATGTAGCCTTCCCACGCGTGCCGCGTTTCGGCGCGCACCTGTTCGGCCAGGCGCGCGGCTTCGGCCTCGTCCACGGCGGGCACCGGCGCCAACGTGGACGCATGCGCGGGTGCCGCGTTCACGGCGGATGCGGCGGGCGCGGAGGCGGTCTGTGCGGCGGGCTGGCTGCATGCGCCGGCGAGCAGCGTGAACGCCAGCGCGGCGGCGAGCGTGTGCGGGCGTGCGTTGAAACGTGGCGTCATGGGAACTCCCTCAGCGTTCAGTGGGTGCCGGCAGCGAATCGGCCAGCGAATGCAGATGCAATCCATCGCGCAGGCTCGCCAGCGGCAACGGCGAACGCACGCTCAGCGTGACGCTTTCGCCGGGCAGCAGGTCCAGCGCGTTGTCCGACAGTTCGACCTCGTGCGCGCCGAAATCGATCCAGAGTGCGCGGACCAGTTGGGGCGAACGCAGCCGCAGTACGTAGTGATCGCCCGCGGCCACCAGTTCGGCGTCGATGGCCGGCCGCGGCAGTGCAAGCGTCTTCGCCACGCCGAAGTACACCAGCCGCCGCGCGAGCACCTGGTCTCCCTGGACCAGATCGAATACCGCCAGGTGCAGTGCCGGATCCGCACCGCGCAGCAGTTCGCGATCGCTGAAACTGCGTACCGGCAATGCGCTCAACGGCTCCAGCGTGACGGCGGCCTTGCGCTGGCGCAGCACCTTGCCGTTGAAATCCATCACGCGCACCCGCCACTCGCCCTTCACGCTTTCGGTGCGATCGGAGATCAGCGTCAACGCGGTGCTGTCATCCTTGCGCAACGCCGCGACCGCGACGTCGGCGAAGAACCGCCGCGCATGGAAATGCAGGGCTTTCCAGCGGCCGTGGTAATCCAGGCTCGACCACGAGGCGCCGGGCCACACATCGTTGAGCTGCCAGTACAGCGAGCCCATCGTGTAAGGGCGCGAAGCGCGATGATGCAGCGCCGCCAGCTCGATGCCTTCGGCCTGCATGACCTGGCTCAGGTAGAGGAAATCGGCGAAGTCGCGCGGCGTGCCGTACTCGCGCTCGATGTAGAGCAGCAGGCGCTGGTTGCCTTCGCCGGCGAGGAATTTCTGGTGCGCACGGATGACCGGCCCATCGATCCGCTGCTCGTGCGGTGCGGCAAAGCTGTCCACCGTGCGCAGCGACGGCCACGCCTGCAATCCGTATTCGGACATGAAGCGCGGGCGCTCCTCCAGATACGCCTGCACCGGTCTGGAGCCGGCCCACACGTCCCAATAGTGCTTGTCGCCCCGGCGCGAGTCGTTGGCCTTCTCGTCCAGATTATTGCTCGGCGAACTGGACCAGTACGGCACGCCGAGCGCGTCCTCATGCACGACACGGCGCAGATCCCGGCCGAACAGATCGACGTAGCCGCGCCACACCTGTTCGGCAAACGCAGGATCGGCGGCGATCAGCTGCTTGCCCTGCCCCCAGTCCTTCCACGCGGTTTCTTCTTCGTTGTTGCCGCACCACAGCACGATGCTGGGGTGATGGCGCAGGCGGCGCACGTTGTCGCGCGCTTCGGCCACCACGCTGGCGCGGAACTGCGGATCGAAGCCCGGCTGCATGCCGCCGCCGAACATGAAGTCCTGCCAGATCATCAGGCCCAGTTCGTCGGCGATGTCGTAGAACGCATCGCTCTCGTAGTAGCCGCCGCCCCAGTTGCGCAGCATGTTCATGTTGGCATCTCGCGCGGCCTGCAGATCCCGCCGCACGCGCGCAGGATCGACGCGCGCGGGGAATGCATCGAACGGAATGACGTTCGCGCCCTTGGCGAAAATCGGCACGCCATTGATGACGAAGGCAAAGCCCTGCCCTTCTTCATCGATGTCGCGCCGCAGTTCCACGCTGCGCAGGCCTGTGCGTCGTTCGAAGCGGTCGGTGCGTCCGCGCGGATTGCGCACGGTCAGCAGGAACCGGTAGCGCGCCTGTTCGCCATACCCCGCCGGCCACCACAGGCGCGGCTGGCGCAGGCGCGTGGTGAACTGGACCCGGTTTTCGCCTGGCAGCAATTGCGTGGACCGTTGCAGCAGACCCACGCGCATGCCGTCGGGATCGAGCACCTCGATCTCCAGCGTGGCGTTGTCGGCGGCGCTGCTCTCCACCGTGGCGATCAGTTCCAGATCCGCTTCGGTCGCATCGACGCTGTGCGCCTGCACCGACAGATCCGTCGCCCGCAGCCCCTCCCAGGTTTCCAGCCGCACCGGCCGCCAGATGCCGGCGGTGACGTAGCGCGGCCCCCAGTCCCAGCCGAAGTGATAGGCCGGCTTGCGCACGAAGTTGCCGACCATCGCGTCCTTCGGCTCATCGCCGTAGGGAGAGGGATAGTTGCCCGCAATCCGGTGTGGCATCGCCTGCACGCGCGGGAGCATGGTGCGGATCGGGGATCGGAATACGATGCGCAGCTCGTTGTTGCGCGACTTCAACCGGCGATCCAGCGGTACGCGCCAGGTGCGATGGCTGTTGTCGGCCTTCAGCAGCAGTCTGCCGTTGAGGAATACCTCGGCGAACGTGTCCAGCCCTTCGAACACCAGTTCGGCATGCGTGCGCGTGCGCGTGGTTTCATCGACGTCGAACCGGTTGACGTACTCCCAGTCGGCCAGTCCGATCCATTGCAGTTCCGCTTCCGGCGCACCGACGTAGGGATCCGGGATCAGCGCGTGCGCCAGCAGATCGGTATGCACCGAACCGGGCACGCTGGCCTTGCGCCAGGACGCGGCCTGCGGATACGCGCTGCGCATCGCATCGCCGGGCAGCAGGCGGAAACGCCAGCCTTCCTCCAGCGATCGCGAATACGTCTGCGCCCACGCGGGCAGCGCGAACAGCAGCAGGCAGATTCCGAGCCACAGGCGTTGCATGGACAGCTCTCTCTCCGTCGGGGGAAGCGGGGATTGATGCGGTGGTGCGGCGCGGCAGCGCCGGGCGCCAGCCGCCGGGGCATGGCGTCAGCTAGCGTGCAATCGTGCGCAGCACTTCGTGGCACGCGCCCATAGTGTGGTAATCGGTCTTGCCTGCCGGGCTCTTCTCGTCGCTGTACTTGCGGTTGTCGGCATCGAGGATGCGATACCACGCGCCGTATTGATGATCGACGAAGTATTCCCACGAATACGCCCACAGGCGTTCGTACCAGGCCCGGTAGCCTGCATCGCCGGTGCGCGTGGCCAGCAATGCGGCGGCGGCCAGCGACTCGGCCTGCACCCAGAAATACTTGTCGTCGTCGCAGACGCGGCCGTCCGGCGCGAAGCCGTAATACAGCCCGCCGCGTTCTTCATCCCATGCGCGCTGCATCGAGGTGTCGAACAGATGACGTGCGGTCGGCACCAGCCAATCCGCCTGGACGTGTCGATCCAGAATCAGCAGGAGCTTCGCCCACTCGGTCTGGTGGCCGGGCTGGAACCCCCACGGACGGAACAGATGCTTCGGGTTGTCGAGGTTGTAGGTCCAGTCGATGTTCCAGTCGCGATCGTAGTGCTCCCACACCAAACCTTCGGCCTTGGCCGCCTGGCGACGCGTCATGTGATCGGCCAGCAGCAATGCGCGATCGAGATAACGGCGCTCGCCGCTGGCCTCGTACGCCGCCAGCATCGCCTCGCACATGTGCATGTTGGCGTTCTGGCCGCGGTATTCGGTGAAATTCCACTGCGCATCGGCCTCGTCGCGGTACAGGCCGTGCGCGTCTTCCCAGAAATGCCGTTCGAGCAGTTGCCAGGTTTCGTCCATCCAGCCATGGCAGTCCTCGAAGCCCGCATCCAGCCCGCAGGCGTAGGCGAGCAGTACGAACGCCACGCCGTAGCAGTGGTTCATGTCGTCTTCGACGCGGCCATCGCGCAGTGTCCACGCATAGCCGCCGGTGGCCGGATTGCGATGCACCTGCCGTAGATAGCGCAGCCCATGCTCGACCGCCTCGCGGTATTCGGCGTTGCCGAATTCGCGATGGGCCTTGGCGTAGTTGAAGACGAAGCGCGTGCTGCTGACCAGGTGGCGATGGCCGGCGTCGTAGATCGCGCCGTCATCTCGGAAGTAATGGAAGAAACCGCCCGCCGGATCGATCGGGCGTGGATGGTAGAACGCCATCGTCCGCGCGATGTGATCGCGCAGGAAAACAGGCGAACGGAAATCGGGCGATGCTTCAGGCATGGGCGAACTGCTCCTGCAACAACTGTTGGACTTCGGCCAGCGTGGGCATCGCGGCGAATGCGCCCTTGCGCGTCACCGCGAGCGCGCCGGTCGCCGCGCCGAAACGGATGGCATCCTCGATGGCCGGTGCATCGGCGCAGAACGGTGCAAAGCCGGCGCCATCGCCGCCGACTTCACCGAGGCGATGGAGCAGCCCGCCGACGAAGGCATCGCCGGCTGCGGTGGTGTCGGTCGCGGTGACCTTGAAGCCTTCCACCTGCCCGCGATCGGCGCGGCTGAACCAGCGCACAGGCGCGGCGCCATCGGTGACGATCACCAGGCGCGCGTGACCTTCGAACAGACGCGCGAGCACCAGTGTTTCGCCATCGCGACCACCGCCCAGCGGCGCGGCCAGGTAATCCAGTTCTTCCTGCGAAAGCTTGACCAGATCGGCCAGCGCCAGCGCCTGCCACAGACGCGGCAGCGGATCGACATCCTGAGGCCACAGCGCCGGTCGCAGATTGAGATCCAGGCTGACCAGCGCGCCGGCCTCGCGCGCACGCAGCATGCCGTTGAAGGTGGTGTCGGCGATCGCCGCTTCGGTCAGGCTGTTGGAACAGACGTGGAAACTGCCGGTGCCGATGAACGCGCGATCGGGGAAGTGCACCGCGCGGAACAGCAGATCCGCGGCCGGCGGACGATAGAAGCTGAAGCTGCGCTCGCCCGCCGCATCCAGTGCGACGAAGGCGAGCGCGGTCTTGGCTTCGGCGGTGCGCACGATGCAATCGATCTTCACGCCGGCCGAGGCCAGGCTTTCGGCGAGAAAATCACCGAACATGTCGCGCCCCAGCATGCCGGCGAAATGCGCATCGGCGCCCAGCCGCGCCGCGGCCACCGCCACGTTGGCCGGCGCGCCGCCTGCGTATTGCAGGAACGCGCGCGGAGTATCCGGCGTGGCGGGCGGCTGGGCGAGCAGATCGATCAACGCCTCGCCGAAACAGACGATCTTCGACATCGTTGTGCTCAGGCCGCCTGCTTCGGAGCGAGCGCCGGACGCGAACCGGACACACCGAAGAACACGATGTAGCCGTAGCACAGCAGCGGCAGGATGAAGGAATGATGCAGGCCGAAGCGATCGGCCAGCACGCCCTGCAGGAACGGGATGATCGCGCCGCCGACGATCGCCATGATCAGCAGGCTCGAAGCCTTGTTGGTCAGCGGGCCGAGGCGTTCGATGCTGAGCGCGAAGATGGTCGGGAACATGATCGAATTGAACAGGCCGATCGCCACCACGCTGTAGAGCGCGACCATGCCGCCGGCCATCAGCGTCACGCCGAGCAGCAGCATGTTGACCGCGGCGAACACCGCCAGCAGCACGCGCGGTGACAGGCGCACCATCAAGGCCGAACCGATGAAGCGGCCGACCATCGCCAGGCCCCAGTAGTACGAGAGATAGGTCGACGCCTGCTTCTCGGTGAGCCCGCCGATTTCCGGCAGTGCGAAGTAGTTGACCATCAGGCTGCCGATCGCCACTTCCGCGCCCACGTAGAAGAAGATCGCCAGCACGCCGAACAGCACGTGGCGATGACGCAGCGCCTGGCCGAGCGTGTGCTTCTGGTGATCGGCCTGCTCGGTGGTTTCGGACAGCGGCGGCAGGCGGAACAGATAGACGAACACGGCAAGCAGGAACAGCGCGATGCCCAGGCCGACATACGGGCCCTGCACGGCCTGCGCTTCCTGCACGCGATAGGCGAGCTGCTCGGCGGCGGGCAGCGCGGCGATCTGTTCGGCGGACTTGACCGTGCTGGACAGGATCAGCAGGCCGCCGAAGATCGGCGCCACCGTGGTGCCGAACGAGTTCAGCGCCTGCGCCAGCGTCAGCCGGCTTGAACTGGTCTGCTCCGGCCCCAGCAGGGCGACATACGGATTGGCGGCGACCTGCAAGACGGTGATGCCGGTGGCGAGCACGAACAGCGCGGCGAGGAAGGCTTCATACACGCGCAGTTCCGCCGCGGGCCAGAAGCCGAACGCGCCGATGCCGGCGATCGCCAGTCCGGCGACGATGCCCTTCTTGTAACCCAGGTGCGCGACCAGCCGCCCGGCCGGCAACGACATCAGGAAATACGCGCCGAAGAAGGTGAACTGCACGAGCATCGCGCGCGCGTAGTTCAACTCGAACACCGCCTTCAGATGCGGAATGAGGATGTCGTTGAGGCAGGTCAGGAAGCCCCACATGAAGAAGATCGTGGTGACCACCGCCAGCGCGACGCCGGTCTTGACGGGCGGCGGCGCGGACGATTGCAGGGGCTGGGAACCGGGAGCGATGGGCATGGGGGTTCGCGCCTCACAGCGCGCAGTGAATGGAGGGAAAGGACATTATGCGGCCACGGGTCCGCCGCTGCTTTCGCGGATTTTCAATTGCACCGGGGCGACGATGCGCTGGGGTATGGCGTCGGCATCTTCCAGTCGACGCAACAGCAGGCCGGCGGCCTGGCGACCACGTTCGCGCGGATCGACCGACAGCGTGGTCAGCGACGGCGTGGACACCGCGGCTTCGGAGATGTCGTCGAACCCGGTGACCGCGAAATCGCGGCCCGGTTGCACGCCGCGCGACGCCAGCCCCGGCATCAGGCCGAGCGCGACGCTGTCGTTGTAGCAGACCGCCGCGGTGGGCATGACGGCCGCGCTGAAGAGATCGGCGCTGCGTGCCGAAGCATCGAGCCGGTTGGGCGCCGATTCGATCAACCAGTCCTCGTGCACCGCCAGCCCGGCCTGTTCCATGGCCTGCCGATACCCGGCACGACGCTGTCGGCAGGAACTGGATTCGGCATGGCCGCCGAAGAACGCGATGCGCCGATGGCCCAGGCCGATCAGATGCTCGGTCGCCATGCAGGCGCCGCGCTGGTTGTCCAGCGCGAGGAAATCCCACTCCGCGCCTTCGAGTTCGCGGTTGAACAGCAGCACGTTCGCATGCGCGCCGAGCACGAGCTTCAGTTGCGCGCTGTCGCTGCCTTCGGCCGGCGAGAGAATCAATCCAGCCGGCGTATGTTCCATCAGCGTGGACAGCACGGCCTGCTGGCGCTCGGGCGATTCACCGGTGCTGCCGAGCAGGGTGACGTAACCCTTGCCGCCCAGGGCTTCGTCCACACCCGCGGCGAATTCGGCGAAGAACGGGTTGGACAGATCGTTGATCACCAGCGCGACGCTGGAGGACGTGCGTCGCCGCAGGTTGGCCGCGCCACGGTTGTAGACGTAACGCTGGCGCCGCAGTTCGGCTTCCACGCGGGCGCGCGTTTCGGCATGCACCAGCGGACTGCCGCGCAGCACCAGCGACACCGTCGCACGCGATACGCCAATCGCGTTGGCGATGTCGGTGACGGTGACCGCGCGTCGTCCGCCGTTGCGGACGGTGGCCGGACGACTGCCCTTCCCTGCGGCGGTGGCCTTGTCTTTCATGATCGATGCATGGTCCGTTGGTCGCGCAAGCCTATACGATTACGCAGGCGGGAATGCCATGCCGGTCGCCGACCAGTGGGAGAGAGAGCCGGTGCGGCGACAGACATGGCGAAAACTCAGGGCGAGGCCGGGACGGCGCAGTACGACACGGGACGATCCTGCGGCGCGGTGCCCCAGCCTGCGGTTGGCGGTTGCGTGGTGAGCGCGAAGTCGATCGCCGGGCCGCGCTGCAACGCGGACCAGTCGATCCACACCGGATTGGCCTTGCCGTCCACGCGCGCACCGGCGACGTACTGCAACTGGCGTCCATCGGCGTGCGGCGCGCGCACGCGCAGCGTGCGGCCAGTGCCGAGATCGACTTCGACCTTCGCGAAACGCGGCGTATGCAGCAGGAACTGGCCACTGCCCGGCACCGCCGGATACAGGCCGATCGCGCTGTAGAGATACCAGGCCGACATCGTGCCGAGATCGTCATTGCCGGTCACGCCGTTGGGCGCGTTGGTGAACAACTGCTGCGCCGCGCGCAGGACGGTGGCGGTTTTCCACGGCTGGCCGATCAGCGTGTACATCCACGGCGCATGCAGATCCGGTTCGTTGTTCGGGTTGTAGCGGTACTGGTTGTAGTAGCTGTACGGCCCGACCACCCATTCCCTGCGCGCGGCATGCAGTGGGTCCTTCACCAGCGCCTCGTAGGCGAAGAACGTATCGAGACGGCGCAGCGCCTGCTCCTGGCCGTGCATCGCTTCGACCAGCCCTTCGACATCCTGCTGCGCCAGCCACTGGTACTGCCACGCAGTGCCTTCATGAAAGCCGTGGTGCGAGCGCGGGCTGTAGTGGCCTTCCGATGGCGTGTACCACTGGCCATCCTCCAGGCGCGGACGCGGGAATCCGCTGAAGCCGGTCTCTTCATCACGCACGTCGGCATCCCACACCCTGCGCCAGTTGCGGCCGCGCTGGCGCAGCACCGCCGCATCCTGCGACTGGCCCAGGCCTTCGGCCATCTGCGCCAGCGCGCAGTCGGCGAGCGCGTATTCCAGCGTGGCCGATCCGCCATGATGCGGATCCACGTCCATGCCCTTGGACGGAAACGCGCGGTCATACTGCACGAAACCGTTGGCCAGATAGCTGGCGTTGCCCGAGCGGCCCGCGTGGCGCGAATTCGCCGGCGGCATGCCGAAGGCGTTCTGCCGCAGCGCCGCGTACGCCTGCTGCTCCACGCCCTTGAGCGCGCCGAAGCGCCACAGATCCACGAGGAACGGCGTGGCCGGATCGCCGGTCATGATGTTGGTGTCGAAATTGGCGTAACCCCAGCGCGGCAGCCAGCCGCCCTGTTCGTGGATCGCGAGCAGCGAACGGCCGATGTCGCGCGCACGTTCGGGCCGCGTCATCGCCAGCCACTGGTTCTGCGAACGATAGGTATCCCACAGCGAGAAATATTCGTAGTAGGTCCATCCGTCGGCGCGATGGATCTGTTCGTCGTAACCGCGATAGCGGCCATCGGCATCGCTGCCGGTCAACGGTTGCAACAGCGTGTGGTAGAGCGCGGTGTAGAACACGGTGCGATCGTCATGGCTGCCGCCTTCGACGCGCACGCTCGCAAGCTCCTTGCGCCAGGCATCCTGCGCTTGCTTGCGCATCTGATCGAAGCTCATCGGCTTGCCGCCGATCATCGCTTCGCGGCGCAGGTTGTTGCGCGCGCCTTCGGCATCCACGTGCGAGATCGCGCTGATCGCGGTGACCGATCGGCCCGCGGACAGGTCGAAGCTCAACCACGCGCCATTGGGCTTGGCTTCGCCTTCCATGCTGTGGCGCGATCCCGGCAGGCCGCCGCCCTCGCCCCAGGTGCCGAACGCCCTGAACGGGCGATCGAACTCCATCCGGAACCATGTGGTGTATTCATGACCGCCGCAGAAGCTCTGCGTGACCAGCTTGCCTTCGACGACGCGATCGCCGATCACCTCGATGCGGCTGCCGATCACCGAGTGCTTTTCGTTCGCCTGCGCGACGTTCACCAGTACGTGGCCTTCACCACCGGTGCCGAAGGTGTAGCGCTCGGCGGCCGCGCGCGTCAGCGCGGTGGTTTCGGCATCGATGCCGCCGTAATCGGTCAGCCTCACCTTGTAATAACCGGCCTGGCCGATTTCGCCGTCATGCGTGTAGGCCGAGGCGTAGGCCTTGTGGTTGAAGCGCTTGGGATCGGCGATGTCGAAATCGCCGCCGCGCGCGATCGTGCCGGTCACCGGCAGCACCGACACCTGGCCGCCCTGCTCCCAGCAGCCCGCGCCGGACAGGAACAAATGGCCGAAACCGCGAATCTTCGGATCGTCATAACGCCAGCCGGTGTAGTGCTCGCCGATCGGGCTGACCTGGATCAGGCCGAACGGTGCGGACGCGCCGGGGAATGTGTTGCCGTCGTCCTTGCTGCCGATGAAGGTATTGACCTCGCGCGCGGGGTCGCCGCCGCTGACGGCCGCGTGGGCGATCGGCGCGATCGACAGCAACGTGGCCAACGCGGCCGCAACTCGGATTCTGGGCATCATCGTGTCAACCATCTCGATGGGGCACCGCGATCGTGCGATGCGTGGGACAAACGGCATTCTCGTCAGCGCGCCGCCGCTTGCACGCGGCGATGCGCCATGACCGGCCTCCCTGGCCGTGCATCTTCTCGATGCGACCTGCGTACCGCCGCCTCCCCGGTTGCGGGCAGGCGGCGGCGCTGCGATCACTCGAAGGTGAACACATACTCCAGCGACACTTCGCGACCCACCGCGCTCAGCAGGCGCGTCGGCGCGAAGTCGTAATCGAGCTTGTAGGGATCCTTGTGGTTCCAGCTCGTCGCATTGAACGCGTTGTTGACGTAGAAGTTCAGCTTGGCGTGCTCGCTGATGCGATAGCCGACGTTGAAGTTCCAGGTGATGAACGGCCCGACGCGACCGAAGTAGCGCTCGGTGGACTGGCCGGCATTGGGGTTGGGATTGGTGATCATGCCACCGTTGCCATCCGGGATCTCCAGCGGTTCGGAGCAGTTCCGATCCGGGCTGTCGCTGGGAATGTAACCGTCATCGAATGGACGGCAACCTCCGGAGTTCTGCGGATTGCGCGCGTCCCAGTGGTAACGCACGCCCGGCACCGATCCGACGCGGTCGGCATAGACGTTGGCGTTCCAGTTGCCGCGCTGCCAGGCCACGCTGGCGCGCAGCTTGCTGCGGATGTCGCGATCGCGGCGTTCGGGATTCGGATCGTTGGCGTACTTCTGTTCCTTCGTCGAAACCTGGTTGGTGTAGTTGAAGCCGAACTGGAAGTCGCCCCAGTTGTTCGTATCCAGACGATAGCGGCCGGTCAGGTCGACGCCCTTGACCGAACGCTGCGACAGGTTGAACGGGCCACGATCGATCGACACGATCTTGCCGTCCGCGCCGCGATGCACGCGGGATTCGATATCCGCGCAGTACTGGTCGCCGCCGGGGTTGTTCCAGGTGCGACCGTTGATATCAAGTTGCGTGCGGCAGCCAGCCTCGCTGGTGAGGATTTCGTCGGTTCCGACGTCCTCGATCTTGTCCTCCAGCGTGATCGCCCAGTAGTCGGCGGTGAAGGAAAGGTTCGGCAAGGCATCCCACACAAAGCCCACAGTCCAGGAATCGCCCACTTCCGGTTTGAGGTTGGGCGTGCCGCGACGATAGACGTCGAACGTATACCAGACGTCCGTGTTGCCCACGCCGCAGTTGTTGGTCTGGTAAGCCTCGGTATCTATGCAGGTGAATACGTCCGTGGCAGTGACTTCCGACGAACTGACCTGGCCCAGCAGGTAATGCATGTCCGGCGCGTGGAAGCTGGTGGCGTACGAACCACGCAGCAGCAGCGTGTCGAGCGGCCGCCATTCAAGACCGAGGTTGTAGGTGGTCTCGTCCTGCGTGCCGATGTCGACCGTGTTCTCGCTCTGGTCGTAGTACTTGTAGTCACCGTAGCGGTCGTAGCGCGCGGCCGCGGTGGCGGTCAGCGATTCCAGCAGCGGCACCTTGAATTCCAGACCGGCCGAGTAGCGCGTGCGCTCGCCGCCGCCGCGATCCACGTTCTGCAGATCGAAATCGATGCCGGCGCGTGCGTCCGGATTGAGCTTGTAGCCCTGCTGCGCGGCTTCCACCACGGCGGCGAAGGCAATCGGACCGGCCCAGCCCTGGAACAGTTCACCGGTGATGTCGAACGAGGCCTGGTTGACGAACGAGGACGCGTGATTGACCGCCAGATCGCCGAACTGGCGATACTGATCCGGCGTGATCGGGCTCCACCAGCGCTGCTCGTTCAAGTCGTAGATCGCTTCGCCATCGGCGGTGGTGCCCAGTTGCGGGCCGAGGAAGTAATCGTAGGAACGCTGTTCGTTGACCACGTTCTGGCGTTCTTCGACCGAGTAGTACGAACGGCCGATCGAGGCCGACCAGTCGAAGCGATCGGCGAAGCTGCCGCGCAGGCCGGCGCTCCAGTCCCAGGACAGTTCGCGGTTGGTGTTGCGCAGCGTGTCGATCCCGCCCACTTCGTTCGGGGTGAGCTGGCGCTGGCCGATGATCGGCTGGTTGCTGCCGGCATCCCAGAAATAGCCATTGGCGTCATCGACCAGATAGACCGTCGGCGGCGCGGTGCCCCACAGCGCTTCGGAACGGTAGACGGCGACGTTGCTCCACGCCTGCAGCCCCCCTTCGAAATCCCAGGTCGCGTACAGATTGCCGGAGACGTTCTCGGCGCCGCTGGTGAGCAGCCAGTTCGCGTAATCGGCGCTCATGCCGCACAGCGAGCCGGTGTTGTTGATCGTGTTGGTGTTGTAGTTGTAGGTCAGGCGATCGGCGCGGTAGTACTCGCCGTTGAACTGTTCGCATGCGCCGGCCGGCGGCGCCAGGCGCGTGCCGGTGCCGGCGTTGATCAAGGCCAGGCCGACGGTCGGACGGAAGCCGACGCGGCGCTGTTCCATGTTCCACGAGGAATACGGCGCATCGGAAGCGTCGTCCATCTCCGGGCGATCGCGGCCGAACAGCGGATCGCGCTTGTTGTACTGCAGCGCGTAGGTGACGCTCCAGTTCTGCCCGGTCTTGCCGCCGGCCCACGACAGATCCCAGGTATCACGGCCGCCCTCGGTCGAGGAACCGCCGCGGATGCGGAACTCGTCGCCGTCGTAGTTCTGCTTGAGGATGACGTTGACCACGCCGGCGATGGCGTCCGAACCGTAGATGGCCGACGCGCCGCCGGTCAGCACTTCCACCCGTTCGACGGCGGCGGCGGGAATGTTGCTGTAGTTGGAGAAATTGGTCTGCCCTTCATACGGCAGCGGGTAGTCGGCGACGCGACGGCCATTGACCAGCAGCAGCGTGCGGTTCGGGCCCATGCCGCGCAGGTTCAGGCCACTGGCGTTGGGGGTGTGCGAACCCCAGGTGGAATCGGCTTCCACGGTGCCGGTGGCTTCGGTCAGCGTGGTCAGCACGTCGTAGACAGTGACGAAGCCTTCCTTCTTGATCTGATCGGCGGTCAGGATGTTGACCGGCGCCGGACCTTCGACCTCGGCGCGCTTGATGCGCGAACCGGTGACGGTCACGGTGTCCAGTTGCTGGGTGGATCCGGTGGTGCTGGTTTCCTGCGCGGTCGCGGACAGGGCCGGGACGATCGCCAGCAACAGGGCGCTGGTCAGGGCATTGCGGCGGAAGCGGGTGAACTGAGCCATTGGCTGGTACTCGATGAGTGGTGGTTGACGAGTCTTGCGAAGCGTTTAGTTCGATCTAAATCTGCGGGTTTGAATCGGTCCAAATCCGATCGCCGCCCGTCCCCTGAATCGATCCAAATAGGACCACGGCTGAATGTGAGTTTGCATTCCGCACTGCAACACCCGCGGATTTGGACAATTTTGGATCGAGATAATTGTTTTGATTCAACAACTTGTCATTGACCGAATCAGGCGGCTTACCGCAGTCCGATTGCAGGCGTATGACCGTGTTGCGCAAAAGTGCGCGGCGGCGACACCCTCCACCGTACGCATGTCCGCTTCGAGCCGGACCGCGGCGCGCTCCATGGGCGCGGCGGGAAGCCGGTTGGGGGTGGAAACCGCTCCGCGGCCCAATCGGTTACACGCGCGGGCGTTGCAGGCGCAGCTCATCCGATTGCCCGCGCGGAGGCGGCCGTAGCGTGTTCGATGCGCATGCGGTCAGTGGCGCGCGTGATGCGCGATGCGACCGGGGCAGTGACGATGCAAGCGCGCCCCCCTCCTTCTGCTCCACCGGACGGATGTGCAACCAGCGTGGCGTCCGAACGACGCCGTCAGTGCGGGGCCGTGTTACGCGATTGCATCCAGCGCAGCGCGCAGCTCACGCACGCGCACGGTTTCGGTGGCGGACCAATCGGGCTCCAGGCCGACGAGGCGCTCGTTGCGATGACGCATGCCCGATCGCGTGGTTCCGCGCGCCGACGCATGGACCTGTCGCACGCCGGTCATCGCCACCAGCGCAGCCACATTGCCTGCACTGATTCCGGCGCCGGCCATCACCGCGATGCGGCCGGACGATTGCCGCACCGCCGCGGCAATCGCGGCGCCGCCCTGCTCGGCCGATGTGGCCGCGCCGGAGGTCAGGACGCGTTCGCAACCCAGCGCGATGATGTCTTCGAGCGCCTGGCGCGGATCCCGCGCCGCATCGAAGGCGCGATGGAACGTCACGCCCATGCCTCGCGCCGCGGCGATCAGTTCACGGCACACATTGAGGTCGACGCCGCCGTCGGCATCGAGCGCTCCGATCACCACGCCATCGCACCCCAGACGCCTGCACTGTTCGACATCGCGCAGCATTAGTTCCGTTTCCCGCGCGTCGTAGAGGAAATCGCCGGCACGCGGACGGATCAGCACGTACAGCGGAATGCGCAGGTGATCGCGCGTCATCGACAGCGTGCCGAACGACGGCGTGCATCCGCCTTCGCCGAGGTTCTCGCACAGCTCGATCCGATCCGCGCCGCCTGCCTGCGCGGCCAGCGCCGATGCGAACGCGTTGGCGCAGATCTCCAGTTGCAGCGGCAGGCTCACGACTGCGTGCTCGGGTAGACCGATCCGGACTCGCGCAGATCCTTCTGCTCCGTCGCATCGCACACCGCATAGACGAATCCGCGATGCAGCGCGAATGCGCCGACTTCGCCGTGCCGGTTCAACGCGAGGAAGCAGACCTGCAACGTTTTGCTCGCCTGCGGGCGCTTGCGCACGACGCGATCGATGGCCTCGCGGCACGCCTCCATCGGCGATCGTCCCTGGCGCATCAGTTCGACGACGAGAAAGCTCGCGGCGTTGCGGATCATTTCCTCGCCGACGCCCGAGGCGGTGGCCGCGCCGACCTCGTTGTCCACGTACAGCCCGGCGCCGATGATCGGGCTGTCGCCGACGCGCCCGTGCATCTTCCACGCCATGCCGCTGGTCGTGCACGCGCCGGCCAGCTTGCCGCTCTGATCGATGGCGAGCATGCCGATGGTGTCGTGGTTGTCGCGGTCGCCCGGCCGGCTGCGGCGTTCGGCGTTGATTTCGGGCTGGTATTCGGAGGTCTCCAGCCATTGCCGCCAGGCGGCCTGCGCCTGCGGCGTGAGCAGGCGTTCGCGCGGGAAGCCCTGTGCGATCGCGAACTGCTGCGCGCCCTCGCCCACCAGCATCACGTGCGGCGTTTTTTCCATCACCCGTCGCGCGACCGAGATCGGATGCAGGATGTCCTGCAACGCCGCCACCGATCCACAGCGGCCATCGCCGTCCATGATGCTCGCATCGAGCGTCAGCACGCCGTCGCGATCGGGATTGCCGCAGCGGCCGACCGTCGGGTTGCACAGCTCGCTTTCGGCCCAGCGTGCGCCGGCTTCCACCGCATCGAGCGCAGTGCCGCCCGCGCCCAGCACCTTCCACGCGGCCTGGTTGGCGGGCACGCCGAAGTCCCACGTCGAGACCACGCGCGCACCGCTGGATGCGGAAGCGGCCTGCGCGCGCGGCAGTGAAGGCAGCGCCAGTGCGCCGGTAGCGAGCAGTCCGGCTTGCAGAAAGCGACGACGATCGTGCATGGCGATTCCCCGGGTGCAGCGCCGCGACCCGCGCGGCGTGAATGGATCAGACAGCATTGCGTGCGTGCCGTTCCTCGAACCACGCGGCCGCACCGATGATGCCGAGCTGTCCGTGATGGACGCGCCACACCGGCACGTGGCGCAGCACATGGCCCAGCACGCCCTTGTTGAGGTAGCGCTCGCGGAAGCCGCGGCCGCGCAGAAAGGTTTCCACGTGCGCGGTGATGCCGCCGGCCAGATAGACCGAGCGCGCGCCGAAGGTGATCGCCAGATCGCCGATCAGGCTGCCGAGCCATGCGCAGAAGACCTCGAGCGTTTCCACCGCGACGGCATCGCTGCCGGCGTTGGCCGCGACGATCAATTGCTCCGGCGTCTGCCAATGCGGCGTGACGCCGCGGATCTCGCACAGGCAGGGATAGAGATTCATCAGCCCGTTGCCGGACAGCACGCGCTCGTTGTCCACATGCGGCCAGCGCTTCATCAGGCGATGCAGGATGTCCAGTTCCAGCTCGGTGCCGGCCGACAGCGCCGCATGTCCCACCTCGCTCGCCAGCACCGCACGATCGCCGCCTTCGAACCGCAGCGCCGCACCGAGGCCCGTGCCCGGCCCCACCACCAGCGCCGGCCAGTGGAATGCATGCGTGTGTTCGTCCCCGGCAAGCGGCGCCAGCTCTTCGGCCCTTACATGCGGAATGGCGTAGGCGACGGCTTCGAAATCGTTGATCAATTGCAGATCGCGCAATCCGGCGGCTTCACGCGTGCGCGAAACCGACACGGGCCACGGCAGATTGGCGTTGATCAGCGTGTCGCCATCGAGCACGCCGGCAATGGCGATCACCGCGTGCGCGTCGGCGCCATCGCCCGGATGTTCGCCGCTGAAGCGGCGCAGGATCGAGGCCAGGTCCGGATGTTCGGCGCAGGCGTATTTGCGGTATTCGGCGATGCGCGGCGATTGGCCGTGCGCCAGCACGACCCGCGCGATGCGGGCGAACGTGCCCCCCACGTCGGCGACGATGAGGCTGCCCGGCAGCGTCGGGACGATCGCGGTCATGAAGGGAGTTTCGGCAACGGCCGTGTACGGTACGACAAGGTTCACCGCTCTGGATGGTGGAGGGTTCGCGCGCCCCGCTGAATCGACGGATGGCCCACGCGGCTTCCGGCGAGCGCGGGCCGGCGCGCAATCCGGGCGGATTGTGGGTGAGCCGGCCCGCTTTGCAAAGCGACCAGCGCCATACCAGTGCGTATATCGGCGCGCTTGCTCTGGACCCGGGTCCAGGGAATAACGTGCGCCAGTACTTCGATGCCTTCCACCGCACGGGCTAAACTACCTCGCATGTCGTTCCGTTCCGCACTGCCGCGCCTGCTGTTGATCGCGATGCTGTTGCTGTCCTCGCTGGGCAGCGCGGTCGCGGAGATGCGCATGACGGTGGTCGATGCGTGGCAACGGTCCGCGATCGCCGCGCGCGCGACCGATGCGCACGCGCCCTGCCATGAGGCCGCCGCGATGCAGGCGGAAGCGCCCAGCGCGCCGGCCCCCGAGGAAGGCGGCGCGTCCGATTGCTGCAGCGTCGCCGGTCACTGCGACGGCTTCTGCCTGCAGGCCCTGCCCGCCTTGCCCGACGCCGCCCGCTGGGCGCACGCACCGCCCTCGATGCAGGCGCTGGACGCGCACGATCAGTCCACGCATCCGGCCCCGCCGCTCGAACGTCCGCAACGACCTCCCATCGCCTGATCCGCGAAACCGCATGGCGCATCGCGCCGTGCCCGCACGTGTGCCGCCCTGCGCGACACGCGCTCGTTCGCTCTGTCAGGAGTCCACATGTCTTTCCGTTTTCCCGTGCGCGACGACGAGGCTGTTTTCCAGCCGTCGCGTCGCCGCTTCGTCACCGGCGCCGCCCTCGGGGGCGTGGCCGCCGGGCTCGGCCTGCACCGCCTGCCCGCCTGGGCCGCCACTCTGCCGGTCTCGCACACGCCGCCGATCCTCACCGCGACCGATCTGGATCTGTCGATCGGTGCATCGCAGGTCAATTTCACCGGCCGCGTCCGTCCGGCCGTCACCGTCAACGGCAGCCTGCCCGCGCCGATCCTGCGCTGGCGGGAAGGCGACACCGTCACCGTACGCGTGGCCAACCGGCTGCCGGATGCGATGACCTCGATCCATTGGCACGGGCTGCTGCTGCCGGCCAACATGGATGGCGTGCCGGGCCTGAGCTTCGACGGCATCGCGCCGGGCGAGAGCTGGCAATACCGTTTCCAGCTCAGGCAGGCCGGCACCTACTGGTACCACAGCCATTCGATGTTCCAGGAACAGTCCGGCCTCTACGGCGCGCTCATCATCGATCCGCGCGAGCCGGCCCCGTATGCGTTCGATCGCGAGCATGTGATCCTGTTGTCCGACTGGACCGATCTCGATCCGGCCGCGCTGTTCCGGCGCATGAAGAAGATGCCGATGCACGACAACACCTATCAGCGCACGGTCGGCGATTTCGTTCGCGATGTGCGGCGCGATGGCCTGTCGGCAACGCTGCAGGATCGCGGCATGTGGGGGCGCATGCGGATGACCCCGAGCGATCTCTCCGACATCAACGCCCACACCTACACTTATCTGATCAACGGCCACACGCCGGATGGCAACTGGACGGGCCTGTTCCGGCCCGGCGAGCGCGTGCTGCTGCGCTTCATCAACGGATCGGCGATGACGTATTTCGACGTGCGCATTCCCGGCCTGAAGATGACCGTGGTCGCGGCCGACGGACAGTACATCCATCCGGTGACCGTGGACGAATTCCGCATCGCCACCGCCGAGACTTTCGACGTGATCGTGGAACCGCGCGGGCAGGAGGCGTTCACCCTGTATGCGCAGGACATGGGACGCACCGGCCACGCGCGCGCCACGCTGGCCGTGCGCCACGGTCTGCAGGCGCCGGTGCCGGCCCATGATCCGCGTCCGCTGCTGACGATGACCGACATGGGCCACGACATGGGCAGCGCGCACGCGGGCATGGAAGGCCGTTGCGGTGCCTCGATGGGCGAAGGCCGTTGCGGTGCGCGGATGCAGCCTGCGGCGCACGGCGGACAGGACGCGCACGCCGCGCATGCGCCCGCCGAAAACGCGCCGCGCCATCCCGCAAGCGAAGCCGGTAATCCATTGGTGGACATGCAGAGTTCGGCCACTTCGCCGCGACTGGACGACCCTGGCGTCGGCCTGCGCGACAACGGCCGCGACGTGCTGACCTACGGCCGGATGCGCAGCCTGTTCGAGGATCCGGACGGCCGCGAACCCGGCCGCGAGATCGAACTGCACCTCACCGGCCACATGGAGAAATTCGCGTGGTCGTTCGATGGCGTGCCGTTCGCTGGCGCGCAACCCCTGCGTCTGAACTACGGCGAGCGCCTGCGCATCGTGCTGGTCAACGACACGATGATGACCCATCCGATCCACCTGCACGGCCTGTGGAGCGATCTGGAAAACGAGGACGGCCGGTTCCACCTGCGCAAGCACACCATCGACATGCCGCCGGGCACGCGCCGCAGCTACCGCGTGCGCGCCGACGCCCTCGGACGCTGGGCCTTCCACTGCCATCTGATGTACCACATGGAAGCGGGCATGATGCGCGAAGTGAGGGTCGAGCCATGATCGCATCTTCACTCCATCGACCGGCGTTCGCCGTGCTCTGGTGCCTGCCGATCGCGGCATTCGCGCAGCACCAGCACGGCGATCCCGCTCAGGCCGCGCATGCGATGCACCACACGCCGGCCGCGCCCACCAGCGAAGCAACGCAGGAGAACGCCGATCCGCATGCGGGTCATGCGATGCCGGCCACGCAGGATCACGGCGCGCAGGCCGCCGGACACCTGCATCTGCATCATGCCGCCGATCCCTCACGGGCCGGATCACTGAAACCGCGTGAACCGATCGCGCCGTTCACCGAGGCGGACCTGCATGCCGCGTTTCCGCCGATTCGCGCGCATGCGATGGAACACGCACCGTCGATCAACGTCCTGATGCAGGTCGATCGGCTGGAAGCCTGGGATGCGGATCCCGGCACCGGGCAGGCGTGGGCCGCGCATGGCTGGATCGGCACCGATCTCGATCGGCTGTGGTTGCGGACGGAAGGCGAACGCCTCGGCGGTCATACCGAAGCGGCGGATCTCGAACTGCTGTACGGGCGCGCGGTCTCGCCGTGGTGGGACGTGGTGGCGGGCGTACGCCAGGATTTCAAACCGGGTGATGCGCGCACGCGCCTCGCCCTCGGCGTGCAGGGACTGGCGCCGTACAAGTTCGAGGTCGCCGCCACCGGTTATCTCGACGAGGCCGGTCATCTGTCGGCGAGCGCCGAAGCCGAGTACGAGCTGTTGCTGACAAACCGCTGGATCCTGCAACCGCATCTGGAAGCGGACTGGTCCGCGCACGCCGATCGCACGCGCGCTTCGGGCAGCGGCCTCAACTCGATCGAAGCCTCGTTGCGTCTTCGCTACGAGGTCACGCGACGGTTCGCGCCGTACATCGGCGTCAGCCATGAACGCCTGTTCGGCGAGACCGCCGACTGGCACGCCGAAGCCGGCGAACCACGCCGCGACACGCGCGTGGTCGCGGGCATCCGTTTCTGGTTCTGAGGAGATCGCCGATGACATCCATCGCCCGGAAGTTCTGTCTGTCCCTGCTGTTGCTCATGCTTGCGGCCTGCTCGCAGACCGGAGCGAACAACGCCGGCGCACCGCGCCCTTCGGCCGCGATGTCGCCTGCGGCCGAACGCGCGCGGCCGTTGATCGCCGTGCACAAGAGCCAGTACTGCGGCTGCTGCCATCTGTGGGTGAAGCATGTCGAGCAGGCAGGCTTCCGCGTGCAGGTGGAGAACCGCGAAGATCTCGATGCGGTGAAGCAGGCGCTCGGCGTGCCCGCGCCGCTGGCGTCCTGCCACACCGCCGAGATCGCAGGCTATGTCATCGAAGGCCATGTGCCGGCCGAGGACATCCGGCGCCTGCTGGCCGAAAAGCCGGACGTGCGCGGGCTCGCCGTGCCCGGCATGCCACGCGGCTCACCGGGCATGGAAATGCCGGACGGGCGTCGCGATGCGTATTCGGTGCTCGCCATTCAGCGCGACGGATCGACGCGGGAGTTCGCCCGCCACTGATCCGGCCGGCGGTCATCGAGTTCCCGTGGACCCTTGACTCTTGACCAGGGTCCAGGGCGTAGCCTGTGACGCAACACGAAGGAGACCGGCATGAACATCGGCCAATTGTCGCGCCTGGCAGGCGTGCCCATCGATACGGTGCGCTACTACGAGCGCCAGCACCTGTTGCCCGCGCCCTCGCGCAGCGCTTCCGGCTATCGCCATTACGAACCGCAGGACGTGGCGCGGCTGACCTTCATCCGCCGCGCCAAGTCGCTGGGTTTCACCCTCGATGAAATCCGCGAACTGCTGCAGATCAGCGGCCGCCATGACGACATGGCGCAGATGAAGGCCGCCGCGGCGGCCAAACTTTCCGTGGTCGAGGAACGGCTGGCCGAACTGACGCGCATGCGCGATGCCCTGCGCACGCTGGTCGATGCCTGTCCCGGCCATGGCGATCTGAGCCATTGTCCGATCGTGGCCGCACTGGCGGAGGATCGCGGATGAGCACCCACCCTCACGGCCAGGCGCACCCGCCCGCACATTCCGCGTGCTGCCACGCGAAGCCGGGCCAGGCATCGAGCACCGGCGTGATCGATCCGGTCTGCGGCATGCAGGTGGATCCGCAACGCACCGCGCATCACGCCGAACACGCCGGCACGGATTACCACTTCTGCAGCGCCGGCTGCCGCGCGAAGTTCATCGCCGATCCGGCGCGCCATCTTTCACCGCGCCCGCATGCGATCAAAGCCCCGCCGGGGACCCAGTACACCTGTCCGATGCATCCGGAAATCGTGCAGGACGGTCCGGGCACCTGCCCGCTCTGCGGCATGGCGCTGGAGCCGATGATGCCGTCGCTGGAGGAAGGCGAGAATCCGGAGCTGATCGATTTCCGCCGGCGCTTCTGGTGGACGCTGCCGCTGAGCGTGATCACGATGGGGTTGGCGATGGCAGGCAATCATCTGCATGCGCTCTCGCCTGCCGCGCGCACGTGGATCGAATTGGCCTTGAGCACGCCGGTGGTGCTGTGGGCGGGCTGGCCGTTCTTCGAACGCTGGCTGCAATCGATCCGCAATCGCAGCCCCAACATGTGGACGCTGATCGGCACCGGCGTCGCCGCGGCCTATGGCTACAGCGTGGTCGCCACGATCGCGCCGCAGCTGTTCCCAAACTCGTTCCATGAGCATGGCCGCGTGGGCGTGTATTTCGAAGCGGCGGCGGTGATCGTCTCGCTCACCCTGCTCGGACAACTGCTGGAACTGAAGGCGCGCTCGCAGACCTCGGCGGCGATCAAGGCGCTGCTCGGCCTGTCGCCCAAGACCGCGCGCCGCATCGGTGACCACGGCGAGGAAGAGGACATCGAGCTTGCGCACGTGCATGTCGGTGACCGCCTGCGCGTGCGACCCGGCGAGAAAGTGCCGGTCGATGGCGTGGTCATCGATGGCCGCAGCCATGTCGATGAATCCATGATCACCGGCGAAGCGATGCCGGTGGCGAAGAGTGTCGGCGATACCGTGATCGGCGCCACGCTCAACAGCAACGGCAGCCTGATCATCCGCGCCGAACGCGTCGGCAGCGACAGCATGCTCGCCCAGATCGTGCAGCTGGTGGCGCAGGCGCAGCGATCGCGCGCGCCGATGCAGCGATTGGCGGACAAGGTCTCGTTCTGGTTCGTGCTCGCGGTGATCTCCGCTTCGCTCATCACGCTGCTGGGCTGGGGCCTGTTCGGGCCTGAACCCTCGTGGACCCATGCGGTGCTCAACGCGGTCTCGGTGCTGATCATCGCCTGCCCCTGTGCGCTCGGACTGGCCACGCCGATGTCGGTGATGGTCGCCAGCGGTCGCGCCGCACAGGCCGGCGTGCTGTTCCGCGACGCCGAAGCGATCGAGACACTGCGCCGCATCGACACACTGATCGTCGACAAGACCGGCACCATCACCGAAGGGCGGCCGGTGTTCCGCGAAGTCATCGCCGCCGGCGACCAGGACGCGGATGAACTGCTGCGGCTGGCCGCCAGTCTCGATGCCGGCAGCGAACACCCGCTGGCGCAGGCCATCGTGGCCGAAGCGCGCCAACGCGGCCTGGCCCTTTCGCCCGCGCAGGAATTCGAATCCTCCATCGGCATCGGCGTGCACGGGCGAGTGGATGGGCATGTCCTGGCGCTGGGCAACACGGCATTGATGCAGTCGCAGGGCATCGACGTGACGGCGTTGGAGGCGCAGAGCCGCCGCCTGCGCGCCGAGGCCGCCAGCGTGATGTATCTGGCACGCGACGGTCGCATCGCCGGGCTCATCGCCGTGGCCGATCCGATCAAGAAGACCACGCCCTCGGCACTGCGTGCGCTGCACGCGGTCGGCATGCGCATCATCATGGCCACCGGCGACGGTGAACGCACCGCACGGGCCGTGGCCGCGCAGGTCGGCATCGATGAAGTGCATGGTGAGGTGCGCCCGGCCGACAAGGCGGCGCTGGTGAGGCAATTGCAGGCGCAGGGCCATCGCGTGGCGATGGCCGGTGACGGCATCAACGATGCGCCCGCGCTGGCGGCCGCCGATGTCGGCATCGCGATGGGCACCGGCACCGACGTGGCGATGTCGAGCGCACAGGTCACGCTGGTGAAGGGTGATCTCAACGGCATCGTGCGCGCCCGCGCATTGTCCGATGCCACCGTGCGCAACATGCGGCAGAACCTGGGCTTCGCCTTCCTCTACAACGCGCTGGGCGTGCCGGTGGCCGCCGGCGTGCTCGCGCTGTTCGGCGGGCCGCTGCTGTCACCGATGCTGGCGGCGCTGGCGATGAGCCTGAGCTCGGCTTCGGTGGTGTTCAATGCGCTGCGGCTGAGGACGCAGCGCTTGCCAAGATGAAAAAGCCCGGCAATGCCGGGCTTTTCGATGACGGAATCGTCGGTTATTTCACCTTGGCGTAGGTGCCCTTCATCGCCATGCCGGCCATGATCGCGCCGGCGTAGCATTCGTAGTTGGTGGCGCTCTTGAATTCGTTCTTCTTGTAGTAGCTGACCATGTCGATCACCGCGTTGGCGCCGCGCGACTTGGCCGAATCCTGGAACGCCTTCAACACCGACAGCGTCACCCAGCGGCAGGCTTCGGCGTCGGACTTGTTGGCCGCGTTGGTCTTCTTGTTGGAGACATCCTCGCCCATGCGCGAGGCGATTGCCGGCGTCTTCTGGCCGGCCAGATAGAAGCGCACGCTGCCGTCGATGCCGGCCTGCTTGGCTTCGGGCGAATTGACCAGTTCCTCGAAGGAACCTTCGACGCGCGTCTCGCGGGCCTGCGCGTGCGGGGCGGCGACCAGCAGGGCCAGCAGCGATGCAGCAATGAAAGACTTCATGACAACTCCTTTGTGGATGGTTCAGGGGCTACGCATGCCAGCGGCGGAAGATCAGCGAGGTGTTGATTCCGCCGAAGGCAAAGTTGTTGCTCATCACGTACTCGGGCTGCATGTCGCGGCCTTCACCGGTGATGTAATCGAGTTCGGCGCAACGCGGGTCGCGCGTTTCCAGATTGAGCGTCGGGGCGAACCAGCCTTCGCGCATCATCTGCACGGTGATCCAGGCTTCATACGCTCCGCAGGCGCCGAGCGTGTGGCCGACATAGCTCTTCAGCGAACTGATCGGCATGCGCGGGCCGAACACCTGCGCGGTGGCGGCGGTCTCGGCGATGTCGCCGTGATCGGTGGCGGTCCCGTGCGCATTGACGTAGCCGATCTGCTGCGCGTCCAGTCCCGCGTCGGCCAGCGCCAGGCGCATCGCATCGGCCATCGTGTCGGCGCTGGGCTGGGTGACGTGCTGGCCGTCGCTGTTGGTGCCGTAGCCGACGATCTCCGCCAGGATGTTCGCGCCGCGCGCGCGTGCGTGTTCGAGTTCTTCCAGCACCAGCGTGCAGGCGCCCTCGCCCAGCACCAGTCCGTCGCGGTTGGCGTCGAACGGACGCGGCGTGGTTTCCGGATCATGGTTGCGCACGCTGGTGGCGAACAACGTGTCGAACACCGCCGCCGCGGTGGCGTCGAGCTGCTCGGCGCCGCCGGCGATCATCGCCGTCTGCTTGCCGAAGCGGATCGCCTCGTACGCCGAACCGACGCCCTGGCTGCCGGAGGTGCATGCGCTCGAGGTGGTGATGACGCGACCCTGCAGCCCGAAGAACACGCCGATGTTTACCGGCGCGGTGTGGCTCATCATTTTCAGGTACGTGGTGGCGTTGATGCCCTCGGTCGAATGGTTGTTGAGCATGCGGCCGAAATCGCCAATCGCGCCGTGCGATCCGGCCGACGAACCGTAGGACACGCCGACCTGGCCGCTCTTCAGCACCGGATCACCGAGCAGCTTGGCTTCCTGCAACGCCAGCTCGGTCGCGCGCACCGACATGATCGCCACGCGGCCCATGCTGCGGGTGGTCTTCCGGTTGTAGTGCGCGGGCAGTTCGAAGGCTTCGGCCGGGGCGGCGAGCTTGGTGTTCAGGCCTTCGAAGATGTCCCACTCGTCCATGCGGCGCACGGCGTTGCGGCATTCGCGCAGGCGCAGATGGACACTCGGCCAGTCATGGCCCAGCGGACTGATGGTGCCGCCGCCGGTGACGACGACGCGCTTGAATGCGTGGCTCATCCGATCAGCCCTCCGTTGACCGAAATGACCTGGCGCGTGACGTAGGACGCCGACGGCGACAGCAGGAACGCCACCACGGAAGCCACTTCCGCGGGCTGGCCCATGCGGCGCATCGGGATCATCTTCAGTGCCTCGTCCACCACTTCGGCCGCGACCATCTCGGTATCGATCAGCCCCGGCGCCACGCAGTTCACGGTGATCCCGCGGCTGGCCAGTTCCAGCGCCAGCGCCTTGGTCGCGCCGATGATGCCGGCCTTGGCCGCGCTGTAGTTGGTCTGGCCGCGATTGCCCACCAGTCCCGACACCGAGGACAAGGTGACGATGCGGCCCGGCTTGCGCCGGCGCACCATCGGCATGATCAGCGGATTGAGCACGTTGTAGAACGCATCGAGGTTGGTGTGGATCACCGCGTCCCATTCCTCGCCGGTCATCGCCGGAAACGCGGTATCGCGCGCGATGCCGGCATTGCACACCACGCCGTAGTACGCGCCATGGGCGCCGACGTCGGCATCGAGCACCTGGGCTGCGGCGGCGCGATCGGCCACGTCGAATCCGAGCACGCGCGCCTGCCGGCCGAGCGCGCGGATTTCGGCGGCCACGGCTTCGGCGTCCTGCGCGCGGTTGCGGTAATGCACCACCACGTCGAAGCCGTCCTGCGCGATGCGCAGTGCGATGGCGCGTCCAATGCCGCGGCTGGCCCCGGTGACCAGGACCGTCGAATCTCCATTCATGCTTGCTCGTTCTCCAGATAAGCCATCGCGTCCGGCGGTTCGAACACCGACACGTTGGCGCTTGCGATTTCCTGTCCGTCCGCCAGGATCCGGCAGGCGAACATCCCCAGCCCATTGTCGCCCAGGAGTTCGCACACCGCCTCCACCCGCAATACGGTGCCGGAGGGAAAATGCGGCAGCCGCGCTTCATAGCGGCGCGTGCCGAGCAGGAAACCGATATTGGGTTCGCCGCCCCGCGCCCGCGCGCGGCAGCCGGCCCACGCGGCGATGGCCTGGGCCATGTATTCGATGCCGACCCACGCCGGAACGCCGTCCTCATCGTTGAACGGACCATCGGCCGGCACGCGGACCTCGACCGCCACGCTCTCCGAGTCCCACGCCAGCAGGCGATCGATCAGGCGCAGCGTGCCGCGATGCGGGATGACGCGTTCGATGTCGTAGAGCGGGAACGTGGAGTCGCTCATGCGCCGGCTCCGAACAGCAGGACGGCATTGCTGCCGCCGAAAGCGAAGGAGTGGCTCAACAGATAGCGCAGCCGATGATGGGCGCAGGCTCCCGGTTGGACGAAATGCAGCGGCGGCAATTCGGCATCGGCCTGGCCGTCCCACCAGTGCGGCGGCAGCCGGCGCTGCGGATTGGCCGCGAGCGTCAGCCAGCACAGCCCGGCCTCGATCGCGCCCGCAGCGCCGAGCGTATGGCCGGTCAACGGTTTGGTCGAACTGACCGCCACGCCCGCCGGCATGGTGGCATGGACGGCGCGACTTTCCATCGCATCGTTCTGCGGCGTGGCGGTGCCGTGCAGGTTGATGTAATCGATGGCCCCGGCCTGTATCCCGGCCTTGTCGAGCGCTTGCCGGATGGCCGCGATCGCGCCGCGGCCCTGGGGTTCGGGCGCGGAAATATGGTGCGCATCGGCGGTTTCGCCCCAGCCGGCCAGGCGCACCGGACCGGGCTCGCGGCTCATCACGAACAGCGCGGCGCCCTCACCGATGTTGATGCCGTTGCGGTTGCGCGAAAACGGATTGCAGCGCCCGGCCGATACCGAGTCCAGCGCACTGAAACCGTCGAGGGTGAAGCGGCACAGCGAATCGGCGCCGCCGGCGATCACCGCATCGACGATGCCGGCGCGCAACAGGCGTGCGCCGGAAGCCAGCGCCTTCGCACTGGACGAACATGCGGTGGAAATCGTCCATGCCGGCCCGGTGATGCCGGACTCGGCCGCGATGAAGCGCGCCGGCGTGCCGATTTCCTGTTGCACGTAATGGAAGCCTGCAGGCCAGGCGCCGGTGCGCAGCTTGTGCGGAAGCGCCTGCTCGGACTCGCCGATGCCGGAAGTGCTGGTGCCGAGAATGATCGCGATGCGGTCGCTTCCGTGGCGTGCCACCAGCGCCTGCACGGCCGGGGCGATCTGGCGATAGGCGCTGCGCAGCAGGGCGTTGTTGCGCCCGCGCAGTTGCACGGGACAGTCATCGAGCAGCGGCAGCGCGACCGGGGCGCGGCCGAGCATCAGTTCGCGACCCGGCGTGAACTGATCCGTGATGCACAGCCCGCCAGGCGCATCACTGCGGAACAGCGCGTCGGCGACCGCATCCGCGCCCTCACCCAGCGCGCAGGTGATGCCGAGTTCGTTGAGATGGATATCCGGGCCGCTCATGGCATGTCACCGCCGAGCGTCTGTATATCCAGTTGATACCCTTCGGCGCGATTGACCAGTTGCAGGCGATCGGCAAGACGCGTCACCCGCAGCCAGGCCTCGCCCTCATGCACGAGGCGGCGCTCGCGGCCATCGTCTTCCACGCTCCATCCGGGCGGTAGCGCGGCGCGGATCGCTTCGATCGGCCACAGCGAGAACTGCAGATCATCCAGCACCCGTTCGCTGCGCACGGCGGCCGGCAACCAGGGCGCGCGCTGCTCGTGCAACTGCTTGCCATCCCATTGCAGCCGCACGCCCGACTGGCCCATCGCCTGCACCGCCAGCCGCACTTCCCCGGCATCGACTTCCAGCAGTGCGTCCAGTTCACGCTGCTGCGCGCCGAAGCGGAACTGCAGGCGTTGCTGCGCGGCCAGTTCTCCGCCCAGCGCGGCAGGCGCCAGCCGCAGCGGCGGCAGCGCGATCGCGGCGGGCGGCATGCGGTGCGCGCAGGCCGCCAGCAGCAGGAGCGTCGCGGCGATCAGCCGGCGCACAGTTCCTCCAGCACGCGCAGGCGGCGACCGCTGGCATCGGCGACGTACGGGTTGTTGGTGTCCCACGCGTAGCCGGCCAGGATCGAACAGATCATGCGGCGGATGTCCGGCTGTTGATCCGGATGGAAGATGATCTTCTGGAACGTGCCCGAATACCATGCTTCGACGAAGCGGCGGAACGTCGACACGCCGGCGCGCAGCGGAATGGCGTACTCCTGTTCCCAGTCCACCGATTCACCGGCGTACTTGCGGCGCAGGCAGTCGGCGGCCAGTTCGGCCGAGCGGAACGCGATGGTCACGCCGGAGGAAAACACGGGATCGAGGAATTCGCCCGCGTTGCCGAGCAGCGCGAAGCCCGGTCCCCACAGCGAACTGACGTTAGCCGAGTAGCCGGTGATCCGGCGCACCGGGAGCACGCCCCATTCGGCATTCCGCAGCAGGCGCGACAGGTTCGGCGCTTCGGCGACGGCCGCCTTCAGGCGCTCTTCGTCGGTGCCTTCGTAGCGCGCGAGGAAGTCCGGCTCGGCGACCACGCCCAGCGAGCAGCAGCCGTTGGAGAACGGAATCGTCCAGTACCAGACGTCCACGTGATCCGGGTGCGTGGTGATCAGGATCTTGTTCCGATCGAAACCGGCATCGTGCGCGATATGGTCACGCACGTGCGTGAAAATCGCGCCGCGCACCGGGAAGCTGGAAGGCGATTCCAGTTGCAGCAGGCGCGGCAGCAGGCGTGCGAAGCCGCTGGCGTCCAGCATGAAGTCCGCCTCGATCAGGTACTCCTCGCCCTCGGGCGAGCGCACGCGCGCGCGCGGCTGCTCGCCGGGCTCCACGGCCAGCACTTCGTGGCCGAAGCGCAGCTCGGTTCCCATGCGTTCGGCGCCGCGCGCGAGCACTTCATCGAACGTGGCGCGCTGCACCTGATAGGTCGTGCCCCAGCCCGGCGAGAACTTGTCGCGGAAATCGAATTCGGTATGACGATCGCCGCGCTCGAACGCCGCGCCGTTCTTGTGCTGGAAACCGGCTTCGACCACATCCTGCAGCAGTCCGGCGGCTTCGATGTATTCCATGCTCTGCGGCAGCAGGCTTTCACCGATGGAGAAGCGCGGGAATTGCTCGCGCTCGATCATCAGCACCTGGCGCCCCTGCTTCCTGAGCATGGCGGCCGCGACCGAACCTGCCGGACCGGCGCCGATGATCAGGATTTCCGTCTTTTCTGTCTTCATTCCTTGTTACTCGCGTTACGTGGGTCATGGATGGACTGGCCGGTGGCCAGCGGGCGGAACAACGGCGAAATCAACCACACCAGCCCGATGCCGAACAGCAGCGTCAGGCCGAACGCACGAAGCGCCGGGGTGGCTGAAAGTGCCAGCAAGCCGAACGAGAGCCAGGTACTGGCCGCCCCGATGCAGACCGCCATCCAGGCCGTCGGATCGCTGCGGTGCTCGCTCAGGAAAATGCCGTAATCGATGCCCATCCCCAGCAACAGCATCAACGCAAGCACATTGAACAACTGCAACGGTTGCCCCGCCCATCCCAGCAGGGCCACCGTCAGTGCTGCCGCAATCAGCGTGGGCAGCATCACGCGCCAGGCCGCTCGGCGATATCGCCACCACAGCACGGCATAGACCAGTAACGCGCCCGCCAGCAGCAGGCCCAGCATCAGATGCCGGTAATGGCGCAGCAGGCCGGAGAAATCGGCCGTGCGATCGACCCAGCGCACACCGGGCAGGCCGGCCGCCTGTTGTGCGAGCCGATCGAGCGCACCGGGCGCACCGAGATCATCGATCATCACCACGCTCGCCGCCTGTCCGCCCACCTGCCCCAGCCACAGAGCGCGGAACGGCGCGGACACCGGCGAGGCAAGCCAGTCCCGCGGTTCGATTGCAGTGGTCGCGAACGCATCACGGTGCAGTGTTTCGCCCAACGCCTCGCCCACCTGCGCGACCACCTGCGTTTCCACGCGCGCGGTCAGCGCTGCATCCTGCTGTTGTTGCCGGCGCGATGGCAGCCAGTCACTTACCGCGCGATAGCCGCGGATCACGCCTTCATCGCCGAGTTGCCGCAGGCGCACGGTCAGGGCTTCCTCGCGTTGCAGCAGTTGCTCGGCATCCTGGCCACGGATCAGGAAGAACTGCGCCGGGCTCGGCATGCCGAGCAGGCGTCCGACTTCGATTTGCTGGGCCATCAGTGACGGCGGCGAGGATTGCAGGCTCCGCAGATCATCATCGGCGCGCAGGCGCGAGAATCCCACGGCCGTGATCGCCAGCAGAACGATCGCCACGATCCACCAGAATGCGCGGCCGTCCACGCGTGGCCAGCGTGCCAGCGAACGGCCAACGGCGCGCGAGAAACGGGTCTCGCGCACTACGCCGCCATCCAGCCAGGGAAAGCCGCAGATGACCGTCAGGAACGCGGCGGCCAGGCCCACGACCGAGAACACCGCCATCTGCCGCAGTCCGGGAAATGGCGCCAGGCCCAGCGCCAGATACGCGGCGGCGCTGGTCAGCAACGCCAGCCACATGCCGGGCAGCAGGTGACGCAGCAGCCACCAGCGACGCTCGGCCGGCACGCCCTGTCGCGAAGCAAACCAGTGGATGCCGTAGTCCTCGGCCACGCCCACCAGGCTCGCGCCGAAGATCAGCGTCAGCAGATGCACTTCGCCGAAGATCCGCGCGGTCACCGACAGCGCCGCCGCACAGCCGATCAGCAATGACGCGGCCACCAGCAGGATCGGTCTCAGCGATCGGAACGACAGGAACACCAGCAACAGCACCGCCGCCAGCGAGCCCCAGCCGATCGTGTTGATTTCGCGATTGGCCTGCACGGCCGCGGCTTCGGCATGCAGCGGAACACCGGCGTGCAGGATGCGCAGGTCCGGCACTGCCGCGCTGGCCGCGACACCCGCGTGCTCCAGCGCGTCTTCGATGATCCGCTCGCCATCGAGGCGGAACGCGGAGCCACGCGTCTCGAAAGTCAGCGCCGCCCAGTGACGCTGCCCGGCTTCGATCAGGCCGTCCTCACCGACGCGCAATCCGGAGCCAGCCGCCCGCGCCTGCCACCACTGCGGCCACAGTCCGAGCGGATCCTGTCGCCATTCGGTCAGCCGCGGTGCGCCCATCGGTCCATACAGGGCGGCGAGCGATTGCTCGCCCAGTTGCGCGGGCGGCGATTGCGTGAGGTTCTGGCGCTGCGTCGCCGTCAGCAACCGATCACGATAGGGGGCGTAGAAGGCGCGCGCCTGCGTGAACCAGTCGGCCGGCGCACCGCTGGCGACGAAAGGCAACGGTGTGCTGCGTTCCTGTTCGTCCAATGATCGACGGAAACGCTGTTCGGCTAGCCGCGCCTGCTCCGGACTCGGCGCGCCCAGCAGCACCACCATCTGCCGCGCACTTGCACTGGCGATGCGTTCGGTAGCGTCGGAGAGCACGCGATCGTCGGCATCGCGCGGCAGCAATGCAAGGATGTCGCTGTCGATCGGAGGCGCCTGCCAGAAGCGCCATTGATGCACGCCGATCACCACGACCAGCAACAGCCACACCAGCGAGATCCATCGCCAGCGTCTGCGCCAGTGCGCGTCCTGCGGAGACATCGGATCAGTCAAACCGTGCGGCCTCTTCCGCATTCAACTTCGCCGGCGCCTCGGTGATGTCGGTGAACGTCAGCTGTGTGCGATCGCCGTTGGCCTCTTCGATTTCGACGTGGCGCACGTAGCGATCGCCGCTGAGCACGATGCGCGCGAACGATTGCGCCAATGTGGCCGAACGCGGCTTCAGGCTCAGCTTCCAGGCGTTGCCGGGCAGAGCTTCGACCTGTGTCTCGAACCGCGACGACAGCACGGCGACATCGCCGCTGACCAGCGCGAACATCATCGCGTTGACCGAGCGCAGCGCCGGCTGCTGGCGCCCATCCACTTCCACGCGCTGGCTGCCATCGCTCTGCCGGCTGAGGATGCGATCGCGCGTGACCACCATCTCGGACGGAAACGGCTTGAGCGTCGACCAGATCACGCCCTGCGTGCGCGATACGACGAAGCGCCCCTGCGAACGCAGCGGATTCCGGAAGCCGGCGATGCGCTTTTCCTGCTGGAAGCTCCCGCGCAACACCTCGACGTTCGCCACGCGCTGCTGGACCAGCGATACGTCCGCGGCACGCACCTGCATTGCCACGGGCGCGAAGGTCGCCAGCGCAAGCGCCAGACTCATCACCATGCGCTTCATGCCGCGGGCACTCCGAGTTTTTCGAACAACACCGGCGGGCAGACGTACAGCATCTCGCCGCTGGCGGCCTCGACGGCCACCTGCAGCGTGTGCGCCCTGGTCAGCACCTGGCCGGTGGCCGCGTCGCGGATCACGTAGTCAAAGCGCAGCCGGTTTTCCCATTCGGTCAGCTCCACGTGCACGCGCAGGCGCTGGCCGTAGCGCAGCGGACGGATGTACTTGATGCGCGCATCGACCACCGGCCAGAGGAAGCCGGACGCTTCCATCTGCGGATAGTCGTAGTCGTGCCGCTGCAACAGCGCGCAGCGGGCGATTTCCAGATACTTGAAATAATTGCCGTGCCAGACGACCTGCATGGGGTCGCAGTCGTGGAAAGCCGGCGAGAGATCGATCTCCAGCGACAGATCAGGCGCCATACACCCCCCACTCCCGTGCACGGATCCAGCCGCACAGCAGGCGCAGTTCCTGATCGAGCGCGCGGTCTTCTTCCACCAGCGGGATGCGCGCGCGCAGATCGGCGTACATGGCCGCCGCCTCCTCGCCGAACTCGGCGCGGCCACCGGCGCGCGCGCGCAGTTCGATGGCCTGGCGCGCGGCGATCAGCATCGCGGCCACGACCTGTTCGGTCAGTTCGATGATGCGCAGGCAGTCGCGCGCGGCGATCGTGCCCATGCTGACCTTGTCCTGGTTATGGCATTCGGTGGAACGGGAGAACACCGAGGCCGGCATCGTCAGTTTGAGCGCCTCGGCCGTCCATGCAGACACACTGATCTGCAGGGCCTTGAGCCCGTGGTTGATGGCCGCGCGCGGGCCCGGCGATCCCGACAGGTTGGAGGGCAGCCCATGATTGAAACGCGTATCGACCAGCAGCGCGAGCTGGCGATCCAGCAGATCGGCCAGATTGGCGATCGCATTCTTCAGCGCATCCATCGCGAAGGCGATATGACCGCCATAGAAGTGGCCGCCATGCAAGATCTGGCCGCGATCGGGATCGATCAGCGGATTGTCGTTGGCGCTGTTGAGTTCGGTTTCGATGAGCTGGCGCAGGAACGGCAGTGCATCCTCGACCACGCCGATCACGTGCGGCGCGCAACGCAATGAATAGCGATCCTGCAGGCGCTGTTCGTTGCGCGGCGGGCGATCGCTGTGCAGGTCTTCGCGCAGGCGCGCGGCAATGCGGGTCTGGCCCGGATGCGGCTTGGCGGCGAACAGCACCTCATCGAAGTGGTGGGCGTTGCCGTCGCTGGCGAGCACGTTGAACGCGGTCAGGCGCGTCGCCAGGCGGCACAGATAGTCCGCGCGATCCCAGGCCAGGCAGGCCAGCGCGGTCATCACCGCCGTGCCGTTCATGATCGCCAGGCCTTCCTTGGGCCGCAGTTTCAGCGGGGTCATGCCGATCGCGGCCAATGCCTCGGCCGCAGGACGGCGCACGCCCGCATGGATCACCTCGCGCTCGCCGCACAGCACCGCGGCGACATAGGACAGCGGCGTCAGATCGCCGCTCGCGCCGACCGAACCCTCGGCGGGAATCAGCGGCAGAACGTCATGCGCCAGCAGAGCTTCCAGCCCTTGCAGTAGTCCGAGGCTGACGCCGGACATGCCGCGCGACAACGAGGCCAGCCGTGCGGCGAGCACCGCGCGCGTTTCTTCCGCATCGAGGAACCGGCCGAGGCCGCAGCCGTGATACGTGTAGAGGTGATGCGGCAGTTCGGCGACCAGATCCATCGGGATGTTGACGGTGCACGAGTCGCCATAGCCGGTGGTCACGCCGTAGATCACGCCGTCCTCGCGCAACACGCGATCGAGGAAATCCGCGCCGCGATGGATGCGCGCGACGAACGCCTCCTCGCGCGACAGGCGCGGCTGGCGCTGCCGGCGCGAGAGCGCCACTACATCCTCGATGCTCAAGGGAACATCGCCAAACCGGACCTCGCCGGCATCAACCATGGGAAGCGTCATGCGAAACCTGATCCCAGAAGGGAAAGAAATTGAACCAGTCCAAGGGCGCATGGCTGACCTGGATTTCCAGCCACTGCGAAAAACGTCGTGCATGTTCGGCCAGCGCCGCGTCGCGCGAACCGCGCGGCAAGCGAATCGCATCGGCAAAGCGTTCGAAGCGTACCCGGTAGCCATCGCCGGAATGCGTGCACGCCATGGTGAACACCGCACAGCCCAGTGCCGAAGCCAGCGCATAGGCGCCGATCGGGAATGGCGCGGAGTGGCCGAGGAACTGCGCCGGCACGCTGCGCCCGCCATGCAGCGGCACGCGGTCACCGGCAATGGCGACGAATTCTCCGGCCGCCACGCGCTCGGCCAGCAACGACGCCACGCCGGGGCCGAGATCGGTCACCTGCAGCAGGCGAACGCCGTTGGCCGGATCGAGGCGATCGAGCAGGCGATTGAACTTGGCCGCATGCGCGGTGTGCACGAGTGCGGTGAGGCGAAAACCGGGCACCTGATCGGCGAGCACCTGGCACAGTTCCAGGCAACCGATGTGCGCGGTGATGATCAGCCCGCCCTGCCCGCGCGCCACCTGCGCCATCATCACATCGCGCTGCGTGTGCACGCGTTCGGGCGGATAGCGCCCGCCCATCGCGAGAATCTTGTCGAGCAGGGTTTCGGCGAACATCAGGAAATGCCGGACGCTCGCGCCGATGCCCGGCCGCCGCTTGAACGTCGACGGCGCATGCGCGTGCACCCGTTGCAGGTATTGCAGCGAGGCGCGACGCGCGGTGCGGTTGGTCAGCCAATGACTGAGCACCACCGGGTACAGGCAGATGCGGAACGGCCAGCGCCCCAGCCCGCGATGGACCGCGCACAGAAACCGGATGCCGGCCACCGAGGTGGATTCGGCGATGTCCGCCCAGTGCTGCGATGGCGCTTCGCTCATGCCGGCAGGCTCCGTCCGCGCACCAGCCAGGACGGCAGCCGTCGCAGCATCCCGAAGAACAAGCGTGCGTGCATGCGGCTGATGCGCACGTTGTCGCGCCACACGTCGAAGTGCGACACGCCGTCACTCGGATACGTCACACGGGTGCGCAGGTTCTGGACCGGCACGCCGCGCCAGAACAAACGCACGATGATCTCGATGTCGAAATCCATGCGCAGGCCGATGGTCTCGCTGTCCATCAACGCGAGCACCGGGGCCAGCGGATAGACGCGAAAGCCGCACATCGAATCGCGGATGCCGAGCGAGAGCGTGTTGATCCAGACCCAGACATGGGTGAGGTAGCGGCCGTACAGGCGCTTCTTCGGCACGCTGGCGTCGTACTGGGGAATGCCGCAGATGATCGCGTCCGGCTGCGCCGCCGAAGCGGCGACGAAGCGCGGGATATCGCGCGGATCATGCTGCCCGTCGGCATCGATCTGCAGCGCATGCGAATAGCCGTGGGCCGCGGCGTCGCGAAAACCGGCCAGCACCGCGCCACCCTTGCCCTGGTTGTGCGGCAACCGCAGCAGCCGCACGCGAGGCGTGTACTGGCGGGCGAGCGATTCGAGCACGCGCGCGCAGGCCGGGCCGGAGCCGTCATCGACCAGCAGGCAATCCAGTTCCGTTGCCAGGACGCCTTCCACCATCGCGCCGATGGCGTGTTCGTGATCGAACACGGGGATGATCACCAGCGGCAGATCGCGTCGCATCGTGGTCATTCCGAGAAGATCACGCGACCGCTGGCGTGCGGGCCATGCGCCGAGCTGTACTGGAAGGTCAGCGAGTTCTTCGCGTCCTGCCACTGCATGTGCAGACGGATGCGATCGCCGGGCCGCGCCACGCGCTGGAATTTCAGCGCCTCCATGCGCAGGAAGCGCGGCGGCAGCGAGAAGGCTTCACGCGCGAAGCGGATCGCCCAATCCAGTTGCGCCACGCCCGGCAGGATCGCGGCCTGCGGAAAATGGCCGTCGAACACGGCCAGATCCACGCCCAGGTCCAGTTCCAGTTCCGCGCGATCCTGCTCGCGCAGACGCCAGTGCGGCTCGGGACGCTCGGGACGGAACAGCGCGGTCAGCGCGCGATCGGTGACCTTGCCCTGCGCATTGACCGGCAGGTTCACCGCAAAGCGCCACCGGCGCGGACGCGTCACCGCGTCATGGCTGCTGGCCAGATGCTGCGACAGCTGATGCGACAGCGCGCGGCGTCCCTGCTCGCGCAGGATGCACCAGCCCGCTTCATTCGGCACCACCACGGCGATCAGTGTGTCGCGTGCCCCGGGCAGGACGGCCACCCGCACTTCGCGCACGCTTGCATGCTCGCCGATCTGGCGTTCCAGGGCATCGAGCGATACGCGGCGTTCCTCGATCTTCACGATGCGGTCGGCACGGCCGAGCAAACGAAAACCGTCGCCTTCGGTGGCGACGCGGTCTTCGCTGCGCCACCATTCATCGGCGCTCGGCAGATGCGGCGATCGCACTTCCAGCCGCGAATCCACCACGCGCCAGTGCACGCCGGGAAGCGGATGCCAGTGCGGCTGTTCGCGGTTCCATTGACGCCAGGCGATGCCGCCGGTTTCGCTGCTGCCATAGATTTCGATCGGCGCGATGCCGAGCTGCCGGCGCGCATCCAGCGCGGCATCGGCCGAAAGCGCGCCGCCGGAGGAGAACACCGCGCACAGATGACCGCGCAGCGAGGACCAGTCCAGTTGCGTGGGCAACCGCTTCAGGTGCGCGGGACTGGCGACCAGGACCGACGGCCGGCCCGCGATGACGCTGAGCAGATCCTCGTGGAAGAAGGTGCGCGCGCCGATCACGCGCCCGGCGGCGAGCGGCCACAGCACGCGGAACAGCAGGCCGTAGATGTGCTGGTGCGAGACCGTGCCGTGGACCACGGCATCCCCGATGTCGGAGCCGAACGCCGCTTCCAGCGATTCGACCTCGCGCGCGAGCTGATCCAGGCGCTTTTCGATCGCGACCGGCTCGCCGGTGCTGCCGGATGTAAAGACGAACAGATGCGCGGCGGACTCATCCAACGGCGCCAGCGCGGGTTCGCCATCATCGACCGATGGGTCGGGCGACAGCGATGGCCAGGACGCCGGCATGTCACCGGCAAATCCATCGACACGGTGCGCCAATCGTTCCAGCGTCGCCGGCAGGTTGTCCCCGCACAGCACCACGCGCTTGCCCGCGTGCCAGGCACCGAACAGCGCGGCGGCAAAGGCCAGCGTATCCTCGAAGAACATCGCCCAGTCGCGACCGGGCTGCGCGGTGAATGCCCGCTGCCACGCACGCACTCCGCGAACGAATTCGGCATGCGAACACGCTTCACCGACCTGGCGATCGGCCACCGGCGCAACCGCAATCCGATCCAGCGGCAACCAGTCAGTCATGACGATGCGCCGCCCGCACGCGCTGGCGCACCAGCCATTCCCCGCCGAACAGCGCGCCCATCATCACGTAGGCGATTGCGCCGTTGTAGAGCGCCCACACGCGATCACTGGTCCAGAGTGCAGTCGCCAGTGCCAGCGTTCCGTTGGCGATGAAGAACAGGCACCACACCTGCGTTACCCGGCGTGTGTATCCCACGGCATGCGCGGGGAGATCGGGTTCGGTCATGCGCGCGATGCGCTCGACCACGGTCGGCGGAAACTGCAGGCTGGCCGCGAAAATCGCCAGCATCACGCCGTTGACCAGCGCCGGATAGAGCTTGAGCGGCAGCGATGCGTTGAACACCGTCGCCAGCGCCGCCAGCAGCGCCGCGCCCGCCGCGGCCACCAGCCAGACGGCCTGTCGCGTCGCCAGCGCACGCAGCACCGCCAGCGCCACCAGAAGCAGCGCCAGCCAGCGAGGTTCGAAACGTCCCAGGGCCGAGTACACGAGCAACGGATAGGCCAGCGACAGCGCGATGAACAGTGCCGCGCGGACCTTGTTCACGACAAGACCGGACCGCCGTCAGGCGGCTTGATCGCGGATCAGCCCATGCAGCACGTCGACGACGTCCTGCACGGTGCGCACCGCCTTGAACGCATCGGGCTGCAGGTTGCGACCCAGCAGGGGCTTGAGCTGGACGATCAGATCGACCGCATCGATGCTGTCGATGTCCAGATCGTCGTACAGGCGCGCTTCGGGGGTGATGCGCGCGGTGTCGATTTCGAAGGTGTCGTGCAGGATCCGGGAGATCCGTTCAAAAAGTTCGTTCTTGGTCATCTCGTTTTCCCTCGCCGCAGGCTCACGCTGCTCGCTGCGACGCCACGAAGTCGGCCAGCGCGCGGACGCTGGCGAAATGCCGCCGGGTTTCCTGCGAATCGGCGGACAGGCTCACGCCATAGCGCTTCTGCAGGGCCAGGCCGAGCTCCAGCGCGTCGATCGAGTCCAGCCCCAGGCCTTCGACGAACAGCGGCGCGGTCGTATCGATCTCGTCCGGCGTGATGTCTTCCAATGACAGCGAAGTGATGATCAATTCCTTGATCTCGTGTTCAAGTGCCTGCACCAGCCTGCTCTCCCGCAAAATAAGTAGCCAAGAATTCCGTCAATCGCCTCGCGGCGGCCGCGTCCCCTCCGCCATCCGGGTCGTTGGCGTCCAGGAATTGCCCGATGGGCAGGTCCTCCTGGACGTCCACCACCACGTGAAAGCGGCGCGCTGGTACACGATACCATTTCTCCCCTTTACCCAACGTCGGCGGCGTACAACTCAAGCGCACCGGAGTCACATCTATACGCCCGCGAATCGCGATGTTCGCCGCGCCCCGCTGCAGTTTCAGTGGCTGTCCGATCGGGGTCCGTGTGCCTTCAGGGAAGATCACCAGTGCCCCGCCCGCACGGACCGCGGCGATACAGTCATCGACCAGCCCCGCTCCATCCTCGTTGGAAACGTAACCGGCGGACCGGACCGGCCCGCGCATGAAGGGATTTTTTGCCACCGCCGACTTGACCACGCAATCGGCGTTGGGCAGGAGTGAAACCAGGAACACCACGTCGATCAGCGTGGGATGGTTCGCCAGCACGAGCAGCCCGGGCCGGTCCAGGCGTTCACGGTGCCGGATTTCGTAGGTCAGCAGGCCAAGCCGACGCATCAGTTCCACGTGCGCGGCGAAGCTGCGCTGGATGATGCGCCGGGCCAGCAGGCGCTGGCGTTCCGGATCGCGCACGAACCACTGCAGCGGCGGGAACACCAACACCCGCAGGAACAGACCGCCGAGGCCGAAAGCGAGGAACGCCAGCCCGGTGCCCGCGATCCGCCACAGCCGGTTGATGCGTTCAGCCAGCACGACGCCAGGTCCACTCGGCCGCGTCGCTGCGTTGCCGCAGTTCGGCAGCCTCGGCAAGGAAGAAGCGCAGTGCCTCGAGGCTTTCGGGCAGTTGCGCTTGCGGCGGGTCCAGCTCGCCCGGCGCGGTGCAGCTCAGCGCAAGACGGGCGCCCTGGCCTGCGTTCGATACCTTCCAGCACCAGGCGTGAAAGGGATCGGCCTGTTCACGGAAATCCTCGTACACGGTCGGGAGCGCAGCGTCATAGATCACGACCAGGACTTCCCTGGCGCCGTCGGCCAGAAGGCCGGCCGCCTCCACCATCGCGGTGGCGGTGGTGGCGGGACCGGCCGCGAGCGCGGTGTAGTTGCCACGCTCGCCGCGCACGATGGAATACAGCGCGGCGATCGCATTGTGCACGGACAGGCCGAAGCTCGTGGGGGACAGCACTTCGGTCCGCGCAAGCGACTGCAGCAATTCCACCGAACACGCGACATCGCCGTGCCGCGATGCGAACACGAAAGGAATGCCGGCCTGTTCGGCCTGCTGGCACCAGTAGGCGCTCTGGATCGCCATGCGGCCGAGACGATCGATCCGACGACGCTGCATCGCGGGGACTTCGCTCAGCGCGGGCGTCCCGTCGCCATGCGGAATGAAAGGCGCTTTGGCCCACGCCAGCCAGTCCTCGCGCGATTGCACGCCCGGCGCCCACGCGGCCCAATCAGTGACGCGGAATTCGATCTTCAAGTGCCTGACCATGACGGAATGCGTGGCCGGTATTGTTTCACTGCGCGATGCGGGTTTGCCCGGTCCGTTAAAAATTTTTTATGCGGGGTGCTTGCAACCTGAAGAAAGCCTCCCTACAATTTCGCTTCTCCCGCCGCGTGGGGCCATAGCTCAGCTGGGAGAGCGCTTGCATGGCATGCAAGAGGTCGCCGGTTCGATCCCGGCTGGCTCCACCAGATTCCAGGCATTAGGCCTGTCTGGAATTCAAAACCAGGTAGAAGTTTCAAACGCGTCCCCATCGTCTAGAGGCCTAGGACATCACCCTTTCACGGTGGCGACCGGGGTTCGAATCCCCGTGGGGACGCCAATCTTCAGCAGAAAACCCTGACCTCGCGGTCAGGGTTTTTTGTTTGTGGCGCAGGTTTGTCCGCGCTGGCGTTCACGAAGCATCATCCAATGCGCCGCGTCGACGCCGCGGGAAGCATCAGGCTGCGTCGAGCGCGATCGTTTCCATCCGCCGCAGCGTCGCCACGCCGTGGCCCTGCTCGGCCAGATACTCCAGCCACTTTCCCAGGAAGGTGTTCATCCGCATCCGGTGGCTGATCACTTCCGCGGGCGGCGGATAGAGGCCGATGACATCCTGCCAGCGGCGGCCGACATAACAGTGCGTGGCTTCGGCCTGATGGGCGTCGCGATAGAGCCGCACGAAGGCGGAAGGGTCGGGTTCGCCGGTCAGCGGATCGCGCAGGTCATAGGTCAGTCGGAGTTCCACCGTATAGCGGTGGGTTTCGATGACTTCCAGGCGCACGTCCAGTCCATCGCCGACCGAAGAAACGTAGACACCGGCCTGCAGATGATCCGGCGAGAACAGCCGCATCAGGCGGGCGTGGTTTTCCGCGTACAGGGCCATGAGCCAGCCGAAACGACTGAGCTTGGGGATGCGCGCGGCGCGGGCGGTGGGCGATGGGGGCATGGGCTCGATGCTACACGCTGCCATGTGCAGGCGGCAGCACTGCAGACACAGATCGGGTACGGCGCCGGTGAATTCAAGGCGACTCACGCCGTCGCGCCGGTTCCGTTCATCCCCGCCCGGGCTTCAGAACATTTCCCGCTGCAATCCGAGGGTGGACAGCACCTTGCTGGAGATCTCCTCGATCGACTTGTTGGTGGTGCTGAGGGTCGGAATCCGCTCCACCTGGAACATCGCCTCGGCCGCGGCCACTTCCCGACGGCACGTATCGAGCTGGGCATAGCGGGAATTGGGCCGGCGCTCCTGGCGGATCTGCTGCAGGCGCTCGGGATCGATGGTCAGCCCGAACAGCTTGCGCCGGTAGGGGCGCAGCCGGGCCGGCAGGCGATCGGTGTCCAGATCCTGATCGGTGAGCGGGTAGTTGGCCGCGCGCACCCCGTAATGCAGCGCCAGATAGACGCAGGTGGGCGTCTTGCCGGCGCGCGAGACCGCCACGAGGATGACGTCCGCCTCTTCGTACTCCAGCGCGATGCCGTCATCGTGGGTGAGCGCGAAGTTCATCGCATTGATGCGCCGATGATAGGTCTCGAAATCCACCAGCCCGTGCGCCTGTCCCACCCGCGACTGCCTTGGCGTGCCGAGCTCGCGTTCCAGCGGCTCGATGAACGGGGCGAACACGTCCAGCATCAGCGCGCCGCTTTCGGCGAGCAGCGCGCTGAGCGAGGGGTCCACGCAGGAGTTGACGATGATCGGGCGGCTGCCGAGCGCCTGCCCGACCCGCCGGATGCGATCGGCCGCATCGCGCGCCTTTTCTTCATCGTCCACGAAGGAAATGCGATCGGTCTGGAAGCGGAAGCCGCTGAACTGCGTGAGCAGACTGTGGCCGATGGTCTCGGCGGTGATGCCGGTGCCGTCAGATACATAGAACACCGGCCGCGTCACCAGACCGCCTTCACCCGGAATCGCCACGTCCCCTCCTTATGCTTCGTGCTTGTCTGCAATTGGTATGCAATGCCATCATAGCGTTTCTTCCCCACGGACACGGCCCCGCCACACGGGACTCTGGCGCGGCACGGTCGATTCTGGAGCCCAGCGCTTGAACGAAAACATCCTGTGGTTGCACGCATTGCGCCTGTCCGATCTGGCGCGGGTCGGCGGCAAGAATTCCTCCCTCGGCGAAATGATCGGCCATCTGGCCGGGCTGGGCGTGTCGGTTCCCGGGGGTTATGCGACCACCTCTGACGCCTTCAAGGCGTTCATCGCCCACAACGATCTGCATCAGCGCATCTACGATCGCCTCGCCACGCTCGACGTGGAGGATGTTCCGGCGCTCAACGCCGCGGGTCGCGAAATCCGCCAGTGGGTCATCGACGCGCCGCTGCAACCGGACCTGGATCGCGACATCCGCAGCGCCTATGCGCAGTTGTGCGCGGAGAACGGCGGCGGCGAGGTTGCGGTGGCGGTGCGTTCCTCGGCCACCGCCGAGGATCTGCCCGACGCCAGCTTCGCCGGCCAGCAGGAAACCTTCCTCAACGTCACCGGCGCCGACGACGTGGTGCACAAGGTCAAGGAAGTGTTCGCGTCGCTGTACAACGATCGCGCGATCGCCTATCGCGTGCATCACGGCTTCAAGCATGAGGACGTGTTCCTTTCGGCCGGCGTGCAGTTGATGGTGCGCTCGGATGTCGGCGCCTCCGGCGTGCTGTTCACGCTGGACACCGAATCGGGCTTCCGCGATGTCGTGTTCGTCACCGCCAGCTACGGCCTGGGCGAGAACGTCGTGCAGGGCGCGGTCAATCCGGACGAGTTCTATGTCTACAAGCCGACGCTGCGCCAGGGGAAGCCGGCGATCCTGCGCCGCTCGCTCGGCAGCAAGCAGATCCGCATGGTCTACTCGGACAAGCCGGGCGAGCGCGTGCGCAACGAGGACACGCCGGCCGAGTTGCGCGCGCGCTTCTCGATTTCCGATGCCGACGTGCAGGAGCTTTCCAAACAGGCGCTGGTCATCGAAGAACACTACGGCCGGCCGATGGACATCGAATGGGCCAAGGACGGTGTCAGCGGCAAGCTGTTCATCGTGCAGGCCCGGCCTGAGACGGTGAAGTCGCGCGGCAAGGCCACGCAGATCGAACGCTACGCGCTGGAAAAGCGCGGCACCGTGATTGCCGAAGGTCGCGCCATCGGCCAGAAGATCGGCAGCGGCGTGGCGCGGGTGGTGCGTTCGCTGGACGACATGAACCGCGTGCAGCCCGGCGACGTGCTGGTCGCCGACATGACCGATCCGGATTGGGAGCCGGTGATGAAGCGCGCCTCGGCGATCGTCACCAACCGCGGCGGGCGGACCTGCCACGCGGCGATCATCGCGCGCGAACTCGGCGTGCCGGCGGTCGTGGGCACGGGCAACGCGCTGGACTGCATCACCGATGGGCACGCCATCACCGTGAGCTGCGCCGAAGGCGATACCGGCTACATCTATGACAGCGCCCTGCCCTTCGAGCGCATCACCACCGATCTCGGCAACATGCCGCCGGCGCCGCTGAAGATCATGATGAACGTCGCCAACCCGGATCGCGCGTTCGATTTCGGCCAGTTGCCCAACGCCGGCATCGGCCTGGCGCGACTGGAGATGATCATCGCCAGCCACATCGGCGTGCACCCGCTGGCGCTGCTGGAATTCGACCGCCAGGATCTGGAAACACGCCGCAAGATCGACGCCAAGATGGCCGGCTATGCCGATCCGGTGAGCTTCTATGTCGATCGCCTGGCCGAGGGCATCGCGACCATCACCGCCTCGGTCGCTCCGAATCCGGTGATCGTGCGCCTGTCGGATTTCAAGTCCAACGAATACGCCAACCTCATCGGCGGCCAGCGTTACGAGCCCCACGAAGAAAACCCGATGATCGGCTTCCGCGGCGCGAGCCGTTACGTGGATCCCTCCTTCGAACCGGCGTTCGCGCTGGAATGCCGCGCGGTGTGCCGCGTGCGCGACGAGATGGGGCTGGACAATCTGTGGGTGATGATCCCGTTCGTGCGCACGCTGGAGGAAGGCCGCAAGGTCATCGAGATCCTCGGCCGCCACGGCCTGCGCCAGGGCGAGAACGGCCTGAAGATCATCATGATGTGCGAGGTGCCGTCCAACGCGTTGCTGGCCGACGAGTTCCTCGACATCTTCGATGGCTTCTCGATCGGCTCCAACGATCTCACCCAGTTGACGCTGGGGCTCGATCGCGATTCGAGCATCGTGGCCAATCTGTTCGACGAACGGAATCCGGCGGTCAAGAAGATGCTGTCGATGGCGATCCAGGCCGCGCGCGCCAAGGGCAAGTACATCGGCATCTGCGGCCAGGGGCCGTCGGATCACCCGGATCTGGCCGAATGGCTGATGCAGCAGGGCATCGAATCGGTGTCGCTGAATCCGGATACCGTGGTCGACACGTGGCTGCGTCTGGCAAAGACCAAGGCCGCCTGACGCGGCCGGCTGTTGAATCCATCCATGCGAAAGAGCCGCCCGAGGGCGGCTCTTTCATTCCTGGTAGGAACGACCGCGCTGAGCTCAGCCACCACGGCCCTGCGGGCGCCGGGGGATCAGTTCGCGAACTGCGCCAGATGCCGCCGGTAGTGGCGCAGTTCCTCGATCGAATCGCGCACGTCGCTCAATGCGGTATGGGATGACTGCTTGCGCACGCCCTCCAGCACGTTCGGCGCCCAGCGGCGCGCGAGCTCCTTCAGCGTGCTGACGTCCAGATTGCGGTAATGGAAATACTTCTCCAGGCGCGGCATCAGACGATGCAGGAACCGGCGATCCTGGCAGATGGAATTGCCGCACATCGGTGAGGCATTGGCCGGCACCCATTCATTGAGGAACGCCACGGTCAGCGCTTCGGCCTGTGCAATGGAGACATCACTGTCGAGCACGCGCTGCCACAGTCCGGACTTGCGATGCTGGTTGCGGTTCCAGTCGTCCATCGCTTCCAGCGCTTCCAGCGGATGCGCGATCGCCAGCTCCGGCCCCTCGGCCAGGACGTTCAACTGCGAATCGGTGACGACCGTGGCGATCTCGAGAATGGAGTCGCGACCGGTATCCAGCCCGGTCATTTCCAGATCAATCCAGATCAGTCGATCACTGTTCGCGTTGCTGATTGCCATGCACCTGTCCGTCCCGGGCGCCGGGACCATCCCGGCGCGTTGCGGCCCTGCCGCGTGATGTCATGATAGCGCAGACGCCCTGCCCGCCCGGTCCATGAATCCACACGCCCAATATGCCGTGCTGTCCGCCATGCTGGCGCCGGCCTTCTTCCTGACCGCCACCGCCTCGCTGCTGCTCTCGGCGAACAACCGCCTGAGCCGCATCATCGATCGCGCACGCAGCCTGCTGCGCGATCTGGTCGACATCGAGGACGAACAGGAGCGCCAGCTCTACGAGATGCGCATCCGTCTCCAGCGCCGGCGCAGTTCGATCATCCTGCGCGCCGGCCAGCTGTTGTATGCCGCACTGAGCTGTTTCGTCGGGACCAGCCTGGCGGTGGCCATCGACGCCTTCTTCGATCATCGCCTCGGCAGCGCGCCGACCGGACTGGCCGCGCTGGGCGTGGTCGCCCTGTTCGCCGCCAGCATCCTGCTGGCACGCGAGTCCACCCTGGCCGTCACCGCCATCAACGAGGAAATGGACCACCGCTCGGTCCGGCCCAGAACCGCTGCGCACCGGAGCGCCGACGAATCGCTGTAGTGGGCCTCAGGCCCGGCCGCACACCTGCGGCGGGCGCTCCCGAGCATGTGCGCGACTGCAATGCAGCTACAACAAGGCCTTGCCACGCTTGGCGCGGAAATAGTTGGTCAGCCGGCGCCCGGCTTCATCACCCAGCACGCCGCCGCGCACCTGGACGCGATGGTTGTGGCGCGGATCGCCGAGTAGATCGAACACGCTGCCGCAGGCGCCGGTCTTGGGATCGGCCGCGCCGTACACGACACGTGCGATACGCGCGTGAACGATCGCCATCGCGCACATCGCACACGGTTCCAGCGTGACGTAGAGCGTGCTGCCGATCAGCCGATGATTGCCGATCGCGCGGCCGGCCTGGCGCATCGCCACGATTTCGGCGTGCGCGGTGGGGTCGTGATCGGCGAGATTGCGGTTCCAGCCTTCGCCCAGCACGCTGCCTTGCGCATCCACCAGCACCGCGCCCACGGGGATTTCATCGAACTCGCGCTCGGCACGTTCGGCGAGCGCGAACGCCTGCCGCATCCAGTGTTCGTCAATGCTGTCTTCGGGTGATGCGCTCATGCCGCTCCCGACGCGCTCTCATTCCCACTCAATCGTGGCAGGCGGCTTGCCGCTGATGTCGTAGACCACGCGCGAGACGCCGCGCAGTTCGTTGATGATGCGGTTGGACACCGTGCCCAGCAGTTCGTATGGCAGGTGCGCCCAGTGCGCGGTCATGAAGTCGATGGTCTCCACCGCGCGCAGCGCGATGACCCATTCATAGGCGCGCGCATCGCCGACCACGCCTACGGACTTGACCGGCAGGAACACCGCGAACGCCTGGCTGACCTTGTCGTACCAGTCGGCATTGCGCAGTTCTTCGATGAAGATGGCATCGGCCTTGGCCAGCAGTTCGGCATACTCGGCCTTGACTTCGCCGAGGATGCGCACGCCCAGGCCGGGACCGGGGAACGGGTGGCGATAGACCATGCTGCGCGGCAGGCCGAGCTCGACACCCAGCCGGCGCACTTCATCTTTGAACAGTTCGCGCAGCGGCTCGACCAGGCCGAGCTTCATGTGTTCCGGCAGGCCACCGACGTTGTGGTGGCTCTTGATGACGTGCGCCTTGCCGGTCTTGCTGCCGGCCGATTCGATCACGTCCGGATAGATCGTGCCCTGCGCCAGCCAGCGCGCGTTCTTCAGCTTGTTCGATTCTTCCTCGAAGATCTCGACGAACAGGTTGCCGATGATCTTGCGCTTGGCTTCCGGATCGCTGACGCCCTCGAGCGCATTGAAATAGCGCTCGGCCGCGTTGACGCGGATGACCTTCACGCCCATGTGTTCGGCGAACATCGCCATCACCTGATCGCCTTCCTGCCAGCGCAACAGGCCGGTATCAACGAACACGCAGGTCAGCTGATCGCCGATCGCCTTGTGCAGCAGTGCGGCGACCACGGACGAATCCACGCCGCCGGACAGGCCGAGGATCACTTCGTCAGGACCGACCTGTTCGCGCACGCGCGCGATCTGGTCTTCGATGATGTTGGCCGCGGTCCACAGCGTGCGGCAGCCGCAGATTTCCGCGACGAAGCGGCGCAGCAGCGTCTGGCCCTGCCGGGTGTGGGTGACTTCCGGATGGAACTGCACGCCGTACCAGCGCTTTTCTTCCAGCGCCATGGCGGCCACTGGAATGCGATCGGTGGTGGCGGTGATCGTCCAGCCCGGCGGCGCCTGGGCGACATGATCGCCGTGGCTCATCCACACATCGATGCGCGGGTCGCCATCGTGATCGCTCAGGCCGCCGAGCAGTGCGTCATGCGCGACGAGCCGCACTTCGGCATGACCGAATTCGCGCGCATCGGCCGCTTCGGTCGCGCCGCCCAACTGCGCCGCCAGCGTCTGCATGCCGTAGCAGATGCCGAGAATCGGCAATCCACTGTCGAATACCTGTTGCGGTGCCGCCGGCGCACCGTGCTGCGTGGTCGATTCGGGGCCGCCCGACAGGATGATGCCCTTGGCGCCGAACCTGGCGATCTCCTCCGGATCGTGATCCCAGGCCCAGACTTCGCAGTAGACGCCGATCTCGCGGATGCGCCGCGCGATCAACTGCGTGTACTGCGCGCCGAAATCGAGAATGAGGATCTTGTCTTCGTGGATCTGGGCGTGGGGCGTCGGGACGGACGATTCGGCAATGCTGGACATGTTTCCTCTGAGCGTTGTTCTCTGGCCAATCCCTGATCCCGGATCACGAATCCCGGCGTTCCTCAGCCTGCACGGTAATTCGGCGGTTCCTTGGTGATCTGCACGTCATGCACGTGGCTTTCGCGCTGGCCCGCGCCGGTGATCTTCACGAAGCTCGGCTTGCTGCGCATGTCGTCGATCGTGGCGCAGCCGACATAGCCCATCGTCGCGCGCAGTCCGCCGACCAGTTGATGCAGGATGCCGCCGACGGACCCGCGATACGGCACGCGGCCTTCGATGCCTTCGGGCACCAGCTTGTCGGCGTCGGAGGCGTCCTGGAAATAGCGATCCTTGCTGCCTTTCTCCATCGCGCCCAGGCTGCCCATGCCGCGATAGCTCTTGTAGCTGCGGCCCTGGAACAGTTCGACTTCGCCCGGTGCTTCCTCGGTGCCGGCGAACAGGCCGCCGATCATCACCGTCGATGCGCCGGCGGCGATCGCCTTGCCGATGTCGCCGGAATAGCGGATGCCGCCATCGGCGATCAGCGGGATCTGATCCTTCAGTGCTTCGGCCACCATGTCGATCGCGGTGACCTGCGGAACGCCGACGCCGGCGACCATGCGCGTGGTGCAGATCGAACCGGGGCCGACGCCGACCTTCACCGCATCGGCGCCCGCGTCCATCAGCGCCAGCGCGGCGTCGCCGGTGACGATGTTGCCGCCGATCACCTGCAGGCCGGAGAAGCGCTTCTTGATCCACGCCACGCGATCGAGCACGCCCTGCGAATGGCCGTGCGCGGTATCGACGATCACCACGTCCACGCCGGCGGCGACCAGCGCTTCCACGCGCTGATCGGTGTCGCCGCCCACGCCCACCGCGGCGCCGACGACCAGACGGCTCGCACTGTCCTTGGCGGCGTTGGGGTTGTCGGTCTTCTTCTGGATGTCCTTGACGGTGATCAGGCCGCGCAGTTCAAAGCCGTCATTGACCACCAGCACTTTCTCGATGCGGTTCCGGTGCAGCAGTTGCAGTACTTCGCTGTCGCTGGCCCCTTCCTTGACCGTGATCAGGCGGTCCTTCTTGGTCATGATGTGGCGGACCGGATCGTCGAGCTTGGTCTCGAAGCGCATGTCGCGGCTGGTGACGATGCCGACCAGTTGGCCGCCTTCCACCACGGGCACGCCCGAGATGTTGCGCGCGCGGGTCAGCTTCAGCACTTCGGCGATCGTGGTGTCGGGCCCGACGGTGAAGGGCTCCTTGATCACGCCGGCCTCGAACTTCTTGACCTTGGCCACTTCGGTGGCCTGCTGTTCGACGGTCAGGTTCTTGTGGATGATGCCGATGCCGCCCATCTGCGCCATCGCGATGGCCAGCCGTGCTTCGGTGACCGTGTCCATAGCCGCCGAGACGATCGGCAGATTCAGCCGGAGGTCGCGCGTCAGCCGCGTCTGCAGGCTCACGTCCTTGGGCAGTACGATGGAATGGGCGGGGACGAGCGAGACGTCGTCGTAGGTAAGTGCTTCAGCCTGGATGCGCAGCATCGGCGGACCCGAGTGTGGGGAAGCGCGATATTGTAGCCCTTCGGCGGCCTCTCTGTCAGGACCGCACGGAAACTCAGCGTGCCGCCTGCTGCGCTTCGGCCGCTTCCAGGGTGTTCTGCATCAGCGTGGCGACCGTCATCGGCCCCACCCCGCCCGGCACCGGCGTAATCCAGCTGGCGCGCTCGGCCGCGGCCTCGAAACCCACGTCGCCGACCAGCCGGCCGTCATCGAGCCGGTTGATGCCCACGTCGATGACCACCGCGCCCGGTTTGACCCATTCGCCCGGAATCAGCCCCGGGCGCCCCACCGCGACCACGAGGATGTCGGCATCGCGCACCCGCGCCTGGAGCACGTCGGCGGGGGTGAATTTGTGGCAACTGGTGACCGTGCAGCCCGCAATCAGCAGTTCCAGCGCCATCGGCCGGCCGACGTGGTTGCTGACCCCCACGATGGTGGCGTTCTGTCCGCGCACGGGCCGATCGGTGTAGGCCAGCAACGTGGTGATGCCGCGCGGCGTGCACGGACGCAGGCCGAACTGCCGCAGCGCCAGATGACCGACATTGGCGGGATGGAAACCGTCCACGTCCTTGCGCGGATCGATGCGCTCGATCAGCCGGCTGGCATCGGCGATGCCCGGCAGCGGCAACTGCACGAGGATGCCGTGGATCGCCGGATCCGCATTGAGCCGATCGATCAGCGCCAGCAGTTCGGCTTCGGACGTGCCCGCCGGCAGATCGAAATCGTGGGCGTGGATGCCGACCTTCTCGGCGGCGCGGCGCTTGTTGCGCACGTACACGGTGGACGCCGGATCTCCGCCGACCAGCACCACCGCCAGGCCCGGCCGTTGTCCGCCCGCGGCCAGCCTCGCGTCCACGCGCGCCTTCAGCTCGTCCAGCAGATTTTCGGCAATGCGGCGGCCGTCCAGGATTCGGGCAGTCATCAGCGACACACGGGGGCGGAAGTCGGCGATATTGTCGCCGATCCCCACTCCCGTTGGGAGTTGGATTTCCCGCGCCCCCTTGCACCGCATCGAACGACACGCCATGACCGACACCACCGCCCACGAAGCCGCCGCCTTCCGCCGCTTGCTGCGCCACCTCAACGAACAGCGCACCGACGTGCAGAACATCGATCTGATGACCCTCGCCGGCTTCTGCCGCAACTGCCTGGCCGACTGGTATCGCGAAGCGGCCGAAGCCGCGGGCACGCCGATGAGCAAGAGCGAGGCGCGAGCGCACGTCTACGGTATGCCGTTCGAGGCATGGAAGGCGCTTCACCAGAAAGAAGCCACGCCGGAACAACTGGCCGCGTTCGCGCGCACGCACACGCCCCATGGCTGAGCATCGGCGGGCACGCTGGAGGGTCTGGATGCTGGCGCTGCCGATGCTTGCCTACGCCGCGCTGTGCGGACTGATGTATGCGCAGCAGCGCGCGCTCATCTATTTCCCGCAGGGCACGCGCACCGACGCGGTGGACGCCGATTTCATCCTGGGACGCGACGGGCTGACGTTGCGCGGCTGGCGGCTCAATCCGGGGCGACGCGATGCCCTGCTCTACTTCCGCGGCAATGCCGAAGCCGTGCAGTACACGCGCGCGGATCTCGCTGCGCATCTGCACGATCGCACGGTGTATGTCGTGCCCTATCGCGGTTACGGACCGAACCCGGGCATGCCGGAGGAAGCCGCGCTGATCGCGGACGCACAGGCGCTCCATGACGAAGTCCGGCGGCTGCATCCGCACGGCCGCATCGCGGTGATCGGCCGCAGTCTGGGCAGCGGCGTGGCCGTGCAGTTGGCAGCCACGCGCGTGATCGATCGACTGATCCTGGTGACGCCACTCGACAGCCTGTCATCCGTGGCGCAGGCGCATTATCCGTGGCTGCCGGTGCGCTGGCTGCTGCGGGATCACTACGCATCCACCGACCATATTCGCGCCCATGCCGGGCCGTGGCTGGTGCTGCGCGCCGGGCGCGATGACGTGGTGCCGCCGGCCCACACGGATCGCCTGATCCGGCAGGGGCATCAACGCCCGCGCGTAGTGGAATTCCCCGCCGACGACCACGATTCGCTGTCGCGCTCGCCACGCTACTGGGAGGCGATCGCGCAGTTCCTGCAGTACGCGGACGAAGCGCCGCGATAGCGAGGGACTACTCTTCTTCCTCGCCGATCGCCTCGGCCGCTTCCTCGTTCAGCGGTCGCGCTTCACGGCGCGGCGGCGTGAATGGCGTCGGCGTGGGCTTGATGGGGATATTGCCGCGCATCAGCGGAATGCCGGCGCGCACATCACCGGCCGCCATTTCCAGTTCGAAACGCTCGGCGTCCAGCCGCCGCACTTCGGCGGCGATGCTGGCCGCCTCGTCCTCGGGCACGCCCAGTTCGACCAGCGCCGCCTGGCCGAATTCCACCGCCGATTCGAAGGTTTCGCGTATCTGGTAATCCACGCCGGCCGCCACCAGTTCCAGCGAATGCTCGCGATCGAACGAGCGCACCAGCAACTTGGCCTGCGGAAATTCCTGCCGCGCCAGTTCGACGATGCGATTGGCCGCCGCTTTGTCATCCACGCAGATCGCCAGCGCGCGCGCGCTGGCGGCGCCGGACGCGTGCAGCACGTCCAGCCGCGTGCCATCGCCGTAATAGATCTTGAAACCGAATTCCTCGGCACTGCGGATCATTTCGATGTCGGTATCGATGATCGTCACATCGACATCGCGCGCCAGCAGCGACTGGCTCATCACCTGGCCGAATCGACCGAAGCCGATGATCAGCACGCTGCCGTGCAGGCCTTCGGCTGCGTCCACGCCTTCCAGGTTCGCCTGCGTCTTCGGCGTGAAGCGGCGGAAGGCATTGGCCACCAGCGGCGTCAGCGCCATCGACAGCACGACGATGGCGGTCAGGTTGGCGGCGGTCTCGGCATCGATGACGCGCGCGGCGGCGGCGGCGGCAAACAGCACGAAGGCGAACTCGCCGCCCTGCGCCATCACGACCGCGCGATCGATCGCCTCGGCGTGGCAGGTGCGGGTCAATAGCGCGACGACATAGATCGCGATCGCCTTGACCACCATCATCGCCAGCACCGCGCCGACGATCAGCGGCCAGTTGCGGTACACCACGCCCAGGTCCAGCGCCATGCCCACGCCAAGGAAGAACAACCCCAGCAGGATGCCGCGGAAGGGTTCGATGTCGGCTTCGATCTGGTGGCGGAACGTGGACTCGGACAGCAGCACGCCGGCCAGGAACGCGCCCATCGCCATCGACAGCCCGCCCAGTTGCATCAGCAACGCCGCGCCCAGCACGACCAGCAGCGCGGCCGCCGTCATCACTTCGCGCGCCTTGGCCGCGGCGAGAATGCGGAACAACGGATTGAGCAGCCAGACCCCGGCCGCGACCAGTCCGGCGAGCGAGGCGGCCGCGATGCCGACGCCGACCCAGCGCGATTCACCGCCGCGCTGCACGACCTCCGGCGACATGAAGGCGACGATCGCCAGCAGCGGGACGATCAGCAGATCCTCGAACAGCAGGATCGAGACGATGCGCTGCCCGCGCGGCAGCGCGATGTCGCCGCGTTCTCCCAGCAACTGCATGACCACGGCGGTGGAGGTCAGCACGAACCCCATCGCGCCGATGAAGGCGACCGGGAGCTGATAACCGAACGCCAGCCCGACGCCGGTCAGTGCGACCGTGCAGGCGACAATCTGCAGCGTGCCCAGGCCAAAGATTTCGCCGCGCAGGCTCCACAGATGCGAAGGCCGCATCTCCAGGCCAATGACGAACAGGAACATCACCACACCAAGTTCGGCCACATGCAGGATCGCCTGCGCATCGGAGAACCAGGCCAGCCCGAACGGCCCGATCAACAGGCCGGCGGCGAGATAGCCGAGCACCGAGCCCAGGCCCAGGCGGCGGAACACGGGCACGGCCACGACGGCGGCGCCCAGCAATGCGACGACCTTGATCAGGTCGCTGGTCGTGGATTCAACTGACATGGCTCACAGTCTAGCCGGCTTGACTGGCGGCACGGCGGTCCACGCAGGTGACGCCCGCGCCGGCGGGATCGGGAGATGCCCGAGACGACGATGCCGCCGGCGTCGCCGGGTATCAGGTTTCGCAAAGGCACACCCGATGATGCATTGCGAACGTGGACTTCCCGCTCCATTCGACGGAAGGGATCGGCGTGTCCGGCGCGCGCGGCCATGCTCGACCTCACGCCCGCAACCGGTTGCGCTCAGCCGAGCGAACAGAATTTCTGGTAGTCGATATAGCCGGGAAACGAAACGCCCGCCGCGCAGATCGGACACTGCGGATCCGGGCGCAGCCGCGTCTCGCGGAAGCGCATGCCGAGCGCATCGAAATGCAGCAGACGTCCGCTCAGCGGTTCGCCTGCGCCGAGCAGGAGCTTGATGACCTCCGTGGCCTGCAGCAGTCCAATCACGCCCGGCAGTACGCCAAGAACGCCGGCCTCGGCACAGTTGGGCGCGAATTCCGGCGGTGGCGGTTCCGGAAACAGGCACCGGTAGCAGGGTTTTTCGCCCCGATGGCGGCCGGCGTCGAACACGCTGACCTGTCCCTCGAACCGTTGCACCGCGCCATAGACGAGCGGCTTGCCGAGTTTCACGCAGGCGTCGTTGAGCAGGTAGCGCACGGGGAAGTTGTCGGCGCCATCGAGCACCACGTCCACGCCTTCGAGCAGCGCCTCGACATTGGCCGAGGTCACGCGCGCCTGCACCGCTTCCACGTCGGTGCCGGGATTCAGTGCGTGCAGCGTGGCGCGCGCGGACGCGACCTTGGGCTGGCCGATGCGCGACTCGGTATGCAGGATCTGGCGTTGCAGATTGCTGCGATCGACCACGTCGTCGTCTGCGATGCGCAGATGGCCCACGCCGGCGGCGGCCAGATAGAAACCGGCGGGCGAGCCCAGCCCGCCTGCGCCAATCATCAACACGCGCGCGGCACGCAGCCGTTGCTGGCCCTCGATCCCGACCTCGGGCAGCAGCAGGTGCCGCGAATAGCGCTCGTGGAAATCGGCCACCCCGGCATCGACGGCGGGTTTGACCATCGGCCGGCCTTCTTCCTGCCAGCGCGAGGTGCCGCCGGTCACCGACAGCAGATCCACGTAGCCCAGCGCCTGCAATGCCCGGGCGGCCTCCATCGAGCGGCCGCCCTTCTGGCAGATCAGCACGACGCGGCGCTGCGGATCCGGCAGATGGCGGCCCGGCTCGGCGATCAGCTCGGCCTTGGCAATGCCCGTGACGCCTTCGGCCTGGCCCTGCATGCGCTCGTGTTCTTCGCGCACGTCGATGAAGGCCGCGCCGGCGGCCAGATGCGTGGCGACTTCGGCCGGACTGATTTCTCGGATATCCATGCGTCGATTATGGCGCGGCTTTACGCGCGGCACGACCGGCCGGGAGCCGCTCAGTACGGGATGATGTGGACCACATCGCCAGCCGCGTAATCGCGCTCGCCTTCCGGCAGCACGATCAATGCATCGCTGTCGGCCGCCCCGCGCAACCGATGCGAGCCATCGGCCGGATGGGGCATCACCCGCAGTGTGCCGTCCTCGCCCGGCTGCAGACGGCCGCGCAGGAATTCATGGCGCGGGTGCTTCTTGCTCCAGTCCGCCGCCAGTCGCGCATGCCAGGCTGCGCGCGGCGCGCGCCCCTGCAGTGCATCCAGCAGCGGCACGCCGAACGCTAGGAACGTGGCCAGCACCGAAACCGGATTGCCGGGCAGACCCAGGATCAGCGCGCGGTCGACTTCGCCGAACAGCACCGGCATGCCGGGCTTGATCCGGGTTTTCCAGAAATGGATGCGGCCGGCGTCTTCGAGGAAGGCGGGCAGATAGTCTTTCTCGCCTGCGGACACGCCGCCGCAGGTGATCACCAGATCGAAGGCCGATGCCGCATCGGTCAGCATCGTGCGTACGCGGTCCGGCTCATCGGGAAGCGTCGGCCAGGCGGTCGGCTCCAGTCCCTGCTCGCGCAGCAGACCCATCAGCAGTTCGCGATTGCTGTTGTAGATCTGGCCGGCCTGCAAGGGCAGTCCGGGTTCGACGAGTTCGTCACCGGTGGTGAACACCGCGACGGTGGGCCGGCCAACTACGGCGACATCCGCCAGGCCGAGCGCGGCCAGCAGGCTGGTGCGCGCTGGCGTCAGTACTTCGCCCGCGGCGAGCATCGGCGTTCCGGCCGTGACGTCTTCTCCACGCCGGCCGACATTCGCGCCGCAGGCCGGCAGTTCGTCCAGATGGAGAATCTCGCCTTCGAGGCGGGTGTTTTCCTTGATGACCACCGTGTCCGCGCCGGCCGGCATCGGCGCGCCGGTGGTGATGCGGATGCATTCGCCCCGGCCGAGCGCGGCACGCAGATCCACGCCGGCGAACTGTTCTCCCGCCAATCGCAGGCTGAGCGCGGGGCGGTGCGCCAGGTCGGCATGGTGGAACGCGAAGCCGTCCATGCGGCTGTTGTCGAACGGCGGCAGGTCGATCGGGGCGTGGATTGCTTCGGCCAGTACGCGGCCATCGGTGCGCCGGATCGAAACCCGCTCGGCGGGCAGACGACGCGAGGCTCCGGCCGTCTCGATCAGCGCACGGGCCTGATCATATGCAATGCGCGTGGGAAAGCCGCCGTCCATCTTTACTTGTTGCGTTTGACGTGCCGGATCAGGCGGCGCTTGCGGGCGATCTGGCGATCGCTCAGTTCGTTCTTCTTGCCTTCGTAGGGATTGGTGCCTTCCCTGAAGACGAAACGCACCGGCGTGCCGACCAGCTTGAAGCGCTTGCGGAAGAAGTTCTCCAGATAGCGCTTGTACGATTCCGGCAGCACCTTCAGGCGGTTGCCGTGGACGACGAAGGTCGGCGGATTGTTGCCGCCCGGATGCACGTAGCGCAGCTTGGATACGTGGCCGCGGATGCTCGGCGGCGGATTCGTTTCATAGGCGATTTCCAGCGCCTTGTTGATTTCGCTGGTGCTGAACTCCCGCGTGGCCGAGGCATGCGCGCGATGGATGGCCGCGAACAGTTCGCGCAGGCCCGAACCGTGCTTGGCCGAGATGCGCACGGCCTCGGCCCAGTCGACGAAGTTGAGCTTGCGCGCGAGCAATGCTTCGGCCTGCTCGCGCTGGTAGCTGGTCAGCCCGTCCCATTTGTTGATCGCCACCACCAGCGCACGGCCGGCATCGAGGATCGCGCCCAGCACGCTCGCGTCCTGATCGGTGACGCCCTCGGTCGCATCGAGCAACAGCACGGCGACCTGGCATTGCTCGATCGATTGCAGCGTCTTGACCACGCTGAACTTCTCGACCGCTTCGTCCACGCGCGACTTGCGGCGCAGTCCGGCCGTATCGACCAGACGATACTGGCGGCCATCGCGCTCGAGATCGACGGCAATCGAATCGCGCGTGGTCCCCGGCACTTCCGAGGCGATCATGCGTTCCTCGCCGAGCAGACGATTGACCAGCGTCGACTTGCCGACATTGGGCCGGCCAACGAAAGCGATGCGCATCCGCGAGGGATCTTCATCCAGCGCCTCGGCTCCGCCTTCTTCCGGCAGGCGTCGCAGCACCTGTTCCAGCAGATCGTCGATGCCCTGGCGATGCGACGCGGAGATGCTGATGACATCGTCGAAGCCGTAACGGGCGAATTCGGCGAGCGCGGTGGTTTCGTCCACGCCATCGACCTTGTTGACGACCAGCAGCGTCGGACGGGCCGTCTTGCGCAGCCAGCCGAGGATGTCGTCGTCCAGCGCGGACGGACCTTCGCGACCATCCACGATGAACAGCACCAGGTCCGCCTCGGCGGCCGCCGAACGCGCCTGTCGCGCGGTGGCGCCGGCCAGGCCCTCTTCCTGGCCCGCGATGCCGCCGGTGTCCACGACCACGAACGACTGATCCGCATCCGGCCGGCAGACACCGTAATGACGGTCGCGGGTGACGCCGGGCTGATCGTGGACCAGCGCGTCACGGCTGCGCGTCAGCGCATTGAACAGGGTCGATTTGCCGACATTGGGGCGGCCCACGAGGGCGACGAGCGGAAGCATGGGAAGTCTTGAGCGAAGGGGTGGACCGTGGGTCCGGAGACTGCGCGACGCGGGCCGCGCGCGGATTGCCATGGTATCGGGAAGCGGCATCGGCCGCCAACGCGGCGGAACGGACACAAAAAACCCCCGGCGCCCTTGCGGGAGCCGGGGGTCCTGGAGCTTCGATCAATCGAGGCGGAAAGCGGTGATCTGGCCGTCCACGTTCTGCACGATCAGGATGCCATCGACCACCAGCGGCCTGGCGCGGATCGGGTCGCCGCCGGCGCGCGCGCGCGCGGCGAATTCGCCGTTGTCGAGTTTGAGCCAGTGCACGTAGCCATCGAGATCGCCGACCACGGCGTAATCGCCATGGATGGCCGGCGCGGTGAGCGCGCGGCGTGCCAGCGACGGGTTGGACCAGCTCGCGTTGCCGCTGTAGCGATCCAGGCCCCACACGGTGCCGGCCTTGTCCGAGACGACCACGTAACTGCTGGTCACACCCAGACCGCCCGCGCCGCCGTTGTCCTTCTTCCACATCGGACGTCCGCTCGGGCCTTCGATGGCCACGGTCTGTCCCTTGAAACTGGTGGCGAACAGCGTGGTGCCGTCGAGCACGGGCGCGCCGTCGACGTCCGCCATGCGCTCAAGTTCACTGCGGCCTTCCGGACTGCCGACGGTCTGCGTCCAGACCGGGCGGCCATCGTTCAGTGCGAGTGCGGTGACGGTGCCGTCATCGTTGCCCACGAAGGCCACGCCCGGGCCAATCGTCACCGGCGCATTGCCGCGCACGGTCAGGCTGGGCAGTTCGCTGGTGGAGAACCACCGGCGTTCACCCGTGTTGGCGTCGAATGCGGTGACCCGGCCGTCGTTCGTGCGCACCAGCACCAGTCCCTGGCCGATGCTCGGCGCGGTGATGACTTCGTTGGGCACCTTGGCGCGCCATTTCTCGGTGCCGTTGCTGGCATCGAGCGCGATCACGCGGCCATCGAGCGTGCCGACCACGACCAGGCCATCGCCCGCCCCCGGACCACCGGAGAAGCGCCAGTCGATCTTCTGCTTGGCGGCCTTCTTCGCAAGCTTCGCCGCTTCCTTGCGCGCGCGCTTGGCGGCGCGGGTTTCCTCTTCGCCGGCGGCGGGTTCGTCCGCGACCTGTTCCGGCAACGCCGCATCACCGCCGCGGGTCTTCTCGGGTTCGTATTCCCACACCTGGCGACCGGTCTGCAGGTCGTAGGCGCGGACTTCGCCCTCGGCCGCCGCCGCGTAGACCCGGCCATCGGCGACCGCGGGGCCCTGCTGCAGACCGAGGCGACCCTCGCCCTTGCCCACGCCGGTGCTCCAGAGCTTGCTGACCTTCACCGACGGGGTGATGTCGATCAGTTCCGCCGGCTCGGTGGGCTTTTCGTCCTTCTTGCCGCCGAACCATCCCTTGATCGTGCTGCAGCCGGAAAGCGCGAATACCACCGCGCCCACGATCAGCCAACGCTTCATCACGTGCGTGTTCCTCATATCAGGCCTGCTCCCCGCTCTTCGGCGGAGTGCCGCCCACATCGGTCAGTTTGAGTTCGACCAGCTTGCGCTGCGGCGAGGCAACGTCGAGCGAGGTCAGCGCACGCGTATAGGCATCGCGCGCCTCGGCCAGCTTGCCTGCGGCCGCCAGCGCGTCGCCGCGGATTTCCAGGCTTGCCGTGTCCGCGGCATCGCCGATCAGCTTGAGCGCTTCGTCCTGCTTGCCGGCATCGATCAACAGACGCGCCAGTCGCTGCTGGACCACCGGCTGCAAGGCCGGCTCCGGCTGGATGGCGCGCAGCGTGGCGATGGCGGCATCGCGCTGGTCCGCATCCACCTGCGCCTTGGCCAGTTGCAGCGCGGCCAGATCGGCGTAGACGCCTTCGCGATCGCCCAGCGCAGCCACGGCCGCCTCGGCCTTCTTGAGGTCGTTGCCGGCAATGCTGGTCATCGCCTTGCGGTATTCCAGATTGGCCTGCTCGTTCTTCTGCTGGCGGTCCTTCTGCCACCACTGCCAGCCAAAGATGACCGCCAGGCCCAGGGCTACGCCGCCAATCAGACCGGCGCCATTGTTCCTGAGCCAAGTGCGGACGCGTTCGCTTTGTTCGTGTTCGTCGAGCAGATCGTCAATCGCCATGCGTACTCTTGCCCCGTCACGCGGGGTCTTGGACTTGGTTGGACAAACCCGCGGGCGGGTCAGTCGGCGACCGGCGCGAGGGAACCGTCAGAGGATACCGTAAAGCGTGCAACATTCGCTCGCTGGTACGGAGCCAAATCCACCGTACCCCCGGCATGCTGAACCTGCACCGCCGACGCATTGCCCAGTACGACGCGCCCGACCTGCCCGGCTTCGTAGCTGCGCTGGTCCCCGGCCTTGAGCAATGCCTGTTCGAGCGGCCTGCCATCGGGCGCGATGATCTGCACCCAGCTGTCCCCGTTGAAATCCAGCTGCAAGGCCGGCGCGCTGCTGCGCGTCATGGGCGGCGCGAGCGACGCGACATAGGGCACGGTGGCGTCGCGCGACGGCTGCGGCGGAGTGGAAGCCGGCGTCTTCTTCTCGGGTGCGGTGGTCGCGGCCGGCAGCGCGTCCAGCGACGCGGTGGTCCTGCGATCGCCACCCAGATGCGTGCGGGTCGCCATCCAGATCGGCGTGACGATGACCGCGGTGATGACCACATAAACGGCGCGGCGCTTGGCGCTCTCGAATATGCGCTGGGCTTTGGGCGTATGGCTGTGGCTGACCAGTTCGGCCGGGCGGACGGTTTCCAGGCGGGCCTGCTGGAGATAAGGATCGATGTCGACCCTGAGCAGCCTGGCGTAGCTTCGCAGCTGGCCGCGCACGTAGACCGGCGCGCCCAACTGTGCCCACTGCTCTCCCTCGAGCGCCTGCAGCACCCGGACCGGCATCTTCAGGCGCTGGCTGACGTCCTGCAGATCCAGGCCCGCCTGCTCGCGCGCTTCCCGGAGGACGCCGCCGCACCCCTGCAGCTGTTGCGTATCAATCGAGTTGGCACCCGTCATTGTTCTGCCTTTCCCCCAGTGTGAACGTTTGACGCATCAGGGAACTCCGCCCGAAGTTGCTGAACATATCGACCGGCAGCGGCCTTGTCGCCGAGTCTTTCCTCAATCTGTGATGCAAGTTTGAGCACCTGCGGGCTTGCCGGCCCGGCCGCCAGGCGTCGTTCCACGAACGCGCGCGCCTCGAAATAGCGACCGGCGCGATACTCGCTTTCCGCCATCGACGCCAGCGCGTAGGCATTGTCCGGATCCAGCGCGATCGCCTGCCGCAGATCGCGTTGCGCGCGCTCGTCCTGGCCTGCCTTGAGTGCGCACCCGCCCGCATTGGCCAGGGCCGCGGCGGGCGTGGCATAGCCGGTATCGGCCAAGGCGCGATCAAACCAGATCAGCGATTCGGCGGCCGAGCCGTTCGCGCACAGCCATGCGCCGTAGTTGTTCTGTTCGGCACCGCGCCCGGGCGCCAGTTCGACCGCGCGCTTGTACTCGGCGCCGGCCTGTTTGCTGTTGCCGCGGCGCTCGGCGATGAGGGCCAGCAGCGTGTGCACGTCGGCCGAATCAGGGCTCAGCTTGGCGGCGCGGCGCGCGTGCCGTTCGGCTTCGTCCAGATCGCCCGAGCGCAGGCGCTGGCCGGCCATCTGCAATGCGTTAGACGTTTCCATCCGGCGCTTGACCTGCGGACTGTCACTGACGTTGAAGTCCTCGGCGATCTGCTCGCCGTCCTTGCGCTCGACATTGGGTTTGATGAAGGTCAGGCGGCTGCAGCCCGCCGTCACCAGCAGGGTCAGGATCGGCAGCAGCCAGACCTTACGCTGCGGCATCACCCAGCCCCTGTTCCTGCAACTGGCGCCGGAACTCGGCCTGCCTGCGCGTGCGATCCAGGACTTGTCCCTTGAGCTGTCCGCACGCGGCGTCGATATCGTCTCCGCGCGTGCGCCGCACCATCGTCAGCACGTTGGCATCGAGCAGGATTTTCTGGAATGCGCGGATTTCCTCTTCGCCGGACCGCTCGAACCGGGTGCCGGGAAACGGATTGAACGGAATCAGGTTGACCTTGCCGGCATCGCGCTTCTGCGCGGCATTGTCGAACTGGCGGATCAACCGCGCCAGTTGCCGGGCGTGCTCGGGCTGATCGTTGACGCCCTTCATCAGCGTGTATTCGAAGGTCACCGAATCGCGGCGATTGTTGCCGCGCACGTAGCGCGCGCACGACGCCATCAGCTCGGCGATCGGGTATTTCCGGTTGAGCGGCACGAGTTCGCTGCGCAGCTCGTCGTTGGGCGCATGCAGCGACACCGCGAGCGACACGTCGCTCTCGACCGAAAGCCGATCGATCATCGGCACCATGCCGGCGGTGGACAGCGTCACGCGCTTGTTCGCCAGGCCATAGCCGAGGTCATCGCGCATGATGCTCATCGCGCGCACGACGTTGTCGAAGTTGGCCAGCGGCTCGCCCATGCCCATCATCACCACGTTGGTGAGCTTGCGCTGCTGGTGCGGCACGTTGCCGAGGTGGCGCGCGGCGATCCACACCTGGCCGATGATCTCGGCGGTGGAAAGATTGCGGTTGAAGCCCTGCGTGGCGGTGGAGCAGAACTGGCAGTTCAGCGCACAGCCGACCTGCGAGGACACGCACAGCGTGCCGCGGCCCTTGTCGGGGATGTAGACGGTCTCGATGGCGTTGCTGCCGCCATCCATGCCCAGCAGCCATTTGTGCGTGCCATCGGTGGATGGCTTGTCGAAATGGATGTTGAGCGCGGTGACCTCGGCATGGTCGTGCAGCTTGGCGCGCAGCGCCTTGCCGAGGTCGGTCATCGCATCGAAATCGATGACGTAGCGATGGTGGATCCACTTCATCACCTGATGGGCGCGATAGCGCTGTTCGCCGAGCGTATCGGCGAAAAAGCGCTCCATGCCCTCGCGATCGAGGTCGAGCAGGTTTTGCTTCCTGGTGGCGACTTCGTTCACGTCATTCACTCGATCAGCGCGAGAAGATCTCGGTGCTGGCGAAGAAGTAGGCGATTTCCTGTGCGGCCGTTTCCGGCGCATCGGAACCATGCACGGCATTGGCGTCGATGCTGTCGGCGAAGTCGGCGCGGATCGTGCCCGGGGCGGCGTCCTTCGGATTGGTGGCGCCCATCAGTTCGCGGTTCTTGAGGATCGCGCCCTCGCCTTCCAGCACCTGGATGGCGACCGGGCCGGAGATCATGAACTCGACCAGCGCGTTGAAGAACGGACGCTCGCGATGCACGGCGTAGAAACCTTCGGCCTCACGACGCGACAGGTGCTTCATCTTGCTGGCGACGATCTTCAGGCCGGCCTTCTCGAAACGCGAATAGATTTCGCCGACGACGTTCTTGGCGACGGCGTCGGGCTTGATGATGGACAGGGTGCGCTCCAGCGCCATGGGGATTTCTCCGTTGGCGGGCCACTGACGGCCCAAGGTTAACATGAAAAACCCGCGTCGAAACGCGGGCTTAGCCAGAATTGCAGAGTGAGATTCTAACGTATTGCCGGCAATTTGGCACCCGTCCCGGAGCGGTTTTGCTGCAGGGCAGCATGACACCATACCTGAGCGCACCGACAATCAAACAAGCGTTTGATTACGAGGGCCACCATGGCCAGCACCACCCACTTCTCCACCAAGGAGCGGATTCTCGGCGCGGCCGAGGAACTGTTCGCCCAGCACGGCTTTGCCGGCACGTCGCTGCGGCAGGTCACCAGCCGGGCCGATGTCAACATCGCCGCGGTCAACTACCACTTCGGTTCCAAGGAAAACCTCGTCAACGAGGTGTTCCGCCGCCGCATGGACGACATGACCTCGCGCCGCCTGTCGCGGCTGAAAGCGGCGCTGGAACAGCATCCGGGCGAACTTGAGCCGATTCTCGCCGCATTCGTGGAGCCGGCGCTTGCACTGGCCCAGGATCGCCACGGGGGCGGCGCCTTCGTGCGCGTCATCGCGCGCGCCTACGCCGAAAAGAACGACGGGCTGCGCAAGTTCCTGTCCGATCACTACGGCCACGTGCTGCGCGAGTTCGGCAAGGCCATCGCCGGCTGCGTGCCCGGGCTGACCAAGGAAGAGCTCTACTGGCGGCTGGACTTCTTTTCTGGCGCGCTCACCTACGCCATGGCCGATTTCGGCCTGATCAAGCGCCCGCATGGCGTCAGCGAAGCGGTCCACCGCGAACGCGCCGCCCGCGAACTCATCCGCTTCGCCGAGGCCGGCCTGCGTGCCGACCACGTCAAACAACCCCTGCAATCCAAGGATTCCTGACATGTCCAATCCACTGCTTGTACGCAAGGCGGCCGTCCTGGGCGCCGGTGTCATGGGCGCCCAGATCGCCGCCCATCTGACCAACGCCGGTGTCGATACGGTGCTGTTCGACCTGCCTGCCAAGGAGGGACACCCCGACGGCATCGTGCAGAAGGCGATCGCCAACCTGGCCAGGCTGAGCCCTGCCCCGCTGGCCAGCAAGTCGCTGGCCGAGGCGATCACGCCGGCCAACTATGAGACCGGACTGGAGCTGTTGAAGGGCTGCGATCTGATCATCGAGGCCATCGCCGAACGGATGGACTGGAAGCAGGATCTCTACCGGAAGATCGCGCCGTTCGTCGCCGACCACGCCGTGCTGGCGAGCAACACCTCCGGTCTTGGCATCAACAAGCTGGCCGAGGTGCTGCCGGAGCAACTGCGCCACCGGTTCTGCGGCGTGCACTTCTTCAATCCGCCGCGCTACATGCATCTGGCCGAGCTGATTCCGGCGCGCAGCACCGACGCGTCGGTGCTGGAAGGGCTGGAAACCTTCCTGACCACCACGCTCGGCAAGGGCGTGGTGTACGCCAAGGACACGCCGAATTTCATCGGCAACCGTATCGGCGTGTTCTCGATTCTGGCCACCGCCCACCACACGGCTGCATTCAAGCTGGGCTTCGATGAGGTCGATGCACTCACCGGCCCGCTCATCGGCCGGCCCAAGTCCGCCACCTACCGCACGTCCGACGTGGTCGGCCTGGACACGATGGCGCACGTCATCAAGACCATGGCCGACACCCTGCCCGAGGATCCCTGGCATCGCTATTTCAGCGCGCCCAGATGGCTTGAAGCGCTGATCCAGAAGGGTGCGCTCGGGCAGAAGACCGGCGCCGGCATCTTCCGCAAGGTCGGCAAGGACATCGTCGTGCTCGATCTGGAAAAACAGGACTACCGCCCGGCCGATCGTAGCGCCGCGCCGGAAGTGCTGGAGATCCTGAAGACGAAGAACCCGGCCGAGAAATTCGCCAGGCTGCGCGAAAGCCAGCATCCGCAGGCGCAGTTCCTGTGGGCGGTGTTCCGCGATCTGTTCCACTACAGCGCCTACCATCTGGCCGACATCGCCGAAACCGCGCGCGATGTCGATCTGGCGATCCGCTGGGGTTACGGCTGGTCGCTCGGCCCGTTCGAAACGTGGCAGGCCGCCGGCTGGAAGCAGGTGGCGCAGTGGATTGCCGATGACATCGTGGCCGGCAAGAGCATGAGCGACGCCCCGCTGCCGAACTGGGTGTTCGACGGGCGCGAGGGCGTGCATGGCGCCGAGGGCAGTTACAGCCCGGCGCGCAACGCCAAGCTGCCGCGTTCCGCGCTGCCGGTCTACCAGCGCCAGCGCTTCCCCGATCCGCTGCTGGGTGAAGTCTTCGCCCAGGGCGAAACCGTGTTCGAGAATGACGGCGTGCGTCTGTGGACCGACGGCGACGGCGTCGGTGTGGTCAGCTTCAAGACCAAGATGAACACCGTGTCCGATGCCGTGCTCGATGGCCTGCAACAGGCCGTGACCATCGCCGAACAGAAGTTCAAGGGTCTGGTGATCTGGCAGCCGAAGGAACCGTTCTCGGCCGGCGCGGATCTGGCCGGCGCGCTGGGCGCCCTGCAGGCCGGCAAAATCGCTGAATTCGAAGCGATGGTGGCCAATTTCCAGGCGACCAGCCAGCGCATCAAGTATTCACTGGTGCCGGTGGTCGCGGCGGTACGCGGTCTGGCGCTGGGCGGCGGTTGCGAGTTCCAGATGCACAGTGCACGCACGGTGGCTTCGCTGGAAAGCTACATCGGTCTGGTCGAAGCCGGCGTCGGCCTGCTGCCCGCCGGTGGCGGCCTGAAGGAAATCGCGGTGCGTGCCGCGCAGGCTGCCGGTCCGGGCGGCGACGTGTTCGCCGAACTCAAGCGCACGTTCGAAACCGTCGCGATGGCGAAAGTGTCCGCTTCGGCGGTGGAAGCCAAGGAACTCGGCCTGCTGCGCGCCGATGATCTCGTCGTGTTCAATGCCTACGAGCAGTTGCACGTCGCACGACAGCAGGTCATCGCGCTTTCCGAGAGCGGCTATCGCCCGCCTCTGCCGGCGCGTCGCATCCAGGTCGCCGGCGATGTCGGCATCGCCACGTTCAAGATGCTGCTGGTCAACATGCTGGAAGGCCGATTCATCAGCGAATACGACTACGAGATCGCCACCCGCATCGCCACCGTGCTGTGTGGCGGTGAAGTCGATCGCGGTGCGCTGGTCGATGAGGACTGGTTGCTCAGGCTGGAGCGGCGGCATTTCGTCGAACTGGCCCAGCAGGAAAAGACCCAGGCGCGCATCGGCCACATGCTGAAAACCGGCAAGCCGTTGAGGAACTGAGATTCGGGAACGGGCCTCGGGATTCGTCGAAGCGAAGCCCGGCTCCCGTTGCAACCGGACTCATCGAATCCCCAATCCCGAATTCAAATCCCTGTCAGGGAGAACCAGACAATGACCAAGCAGATTCAAGACGCCTACATCGTCGCCGCCACCCGTACTCCGGTCGGCAAGGCGCCCAAAGGCGTGTTCCGCAACACCCGTCCCGACGACATGCTCGCGCACGTGCTGAAGTCCGTGATCGCGCAGGCGCCGGGCGTCGACGTCAATCGCATCGACGATGCGATCATCGGTTGCGCCATGCCCGAAGGCGAGCAAGGCATGAACGTGGCGCGCATCGGCGTGCTGCTGGCCGGCCTGCCCAATACCATCGCCGCGCAGACGATCAATCGCTTCTGCTCCTCGGGCCTGCAGGCTGTGGCGCTGGCGGCCGATCAGATTCGTCTAGGCAACGCCGATCTGATGCTCGCCGGCGGCACCGAGTCGATGTCGATGGTGCCGATGATGGGCAACAAGGTCGCGCTGTCGCCTTCAGTGTTCAAGGATGATCACGTAGCGATCGCCTACGGCATGGGCATCACGGCCGAAAAGGTGGCCGAGGAATGGAAGGTGTCCCGCGAAGAACAGGATGCCTTCGCCCTCGCCTCGCACCAGAAGGCCCTGGCCGCGATCGCCGCCGGCGAATTCAGGCAGGAAATTTCTCCGTATGAAGTGCTCTCGCATCAGCCGGATCTGGCCGGCAATGCCATCCGCTTGCGCAAGCTGCTCGTCGAGAATGACGAAGGTCCGCGTACCGATACGTCGCTGGAAGGGCTCGGCAAACTGCGCCCGGTGTTCCGCAATGGGCAGTTCGGCGGCACGGTCACGGCCGGCAATTCCTCGCAGATGAGCGATGGCGCCGGCGCGGTGCTGCTGGCGTCCGAACAGGCGATCAAGGATTACGGGCTCACCCCGCTGGCACGTTTCGTCAGTTTCTCGGTGGCCGGCGTACGCCCGGAAGTGATGGGCATTGGACCGATCGCCGCCATTCCGAAGGCGCTCAGGCAGGCTGGCCTGACCAAGGATCAACTGGACTGGATCGAACTGAATGAAGCTTTCGCCGCGCAGGCGCTGGCCGTCATCCGCGACAGCGAACTGGATCCCTCCAAGGTCAATCCACTCGGCGGCGCCATCGCGTTGGGCCACCCGCTTGGCGCCACCGGCGCGGTGCGCACGGCCACGATTGTCCATGGTCTGCGCCGTCGCCAGCAGAAGTACGGCATGGTGACCATGTGCATCGGCACGGGCATGGGAGCGGCGGGCATTTTCGAAGCGCTGTAAGCGCCAGGATTGCCCCCACCCACGAAAAAGGCCGCGTTCGCGGCCTTTTTCAATCCCGTGGATGCGGAAGTTCCGGTAGCGCGCGAACGTGCGTGCGACCCATCACTGCCATCTTCCGCGTCAGGAGTCGATGCGGCCGCATCGTCACAACCGGTTCACTCCAGATCGGTCACACCCAGTTCGCTGAGCGCACTCTGCATCATGTTGCGCGCCGCGTCGCTCAGCTTCTCGTGATCCAGCGCATAGCGGATGGTCGCCTCGATCAGCCCGATGTGCGTGCCGCAGTCGAAGCGCGTGCCCTGGAAGCGATAGGCGTGCACGGGCTTCTCGTTGAGCAGTGCCCCGATGGCGTCGGTCAACTGAATTTCCCCGCCCGTGCCCGCAGCCGTGCTTTCGAGCAGATCGAAAATGCGACCGTCCAGCACATACCGGCCCACGACGGCGAGCGTGCTGGGCGCCACATCGGGTTCGGGTTTTTCGACGATGCCGCTGATTCGACCGGAGCGACCATTGAAGGTCTCGGTCGCGACGATGCCGTAGCTGCCCGTCTGCTCGCGGGCGACGTCCTGCACCGCGATCACGCTGGCGCCGGTGGCTTCGGCCGCATCGGCCATCTGTTTCAGTGCGCCCGGTCCGCGATTCCAGATCAGATCATCCGGCAGCACGACGGCGAACGGTTCATCGCCCACGATGGGTTTGGCGCACAGCACCGCGTGGCCCAGGCCCAGCGCTTCGGCCTGCGTCACGAACACGGCGCGCACGCCGTCGGGCAGGACATTGCGGACCAGTTCGAGTTGCTCGCGCTTGCCGGCGCGCTCGAGCTTCTGCTCCAGTTCGTAGGCCTTGTCGAAATAATCCGCGACGGCGTGCTTGTAGCGGTTGGTGACGAAGATGAGCGTATCGCAACCGGCCTCGATGGCCTCATCGACGGCGTACTGGATCAGCGGCCGATCGATGATCGGCAACATTTCCTTGGGAACGGTCTTGGTCGCGGGAAGGAATCGGGTGCCGAGACCGGCGACGGGGAAAACAGCCTTGCGAATGCGGCGGGTCATCTGATCCTGCGTGCCTCACGAGCGGGGAAGGCCACGATGTTAGCCGAGACAGGTTCAACGCCGCGTTGCAATGGGATGAATTCGGGAACGGCGATCCGCAGGAGCTCCTGCATTTCCTCTTCATCGAAGCGCGCGTGCGCGGCGCGCAACCGTTGCAGTGCCATCTCGAGGAAATCCACCGATACATCGCGCGCTTCGGCCTGCATGATCTTGGAATGCGAGGTCGGCCGGTAGTTTTCATCGGCGTAGAAAAGATTCTCGTGCAGCTTCTCGCCCGGACGCAGGCCGGTGTAGACGATGGCGATGTCCCGTCCCGGCTGCTTGCCGGCCAGGCGGATCATCTGCTCGGCCAGCAACCGGATCGGCACCGGTTCGCCCATGTCCAGCGTGTAGATGGACGCGTGCGCCGCACCCGCCGCCGCCTGCAGGATGAGCTGGCTCGCTTCCGGGATGGTCATGAAGTAGCGGGTGACTTCCGGATCGGTGACCGTCACCGGGCCGCCCTTGCGGATCTGTTCGCGGAACAACGGCACCACGCTGCCTGCCGAGTCCAGCACGTTGCCGAAGCGCACGGTGACAAAGCGCGTGCTTTCCGGGCTACCGCGATCCAGCGCCTGACAGGTCATTTCGGCGAGGCGCTTGGTCGCGCCCAGCACGTTGACCGGATCCACTGCCTTGTCGGTGGAAATCAGCACCACGGTCGCCACATCGGCGTCGCGGCAGGAACGGGCCACGGTCTCGGTCGCGAGCACGTTGTTTCCGACCGCTTCGCGCAGATGCTCTTCCAGCAGCGGCACCTGCTTGTAGGCTGCGGCATGGAAGACCGCGTCGGGCTCGGCGCGGGACAGTGCATGGCGCATGACCGCCGGGTCCCCGCAGTTTCCGAGAATGGCGATGACGTTGAGTTCGGGGAAGGTGCGCTTGAGTTCGGCCTGGATGGTCAGCAGCGCGAGCTCGTCGATCTCCAGCAGCACCAGTTGGCGGGCGCCATGACGGGCGCACTGGCGGCACAGTTCCGAACCGATGGACCCGCCCGCACCGGTCACCATCACGGTACGGCCACCGAGCCAGCCACGAATGAGTTTCCAGTCCGGCGTGACCGACTTGCGGCCCAGCAGGTCCTCGATGGCGACCTCCTTGAGATCGCCGGGCATGGCATGGCCTTCCAGCACGTTGACCAGGCGGGGCACCATGCGGAACGGCAGCCCCGTGCTCTCGCAGATCGCGACGACGCGCTGCATGCTGGGTGCATCCAGCGATGGCATCGCGATGACCAGCATCTTGGCGCCGGTTTCTCGGGCGATCGCCGCCGCATCAGACAGACGCCCGAGCACCGGTACGCCCATCAGTTTGGCGCCCTGCAGCCCGCTGGCATCATCGAGAAAGGCGACCGGCGAGTAGACGCCAGTGCGGCGGAGCTCACGCACCAGCGCCTCACCGGCCCGGCCGGCGCCGAGAATGATGACGCGGGAGGAATTTTCATGGGCGCGATGGGCCTGCGCATCCTTCCACGCCCGGTACAACAGGCGCGGCAGGCCGAGGAATGCGACCAGTGCGAACGGATAGAACGCCAGCACGGTGCGTGGCAGTTCGCCGAAACGGTTGTAGAAGAACAGCCCCACCATGATCGCGATGAAGCCGAGCGCACAGGCTTTGACGATGTTCCAGAGATCCGGAAGGCTGGCGAATCTCCACAGCCCCCGATACAACCCCATCCACCAGAACACCAGGCCCTGGCCGGCAATGACGATGGCGATTTCGCTGGACCAGAGCGGATAGCTCGGCGATTGCGGCAGCATCGCGTAGCGCACGAAGTGCAGCAATTGCCAGCACAGCCACACCATGACCAGATCGTGCGCCACGATCAGCAGGCGCGGCATCGCGGCAGCCACTCTGTCCCGCCAAGAACCCATTTGCTTTGCTCCCTGCCGTTTACTTCAACTGCCTGCGTGCCCATCCCCACAACGCAAGTGCCCATGCGTACCACCCGGCTGCCACCCACGGCACAGCACGAGCTTCGACATTACACACGAACCAGATTAACAAAAGCGTAACCCCGCTGAGAGCGAGGTACGCATTCGTCACACGAGTATGCCCGAAACGCCGCGCGGCGCGCTGATAGACATGGCTGACGTGGGGCGTCCACCAGCGCTCACCGGTGAGCATGCGCGAAGACAATGTGAAGGACGCGTCGACGAGGAATGCCGCCATCGGCAGCAGCATGAGCATCGACTTCTGCAGGCTCTCCGTCGACATCGCCAGCAGCGCGCCCAGTGCGAAACCCAGTGCCCCACTGCCCACATCGCCGAGGAAAATCCGGGCACGCGGAAAATTGAATGGCAGGAAACCGCAGGCTCCGGCGAACAGCGCGGCCGCCAGCCACGACCATGGCGGCGGCAGCCAGAACGCGAACGTCAACGCCGATATGGCGGCCTGGCTCGCCGCCAGCCCGTCGATGCCATCCATGAAATTCCAGACATTGACCAGCACCAGGATGCCGATGAGCGCGACGAGCGCGGTCGGCCAGGATCCCGTGTGCCATAGCAGCACCGCCGCAAACTGCACGGCGGCGATGAAATGGACGAACAGTCGCATCCAAGGCGAAAGCGGCCGGTGATCGTCCCACCAGCCGATGCCGGCCACGAGCAGCAGGCCCACGGCGAAGGACGACAACGGTGCGGCCTGCGCCGGCGATCGCGCGGCCAGCCAGAGCGCGGCGAGCAACAGCGCCGCCACGATCGCGATGCCGCCACCCCGGGGAGTGGCAACTGCATGACTGCGGCGCTCGCCCGGCTCGTCCACGAGTTGTCGCGCGATGGCGTAGCGACGCGCAAGCCAGGTTCCGACCGCGGCCACACAGAAGTGCAGCCACAGCCAGGGGACGATTGTCCCCATCACACCACCGCGTAATTCAGCAGCGGCTTGATGGTGCCCCATTCCTTGCAACTGGGGCATTGCCAATGATGCGTGCGCGCGCCGAACCCGCAGCGCGTGCAACGGTAGCTGGGATTGCGCACCAGCAACTGGTCGGTGATGTGCTTGAGATCCTGCAGGGTCGCCGCGGGATCAGCGCCCTCGGCCAACGTCAAATCGATCAGCGCCGCTTCGCCGCGGACCGAGGGTCGGTCCTTCAACTGGCGCGCCAGATACGCGCGCGCGGCGGCCACGCCATCCTGTCCTTCGACCAGCTTGGTCAGCGCCAGCACGGGCGCGATGCCGCGATAGTGCTCGCTCATTTCGGAAAGGAAGGCGCGCGCGCCGGAGAGATCGCCGACCTTGTCGTAGCCGGCCAGCAGGCCGGGCAGTACTTCGGGCAGATAATCCGGATCGTGGCGGGCCGCGCGTTCGAACGCCCGCACCGCCGCTTCCGCATTGCCCGCATCGGACTCCAGACGGCCCTCGAGGATGCCCGCGCGCACGCAGCCGGCGTCGGCCTGATAGGCACGTGCGATCGCGGCGCGCGCGGCGTCCAGGTCATTGGCCGTGCGATGGCGCTCGGCCAGTTCGCATTCGAACTGGGCGACCAGCTTGCCCATCGGCTCGCCGGTGACTTCCTCGTAGCGCATCGCGTTGTCGATGGCCTTTTCCCAATCGCGCTCGGCCTGGTAGATGCCGATGAGGTGCTTCAATGCCTGCGGCGCGCGTTGATCGATGCGCGCCAGATCGGTGAAGACCGTCTCCGCGCGATCGAGCAGCCCTGATCGCATGTAATCCTCGCCGAGCGCGAGCAGCGCCTGCACCTTCTGCTGATCATTGAGATCGGCGCGCTGCACCAGCCCCTGATGCAGGCGGATCGCGCGATCGACTTCGCCGCGACGGCGGAACAGATGGCCCAGCGCCACCTGCGTCTCAAAGGTTTCCTTGTCCAGTTCGGCGATGTGCAGGAACAGTTCGATGGCCTTGTCCGGCTGTTCGTTGAGCAGGTAGTTCAGGCCGCGGAAATACGTGCTGGAAAGCCGGCTGACCTGGGTGTCGCCATGACGCTGACCACCGCGACGGCCGATGATCCACCCGCTCAGGGCGGCCAGCGGCAGGAACAGGAAGAACCAGAACCACTCGTTGAGGAATTCCATCGATCAGAGTCCGGTCGAGCCAGGCGGCGTCACGGGAGGCGCGGACGCGGGCGCGACGGCCGGGCGATTGGCCTTGCGCAGCTTCGCGTACAGAGGCAGCACCATCGTCGCCATCACGATCAATCCGCCGATCAGCACGCCGGACAACAGCGACAGGATGATTGCCACACCCGAAGAGGTGGGGATATCGGTGAACAGCAGCTTCAGCACGATGGGCTGGGTATTGAGCACGCCGATGACCAGTCCGGCGGCAAGAAACAACAGGGCGATGAGCAGGCGTAGGGTGTTCATCGGTCGGCTCCAGGCTCCATGCGGTGCGAGCGTCTAGCTTAGCCGAGCCAGCCCATGATGGGCACCGCGACACGCGCGCGGCAATGATCAGTCGACGTTTTCTTCCAGCGGCGTGACGGTGCTGACGCGTTCGCGCAGCTCCTTGCCGGGCTTGAAATGCGGCACGTGCTTGGCCGGCAACGCGACCGAGTCACCGGTCTTGGGATTGCGGCCCATGCGCGGGGGACGGTAATGCAGGGAGAAACTGCCGAACCCGCGAATCTCGATGCGATCGCCTTCGGCCAGTGCACCGGCCATCATTTCGAGCAATGCCTTGACCGCGAGATCAACGTCCTCCGCCTTCAGATGAGGCTGGCGTCGGGTCAGGATTTCGATGAGTTCGGATTTGGTCATCGCGTCGGCATCAGGCGGGTACAGCCCTGACCGGTCCGGGTTCGAAAACCCGGACCGGCAGGAAGAAGTTACAGCGGGTACGTCTTACTCGGACTTGCCGCCATCCAGCTGTGCACGCAGCAGCGCGCCCAGGCTGGTGGTGCCGGCAGCGGCTTCGGCCGCGGTCTTGTTGTACTCGGCCAGCGCTTCGGCGGTTTCCGCCTCGTCCTTGGCCTTGATCGACAGCTGCAGCGTGCGGCCCTTGCGGTCCATGCCGATGAACTTGGCTTCGACCTTGTCGCCGACCTTCAGATGCTGGCTGGCATCGTCCACGCGCTCGTTGGCGACGTCGCGGGCCGACACATAACCCTCGATGCCGTCGGCCAGTTCGATCGTCGCGCCCTTGGCATCGACTTCCTTGACCACGCCTTCGACCTTCGAGCCCTTCGGATGCGAGGCCATGTACTGGCCGAACGGATCCTGCTCCAGCTGCTTGACGCCCAGGCTGATGCGCTCGCGTTCCGGATCGACGGCCAGCACCACGGCTTCCAGCGTGTCGCCCTTCTTGAAGTTGCGCACGATGTCTTCGCCGGTGGTGTTCCAGCTGATGTCCGACAGATGCACCAGACCGTCGATGCCACCGTCCAGACCGATGAAGATGCCGAAGTCGGTGATCGACTTGATCTGACCGGACACCTTGTCGTTCTTCTTGTGGGTGGCGGCGAAGGTTTCCCACGGATTGGCGGCGACCTGCTTCATGCCCAGCGAGATGCGGCGGCGCTCTTCATCCACGTCCAGCACCATCACTTCGACTTCGTCACCGACCTGCACGACCTTGGACGGGTTGACGTTCTTGTTGGTCCAGTCCATCTCGGACACATGGACCAGGCCTTCCACGCCCGGCTCGATTTCGACGAACGCGCCGTAATCGGTGACGTTGGAGACCTTGCCGAACACGCGGCTGTTGGCCGGGTAACGGCGGGCGATGTTGTCCCACGGATCTTCGCCCAGCTGCTTCAGGCCCAGCGAAACACGGTTGCGCTCGCGATCGTACTTGAGCACGCGGACGTCCAGTTCCTGGCCGACTTCGACCACTTCGGACGGATGACGCACGCGCTTCCAGGCCATGTCGGTGATGTGCAGCAGGCCATCGATGCCGCCGAGGTCGACGAACGCGCCGTAGTCGGTGAGGTTCTTGACCACACCCTTCAGGACCACGCCTTCCTGCAGCTTGTCCATCAGCTGCTCGCGCTCTTCCGAATGCTCGCTCTCGACCACCGCGCGGCGGGAGACGACCACATTGTTGCGCTTGCGATCCAGCTTGATGAGCTTGAACTCCAGCTCCTTGCCTTCCAGGTAGCCCGGGTCGCGCACGGGGCGCACGTCGACCAGCGAGCCCGGCAGGAATGCGCGGACATCCTTGATGTCGACGGTGAAACCACCCTTGACCTTGCCGCTGATGCGGCCGGTGATGGTTTCGTTCTTCTCCAGCGCCTGCTCCAGCTCGTCCCACACCATGGCGCGCTTGGCCTTCTCGCGCGAGAGGACGGTTTCGCCAAAGCCGTTTTCGATCGAGTCCAGGGCCACCTTCACTTCGTCGCCTACGCCCACATCGATTTCGCCGGCGTCGTTCCGGAACTGTTCGATCGGCACGATGCCTTCGGACTTCAGGCCGGCGTTGATCACCACCACGTCGTTGCGGACTTCCACGACGACGCCGGTGACGATCGCGCCCGGCTTCAGCTTGGCCAGTTGGGTCTGGCTCTGTTCAAACAGTTCGGCAAATGATTCGGTCATTGTTGATTACTCAGTTGGACACACGGACAGGTGTTCGCCGCACGCGACGCTCCCCTGTCCACCCTTTCGGCACGCGAGTGCCGTGTGTTGGAAGTGGAAATACCGCCCGCAGCGCCAATGCCACGGACGGGACGGTGTACTGCTGTGTGATGCGGTCGAGGCGGACGCCGGAGATCAGCGTTTCGCGATGGCCAGCACGCGCTCGACGACGGCTTCGATGTCCAGGCCGGTGGTGTCGATGAGGACGGCGTCGTCGGCCGGCCGCAACGGCGCCACCGTGCGCTGGGCGTCACGGGCGTCGCGGGCGAGAATCTCGCGCAGCAGACCATCTAAGGTAACCGAAACCCCTTTGTCTTTCAACTGCTTATACCGCCTTCCCGCCCGTTCCTCGGCACTGGCCGTGAGAAATACATTGTAGGGAGCGTCCGGGAAGATAACCGTGCCCATGTCGCGGCCGTCGGCCACCAGCCCCGGCGCGCGCCGGAACGCCCGCTGGCGTTCCTTCAGCGCCGAGCGCACCTCGGGGATCGCCGCGATGGCCGAGGCCAGCGCGCCGGTGGTTTCCAGCCGGAGCTCGTCGGTCGCATCCACGCCGTCCACTATCACCCGCAGGCCCTGCGCCCCCTCGCTGAACTCGATGGTGGTGTCGAAGGTGCAGCGCACCAGCGCGGCCGGGTCCGAAACGTCGAGATCCGCCCAGCTCGCCGCCACGCCGACGGCACGGTAGAGGGCGCCCGAATCCAGGTAATGCCAGCCCAGCCGCTCGGCCACGATGCGGCTGACCGTTCCCTTGCCGGCACCGGAAGGGCCATCGATGGTGAGCACGGGGCTGGCGTCGGTCATGGGGCGGTCCTGTGGGAATTCACCCTCATTATGCCGGGAGCCGGAGGGCGTCCCGCCAGCACGCGACCTGCGGTGCAGGCAACCACTTGATACGCTGGAGAATTGCACGTAGAATAGCGGGCTTCGTTTCGCCCATATCAATACGCCGAGGTTTTCCACATGAAGGTCCTGTCCTCACTGAAGTCGGCGAAGGCCCGTCACCGCGACTGCAAGGTCGTCCGCCGCCGCGGCAAGGTCTTCGTGATTTGCAAGTCGAATCCGCGTTTCAAGGCGCGCCAGCGCTGAAACCGGCCGTGGTCATGCCTTCGGGCATGGGCCTGCGGTACGCAACTCCAGAAAGCCGCCTCCGGGCGGTTTTTTGTTTTGCCGGTTTTGCTATAACGGCGTTCTCCTTCCGCAGGACGACCCTACGCCATGCTCCGTCGCGCTCTTGCAGTTGCCCTGTTGGCCCTCGCCGGCTCCAGCTCCGCCGCCTTTGCCGGCGATACGTTGTTGATCGAACGCGTGCAGGACACGGCCCACCAGGCCGTCCCGCTGCGCGGCTGGACCAGCGCGCAGGTGCAGGAACGCTTCGGCACGCCACAGGAACGCCTGGATCCGCGCGGCGGACAAAAGCGCCAGTGGCCGGTCATCCATCGCTGGGTCTATCCGGCCTTCACCGTGTACTTCGAGCGCGATCGCGTGATCGACGTGGTGGCCAACCGCGCCAGCGCCAACGAGATCGGGCCCAAGCCGGCGATTCGCTGACGCGGCTAACGGTCTGACGCATCGGACGCGTCGCGGTAAACTTCGTGCATCGCGCGTTTGCGCCTCCTGATCGCGGTCGTGCGCAAGCGGCCGCGGTACGAACCGAAGATCCGACACGATGACCGACGCTTTTCGCCTGCCAGCGGAATGGGAACCGCAATCCGCGATCCTGATTGCCTGGCCGCACGCCGACACCGACTGGGCCGCGCGCCTGGGCGAGGTGGAGGATACGTACGTCGCGCTGGTCGCGGCGATCACGCGCTTCCAGGACGTGGTGATCTGCGTGGCCGATGACGATCTGCAGATCTACGCCGAGGCGCGCCTGCGTTCTGCACGCGTGGACATGGCGCGCGTGCGCTTCGTCCCGGCCGAATACGACGACACCTGGCTGCGCGACTCCGGCCCCATCACCCTGCGCGACGGCGACCGCTACAAGCTGCTGGATTTCCGCTTCACCGGCTGGGGCGGCAAGTTCGAAGCCAGCCGCGATGATCGGCTGGTCGGCGAACTGTCCGGCATGAACCTGTTCCACAACTATTTCGTGCAGAGCATCGAGTTCGCACTGGAAGGCGGCGCAATCGACACCGATGGTCAGGGCACCCTGCTGACGACCTGGCAGTGTTTGCACGAGCGCCATCCGGACGCGAGCCGTGAAGAACTGAGCACCCGGCTCGCCGGCTGGCTCAGGCAGGATCGCGTGCTGTGGCTGGACCATGGCTATCTGGAAGGCGATGACACCGACGCCCATGTCGATACCCTCGCCCGCTTCGCGCCGGGCGACGCGATCGTGTTCCAGGCCTGCGATGATCCGCAGGATTCGCATTACGCGGAACTGCAGGCCATGGCCGCCGACATCGCCGCACTGCGCACGCGCGACGGCAGGCCGTATCGGCAGTTCCCGCTGCCGTGGGCCCAGCCGATCCATGATGGCGATCGCCGGCTGGCCGCCTCGTATGCCAACTACCTCATCCTCAATGGCGCGGTGCTGATGCCGGCCTATGGCGATGCCGCCGATGCATCGGCCGCGGCCGTGCTCGCGCAGGCCTATCCCGATCGGCAGATCGTGCAGGTGCCTTGCCGCTCGCTGATCTGGCAGAACGGCTCGCTCCACTGCATCACGATGCAGTTGCCCGAGGGGCTGCTGAGCGCTTGACCGAAGCGTGGTGCTGCGCGCCGCGTAGTCAGCCGCAACGCGTGCGGCTGCCGGCCTGAGCCCTACAGCAGCGCGATGCGATTGGTTTCCCGCATGCACCCGCTTTGCTGGCGTTCCAACCAGGGCCCTTGCAGCGCCGCTCTTTGCAGCAGCGGCAGCCGCGACGGTACGTCGTTGCTGATCAGGCGTTGAGACCCTCTCGCAGACGCCCACGCTTGGCGGACATTCCACTGGGCAGCTCGTCGGCAGTGCTCGTGAACGAGCGGCCTCAGCCGGGCCGAGCGTCATGGTCGGCTCGGATTGCAGGCCCTCGCGCCCGTGCGCGTGCCGGCGCGCCCTGCGACTAGGCCATTGGTTGGTCATGCGTTGAACGCTTCGTTTACACACGCGTGACAGCGATGACCGATAACGGCGGACCACTTCCGTGCGGAGTCTGCCGTGTACACACGACGCAAGTTCCTGACCTCCACCGCCGCCGTCGCGGCCGGACTGGGCCTGGCCGCGTGCCGGGATTCGGCCGAAGCCAACATGGGAAGCGCTGCTTCGCAAACGGCATCCGCGGCCGCGCGCACGCAACCGGCAGCGCCCCTGCCCGGCCCGTTGAACACGCGATTGATTCCACGCACCCAGGAACGCGTGCCGGTGATCGGCATGGGCACGTCCGGAAGTTTCGAAGTGGGCGAAGCGGCGGCCGAACGCGATCCACTGCGCGAAGTGCTCAAGCGATTTTTCGCGGCGGGCGCGACGGTCATCGATACCGCGCCGACCTACGGCACCGCCGAGGATGTGGTCGGCGCACTGGTGGCCGAACAGAATCTGCGGACGAAGGCCTGGCTGGCGACGAAACTCTCCGGCGTCAGCGGACGGGGGGAAGGACTGGCGCAATTCAATGACAGCCTGCGCCGGCTGAAGACCGACAGGATCGAACTGCTGCAGGTCCACAACCTGCGCGATCTCAGGACGCAACTGGCGCTGGCGCGCGAACTGAAGGCGCAGGGCAAGGTGCGCTACGTGGGCGTCACCCACTACGTGGAAAGCGCGCAGGACGAACTGGCCGACATCGTGCAGGCCGAAAAGCCGGACTGGCTGCAGATCAACTATTCGGTGGTTTCGCGCGGCGCCGAAAAGCGCGTGCTGCCGCTGGCGCGCGATCTCGGCGTGGCGGTGATGATCAACCGGGCCTTCGAGGACGGCCGCCTGTTCTCGCAGGTCAAGGACAAACCGCTGCCGCCATGGGCCAAGGAGGCAGGCATCAGCAGTTGGGCCCAGGCCTTCCTGAAATTCGCGCTGAGTGATCCGGCGGTGACGGTGGTGATTCCGGCCACGGGCAAACCCGATCGGCAGAGCGACAACCTGCGCGCAGGCGTCGGGCCGGATCTGGACGCAGCGCAGCGCCAGTCGCTCATCGCTCAGTTCGCCTGAGCCGCCCGTGATGAGTCCGCCCGAACCCCGTCCGCTGCTTGCACGCATTCTCAATGTCGAACCCCGGGAAAGTGGCGCGGTCGCCGCCGGCCTGGCCATGTTCTTCCTGTTGTTCACCGGCTATTTCATGCTGCGCCCGGTGCGCGAGACCATGGGGGTGGCCGGCGGCGTGGACAACCTGCAATGGCTGTTCACCGGCACCTTCATCGCCACCCTGATCGCGATGCCGCTGTTCGGCTGGGTGGCCGCGCGCGCACCGCGTCGCCGCATATTGCCGTGGACGTTCGGCTTTTTCGCATTGAACCTCATCGTGTTCGCGCTGCTGTTCCTGCGCCGCGAGGACGATGCGTGGATCGCACGCGCGTTCTACATCTGGCTGTCGGTGTTCAACCTGCTGAGCATTTCACTGGCGTGGAGCGTGCTGGCGGATCTGTTCGCGGTGTCGCAGGCCAAACGGTTGTTCGCGCTGATGGCCGGCGGCGCCAGCCTCGGCGGACTGATCGGCCCGTTGCTGGGCGCGCTGCTGGTCGCACCGCTGGGTCATGCGGGGCTGGTGTTCCTTTCGGCCGGATGCCTGATCGGCAGCATCGGCTGCGCGATGTGGTTGCAGCGCTGGCGGGATCGCCATCCGCTGCGCGCCGATGATAGTCGCGCGCGCACGCGCCCGCTGGGCGGCAATCCCTTCGCCGGCGCGACGGCCGTTTTCCGTTCGCCGTATCTGCTCGGCATCGGTTTTTTCGTCGTGCTGCTGGCGAGCGTGAGCACCTTTCTGTATTTCGAGCAGGCGCGGCTGGTGGAAGCGCATTTCCCGGATCGCACGCAGCAGACGCAGGTGTTCGGGCTCATCGACACCGTGGTGCAGAGCCTGGCGATCCTCACCCAGATCTTCATCACCGGTCAGGTCGCGCGAAAGCTCGGCGTGGGTGTGTTGCTGGTCATCGTGCCGCTGGTGACGGCCGCCGGTTTCCTGTGGCTGGCGCTGGCGCCGACCTTCGCCGTATTCGCGGTGGTGATGGTGGTGCGGCGCGCGGGTGAATACGCGCTGGTGCGGCCCGGCCGCGAGATGCTCTACACCGTGGTCGGCGACGAGGACAAATACAAGGCCAAGAACTTCAACGACACGGTGGTCTATCGCGGCGCCGATGCGGTCAGCGGGTGGGTGAAAGCGCTGCTCGATCACATCGCCCAGCATCCGGCGGTGGCGATGTTCATCGGCGCGGGAATCGCGGTGATCTGGGCGGCGACCGGCGGATGGCTCGGCCGGGCCCAGCACCGTCGCGAAATCGCGGCCGGCGCGCCTGGAAATCCGGCGGAAACCGAACGCCTGCGCTGATCCGCATTCACGCCGCGTCGGCACAGCGCTCGGCCATCCGCGCTACCATGCGCGTCCGCTCGCCGTCCCCCGTTTTTCGCCATGACCCGCAAGACATCCCTGCCCGTCGCCCTCATCCAGGAAAAGAACCACGGCGATGCCGACGCCAATCTGTCGGTCATCGAGGAACGCGTGGCCGAAGCCGCGCGCCAGGGTGCACGGCTGGTGTTGCTGCAGGAACTGCACAACGGCCCGTATTTCTGCCAGCACGAAGCCGTCTGCGAGTTTGATCTGGCCGAACCGATTCCCGGCCCGAGCACCGAACGCCTGGGCCATCTGGCGCGCCAGCACAACGTGGTGCTGGTGAGCTCGCTGTTCGAGCGCCGCGCCATCGGCCTGTACCACAACACCGCGGTGGTGTTCGAGAAGGACGGCAGCATCGCCGGCAAGTACCGCAAGATGCATATCCCGGACGATCCGGGGTTCTACGAGAAGTTCTATTTCACCCCGGGCGACATCGGCTTCACTCCTATCGATACCTCGGTCGGTCGTCTCGGCGTGCTGGTGTGCTGGGATCAGTGGTATCCGGAAGCCGCGCGCCTGATGGCGCTGGCCGGCGCCGAGCTGCTGCTCTATCCGACCGCCATCGGCTGGGATCCGGATGACGAAACCAGCGAGAAGAACCGCCAGCGCGATGCATGGGTGCTGAGCCATCGCGGCCATGCCGTCGCCAATGGCCTGCCGGTGCTGAGCTGCAACCGCATCGGCCACGAGCCTTCGCCGCTGGGCGCGTCCGGCATCCAGTTCTGGGGCAACAGCCACGTGCTCGGCCCGCAAGGCGAATTCCTCGCCGAGGCCGGCACCGAGGCGACCGTGCTCACCGCCGAAGTGGACATGGAACGCAGCGAGCACGTACGCCGCATCTGGCCGTTCCTGCGCGATCGCCGCATCGATGCCTACGGCGATCTGCTCAAGCGCTACATCGACTGAGGCCGCGCGTGCACCTGCATATCCGCGACGCGCACGAAGGCGACGTGGGCGCGATCACCGCGCTGTATGCCGATGAAGTGCGCGAGCGCGTGGCCACCTACGAATACGACGTGCCAGACGAGGCCGAAATGGCGCGCCGCCTGCGCGACATCCGCGCCGCCGGTTATCCCTACATCGTCGCCGAAGCCGACGGCGCGTTCGCCGGTTATGCCTACGCCAGCAGCTACCGCAGCCGCATCGGCTATCGCTGGACGGTCGAGGACACGGTCTACATCGAGCCGCGCTTCCAGGGCCAGGGCATCGGCAAGGCGCTGTTGCAGGCCTTGATCGAACGCTGCGAGGCCAAGGGCTACCGGCAGATGGTCGCGGTGATCGGCGAACCGGCCAACGGCGCCTCGGTGGCGCTGCACGAGAAACTGGGTTTCAGGACCGTCGGCATTTTCCGCGGGCTGGGCCGCAAGCACGGGCGCTGGCTGGATACGGTCCAGATGCAGCGCGCACTGGGCGAAGGCGATACCGACGCTCCTTCCGACGAATGACTCCATGACCGACGTTCTTCCCGCCTCCGCCGCCATCGATCCGCTGGAAGGCCAGCCGCACCGCATCGTCGAACGCGACGGCGTGCGCTACACGCTGCTGGGCACCGCACATGTCTCGCAGGCCAGCATCGACGCCGTCGCGCGCGCGGTGGGCAGTGGCCGATTCGATGCGGTGGCGGTGGAACTGGATCCGCAGCGCCTGCAATCGCTGACCGATCCGGATGCACTGGCGCGGCTGGATCTGGTGCAGGTGATCCGATCCGGCCGCGTGGCGCTGTTCGCCGCCAATCTGGCGCTGGCCTCGTACCAGCGCCGGCTGGCCGAACAGCTCGGTGTCGAACCCGGCGCCGAACTCAAGCGCGCGGTGATGGAAGCACGCCAGCGCGAGTTGCCGGTGCAGTTGATCGATCGCGATGTCGGCCTGACCTTCAAGCGCGCATCTGCGCGACTGGGCTGGTGGGGCCGCATCAAGCTGATGGCCGGCCTGGTGTCGGCGCTGTTCGTCGATGAAGGCGTCGGCAGCGAGGACATCGAGAAACTCAAGCAGGGCGACATGCTGGAATCGACGTTCAGCGAGTTCGCCAGCGACAGCCCGGCGCTGTACGAAACCGTCATCGCCGAACGCGATCGCTACATGGCCGCGCGCCTGCGCCAGAACACCGACGGGGCACGCAACGTGCTGGCGGTGGTGGGCGCCGGACATCTGCAGGGTTTGTCGCGGCATCTGCAGGAGGATCAGATTCCCGCCGGCGTGGTCACCGAAGAACTTGAAACGGTCCGCAGGAAGAGCGGCGTGCCGTGGTTCAAGATCACGCTGATCGCCTTGATCGCCTGCGGGATCGGCGTCGGCTTCTGGCGCGGCGGCTGGGCGATGGGCGCGGATCTGCTGCTGCAGTGGGCCATGTTCACCGGTGGCCTCGCCGCACTGGGTTGCGCGATCGCACTCGGCCATCCGCTCAGCATCGTCACCGCGGCGCTGTTCGCACCGCTCAAGCCGTTCCGTCTCGGCGTACCGACCGGCATGTTCTCCGCCCTGGTGGAAGCACGCCTGCGCAAGCCGACCTATGCCGATTTCATGGCGCTGCGCGATGACGTGCAGACACTGCGCGGCTGGTATCGCAACCGCGTCGCGCGCACGCTGCTGGTGTTCCTGCTGACCAATCTGGGCAGCGGCATCGGTTTGTGGATCGCCGGCGGACGCATTTTCAGCCGCGTCGTTTCCTGAGACTCAGCGGGCAGAACGGCGGCATGCCGCCACCGCGCAGTGCGGCTAAGGATTCGGGCAGAAAGAACGCGCGGATGAGTCGGTAATTCGCAGCGGCCGGGTCATCACTGAACCGTTCCCACCGGGAAAAGCGCAATGCATCGTCATGCAAGCCGTGGCGCCGCATCGCTGCGCGGGCAACATGTTCTACCGCCTGATCGTCGATTGCGTCGTCCACGTCCGGCCAGAGAAAGCGCACTTCCTGGTGTTCGAACGCGATGGGCAGTTCCATGCGGAACGGCATGTCGCGTCCGAAATCTTCATCCCAGTTCGCATCCGCCCGTCCTGTCCATCTCAGCGCGAACACATTCCGCTGCCGGGCCGACAGCTCGATCTCGAACCGTGGCAGTGGCAGGTGCGCGCACACGTAGAGGACAGGCCCGTCATCGAATTCCGGGGCGTCCTGATCAACATCGGCGTGGAAAACGCGCCGGAAGCCTTCCAGTCGACGCCAGTCATCGGCCTCGACCGGCAGGCGGTGCCAATAGAAGCGTGGACTGAGGACTTTGCCGACGCATTCATCCCCAAACAATCGGCCTTCACCGCAGACCTCGATATTCCAGAAATACGAGCCAGCAACATCGTCGTACAGGCAGCCACAGAGGCTGGCCCGCTGGATCGGAAATTCGAGATCGTGAAGCCGGAAACTCTGCGACATCAGGACAGTCCAGTCATTGCAACCGTACTAGTATTGCAGGCTGCTCGCATCGGACATTGGCCGTTCTTGCCGGATCAGTACGCCACAACCATGCTTCGGCCGGAGGCGTGCCTGCCGTGGCGGGGCCGGCTCACCGTCCCCGCCAGTGCAACTTCACTCCGGGTGCAGGGCCGTCAGGCTCGCGGCCGCCGGTGACGGCTCCACCGGCTTGCCACGCGCGCGCTTGATCGCGCGGACGGTGCCGTTGCGCAGATCGTCGAGCATCGCGTAGATGGTCGGCAGGAACAGCAGGCTGACCACCGTGGAGAACGCCAGGCCGCCGGCGATCGCGCGCGCCATCGGGAAATACGGCGGGCCATCGCCAGCCAGCTGGGTGTTGCTGATCGCGATCGGCACCATCGCCAGGATCGCCGTGCCCATCGTCATCATGATCGGGCGCAGGCGTTCGCGGCTGCCTTCCACCAGCGCGTCGGTGCGGCTCATGCCACGCCGGCGCAGGTTGTTGATGTGCTCGATCATCACGATGCCGTTGTTCACCACCACGCCCATCAACACCAGGATGCCGATGAACGCCATGATGTTGAACTCGGTTCCGGTCAGCCAGAACAGCCAGAACACGCCGAACACCGAGAACAGCACGCCGCTCATGATCGCCGAGGGGAACAGCAGCGATTCGAACACCGCCGCCATCACCACGTAGATCATGATGAGCGCGATCAGCAGGTTGAACATCATCTGCTGGGTGGCTTCCTCGTCTTCCTGGAAGCTTCCGCCGTCGAAGCTGTAGCTGTAGCCGGGTGGATAGGCGATGGTCTTGAGCGCGTCCTCCATCGCCTTGCGTGCCTCGGGCATGGACACCTTGTCGGCAAGATTGGCTTCAATCGTCAGCGTGGTCTGCCGGTTGGCGCGCTGCACTTCGGTGGCGGCCGGCTTGACCGCCACGTCGACCATGCTCAACAGCGGCACGCTGCGGCCATCCGGGGCGCGCACGGTGAAGGCTTCCAGATCCTGCGCGCCATAGTGCTCGGCGCCCGCGAAGCGAATCCACACCGGCACTTCGGTTTCGCCGCGACGGAACTCGCGCAACGGGGCACCACGCAGGGCCAGTTCGACGAAGCGGCCGACTTCCTGCGCGCTGAACCCGAACGCCAGCGCGCGCTCGCGATCCACGCGCACGGCCAGCTCGCTGTTCTGGTCGCCGCTGTTGACCCGCACGTCGTTCAGTTCCTTGCGCTTGGCGAGGATCGGGACGACATCATTGGCCAGTTCGCTCAGCGTCTTGGTCGAGTCGCCGACCAGTTGCACGGACACCTTCTGCGGACCCTGCCCGCCACCGCCGCCCGGCCCGCCCTGGTTGCCGATGCCGATGTTGGCGCGCGCGGACTTGGGCAGATCCTTGCGGATCGCCTCGACCAGTTGCTTGCTCTCGGTCAGATCGGTGGTGTCGAACTTGATGTTGGTGCCGCCCCAGCCCTGCTCGCTGTAGAAGGAATAGATCTGGGTGATGCGGAACTTCTTGCGGTTGGCTTCCAGATACCGTTCGACCTTGCCCACTTCCTCGGACATCTGTTCCTTGGTGTAGGCGCCCTTCCACTGATAGAACACGCGCGTCTCGCCGGCATCCTCGCCGCCGAACATGTTGGTCTTCATGCCGCGCGCCGGCACCGCGATGCTCACCACGATGACCAGCACGATGCCCAGCACGCTCCAGCCGCGGTGCGCCAGCGTCCAGCGCAGCAAACGCGCATATCCCTTCTGCATGCGCGGGATCAGGCCATTGGGCCGGCTCACGGCGGGCGGTGTTTTCATCCGCGCCGACAGCATCGGGATCAGGCTCACCGCCACCAGCCAGGAGGCCAGCAGCGAGACCGAGATCGTGATCGCGATCTGGGCCATGAAGATGCTGATGTTGTTGACCTCGCCCAGCAGGTT
>JAEWBY010000041.1 GCA_023390905.1 Pseudomonadota bacterium | reverse complement strand
GACCTGGAAGGCGATCCGGCCGGGCATGTTGGTCTTGATCAGGCCCGTGACCACGTCGACCGTCGGGCGCTGGGTGGCCAGGATCAGGTGAATGCCGGCGGCGCGGGCCTTCTGCGCCAGGCGCGCGATCAGCTCCTCGACCTTCTTGCCGACGATCATCATCATGTCGGCGAATTCGTCGATGAAGACGACGATGTAAGGCAGCGGCTCCAGCGGCCGCGGCACCTCGCCCAGCTCCGGGTTGGGCCGGAACAGCGGGTCCATCAGCGGCTGGCCGGCGTCCTGCGCGTCCTTGACCTTCTTGTTGAAGCCGGCCAGGTTGCGCACGCCGACCGCGCTCATCAGCTTGTAGCGGCGCTCCATTTCCGCCACGCACCAGCGCAGGCCGTTGGCGGCCTCCTTCATGTCGGTGACCACCGGCGCGAGCAGATGCGGAATGCCCTGGTAGACGCTGAGCTCCAGCATCTTCGGGTCGATCATCAGCATGCGCAGTTCTTTCGGCGAGGCCTTGTAGAGCAGGCTCAGGACCATCGCATTGACCGCCACCGACTTGCCCGAACCGGTGGTGCCGGCGACCAGCAGGTGCGGCATGCGCGCCAGATCGGCCACGGTGGGCCGGCCGGCGATGTCCTTGCCCAGCGCCAGGGTCAGCGAACTGGCGGACTTGTCGTATTCCTTGGAGCGCAGCAGCTCGGACAGGAAGATCATCTCGCGGCTGGTGTTCGGGATTTCCAGGCCGATGACCGACTTGCCCGGAATGACGTCGACCACGCGCACCGACTTCACGCTCAGGCCGCGCGCGATGTCCTTGTCCAGCGAGGAGATCTGGCTGACCTTCACGCCGGGCGCGGGCTCCATTTCAAAGCGCGTGATCACCGGGCCGGGATACGCACCGACCACCTGGGCGTCGATGCGGAAATCCTTGAGCTTGAATTCGATCTGGCGCGAAAGCGTCTCCAGCGTTTCTTCCGAATAGCCCTTGGTCTGCGGTTTGGGATCGTCCAGCAGCGAAAGCGGCGGCAGGCCGGATTCGTCGCCGCCGGTGCCATGGAACAGCGGGATCTGCTGCTCGCGCTTGGCGCGTTCGCTCTTTTCGATCACCGGCGCCGGGGGCGGTTCGATCTTCACCGGTTCGCGCTTGGCGCGTTGCACCGCGTCCACGCGACGCACTTCCTCGCGTTCCTCGCGCATGGCGCGGGTCTGCTGCCATTCCTGCGCCTGCTGGCTGCCCTTGCGGAAGAGCATGGGCAGCGCCAGCACCGCGCGGCCGATGCGTTCCATGACCGCGAACCACGACAGCCCCGTCGCCAGCGTCACCGACACCAGGAACAGCGCCAGCAGGAACAGGTTGCCGCCGAGGCCACCGAACCCGCTCAGCAAGGACTTGCCGACCAGCGTGCCGAGGATGCCGCCCGGCCCGGCCGAAAAATGCTCCGCCGGCACGCCGCGCAGGTACAGCAGGCCGGTCGAGGAAATCAGGAAGCCCACCATGCCGACCAGCCGCAACGCCGGGCCGAGATCGGCTTCGCCATCGCCATCGCTGTCCATGCCGAACAGGGCGATCCATGCGACCGCGCCGAGGATCACCGGCAGCAGGAACGCGACATAGCCGCACAGGTACAGCAGCATGTCCGACAGCCACGCGCCGACGCGGCCGCCCCAGTTGTGGATGGGCGCGGTCAGACTGCCGGCCTGCGACCAGCTCGGATCCTCGGGTGAAAACGAAAACAGGCTGGCGAGCAGATAAAGCAGCAGCGGCGCGATGGCGATCAGCGCGAGGTCGCGCCAGAGTCGCTGCCGGCGCGGATTGCTCGCGGCCTGCTTGCGTGCGGCCGCGTTGGCGCCCTTGGCCTTGGCCGTTGCGGCGGCCTTTTCGGGAAGCTCTCTTGCCACCTGGGACAGGACCTCAGGAATATTCTGTTAGTGGTTGATAATAAACGAATCCACCGGGCGAATACAGCCACGTCAAGCCAGCTCCGCCCGTGAATTGGAGAGTGATGCCGCCGCAGAAAAAAGGCGCTCCACTGGCGCCCGTGCTGATCGTGTCCGTGCGTGGTGCCGTATCACCGCATTCCATCCGCGCGCCTTGATCGATCCAGACCGCACCCGCACTCTATGACGCCTGCGATGGCATTGAGCATGCCTCGATCGCAAGGCCAAACCCATCTTTTCGCGAGTATACATGAGCACTTCGAAGCACTGCCGCCTGTTGATCCTCGGTTCCGGCCCCGCCGGTTGGACCGCTGCCGTCTACGCGGCCCGCGCCAACCTCAAGCCCGTCGTCATCACCGGGCTGCAGCAGGGTGGACAACTGATGACCACGACCGAAGTGGACAACTGGCCCGGCGATGCGCACGGCCTGATGGGCCCGGATCTGATGGCGCGCATGCAGTCGCACGCCGAGCGCTTCGACACCGAAGTGATCTTCGACCACATCCACACCGCTGATCTCTCCCAGCGTCCGTTCAAGCTGATCGGCGACAACGGCGAGTACACCGCCGATGCCTTGATCATCGCCACCGGCGCCACCGCCAAGTATCTGGGCCTGCCGTCGGAAGAGGCCTTCAAGGGCCGCGGCGTGTCGGCCTGTGCGACCTGCGATGGCTTCTTCTATCGGGATCAGGACGTGGCGGTGGTCGGCGGCGGCAATACCGCGGTCGAGGAAGCGCTGTATTTGGCCAACATCGCGCGCAAGGTCTATCTGGTCCATCGCCGCGACACGCTGCGCGCGGAGAAGATCATGCAGGACAAGCTGTTCGCCAAGATCCAGGCCGGCAAGATCGAGCCGATCTGGCATCACACGGTGGACGAAGTGCTGGGCGACGATGCCGGCGTCACCGGCCTGCGGGTGAAGTCGGTGCAGGACGGCAGCACGCGCGACGTACCGGTGCACGGCTTCTTCGTCGCCATCGGCCATACGCCGAACACCAGTTTGTTCGAAGGCCAGCTCGGCATGAACAACGGCTACCTGACGATCAAGTCCGGCCTCGACGGCGGCGCGACCGCCACCACGGTGCCGGGCGTGTTCGCCGCGGGCGACGTGGCCGATCAGCACTATCGCCAAGCGATCACCTCAGCCGGTTTTGGCTGCATGGCCGCGCTGGACGCCGAACGCTATCTGGACAAGGACGCGTAAGCCTCGCCATCGGCCGACGTGGACAAAATCCTCGTCAAACAGTGCCTGTACCACGCCAGTTGGCTCGCGTGGCCGTTCATCGTCTGGATGCTGTGGCGGCTGTGGCGGCTGCGGCGGCGCGGACAGCGTGCGTTCGCCGGCTTCCTGCTGCTGGGCGCTCTGCTGTTCGTCTGGGCGCGTTTCGTCGAACCGCAGATCATCCGCATCGCGTATACCGAACTGCGCGGCACGGGGGTGGATGCGCGGCTGGCGCTGATCAGCGACATTCATCTGGGCGTCTACAAGGACCGCGCGTTTCTCGAACGCGTGGTCGATCGGATCAACACGCTGCCCGTGGATGCGGTCGTGATCGCGGGCGACCTTACCTATGAGCCGCAGCAGCAATCGCTGCACGACCTGTTCGCGCCGCTCGCGCGCGTGAAGGCGCCGGTGTATGCGGTGCTGGGCAATCATGATCAACAGCGGCCGGGGCCGGACATCGATCGCGCGTTGCGCGCGGCGCTGGCGGCGCATGGCGTGCAGATCATCGAGGGTCGCAGCGTGCCGCTGCGCGGCTATCGGCTGGCCGGACTGGGGGATCGCTGGGCAGGCAAGGACGATCCGGGGTTTCTTGCCCATGAAGGTGAGGGACCGTGGATCGTGGTCGCCCACAATCCCGATTCGGCGATGCAACTATCCCCGCGCAGCACGCGTCTGATGCTCGCCGGCCACACGCACGGTGGGCAGATCCGCATCCCGTGGCTCTATCGCAAGGTGATACCGACCGAGCATGGCTTCGATCGCGGCGAACAATGGGCGCACACGCCGCAGGGGCCGGTCCGCGTGTTCACCACGGCCGGCGTGGGGGAAGTCGGTCTGCCGTTGCGGCTGTTCAATCCGCCGGTCATCGACGTGCTCGAGCTGCAACGATGACAGGCGTGGACGTTCAAGTGCTGGATTCGCTGGGCGCTGTGGACGCAGCCGAATGGGACGCCCTGCACGGCGGAACCAATCCCTTCGTCGCCCACGCGTTTCTCGACGGCCTGGAACGCCACGGCTGCCTGCGCGGCGACTGGGGCTGGACGCCGCGCCATCTGTGCCTGCGTGAGCATGGCCGGCTGATCGCCGCGGCGCCCGGCTATCTCAAGGACAATTCGCACGGCGAATTCGTGTTCGATCATGCGTGGGCGCACGCCTACGCACGCAACGGGCTCGATTACTTCCCGAAATGGTTGTTCGCCGTGCCCTACTCACCCGTCACCGGCCCGCGACTGCTGGCGCGCGATGCCTCAGGCCGCCACGCCCTGCTTCAAGCCATGATCGCTCGCGCCGACGATGCAGCGCTGTCCTCGGTGCATGTCAATTTCCATACCGCGGAGGAAGACACCGCGTTCGGTGCGGATTGGTTGCCGCGCGCCGACGTGCAGTACCACTGGCGCAACGAGGCCGGTTGGCGGGAATTCGCGGATTTCCTGTCGGCCTTCGATCACAAGCACCGCAAGAACATCCGCCAGGAGCGCGCCAAGGTCGAACGTGCCGGCGTCGGCTTCCGCGTCGTGCACGGTGACGAAGCCAGCGATGAGGATCTGCAGACGATGTTCGCGTTCTACCTGCTGACCTTCCGCGATTACGGCAATTCGCCCGCGCTCACGCTGGACTTCTTCCGCCACCTGGCACGTACGATGCCCCGGCAACTGGTGATGTTCATCGCCGAACATGAAGGCCAGGCCGTCGCGGGGGCCTTGTGCCTGCGCGGGGGCGATACCTTGTACGGACGCTACTGGGGCGCGCGCGCGAACCTCTCCGGCCTGCATTTCGAAACCTGCTATTACCAGGGCATCGACTACTGCCTGCGCGAAGGCTTGGGCGTATTCGAGCCCGGCGCGCAGGGCGAACACAAGATCGCGCGCGGCTTTCGGCCTGCTTTCGTGCGCAGCCGGCACTGGATCGCCCACCCGCAGTTCCGCGAAGCGCTGCGCGAATGGTGCGCCGAGGAAACGCGCGGCATCCAGCGGTACGCGCGCACGCTCGCCGCGCATTCGCCGTTCAAGTCCGCGGGGACGGACGCGGGATGACGCCAGCGAACCTGCGCCCGTTTCTCCTCCCCGCCGATCCGCACGCGCCGTTTCCCCCGCCTGCGCTGGCGCTGCGCGAGCCGGACGGTTTGCTCGCCGTTGGTGGCGATCTGAGTGTGCCGCGACTGCTCAACGCCTACCGCGCGGGCATTTTTCCGTGGTTTTCTGAAGGCCAGCTCCCGCTCTGGTGGTCGCCCGATCCACGCATGGTCTTCCGCACGAACGGTGTGCACCTGTCCTCGCGCTTCCGTCGGCACCTGCGCGGCAGCACGTGGCACGTCACCGCCGACACTCGCTTCGCCGACGTGATCCAGGCCTGCGCCCGCGCCCCGCGTCCGGGTCAGTCCGGTACGTGGATCACCGACGAAATGATGGCGGCGTACATCACGCTGCATCAGCTCGGGCATGCCCATTCGGTGGAGGTGCTGGACGAGGATTGTCTGGTCGGCGGCATCTACGGCGTGGCGATCGGGCAGATGTTTTTCGGCGAGAGCATGTTCAGCGGTGCCAGCGGCGGTTCGAAGATCGCCCTCGCCGCGCTGGCCTCCCTGCTGGCCGAGTGGAACTGGCCGCTGATTGACGCCCAGGTGGAAAACGATCACCTGCTCTCGCTCGGCGCGGAGCATTGGCCGCGCGCGCGCTTTCTGGAATGCGTCGGCCGGCAGGTCGCGCTTCCCGGTCGGGACGGGCGCTGGACCACGGCATTCGGCCGTTGGCCCGCCTCACGGTTGGGCACGCCAAGCGGCCGTTAACGGTTTTTTTGCGCCGTGAGCCGGTCCGGCGTACAATCGCGGACTTTATCGCCCCGGCCGATCCGGCCGCACATCACAGGTCTGCATGTCGAAAGACGATTCCATCGAATTCGAAGGCACGGTGACTGAAACCCTGCCGAACACCATGTTCCGGGTCAAGCTGGAAAACGGGCACGAAATCATCGCCCACATCTCCGGCCGCATGCGCAAGAACTACATCCGCATCCTGACCGGCGACAAGGTGAAGGTCGAAATGACCCCCTACGATCTCACCAAGGGTCGCATCACCTACCGCATGAAGTAATTGCGGCAAGTGTCTGATAAAAAAGGCAGCCTTTCGGCTGCCTTTTTGTTGTCCGGCACTGAGGGCCCGTCACACGGTGGCGGGCAGCAGCTTTTCCGGCTCGGCCTGGCTCTCCACGATCAGTTCGCCGTCGCGGACGTCGATGCTGACGCGACCGCCATTGACCAGCTTGCCGAACAGCAGTTCGTCCGCCAGCGGACGCTTGACCTTGTCCTGGATCAGGCGCGCCATCGGGCGGGCGCCCATCAGCGGGTCGAAGCCATGCTGTGCGAGCCAGTCGCGTGCCGCCGGCGTGGCCGACAGGCTGACGTGCTTCTCCTGCAACAGCATCTCCAGTTCGATGAGGAACTTGTCCACCACGCGCAGGATGTGCTCGAAACCCAACGCCTGGAACTGCACGACCGCGTCCAGGCGGTTGCGGAATTCCGGCGTGAACGCGCGGCGGATCACTTCCATCGCGTCGGTCGAATGATCCTGCTTGGTGAAACCGATCGAACGCCGTGAGGCCTGCGTGGCGCCGGCATTGGTCGTCATCACCAGGATGACATTCTTGAAGTTCGCCTCGCGTCCATTGGTGTCGGTGAGCACGCCGCGATCCATGACCTGCAGCAGGATGTTGAAGATGTCCGGATGCGCCTTTTCGACCTCGTCCAGCAGCAGCACGCAGTGCGGCGTCTTGACGATCTTCTCGGTCAGCAGGCCGCCCTGATCGAAACCGACATAGCCCGGGGGCGCACCAATCAGGCGGCTGACCGAATGCGGTTCCATGTATTCGGACATGTCGAAGCGGACCAGCTCAATGCCCAGTTGCAGCGCCAGTTGCTTGGTCACCTCGGTCTTGCCCACGCCCGTCGGGCCGGCAAACAGGAAGTTGCCGATCGGCTTGTCCGGATTGCCCAGGCCCGAGCGCGCCAGCTTGATCGCCGAGGACAGCGTTTCAATCGCCGGATCCTGGCCGAAGATCACCATCTTCAGGTTGCGCTCCAGATGCTGCAGCACGTCCTTGTCCGACGAGGTGACCTGCTTGGCCGGAATGCGCGCCATCTTGGCGACGATGGTTTCGATTTCCTCGATGTCGATCAGTTCCTTGCGTTGATCTTCGGGCAACAGGCGCTGGCGCGCGCCGGCCTCATCGATGACGTCGATGGCCTTGTCCGGCAGCAGGCGATCGCCGATGTGCTTGACCGACAGATCCACTGCGGCCTGCAGGGCTTCGTCGGCGTAGGTCACGCCGTGGTGGGCTTCGTACTTGGGCTTGAGGCCCTGCAGGATCTGGAACGCCTCGCCCACGGTCGGCTCGACGATGTCGATCTTCTGGAAGCGCCGCGCCAGTGCACGGTCCTTCTCGAAGATGCCGCGGTATTCCTGGAACGTGGTCGACCCGATGCAGCGCAGTTCGCCCGAAGCCAGCGCCGGCTTGATCAGGTTGCTCGCGTCCATCGTGCCGCCACTGGCCGAGCCGGCGCCGATGATGGTGTGGATTTCATCGATGAACAGGATCGCGCCGGGAATCTTCCTGATGGAAGCGAGCACGCCCTTCAGGCGCTTCTCGAAATCGCCGCGATACTTGGTGCCGGCCACCAGCGCGCCCAGATCCAGCGAATAGATCGTGGCGTCCAGCAGCACATCGGGCACTTCGCCGTCGATGATGCGCTTGGCCAGGCCCTCGGCCAGCGCGGTCTTGCCCACGCCGGCTTCGCCGACATAGAGCGGATTGTTCTTGCGGCGGCGGCACAGCACCTGGATGGTGCGCTCGATTTCATCGGCGCGGCCCACCAGCGGATCGATCTTGCCCTGCCGCGCGAGATCGTTGAGGTTGCTGGCGAATTCGGTCAGCGCATCGCCCTTGCCCTCGCCGTCCATGCCCTCGGACTTGCCTTCGCTTTCGTGCGAGCCCTGCGGCTCGCCTTCCTCCCCCTGCTTGGCGATGCCGTGCGAGAGGTAGTTGACGACATCCAGCCGGGTCACGTCCTGCTGGTTGAGGAAATAGACCGCATGCGAATCCTTTTCGCCGAAGATGGCCACCAGCACGTTGGCGCCGGTGACTTCCTTCTTGCCCGAGGACTGCACGTGGTAGACGGCGCGCTGGAGCACGCGCTGGAAGCCCAGCGTGGGCTGGGTATCGCGGCCATCGTCCTCGGCCAGGCGCGACACCGACGCTTCGATGGCCTGCTCCAGTTCGGTCTGGAGGCGATGGGTATCGGCGGTGCAGGCTTTCAGCACGGCCTGCGCGGACGGGTTCTCCAACAGCGCGAGCAGCAGGTGCTCCACCGTCATGAACTCGTGCCGTGCTTCGCGGGCGCGCTTGTAGCACTGGCCGATGGTTTGCTCGAGATCTTTGCTGAACATGGTCGCCTCCGGGGCCTAGGCGGACAATATGCGGCCTGTGGCGTGAAATTCCATCACAAGGCCGGATTTCAGTGTTCAGGAAACGTTGGCTTGTCAGGGCCGCAGGCGCCCGAACGCTGGAAGGTCAGGATTTTTCCATCGTGCAGAGCAAGGGGTGCTGGTTCACCCGCGCGAACTCGTTGACCTGCGCCACCTTGGACTCCGCCACTTCGCGCGTGTAGACGCCGCAGACGGCGCGGCCCCGGGTGTGCACGTGGAGCATGATCTGGGTGGCCTTTTCCAGGTCCATCGCGAAGAACTGCTGCAGCACCACCACCACGAAATCCATGGGGGTGTAGTCATCGTTCAACAGCAGGACCTGGTAGAGGGGCGGCGGCGCGACCTCGGGCCGGCTCGCCTCGACCATCAGGCCATGGTCGCGTTCGTTTTCATGCTTGCGGGACATGCGCCGATTATACGGATTGGACGGCCCCTGCGGCTTGCCCGACAATTGGCGTTCCTCAACGGACTGCGCCCATGAAACCACTCGTTCTCGCGATCACCCTGGCTGTCGCCGCCACCCTGCCCGCCCATGCCGCCGATGCCGATCCCACGATCGCCAAGCAACTCAAGGAACTGGGCTACGAGTACGAGGTGGACGAGGACGGCGATTACAAGCTGTTGATGGCCACCGGCGAGAATGACGAGCGCAGCCAGATCGTGTTCGTGCGCTCGGCGGTGGAAACCTACGGCAATTTCCGCGTCCGGGAAATCTGGTCCTACGCCTACCAGTCGCCTTCGGATTCGTTCCCGGCGATCGTCGCCAACCGTCTGCTGGATGCCTCCAACCGCCTGATCGTCGGCTCGTGGGTCAAGCAGGAACGCAGTGCCGTGTACGTGGCCAAGATCGCCGCCAACGCCAGCACCGGCGAACTGGAAGATGCGATCGCCGCGGCCTCCATCTCGGCCGACGCGATGGAAGCGGAACTGGCGGACGATCCCAAGTCCGACGATTACTGAGTCCGGCATGAGTTACCGCGAAGGCCGCTTCTGGCAACCGGACGTCACCGTCGCCACCGTCGTGGTGCGCGACGGTCGCCTGCTGCTGGTCGAAGAACGCGCCCACGGCCGGCTCGTGCTGAACCAGCCGGCCGGCCACCTGGAGCCGGACGAAACGCTGCTCGAAGCCGCACTGCGCGAGACCCGCGAGGAAACCGGGTGGGACGTGCGCCTGACCGCCTTCGTCGGCGCCTATCAGTGGACCGCGACCGAAACCGGCCGGCATTACCTGCGCTTTGCCTTTGCGGCCGAGCCGGTGAGCCATGATCCGTCGCGTCCGCTCGATGACGGCATCGTGCGGACGCACTGGTTCACGCCGGCCGAACTGCAACAGGCGCATTCGCGTCATCGCAGCCCGCTGGTCTGGCAGGTCGTGCAGGATTATCTCGGTGGACGGCGGTATCCGCTGGACATGCTGCACCAGATCGCATGAGCACTCCGCGCATCATCGTCGGCGTTTCCGGCGGCGTCGATTCCTCGGTGGCCGCCCTGCGTCTGGTGGAATCCGGCGAGGCGGTCGCCGGGCTCTTCATGCAGAACTGGGCCGACGACGATGCGCGTGGCAGCGCGCGTGCCGCTGACGGCGGCGCCTCGACGCCCGCCAAGGGCGAATGCCGCGCAGAGGAAGATCGCCGTGATGCGGTGGCCGTGTGCGGCCGCCTCGGCATCCCGTTTCATTTCCGCGATTTCTCCAGCGAGTACTGGCAGGGCGTGTTCGAGCATTTTCTTGCCGAATACGCCGCTGGCCGCACGCCGAATCCGGACGTCCTCTGCAATCGCGAGGTCAAGTTCAAGCATTTCCTCGATGCCGCGCGCGAACTCGGCGCGGAGAAAATCGCCACCGGCCATTACGCCCGAATCGGTTTTGAGCGAGGGCGCTGGCAGTTGCTGCGCGGCGCGGATCGCAGCAAGGACCAGAGCTATTTCCTGCATCAACTGGGGCAGGAGCAGTTGTCGGCCACGCTGTTTCCGATCGGCCAAATGCAGAAGCGGGATCTGCGCGAGGTCGCGCGCAAGGCGGGTTTGCCGACCCACGACAAGAAGGATTCGACCGGCATCTGCTTCATCGGCGAACGCGACTTCCGCGAGTTCCTGGGCCGCTACCTGCCGGCAAAACGCGGCCAGATGCGGGATCCGGAAGGCGTGGTGATTGGCGAGCATCCGGGCGTTTTCTACTTCACCCTGGGCCAGCGCGAAGGTCTGCAGATCGGCGGCGTGCGCGGCCGCCCCGCGGCACCGTGGTATGTGGTCGGCAAGGACGTGGCACGCAATATCCTGTACGTGGATCAGGACACGCAGAGTCCGTTCCTGCAATCGGAGCGACTGTGGTCCGAACCTGCCCACTGGACCGCCGGCGCCGCGCCCGCCGTGCGTTTTGCCTGCACCGCGCAGACGCGTTATCGGCAGGCCGATGAACCCTGCGAGGTGATCGTGCAGGACGATGGCGGACTGGAAGTCCGCTTCGACCGTCCGCAGCGCGCCGTCACGCCGGGACAGTCGGTGGTGTTGTATGACGGGGACCTCTGCCTCGGCGGCGCGGTCATCGTGCGCACCGATGCCCCTCTCGAACGAAGAATCGCGGAGCAAGCTGCTTGAGCCCACCGTTTTCCGAACGCGTCCTCGCCTTGGCCGGTCTGGCGCAGGCCCTGCAACAGGTGCGCCGCATCGCCGAAACCGGCCACGCCGATGGTTCGGTGGTGCAGACCGCGCTGGACAGCGTGTTCCGCATCGATGCCGCGACAACGCAGGCGGTGTTCGGCCACGTGCACGCGGTGCAACCCGGTCTGCGCCTGCTGCGCAGTTATCTGATCAGCGAGAACAAGGACGACGCACTGCCGCGCCTGGCGTTCTCGGTGATGCAACTGGAGCGCCGCTTCATCCGCCAGAGCGGCATCGTCGGCGCGGTGTCCGAGGGCGTGGACAGACTGGCGGCGCAGGCGCGCGATCAGGGCAGCACGCATCCGGAAGTGATCGCCGGCCTGGGCAACCTGTACGCCGATACGCTCAGCCAGGTGAAGCCGCGCGTGATGGTCCAGGGCAATCCGCATTACCTCGGCCAGCCCGGTGTCGTGGCGGAAATACGTGCGCTGCTGCTGGCGGCCGTGCGCGCGACCGTGTTGTGGCGGCAGCTTGGCGGGCGCTTCTGGGATTTCCTGTTCTCGCGCAAGGCGATGCTGGAAGCGATCGATCAACTGCTTCCCTGAGCGCGCGCCGTTTGGCGGGAACGATAGATCCGCCATGCGGCTGTCGAAAAACCAGTCCGGCTACTCCGTGCTGGACGCCAGGCCGGGCTTCAAGTCCATCTCATCCACCGGCCAATCCGTTCGGCGCTGCTCTTTCCTCCCCACAAAAAACCCGGCCGAAGCCGGGTTTTCTGTCTGCGATGCCGTGCGGGCCGTCGCTGTCATCAGGCCACGACGGTATCGGCCACGTCCTTGTAATCGGCGATCTGATCGAAGTTCATGTAGCGATAGATCGTCTCGCCGTTGGCGTTGATGACGCCGATGTCGGCCATGTACTCATCCTTGCTCGGGATGCGGCCCAGACGCGAGCAGATCGCGGCCAGCTCGGCCGAGCCGAGATAGACGTTGGTGTTGCGGCCCAGGCGGTTGGGGAAGTTGCGGGTCGAGGTCGAGAACACCGTCGCGCCTTCGCGCACCTGCGCCTGGTTGCCCATGCACAGCGAGCAGCCCGGCATCTCCATGCGCGCACCGGCGACACCGAACGTGCCGTAATGGCCTTCCTTGGTCAGCTCGGCGGCATCCATCTTGGTCGGCGGCGCGACCCATAGGCGGGTCGGAATGTCGCGCTTGCCTTCCAGCAGCTTGGAAGCGGCGCGGAAGTGGCCGATGTTGGTCATGCACGAACCGATGAACACTTCATCGATGGTCGCGCCGGCCACATCGCTCAGGGTCTTCACGTCGTCCGGATCGTTCGGGCAGGCGACGATGGGCTCGTGCACGTCGGCCAGATCGATCTCGATCACGGCGGCGTACTCGGCATCGGCGTCGGCCTGGAGCAGCTGCGGATTGGCCAGCCAGGCTTCCATCGCCTTGATGCGGCGCTGCAGGCTGCGCGCATCCTGGTAGCCCTCGGCGATCATCCACTTCAACAGCGTGATGTTGCTGTTGATGTACTCGATGATCGGCTCCTTGTTGAGGTGCACGGTGCAACCGGCCGCCGAGCGCTCGGCCGAGGCATCGGACAGCTCGAACGCCTGCTCGACCTTCAGATCCGGCAGGCCTTCGATCTCCAGGATGCGGCCGGAGAAGATGTTCTTCTTGCCCTGCTTGGCCACGGTCAGCAGCCCCTGCTTGATCGCGTACAGCGGAATCGCGTTGACCAGATCGCGCAGCGTCACGCCCGGCTGCATCTGGCCCTTGAAGCGGACCAGCACCGATTCCGGCATGTCCAGCGGCATCACGCCCGTGGCGGCGGCGAACGCCACCAGGCCCGAGCCGGCCGGGAACGAAATACCCACCGGGAAGCGCGTGTGCGAGTCGCCGCCGGTGCCGACGGTGTCCGGCAGCAGCATGCGGTTGAGCCAGCTGTGGATCACGCCATCGCCCGGACGCAGCGCGATGCCGCCGCGGTTGCTGATGAAGGCCGGCAGCTCGTGGTGCGTCTTGACGTCCACCGGCTTGGGATAGGCCGCGGTGTGGCAGAACGACTGCATCACCAGATCGGCCGAGAAACCGAGGCAGGCCAGATCCTTGAGTTCATCGCGGGTCATCGGGCCGGTGGTGTCCTGCGAACCGACCGAGGTCATCTTCGGCTCGCAGTAGGTGCCCGGACGGATGCCCTGCCCTTCGGCCAGTCCGCATGCGCGGCCGACCATCTTCTGGGCGAGGGTGAAGCCCTTGCCGGTGTCGGCCGGATTCTGCGGCAGGCGGAACAGCATCGACGGCGGCAGGCCCAGCGCTTCGCGCGCCTTGGCCGTCAGACCGCGACCGATGATCAACGGAATGCGGCCACCGGCGCGCACTTCGTCGAACAGCACGTCGGACTTCACCGAGAACTCGGAGATCACTTCACCGTTCTTCAGCGCCTTGCCGTCATACGGACGCAATTCGATCACATCGCCCATGTCCATCTTCGACACGTCGAGTTCGATCGGCAGCGCGCCGGCGTCCTCCATCGTGTTGTAGAAAATCGGCGCGATCTTGCTGCCCAGGCAGACACCGCCGAACTTCTTGTTCGGGATGTAGGGAATGTTCTCGCCGGTCCACCACAACACCGAGTTGGTCGCCGACTTGCGGCTCGAACCGGTGCCGACCACATCGCCCACGTAAGCCACCGGATGGCCTTTTTCGGCCAGCGACTGGATGAAGGCGATCGGGCCGCGCTTGCCGTCTTCCTCAGGAGTGAACGGCGCGCCGTCGCGCTTGTTCTTCAGCATCGCCAGCGCGTGCATCGGGATGTCCGGCCGGGTGGTGGCGTCGGGCGCGGGCGAGAGATCGTCGGTATTGGTCTCGCCCGGCACCTTGAACACGGTGACCGTCAGGCTCTGCGGCACTTCCGGCTTGCTGGTGAACCATTCGGCATCGGCCCAGCTCTGCAGTACGGCTTTGGCATTCGCGTTGCCCTTGTCGGCCTTGTCCTTGACGTCGTGGAAGGCGTCGAACATCAGCAGCGTGTGCTTGAGCGCTTCGGCGGCGAAGCTGCCGACCTCGGCGTCATCCAGCAGTTCCACCAGCGGATGGATGTTGTAGCCGCCCAGCATCGTGCCGAGCAGTTCGGTGGCGCGCGCGCGCGAAATCAGCGTGTTCTTCTCGGTGCCGAAGGCGACCGCGGCCAGGTACGACGCCTTGACCTTGGCGGCATCGTCCACGCCGGCTGGCACGCGGTTGGAGATCAGATCGAGCAGGAAGGCTTCCTCGCCGGCCGGCGGCGCCTTCAGCAGTTCGATGACGTCGGCGGTCTGCCGTGCAGTCAGCGGCAGCGGCGGAATGCCCAGCGCGGCGCGCTCGGCAACGTGGTGGCGATAGGCTTCCAACATGGTGACTCCGGTGTTCGGTGGGTGTCGGTGAAGACGGTTCTTGCAGGATGCGTTCGGGCTATTCGGCAACAGGCACGATCAACTTCAAGCCCTTGAAGTAATCGCGATAGAAACGATCGTCACGCGTGATCAGACCATTGCACTGGAGCAATGCATGCGCGCCAATCAGGAAATCCGGAACCGCGCGCGCGCCGGCGGCGTCACGCTGCCGATGGCGGCGCTGCATCTCGCCGGCACGCAGCGCCGACTTGGCTTCGAGCGGGCTGAAGCGGATGCTCATGTCCTCCAGCACCGCCAGCGCCTCGGATCCATCGCGCAGGGCGCTGCACACCTCCGCCAGCGCGACATCGCAGATCACCACCGGACCGGCGCTCAGACATTGGCGCAGGCAGGCTTCGGCCGCGTCCGCCTGCGGCCCGTCGGACAGCAGATCGATGAGGACGGAAGAATCGAGCGCGATCATGCTCAACCCTCCGCCGGTTCACCGGGAACGCGGCTGCGGATGGTCTGCATGGCCTGGTCGGTGGTGTCGAAGCCGTCCAGCCTGAAACGGCCGCGGGCGCGTGAGATGGCGTCGTCCACGCTCTTGCGCAGGACGATGCGGCTGCCGTCCAGCTCCACCTTCAGCACGCTGCCCTTGGTCAGGCCCAGCGCATCACGAACGGCCTTGGGCAGCGTGATCTGGCCGCGTTCGGCGACGGTGGCTTCCATCTGGCACTCCCGGGCGGACTGAGTATGCATGGATGATACATACTTCTGGATGCATACTCCAGCTGCGGTACCGGTAGCTGGTAGCCGGGAATCGGGAATCGGGAATCGGGGTTGCGGCTGCAGGTTGGACGAGGAAACCGGCTCCGCTGCTGCAACTGCCGATGCCCGACGCCTTGCTACCGGCACCTTCGCGCGATGTGTGGATAATGAACACAACTTCCGGATCTCAGGGATGAGCGGCGACGCGCTCCCGGTCCCGCTTTCTCCCCCAGCTACAGGAGCCTCCTCCATGAGTGATTCCTTCGCCACCCGCAGCCGTCTCGACGTGAACGGGCAGTCCTTCACCTATTTCAGCCTGCCGAAACTGGCCGAGCGCCTGGATCCCGGCTCGGGCGCTGGCTCCGCATTCGCGCGGCTGCCCTACTCCATGAAGATCCTGCTGGAGAACCTGCTGCGCTGCGAGGACGGCGTCAGCGTCACGGCCGAGCACATCGAGGCGGTCGCGAAGTGGAATCCGGCGCGCGAGCCGGATACCGAGATCGCCTTCATGCCGGCGCGCGTGGTGTTGCAAGACTTCACCGGCGTGCCCTGCGTGGTGGATCTGGCGGCGATGCGCGATGCGGTGGTCAAGCTCGGTGGCAATCCGGATCAGATCAACCCGCTGATCCCCTCCGAACTGGTGATCGATCACTCGGTGCAGGTCGACGTATTCGGCAAGCCGGACGCGCTGGATCTCAACGGCAAGATCGAATTCGACCGCAACAAGGAGCGCTACAGCTTCCTGCGCTGGGGCCAGAAAGCGTTCCACAACTTCAAGGTGGTGCCGCCTAACACCGGCATCGTGCATCAGGTCAATCTGGAGAACCTCGCCCGCGTGGTGATGACCGCCTCGCAGGACGGCGAATTGCTGGCCTATCCGGATACCGTGTTCGGCACCGATTCGCACACCACGATGATCAACGGCATCGGCGTGCTGGGCTGGGGCGTGGGCGGCATCGAAGCCGAGGCGGCGATGCTGGGCCAGCCCTCCTCGATGCTGATTCCGCAGGTGGTCGGTTTCAAGTTGACCGGCAAGCTGCCCGAAGGCGCGACCGCCACCGATCTGGTGCTGACGGTGACGCAGATGCTGCGCAAGCTCGGCGTCGTCGGCAAGTTCGTCGAGTTCTATGGCGATGGCCTGCAACATCTGCCGCTGGCCGATCGCGCCACCATCGGCAACATGGCGCCCGAATACGGCGCGACCTGCGGCATTTTCCCGATCGATGCCGAAGCGCTGAACTACCTGCGCCTGTCCGGCCGCAGCGAAGCGCAGATCGCGCTGGTCGAGGCCTATGCGAAGGCGCAGGGTCTGTGGCACGACGCCGACAGCCCGCACGCCGAATACAGCGCCACGCTGCATCTGGACATGGGCGAGGTGAAGCCCTCGCTCGCGGGCCCCAAGCGCCCGCAGGATCGCGTGCTGCTGGAAGACGTGCAGCGGAATTTCCGCGACAACCTTCAGCCATTCGCCGAAACGCGCGACAAGCGCACGCCGGCGATCGCCAGTTTCGTGGCCGAGGGTGGCGGTTCGGCGGTGGGCAATGAAGCGCTGCACCGTGGCTATGCCGACATCCACATCGATGGGCAGAACGTGCGGTTGAAGGATGGCGCGGTGGTGATCGCCGCGATCACCTCGTGCACCAATACCTCCAATCCCGCGGTGATGATCGGCGCCGGCCTGCTCGCGCGCAACGCGGCGGCCAAGGGGCTGGACCGCAAGCCATGGGTCAAGACCTCGTTGGGGCCAGGCTCGCGCGTGGTGACGGACTATCTGGAAAAGGCCGGCGTGCTCGATGATCTCGAGAAACTCGGCTTCTACGTCGTCGGCTACGGCTGCACCACCTGCATCGGCAATTCCGGTCCGCTGCCGGTGGAAGTCAGTGCGGGCATCGCCGCCGGCGATCTCGTCGTTACCTCGGTGCTGTCGGGCAATCGCAACTTCGAAGGCCGCGTGCACCCGGAAGTGAAGATGAACTATCTGGCATCGCCGCCGCTGGTGGTCGCATACGCGATCGCGGGCACGACCGATATCGATCTGACCCGCGAACCGCTGGGCACCGGCAGCGACGGTCAGCCGGTGTATCTGAAGGACATCTGGCCGAGCAACCAGGAAATCGGCGACTTCATCGCGCGCACGATCGGCCCGGAAATGTTCGCCAAGAACTACGCCGACGTGTTCAAGGGCGATACGCGCTGGAACACGATCGCTTCACCCGACGGCGATCTGTATGCATGGGATGGCGAATCCACCTACATCAAGAATCCGCCCTATTTCGAAGGCATGACGATGTCGGTCGGGAGCATCGGTGACGTGCATGGCGCGCGCGTGCTCGGCCTGTTCGGTGATTCGATCACCACCGACCACATCTCCCCCGCCGGCAACATCAAGAAGGATTCGCCGGCCGGGCGTTTCCTGATCTCGCGCGGCGTGCAGCCGGTGGATTTCAACAGTTACGGCAGCCGTCGCGGCAATGATGACGTGATGGTGCGTGGCACGTTCGCCAACATCCGCATCAAGAACCTGATGTTCGGCGGCGAGGAAGGCGGCAATACGCTGTATTTCCCGAACGGCGGCGGCGCTCCGGAAAAGCTGTCGATCTACGATGCCGCGATGAAATACAAGAGCGAAGGCGTGCCGCTGGTCGTGCTGGCGGGAAAGGAATATGGCACGGGTTCCTCGCGCGACTGGGCGGCCAAGGGCACCAATCTGCTGGGCGTGAAGGCCGTGTTCGCCGAGAGCTTCGAACGCATCCATCGCTCCAACCTGGTCGGCATGGGCGTGTTGCCGCTGCAGTTCATGGAAGGCGAGAACGCGCAGACCCTGGGCCTGGACGGTTCGGAAGTCTTCGACATCACCGGGCTGGACGATGGCCAGTCCAAGCGCGCCACCGTCACCGCTCGCCGCAGCGACGGACAGGAAATCCGCTTCCAGGCGAAAGTGCTGCTGCTGACCCCGAAGGAAGTGGAGTACTTCCGCCATGGTGGTCTGCTGCATTACGTGCTCCGCCAGTTGGCTGCGCGCAAGGCAGCGTGACTGCTACGGAATGGACGCAAGCCCGGCCCGTCGCGGCGGGCGTTGCGGCGCGATCGCGATCTCCGTTGCGGGAAGCCAACCGGCCATCTGAAGGGTCATTCGTCGGCGCGTGCAGGATGGCCGCCGGACGGTGACCGGTCCGGTTGTCTGGCTGCGTGGCTCAGCGTAAAGGGCCACGCCGTGGCCTCGTGGAGCAAGGCCATGCAGCTGTCCCTGCGCACAACAGTACTCGCCCTCACTGGGATCCCGTTGGCCAGCGCGGCCGTGCAGGCCGTCGAGATCCACGGAATGCGGGATTTCCCCGCCCTGCATGGACGCTATGCGCCGCACGGCGATTGCCGGCGCGGCCCGCGTTTCGAGATTGATGCGAGCGGGATCCGCTTCGACGTCGATGGCAAGCGCGAACCTGTCACCACGCTGGAACATGCGGCCAGCTATGGAGGTGATTTCTACGAAGGCACGAGCCTGTGGTTCTTTCCGTTTGGCCGCGACGGAAGCTATCCGGTACTGATGACGTTCAATGCCGATGAAAAACCCGGCGTCGTCACCATCGAACCGCACGGCGAAGGCGGAAACGGTGGCCCGGCGTTGAGCCCGCGCAATCGTGCACTGGTGGAAGGTTCGCCCTACGCACGCTGCCGTTGACGGGCTCAGCGACTGTCCTGCCAGTCGGCATGGTGCAACCGCCACGCATCACCCTCACGTCGCCATCCCAGGCTCACCGCGAAACCGCGCGCGTTCTCGGGCAGCCATTGTCCCTGCCCGCTCGCGGTCACCACTGCATCGAACTTCACCGTGGCCGAATCGCCATTGACGGTGATCCGGTATGGCGTGGTGGTGATGCCCACGCGCCTGCCAGCCAGCACCTGCGCCCGCAGCAGGTTGTGCAACGCAGCACGATCCATCCCCTGCGGGCCGCCGAAGTCCTCCGCCACCGCGTTCATTGCGTCCCTTGCGTTTCCTTCCTCGACCGCCTGCTGCAAGGCCGATAGCTGCACGCGCAGTTGTTCTTCGGGCGTATCACGCGTGCAGGCGGCCATTGCCAGCATCATCAGCAGCACGCCGCATCGTCCTGCGGATTCGAACGCTCGTGTGAGTCGCGGTATTACGCTTGGGCGGCGCTTCGCGTTTTCCATCCGGAACGGTATGCTCCCGGGGTCAGCCGGCATGCGGCGCGTCCGCGCCAATGTCATACAAGAGCCCACGTGCAAGAAACCCTTGGGGAGGGAGTGAAACGATGATTCAGGACCGTCCGTGGTTCAAGAGCTATCCGCAAGGCGTGCCGCATGAAATCGATCTGGATGAATTCCGGTCGGTCGTGTCGGTGCTGGAATCGGCGATCAACAAGTACCGCGATCGCGTCGCCTTCTCGAACTTCGGCAGGTCCATGACGTATGGCGAAGTCGATACGCTGAGCCGTCAGTTCGCCGCGTATCTGCTCAATGATCTCAAGCTCAAGAAGGGCGATCGCGTCGCGATCATGATGCCCAACTGCCTGCAGTACCCGATCGCCATTTTCGGCGTGCTGCGCGCGGGGTTGACGGTGGTCAACGTCAACCCGATGTACACCCCGCGCGAGCTGAAGCATCAGCTTGTGGACTCCGGCGCGAGCGTGCTGCTGGTGGTGGACAACTTCGGCAAGACCGTGCAGGACGCCATGGTCGGGGTGACCACGCTCAAGCAGGTCATCACCACGGGGCTGGGTGATCTGGTCGGTTTTCCGAAGGGCGCGATCATCAACTTCGTGCTCAAGTACCTAAAGAAGATGGTGCCCGATTACGACATCGGGGGTGCGGTCCGCTTCAAGGACACATTGAAATCCGGCCGCGCGCACGCGCTGCCCGATCTCGACATCGCGCCCGATGACATCGCGTTCCTGCAATACACCGGCGGCACCACCGGCGTGGCCAAGGGCGCGATGCTGACCCACCGCAACATGGTGGCGAACATGCAGCAGGCGTCGGCGTGGATCGGCCGCGACGTCAAGGCCGATGGCGAGCTGATCGTCACCGCGCTGCCGCTGTACCACATCTTCGCGCTGACGGCGAACTGCCTGGTCTTCATGAAGTTCGGTGCATCGAATCATCTGATCACCAATCCGCGCGACATGCCCGGCTTCGTCAAGGAGATCCGCGACATCAAGTTCACCGCGATCACCGGCGTCAACACGCTGTTCAACGGCCTGCTCAACACGCCCGGGTTTGATCAGGTCGATTTCTCGCGCCTGCATCTGACCCTCGGCGGTGGCATGGCCGTGCAGCGTGCGGTGGCCGATCGCTGGAAGAAGGTCACCGGGGTGACGCTGGTGGAAGCCTACGGGCTGACCGAGACCGCGCCGGCCGCCTGCATCAATCCGATGGATCTGAAGGATTACAACGGCGCCATCGGCCTGCCGATTCCCTCCACCGACGCCTGCGTCAAGGATGACGATGGCAATCAGCTGCCGATGGGTGAAGTGGGCGAGCTCTGCATCAAGGGGCCGCAGGTCATGAAGGGGTATTGGCAGCGCCCGGAAGAGACCGCCAAGGTGGTCGATGACGAGGGCTGGCTGCACACCGGTGACATGGCCAAGATGGACGAGGCCGGCTTCTTCTACATCGTCGATCGCAAGAAGGACATGATTCTGGTGTCCGGCTTCAACGTGTATCCGAACGAGGTGGAGGATGTGATCGCTGGGCTGGAGGGCGTGCTCGAGGTCGCCGCCATCGGCGTGCCGGACGAGCGCTCCGGAGAAGCGGTCAAGGTGTTCGTGGTGAAGAAGGATCCGGCGCTCACCGAGGAGCGCATCAAGGCGTACTGCCGCGACAACCTCACCGGCTACAAGCAGCCGCGCTACATCGAGTTCCGCACCGAACTGCCGAAGACCAATGTCGGCAAGATCCTTCGCAAGGAACTGCGCGACCCTCCTCCGGTCGCAGCCAAGTAAGCAAGGGCCGGCGCAAGCCGGCCTTTTTTTGTCCTCAGGAAACTTGAGGGCTGCTTTTGCGATGTTCGTCACAATTACGAAGTTTGATGCCGTGGAATACCACTCCAATGCCACGGCGGCTGCGTGAAAAGTGCTTTAACTTTTCGTTCAGGTGTAGCATCCGGGCGTGATTCTCACATTCCCTTCCCCGTCCCGCCTCACCATCTGGCCCCAAAGCCAACTTCAGGAGTCGTCATGAACAACGTCGAAAAACTGCAGCGTACCCGTCAGTTCTCCACCATTCGCGTGGAGTCCGCTCCCGATGGCAACAGCCATTGGATGTACATGCACAACGACGCCGCTCGCGGCTCCCGACCCTGCTTCCGCAGCGAGCTGCTCGATGAAATGTGGAGTTTCACTTCCTCCATCACGCTGCGCGAAAGCGAGCGCCAGCCGGGCCGGTTGCGCCATTTCGTGCTGGCCTCCGCCTCCAATGCCTTCAATCTTGGTGGCGATCTGGACCTGTTCTCCAAACTGATCCGTGCCAACGATCGCGAACACCTGCTGGCCTATGCCCGCCGCTGCATCGATGGCGTGCACACGCTGCACACCGGCCTGGGCGGTGACGTGCGCACGATTGCGCTGGTGCAGGGCGACGCGCTGGGCGGCGGCCTGGAAATGGCGCTGGCCTGCCACACCATCGTGGCCGAGGAAGGCGTCGAGATGGGCCTGCCGGAAGTCTTGTTCGGGCTGTTCCCGGGCATGGGCGCGTACTCGTTCCTGTGCAAGCGCGTTTCTCCGCAACTGGCCGAGCGCATCATCCTCGAAGGCAACATGTACAGCGCCGAGGAATTCCACAAGATGGGCATCGTCGATGTGCTCGTGCCCAAGGGCCAGGGCGAAGCCGCCGTACAGGAACTGATCCGCCAGCAGCAGCGTTCACCGTATTCGCATCTGGCGATGAATGCCGTGCGTGGAATCGCCCAGCGCGTGGCCTACGACGAACTGATGAACATCACCGAAGTGTGGGTGGATACCGCGCTGGCGCTCGGTGACAAGTCGCTGCGCATGATGGAGCGCATCGTCCGCGCACAGGAAAAGCGTGCCGGCACGCAGGCCGCCTGATTCGCACCCGCACCGATGCGCTTCTGATTCAGGCCATCACAGGGGGCGGCGGTTGCGGCAGCAATCACCGGTATGGCGGGTCCGTCTCGACGGCCCGCCGATCGTCCCTCATCAGTTGTTGCGTTCGTTGCCGCCCTGCCCGGCGGCATGTCGTGAACGCTCGCGCGCTTCCAGCGCTGCGCGGCCCTGGGCCAGATACGAGTTGACCGCCGCCAGGCGCTGACGCCATTCCCGCGAGATCTGCCAGTCCGCCAGGCGCATCAGTTCGCTCGCGGCGGCGGCAAGTTTCACCAGTCCCAAGTTGCTGGCGACGCCTTTCAGTGCATGCGCATGATCGCGCAGATGCTCGCCCTGCCCATGCTCCATCGCGTGCGCCATCGCACCGATGCATCCGTCGGCATCGTTGAGGCACTGGGCGATGAATTCGCGCTCGAAGGCTTCGCCCATGCCCAGCGCGCTGAGTTCATCCAGCACGGTCATGTCGAGGATCTCGTCGCCCACCCGCAGCGCCGATGCCGGTGCCGCCGGTGCGGTGATGATGCTGCCATTGCTGGCGATTTCGGCGAGCGTGTCCAGAAGCCGGGTCGCCACGACCGGCTTGGCAAGGAACGCGCGCGCACCGGCGCGTTCGCAATTGCGGATCGCATCGGGCGTGACGTCGGCGCTGAGGATCACCACCGGCGTGCGCGAACTGCTGCCGGCTTCCATCACCCGCAATTGCTTGAGCAGATCCAGGCCGCTGACGTCGGGCATGTGCAGATCGCAGATCACCGCATCGTAGTCGAAGGACTCCAGCGCGTTCAGCACCTCTTCGCCGCCGTTGACGCAGGTGACGCGATGGCCGGCCTTCTGCAGCAGGCGCTGGACCACCATGCGGTTGGCCTCGTGATCGTCGGCGACCAGGATTTGCATGCTGCGCACGCGGGCGCGGTGGCGCAGGAACGGATCGGAGAACGCGATGATGTTCTCGGCGCCAGGACGTCCAGTCTCTTCCAGCCAGTGGGCCGGGGCATGCACGGCCGGAGTCACCGGGCGCGGGGTGGCTTCCTCGAACGGCAACTCAACCCAGAACGAACTTCCGCGCTGTTCGCTGCTCTCGAAACCGATGGTGCCGCCCATCGCCTCGGTCAGGCCCTTGGCGATCGTGGTGCCCAGGCCCGTCCCGCCATAGCGGCGCGCCAGACTGGCATCGGCCTGCTCGAAGGCTTCGAACAGGCGATCGCGAACCGATGCGGGAATGCCGATGCCGGTGTCGGTCACGGTGAAGCGCAGGCGCGTATCCGGCCCGGCGGTGGCCACGTGCAGGCGGACTTCGCCCTGGTCGGTGAACTTGACCGCGTTGCCGGCCAGATTGAGCAGCACCTGGCGCAGATGGCCGGAATCGCCGCGCACCAGCGCCGGCACGTCCTCGGCGAAGTCGACCGTGTAGTTGAGCTGCTTGGTGCGCGCCTGCGGCAGCAGGATCAGGCCGATGCTCTCCACCAGTTCGCGCGGCGAGAACTCCACCACATTGAGTTTCAACTTGCCGGCTTCGATGGCCGAGATGTCCAGCACGTCCTCGACCAGCGCCAGCAGGCTGCGCGTGGAGGCTTGGATCGTGGACAGGCACTCGCGCTGCTCGCTGTCCAGGCGGGTGGTCGCCAGCAGTTCGGACATGCCGTTCAGACCATTGAGCGGCGTGCGGAACTCGTGGCTCATGTTGGCGAGGAACCGGCTCTTGGCCTCGTTGGCGCGGCGCGCTTCCTCGGTCGCGCGGGTCAGATCGCGCAGCAGGCCGGACAGGTACATCGGTACGGCAATCAGCCCGGCCCACAATCCCAGGCCCAGGTTGAGGTTCTGCCGCCAGTAATCGTTGAAGGCCACCACGATGCCGAAACCGATGCATGCCGACGCCACGGCGCCGACCAGATAGCGGTTGCCGTAACGCAGACCGTTGCCGACCGTGACCCACATCAGGATGACGTACAGCCAGGCCAGCGGTTCGCCCTTGAGCAGCATCGCCCAGGTCATCAGGCCATAGTCGGTGAGCATGCCGAGGATGCGGCGCGCGTGCGACTTGCCCGGATTGATCAGGATGCCGGCCATGATCAGCAGGCCCATGCCGGCGCCGACGCCGCTCATCATGGCCGACCAGCGATAGACGTCCGGCGGCAGCGAGCCATACAGCGCCGCACCGCCCATGTAGGCGATCACGCCGAGGAAGATGACGATGCGGATCGCGGTCTGGCCGTGTTCGCTGTCCGGCCTGTTGGCCAGCCGGCTCTTCACCCACGCGGCCAGATTGCGTTCCATGGCTTACTCCATTCCCGGACGGTTCTGCACCGTCGAATAGCGCTGGCAGATATCGTCCAGGCGCTCGCGTCCGCGGATCAGCGCATCCACGCAGTTGGGGTCGAACAGGCGGCCACGCTGCGCATACAGGTAGGCCAGCGCCGCGTCCTTTTCCCACGCCTTCTTGTACGGGCGCGGTGAAATCAGCGCATCGAACACGTCGGCCACCGCGACGATGCGCGCTTCCAGCGGGATCTCTTCGCCGATGAGTCCATCGGGATAGCCGCTGCCGTCATAGCGCTCATGGTGGCGCAAGGCGATGATCGCGCCGGTCTGGATGAAGCGGTTCTGGCTGCCGGACAGCAATTGATAGCCGATCTTCGGATGCCGGCGCATGACCTCGGTTTCTTCCTCGGTCAGCGGGCCGGGCTTCATCAGCACCGAATCGGGAATGGCGATCTTGCCCATATCGTGCAGGGGTGCGGCCAGTTCGATCGCCCGGACTTCATCTTCGGGCAGGCCCAGTTGCTCGGCGATCAGCGCCGCCACATGCGCCATGCGTTCCAGGTAGGCGCTGGTTCCGCTGTCGCGGTACTCGATCGCGCGGGCCAGCCGGGAGAGCGTCTCGCGTTCGCGTTCCTCGACCTCGTGCATGCTCGAAAGCAGCCGCTGTTCGAGGGACAGCGCGCGTTGCTTGACGTTCTCGGACTGCTGGCGCAACTGCAACAGATTGCGGCAGCGCGCGCGCAGTTCGCGCGGACGCACCGGCTTGACCAGGAAATCGATGACGCCGGCTTCCAGGGCCGCCTGCCGGATCGGCTCGTCGCCGACCACCGTGATCAGGATCACCGGAATGTCGCGATGCATCGGCAGCCGGCGGAAGCGGCGGGCGAATTCCAGCCCGTCGATGCCGGGCATGCGGTAGTCGAGCAGCAACAGATCGGTGCGGTTGTTCTCGCACCATTCCAGCGCGACCTGCGGGTCGCCGAAATCGTGCACATTCAACTCCGAGGCAATGTCCTCGATTACATGGCGCAGCATCGTGCGCGCCGAAGTCTGGTCATCGACGATGACGATGTTCAAAGCGCTTCCCGCCCCTTGAGGCCACATGAAGTGGCTGTCGGGCAAGAATACTCCGGTGTTGGCTGCACTGGCATCTAGCATGGGATTCCCTGGAGCGGCCGCCATGGAACGGCAATCTATCGTAGCCGCATGCGCTGCGACGGGGACATCCGTCGTCTGCATGCGATCCATAACGGCATCATCGTGGGGAATTTGACGCAGAAAGCATGCCATTCCGGCAAAAGATGAACATACGTGCGTCAAACATTGAAGCCGGTCACGAAATCAACGCCAGCCATGCCGGCCGGGGTCAGTGATCCGCCGGTTCGCTGACGCGGATCCGCCACCGTGTGGTCGCAGCGCGTCACCTCTGGCCGCGCCGGAGCCTCAGCCGTGCTGTTCAGGCCGCATGTACGGGAACAGCAGCACGTCGCGGATCGAATCCGAACCGGTCAGCAGCATCACCAGGCGATCGATGCCGATGCCCAGTCCGCCGGTCGGGGCCATGCCCACTTCCAGCGCACGGATGTAGTCGGCGTCGTAGTGCATGGCTTCGTCGTCCCCGCCTTCCTTCGCCTCGACCTGCGCCTGGAACCGGGCCGCCTGGTCTTCCGGATCGTTGAGTTCGGAAAAACCGTTGGCCAGTTCCTTGCCGTTGATGAACAACTCGAAGCGATCCGTGTAGCCCGGATCGGCGTCATTGGCGCGCGCCAGCGGGGAAACCTCCACCGGGTGGTCGGTGATGAAGGTCGGCTGGATCAGCGTGTGCTCGACCGTCTTCTCGAAGATTTCCAGCAGCAGCTTGCCCCAGCCGTAGGAGGCTTTCACCGGGATGCGCAGGCGTTCGCAGTGGCGCGCCAGGGCTTCGCGGTCGGTGCAGTCGGCCTGGCTGATGTCCGGATTGTGGTGGCGCACGGCTTCGTCCATGCGCCAGCGGCGGAACGCCGGCTCCAGATCGATCTCGCGGCCTTCCCAGGTGACGCGGCCGGTGCCCAGCACTTCATGCGCGACGTCGCGGATCACCGATTCGGTCAGATCCATGATCTCGTTGTACGTGGCGTAGGCCTCGTACAGTTCGAGCATCGTGAACTCCGGGTTGTGCCGCGTGCTGACGCCTTCGTTGCGGAAGTTCCGGTTGATCTCGTACACGCGCTCCAGCCCGCCGACCACCAGCCGCTTCAGGTACAGCTCCGGCGCCACCCGCAGGTAGAGGTCCAGTCCCAGCGCGTTGTGATGGGTGACGAACGGCTTGGCCGCGGCGCCGCCCGGGATGTAATGCATCATCGGCGTTTCCACTTCGAGGAAACGGCGCGCGTCCAGCCATTCGCGGATCGCGCGGATGATGCGGGAGCGCTTGATGAAGACATCGCGCGCTTCCGGGGTGACGATCAGATCCACGTAGCGCTGGCGGTAGCGCTGCTCGACATCGGACAGGCCATGCCATTTGTCCGGCAGCGGGCGCAGCGCCTTGGTCAACAGGCGCAGGACGTCGGCCTTGATCGACAGTTCGCCGGTCCGGGTGCGCGTCAGTCCGCCTTCGGCGGCGATGATGTCGCCGATGTCCCAGCCCTTGAACGCGTCATAGACCTCGCCCAGCGTGTTCGATTGCAGGAACAACTGGATGCGTCCGGATTCGTCCTGGATCTGCACGAAGCTGGCCTTGCCCATCACGCGCTTGGCCATCAGCCGGCCGGCGATGCGGACGCGTCGGCCGCTGGCTTCCAGGGACTCCGGCGTCCACAGCGCCTGGTCAGCATATTCGGCCTGCAGATCGCCGGCGAAATCCGCACGGCGGAAGTCGTTCGGATACGCGATGCCCTGCCCGCGCAGCGCGCTCAGTTTCGCGCGGCGCTCGGCGATGAGGCTGTTCTCGTCGGCGTGGGTCTGCGTCGCGGTCGGCTGGTCGGTCATGGTGGCGTGGGATTGGGCTGGAATGATTCGGAATGGCGAACGGAGGAAGCGGTCGCGTTCGCAGCCGGAATGCGCCATCGGCGCTCCCGGGCCGCGAACCCGGCCTCACGCGTCGATGCGTTTGGCGCCGGCTTCCAGGCCGGCCTTCAGGCTGGCTTCAAGGAACTCATCCAGATCGCCGTCGAGCACCTTCTGCGTATCGGTGCGCTCGATGCCGGTGCGCAGATCCTTGATGCGGCTCTGGTCCAGCACGTAGTTGCGGATCTGGCTGCCCCAGCCGATGTCGGACTTGGTGGCTTCCAGCGCGTTCTTTTCCGCGTTGCGCTTCTGGATTTCGATCTCGTAGAGCTTGGCCTTGAGCATCTTCATCGCGCGATCGCGGTTGGCGTGCTGGCTGCGCTCGGTCTGGCACGCCACCACCACGCCGCTGGGCACGTGGGTGATGCGCACGGCCGATTCGGTCTTGTTGACGTGCTGGCCGCCGGCGCCGGACGAGCGATACACGTCGGTCTTCAGATCGGCAGGATTGATGTCGATGTCGATGTTGTCGTCCACTTCCGGAGCGACGAACACCGACGTGAAGCTGGTATGGCGGCGGTTGTCCGAATCGAATGGCGACTTGCGCACCAGCCGGTGCACGCCGATCTCGGTCTTCAGCCAGCCGTAGGCGTAGTCGCCCTCGACGCGGAAGGTGGCCGACTTGATGCCCGCCACTTCCCCGTCGCTGGCTTCCATCAGCTCGACCTTCCAGCCGCGCGACTCGGCCCAGCGCAGGTACATGCGCAGCAGGATTTCCGCCCAGTCCTGCGCTTCGGTGCCACCGGCGCCGGCCTGGATGTCGACGAACGCATTGGCGCTGTCCATCTCGCCGGAAAACATGCGCTGGAACTCCAGCTTGTCCACGCGGCCGCCGTAGCCCTCGACATCGGCGACCACGGCCTGCGCGGTTTCCTCGTCGTTTTCACTCTCGGCCAGATCCAGCAGTTCGGCCGCGCCGGTCAGCCCTTCGTCAATCTCGCGGATGCCGTTGACGGTCTTGTCCAGCAGCGAGCGCTCGCGACCGAGCTGCTGTGCGTATTCGGGGTTGTTCCAGATGTCCGGGCTTTCCAGCTCGCGGTTCACTTCTTCCAGGCGTTCGCGCTTGGAATCGTAGTCAAAGATACCCCCGTAGCGAGGCCACCCGTTCCTGCAGGTCGGCGATGCGCTGGCGGATGGGGTTCAGTTCGATCATGGCGATGCGGGCGGGGGCGGAAACGGTCGGCAAGGATACCAGAGCCGCATGCCCGGCCGCCGGTGGCGAGCCCTTGGGATGCGGCAGTGGCGGCGCGTCGAGGATGAGGAGTGGAACCGGGATTGCAGATCACGCATGCTTGCGTTTCCCCCCGATCCGCCTGCATGCCGTTGCCCTGTTCCGTGTCCTGCGCGCCGGCACGTGCGCGCACCCTCCTGCTGTCGTCACTGTGGGTTCTGGCCCTGGTGGCTCCGTGCGCCGGCGCCGAGCCGCCGGTGGAGGCGCGCGTCGCCGAATGCCTGCAACTGCGCCGCAATGATCCGGCCCGTGCGCTGGAACTGGCCGGCATGCTGCTGAAGACGCCCGGCCTGTCGGCGGAAGACCAGATCAAGGCGATCAGTTGCCAGGGCATGGCGGCCAGCCTGCTGGGGCGCGATGACCTCGCGGTGGCGTCAGCGGCGCTGATGGAACAGCGCGTGCGGGCGCATCCCTCGCTCGCGGCCGATCTCAAATTGCGTGCGTATTCGCAGGCCGGCGCGTTCTATCACGGCGCCGGCCAGATCCATCGTGCCGAAGCGGCCTATCTGCGCGCGCACGACATCGCCGCCGGGCTCGGTGCGGAAGACGCGGCGTTGACGCGCCTGGCCACGCTGACCAACGTGGGCCTCATCCACGCCGATTATCTGGATTCGCCCGAGGTCGCCGACCGCTACTACCGCAGCGCGATCGCGGCCGGCGCCACCGTCGGACATGAGGATCCGCTGCTGCTGTACAACCACGCGATCAACCTGCTGCGCCTGGACCGACAGGCAGAAGCGCTGGCGATGCTCGATCGTGGCGAGGTGGTCGCCGCGCAGCAGAACAACCGCATCGTCGTCGAACGCATCCGCAGCGAACGCGCCGGCCAGTGGATTGGCGAGCATCGGCTGGCGCAGGCGCGCGCGGCGCTGCAACAGGCGCTGTCGGCACAACGGCAGCTCGGCGATCCCGGCGGTGAAGCGCTCACGCTGGCCAAGTTGTCGACGCTGCAACGCGTATCCGGCGATGGCTCGGCGGCATTGCGCAGCGCGCAGGCCGCGTGGGAGCTGATCAAGGACAAGGCCGAGCCACAGGAGCAGCGCGAAGTCCTGCTCGCCTGGATCGGCGCGCACGCCGCGCTGGGACAGGCCGAGCAGACGCTGGCCGTCGGCCGCCGGCTGCACGCGCTTGAAATGAACACGATGAAGCAGCAGCGTCTGGATCTGCTGGCCGACTTGCAGGGCCGCAGCCAGAACGCGGCTTCACAGCGTGAACTGGAGCGGCTGCGCCATGAAGCGCAGATCCGGCGCCTGGCCGACGAACGTTCTCGGCTGCTGCGCAACGGCGTCATCGTGCTGCTGGTGCTGCTGATGCTGGCCGGCGTGTCGCTGTTCGTCCTGCAACGTCGCAAGAACCGGCAACTGCGCATCATCAGTGCCACCGATCCGCTGACCGGCCTGAAGAACCGTCGCGCCGCCGGCACCGCGCTCGCCGCGATGGCGCAGCAGTCGCGCGTGCCGGATTCGCGCCATGTGCTGCTGCTGATCGACATCGATTATTTCAAGGCGGTCAACGACACGCTGGGCCATCATGCCGGTGATGCCGCACTGGTCGAGCTGTCGCGTCGTCTGAAGGAAGCCTGCCGTCCCGGCGACATCGTGGCGCGCTGGGGCGGCGAGGAATTCCTGGTCGCCTGTGCGGACATCAACGCCGCGCAGGCCTGCGCATTCGCCGAACGGTTGCAGGGGACGCTGGGCGGGCTCACGCAACTGGCCGCCGATCGCAGTTGGCCCCTGACGGTGTCGGTGGGGTTCTCGCCCTTTCCGTTCTTCCAGCCCGACGCTGCGCAGCCGGAGGCCGACTGGGGCTATGCGCTGCGCATGGCGGATCGCGCCCTGTACGCGGCCAAGGACCATCGCGATGCCTGGGTGGGCCTGTGGGGCCAGACGCTTCCGGACACGCTGTCGGCGGCCGACGTGCTCGAAGAGCCGCAGCAGGCGGTGCGCGCCGGCGCGATCGAGGTGATGTCGAGCCACGCGGTGGCCGGTGTGCGCACCTGACCAAGCGCCGGGCTGCGGCTGACCTCCTGCCGGATGTCGTGGATCACTCGGTGGCGGACCAGTGCCGCAGGATCAACTGGATGCCCCGGCGATCCTGATAATCGTCGGTATCGAGCTGGTAGGCGGCGTGGATGCGTGCCGGCGGTGCCAGATCGCGCCAGCCGCCGAAATGGATCGCACTGAGCGGCTGCGTCCGTCCATGCGTGCGCAGCGAGAACTTCAGATGCCGCTCGCCGATGACGCGCCAGTCGATCACATCGAACACGCCGTCGAACATCGGCTCCGGAAACCCCTGCCCCCACGGTCCGCCATCGCGCAATGCTTCGGCGTGGACGCGATCGAACTCGTGGCCGGAAAGCTCGCCATCACTCCACAGTTCTGCCTGCAGGTGTTCCGGTTCCAGGCGCTCGGCCGCGACCGCGTGCAGCGCGGACTCGAAGCGCGGCAGATGCGCGGATTCCAGGCTCAGCCCCGCCGCCATCGCGTGGCCGCCGAAGCGGGCAATCAGATCCGGATGGGCCGTGTCGATCGCCGCCAGCGCATCGCGGATGTGGAAGCCCGGAATCGAACGCGCCGATCCCCGCAACAGCGTGCTGCCGGGTTCGGCCGGCGCGAATGCGATGACCGGCCGGTGCAGGCTGTCCTTCAGGCGCGACGCCACCAGACCGATCACGCCCGGATGCCAGTTCTCGTCGAACAGGCAGACCGCCAGCGGCGCCTGCCCCTCCAGTGTCGCCACGCGCGCGAGCGCAATCGTCGCCTCGTCGGTCATCTGCTGCTGGACGCCACGCCGCTCGGCATTGATGCCGTTGAGCACGGCCGCCATTTCGCGCGCCTGCGCCAGGTCGTCACTAAGCAGGCATTCGATGCCCAGCGCCATGTCTTCCAGTCGTCCCGCTGCGTTGAGGCGCGGCGCGATCGCAAAGCCGATGTCGGCCGCGGTCAGGCAGTGCGCCTGGCGTCCGGATACTTCGATCAGCGCCTGCAATCCCGCACATCCCTGCCCGGCACGCAGCCGACGCAATCCCGCCGACACCAGCGCGCGATTGTTGAAATCCAGCGGCACCAGATCCGCGACGGTGCCGACCGCGACCAGATCCAGCAGGCTCGAAAGATCCGGTTCGCCCTGAGGCCAGCGCCCCTGCTCGCGCAGGCCACGCCGCAGTGCGAGCAGGACATAGAACGCCACGCCGACACCGGCCATGCACTTGCTGGGAAAACCATCGCCCTGCACGTTCGGATCGACGATGGCGTCGGCATCGGGCAAGGTGGCGCCGGGCAGATGATGATCGGTGACCAGCACCCGCCAACCACGCGCCTTCGCGCGGGCGATGCCGGCGTGGCAGGCGATGCCGTGATCCACCGTCACCAGCAAATCCGGCTGCACGGACGCCAGTTCATCGACCAGCGCCGGTGAAAGGCCATAGCCATGGACCATGCGGTTGGGCACGGTGGCGGTGACGCGGCGCGCACCGAGCGCACGCAATCCACGCACCATCACCGCGGTGGCGGTGGCGCCATCGCAATCGAAATCGCCGACGACCACGATGTGGCGATCCGCGTCCATCGCCTGCTGCAGCAGCGTGACCGCCTCGGGCAGTCCGCCGAGGGCATCGGGCTTGAGCAACTGCGCCAGACGCGGCTGCGCCTGCGCGGGATCGCAGGCACCGCGCGCGGCGTAGATGCGGCGCAGCAGCGGCAATACGTGCTCGGGCCAGCCCGCGACCGGCACGGCCGGACGGCGGACGATGCGTGGACCGTTCTTCATGCCGGGAGATCGGCCGAATCGTGCTCCAGGCGATCCAGAGATCGACGCCAGAAACGCCAGCGCTGATCGCGGCGCAGATCGAACTGCGCACCGTCGCCGAAATCGAGTTTCAGCCGCAGCAGTTCGCCACGAGCCAGCGCGGCCAGCAGCGGTTGCAGGGCATCGCGCGCCAGCACGTCGAGCTGGCGCAGGTGGCGCAGATCAATGAGCGCATCCACGGCCTGGCCGGAATCGCCATCGGCCGACACGCCGGCGGCAAGCGCGAGCGCGCGCAGCAGCGTGTCCTGCCCTTTGACCTGCTTGTGCGGTGTGGCGACTGATTGCGGCAGCACGCCCGCGCCCCAGAACCACAGCGAATTGACCGGCGCCTTGCCCGCCTGGACACGCCGCGCATTCCACGGGTGGTTGTGCAGGATGATCTGCGCCTCGGTCATCAGTGCACGCCAGCGGCGGCCTTCGTCGCCTTCAGGCAGATGCGCGAACAGATCGTCGCCCAGTACATCGTCGATCGGCGCGAATGCCGGCAGCCGCGTTCCCTTCGGCAGGCGCAGATACCAGCGCGACGGATGCGGCGCCTCCAGCAATGCACCGGCGTCACCGAACAACGGCTTCAGCGACGGCAGCAACTGCGCGAGATCCCCGGCGTCCAGCGCCAGCGCCTCACCATGGGCGAGCATGCGCGCGCCGTTGATGTCGGGCGAGATGCGCGCCGGATCGGCACGCAGCCACGCCGCTTCTTCCGCATCGCCGGCATCGAGTTGGCGCGTGAGCGCGGCTACCGGCCAGTGATCGGGCACCAGCCGGAAATGCCGCCGCAGTTGTTCACGCTCGCCGGCCTCGGCCTGGCTGCGATCCGCACGCCCGAGCGCCTTGCCGACGTCGGCGGGCAGCGGCTGTCCCGCCAGCCTTCGGCGCGCGGGCAGCAGCAGCGTGGCGGTCGCCATCCGGACCGATCAGTCCTGGTAGCGGACGCTGACGATTTCGTATTCGCGCTGGCCGGCCGGTGCATCGATGATGACCGCATCACCCTCGTGCTTGCCGATCAGCGCTCGGGCCAGCGGCGAGGAGATCGCGATCAGGCCCTGCTTGATGTCGGCTTCCAGATCGCCGACCACCTGGTATTTCTTTTCTTCGTCCGTTTCGACGTCAGCCAGCGTCACGGTCGCGCCGAACACGATGCGCGTACCGGCGTTGAGCTTGGTGATGTCGATGATCTCCGAATGCGACAGCTCGCTTTCCAGCTGCTTGATGCGGCCTTCGATGAAGCCCTGCTGCTCGCGCGCGGCGTGGTACTCGGCGTTCTCCTTCAGATCGCCATGCGCACGCGCCTCGGCGATCGCGGTGATCACTTCCGGCCGCTTGACCGTTTTCAGGTTGTCCAGTTCGGCACGCAGACGCTGCGCGCCCTTCATGGTCAGTGGTGCTCTCAACTTGCCAGCTCCTTGTGCAATTCCTGCAGGGCCCAGACCGGACCCGTACCGCGGAATTCCAGCGAATGCACCAGCGCGCGCGCGCCGGCGATCGTGGTCGAATACGTGACGCGATGCTGCAACGCCTCGCGCCGGATGGAGAAGGAGTCGGCGATGGCCTGCCGTCCTTCGGTGGTGTTGACGATATACACGATTTCGCCGTTCTTGATCAGGTCCACGATGTGCGGCCGGCCTTCGACCACCTTGTTGACCTGCTCGCATTCGAAACCGTGCTCGCGCAGCCACGCGGCCGTGCCCTGGGTCGCGACCAGGCTGAAGCCCCGCTCGACCAGCGCCTGCGCCACCGGCAGCACGCGCTTCTTGTCCGGATCACGCACCGACACGAACGCCTTGCCCGGCTGCGGCGCGCGGATGCCACCGGCCTCCTGCGCGCGCGCCATCGCCGCGCCGAAGCTGCGGCCCACGCCCATCACCTCGCCGGTCGAACGCATTTCCGGCCCGAGGATCGGATCCACGCCCTGGAACTTGGCGAACGGGAAGATGGCTTCCTTCACCGAATAATAGTCCGGCACGATCTCGCGGGTGGCGCCCTGCTCGGCCAGCGTGCGGCCGGCCATGCAGCGCGAGGCGATCTTCGCCAGCGGCATGCCGGTGGCCTTGGAGACGAACGGCACCGTGCGCGAGGCGCGCGGGTTCACTTCCAGCAGATAGACGGTGTCATCGCCTTCGTCGTTGGACTGGATCGCGAACTGCGTGTTCATCAGGCCGACCACGCTCAGCGCCTTGGCCAGCTCGACGACCTGGCGGCGCAGTTCGTCCTGCGTCCGGGCCGACAGCGAATACGGCGGCAGCGAGCACGAGGAGTCACCCGAGTGCACGCCGGCTTCCTCGATGTGCTCCATCACGCCGCCGATCAGCACGTTTCCGTCCTGGTCGGCGATGATGTCGACATCGACTTCGACCGCATTGTCGAGGAAGCGATCCAGCAGCACCGGCGAATCGTTCGACACCTTCACCGCATCGCGCACATAGCGCGCCAGGTCCGATTCGCCGTAGACGATTTCCATCGCGCGACCGCCCAGCACGTACGACGGGCGCACGACCAGCGGATAGCCGATTTCGCGCGCCAGTGCGAGGGCTTCGTCGGCATTCCGCGCGGTACGGTTGGGCGGCTGCTTGAGGCCGAGCTTTTCGACCAGTTGCTGGAAGCGCTCACGATCCTCGGCCAGATCGATCGAATCGGGCGAGGTGCCGATCACCGGAACGCCGTTGGCTTCCAGCGCCTGCGCCAGCTTCAGCGGCGTCTGTCCGCCGTACTGGACGATCACGCCCTTGGGCTGTTCCAGTTCGACGATCGCCAGCACGTCTTCCAGCGTCAGCGGCTCGAAGTAGAGGCGATCGGAGGTGTCGTAATCGGTCGAGACGGTTTCCGGATTGCAGTTGACCATGATCGTTTCATAGCCGTCCTCGCGCAGGGCGAGCGCGGCATGCACGCAGCAGTAGTCGAACTCGATGCCCTGGCCGATGCGGTTGGGGCCGCCGCCCAGGATCATGATCTTCTCGCGCGAGGTCGGCTCGGCCTCGCACTCGTCCTCGTAGGTCGAATACAGGTACGCCGTGCCGGTGGCGAACTCGGCCGCGCAGGAATCCACGCGCTTGTAGACCGGCTTGACCCCGAGCGCCTTGCGCAGCACGCGCACGGCGGCCTCGTCGGTTCCGGCCAGTTGCGCCAGGCGAGCATCGGAGAAGCCCATGCGCTTGAGCCTGCGCAGGCGACGCGCATCGAGCGAAGCCAGACCGTCGGCGGCGAGCTGCTTTTCCGCTTCCACCACCTCCTCGATCTGATCCAGGAACCACGGATCGATGAACGACAACGCATGCACCTGCTCCACGCTCATGCCGGCGCGGAATGCGTCGGCCACATGGAACAGACGCTCCGGGCCCGGGGCCTTCAGTTCGCGGCGCAATTCGGTCAGGCCATCCTCGCTGCGCAGATCAAGACCGGTCGGATCGAACCCGACCTTGCCGGTCTCCAGGCCACGCAATGCCTTCTGCATCGATTCCTGGAAGGTGCGGCCCATGGCCATCACCTCGCCCACCGACTTCATCTGCGTGGTCAGGCGCGCATCGGCCTGCGGGAATTTCTCGAAGGCAAAGCGCGGGATCTTAGTGACCACGTAATCGATCGACGGTTCGAACGAGGCCGGGGTCTTGCCGCCGGTGATCTCGTTCTTCAGTTCATCCAGCGTGTAGCCGACGGCGAGCTTGGCCGCGACCTTGGCAATCGGGAAGCCGGTGGCCTTGGACGCCAGCGCCGAGGAACGCGACACGCGCGGGTTCATCTCGATGACCACCACGCGCCCGGTCTGCGCGTTGACGCCGAACTGCACGTTCGAGCCGCCGGTGTCCACGCCGATCTTGCGCAGCACGGCGATCGAGGCATCGCGCAGGCGCTGGTATTCCTTGTCGGTCAGCGTCTGCGCCGGGGCCACGGTGATCGAGTCGCCGGTGTGCACGCCCATCGGATCGAGGTTTTCGATCGAGCAGACGATGATGCAGTTGTCCGCGGTGTCGCGGACCACTTCCATTTCGAATTCCTTCCAGCCCAGCACCGATTCCTCCACCAGCACTTCGGTGGTCGGCGAAAGTTCGAGGCCGCGATTGACGATCTCGATCAGTTCCTCGCGGTTGTAGGCGATGCCGCCGCCACTGCCGCCCAGGGTGAAGCTCGGGCGGATGATGGTCGGATAGCCGACGCGGGTCTGGATGTCGAGCGCTTCCTCCAGCGTGTGCGCGACTTCGGCCTTCGGGCATTCCAGGCCGATTTCGCCCATCGCCACGCGGAACAGTTCGCGATCCTCGGCCATGCGGATGGCTTCGCGCGATGCGCCGATCAACTCGACGCCATGTTTCTCCAGCACGCCGTGGTCGGCCAGATCCAGTGCGCAGTTGAGCGCGGTCTGTCCACCCATCGTCGGCAGCAGCGCGTCCGGCTTTTCCTTGGCGATGATCTTCTCGACCGTCTGCCAGTTGATCGGCTCGATGTAGACCGCATCGGCCATTTCCGGGTCGGTCATGATCGTGGCGGGATTGCTGTTGACCAGCACCACCCGGTAGCCCTCTTCGCGCAATGCCTTGCAGGCCTGCGCGCCGGAGTAATCGAACTCGCACGCCTGGCCGATGACGATCGGGCCGGCGCCGATGATGAGGATGGTCTGGATATCGGTACGCTTGGGCATGGGTCTACTCGAAGAATTCGGCGGGGATCCCGCAGGTGCCGGCGATCTCGATCGCCATGGCGTCCAGCATCGTTTCCACGGGGGAGGCGGCCTCGGATCCGGCGTCGGTGAACTCGCCGTAGCCGGACAGTTCACGCAGGCGGCGATACGGGGATCCGTAGGCGAAGCTCATGAACGCGATCAATTGATCCGGTTCCATCTTGCTGACATCGAAGGTGGACGCTGCAGCCTGCGCGATCGCCTGGTCCGCATCGGTTTCGCCATCATGCTGGAGCGCCGCGCCCACCGACGCCTGGCCCAGCCGCTTGACGGTTTCACCCGCGCCGTCACGCAGCAGGGTGAGCGAGGCCGCGAAATTGGCCGGATCCTGCTCGGCGAACGCATCGACCTCGCGCCGCTTGCGCGCCAGCAGCGCCGGCCGCGACACCTGCTGCTGGAAGCATTCGAGCTGCGCGTCGTCGAGCTGGCCTTTCAGTTCGCCGTCGTTGCTCTTCATCAACTGGGCGAAGATGGTGTGCAGCGGCATCATGTCGATCAGGTAATCGGCCATCACCGCACGATCGCTTTCGCTGGCCGGCGTGGCCGCCTGCGCCGCCACCGAGGCCGACGCGCCCAGCGCGATCGCGAGCAGCGCGCGCGATATCACCCGCCTCACGCGCCCTGCCCTGCGCCGGCGGCGCGCATGCTGTCGATGAAGCGATCGAACAGCGGCGAAACATCGCGTGGGCCGGGGCTGGCTTCCGGGTGGCCCTGGAACGAGAACGCCGGCGCGTCGGTCAGTTCGATGCCCTGGTTGGTGCCATCGAACAGCGACCGATGAATCACGCGGACGTTGGCCGGCAGCGTGCTTTCATCCACGGCGAAGCCATGATTCTGCGAGGTGATCATCACCCGGCCGGTGTCGATGTCCTGCACCGGATGATTGGCGCCGTGGTGGCCATGACCCATCTTCACGGTCTTCGCGCCGGCGGCCAGCGCGAGCAGTTGATGACCCAGGCAGATGCCGAAGGTCGGAATCTTCCTGGCGATGAATTCCCGGATGGCGGCGATGGCGTAATCGCACGGTTCGGGATCGCCGGGACCATTGGACAGGAACACGCCATCGGGATTGAGCGCGAGCACGTCGGCGGCCGGCGTCTGCGCGGGCACCACGGTCACGTCGCAGCCGCGTTCGGCGAGCATGCGCAGGATGTTGAGCTTGACGCCGTAATCGTAGGCCACGACCTTGAAACGCGGCTGGGCGCGCACGAACTGGCCGCCATCCAGATCGAGCTGGCCTTCGTTCCACTGATAGCGCTCGGTGGTCGAGACCACCTTGGCCAGATCCATGCCTTTCAGGCCGGGGAACTTGCGCGCGGCTTCGAGCGCCTTTTCCACGTCCACGTCCGGGCCGGCCATCAGCGCGCCGTTCTGCGCACCGCGATCGCGCAGGATGCGGGTGAGCTTGCGCGTGTCGATGCCGGCGATCGCCACGATGCCGCGCGTCATCAGCCATTCCGGCAGCGCGGCCTGGCTGCGCCAGTTGCTGGGACGGCGCGGAACATCGCGCACGATGAGGCCGGCGCACCAGACCTTGCGCGCTTCGTCGTCCTGTTCGGTGCAGCCGGTGTTGCCGATATGGGGATAGGTCAGGGTGACCAGCTGACGGGCGTAGGAAGGATCGGTGAGGACTTCCTGATAGCCGGTCATCGCGGTGTTGAACACCACTTCGCCGACGGAAAGTCCGCTCGCGCCTACGGATTCGCCCTCGAACACGGTGCCGTCTTCGAGTACGAGAATTGCGGGTTCAGTCACGGGGTTCGCCTTGGGGTGGAGGAACCCTGCCCCTCCGACTTGCGGCTGCAAGAAACCACGGACTCGGCGTTTTTCCGGTCCGGGGCGGTGGGTAACAGGCGAGCGGGAATTGTACGGGTCCGGCCTGTTCAGCGCCACCCTTTTTTCACCCCTTGCCGCATCGATGCACGCGGCAAGGCGTCGCGTTCAGCCTGCGAGGACCGGTTCCCTGGCCGATTCAGTCCAGCAGGTCGCGCACCCGGTATTGCCCTGCGGCACGGCCGCGCAGGCCTGCGGCGACATGCAGTGCGCCGCGCGCGAAGATGTCGCGATGGGTCGCCCGGTGGATGAGCTCGATGCGTTCGCCCGGACCGGTGAACTGCACCAGATGTTCGCCGACGATGTCACCGGCGCGCAGGCTCGCGTAATGGACCGGCGCACCGGCCGAGCCCGCCGCCTCGCCGAGGGTCAGCGCGGTGCCGGAAGGCGCGTCCTTCTTCTGCGTGTGATGGGCTTCCACCACATCGCAATCCCAGTGCTGCAACGCCGCTGCGGCGCGCTCGACCAGTTCGGTCAGCACCGCCACGCCGAGACTGAAATTGGACGCCCACACCAGCGGAATATGCGCGCTGGCCGCGTTCAACGCGTCGCGCTGCGCATCGGACAGGCCCGTGGTGCCGGAGACGAACGCCGCGCCGCGCTGCACGCACAACGCGAGGATCGCATCGAAGCCTTCGGGCAGGCTGAAATCGATCGCCGCGTCGAACGCCGGCACGCCATTGAGTTCACTGGACGCGAAATGCGGCACGCCGTCGACGACGCGCTGCGCCGGCGACCTTCCCGTCACCGCCGCGACGACCTGCAGCGAACCCGGCTGCTCGCCGGCAAGCCGCAGCAGTGCCTGGCCCATGCGACCGGAGGCACCGTGGATGAGAAGACGCAGCGGCGTGTTGTCCATGCCGGCATGGTAGCGAGGGCCATCGGCGCGCGATAGCCGCTGCGATCACGCGATTGGTTCGGTGCCGATCAGCCGCCGGCTCCAGTCTTCGGTCTGCCCGCGCTCCAGGCGCCGCTCGAACAGCGTGCGCCAGCCGGGCACCAGTGGCAGGCCGAGTATCTCGTTCAGCAGATCCGGGTCGAGGCGACGCTGGTACAGCACGTCGATGATCCGGCCCAGCGGCCAGTCCGGGTGCGGACGTTCCAGCAGCGTCAGCGAGTCGCCGGCCTGCACCTGGCCCGGCTCGAGCACGCGGTAATACCAGCCGGTGCGGCCGGTGTCCTGCACGCGCCGCGCCATGTCGGCGATGGCGAAGCGATCGGACAGCTTCCAGCATGGCTGCCGCGACTGCGAGACCTCGACCAGCGCCGTGCCCAGGCGCCATCGGTCACCAAGGCAGATGTCCGCTTCGGTGAGGCCGGTGGTGCTGATGTTTTCACCGAAGGCGCCGGGCTGTCCAAGCAGTGCATGCGCGCCGATGTCGGACGCCCAGGCGGCGTAGTGATCACGCGCATAGTGATGCACGGCCTTGTCCGGCCCGCCATGCACGCGGCGATCGGCCTGTTCGTCGCCCTCGAGCCCCTCCGGCCCGATGCGCACGGGACCGGCAACGGCGGACTTGGCAATCGCGCTGCGTGCTCCGGGCCGCGAGAATTCCACGGCGCGACCGCACAGCACCGCATCGATGCATGTCGTCAGATCGGGGGCGGCGTTCAAGCTCATGCCTCTTCCAGTACGCGACCGATGCCGCGTGCGTCCACTTCCCGCATCGCCCGTTCCAGCGCCTGCGCATCGACGTCGGCATCGAAGCCGATGCGGAAATGCACTTCACCCTGCGGCGTGCGGGAGGAATGGATCGAGGACAGGCTCACGCCCTCATGTTCGAACACGTGCAGCAGCGCACGCAGCGATCCCGGACGATCCTCCGGCAGGTGCACGCTCAGCGAACGCCCGGTCGCCAGGTCCGCCAGCAGATAGCCGAGACGCTCGTAAGTGTAGTTGCCCGATTCCAGCGCCTGCGTGCCCAGCGCGTCGCGATTGCGATCGAGGAACTCGCGGCGGAATGCCTGGCGTGACGCATCATCGCCCTCGCCCACCAGTTGCGCCATGCGGGCGAACTGTTGCGTCAGCGTGCGCAGGATTTCCGCCGCGTGCGGATTGCCGAACTGGATGTCTTCGTAGATCGCCGGATTGAGCGACAGGATGCGCGCCAGCACCGCGGCATCGAGTTCGAACGATGCGGAGCGGAACGGCAGCAGCGCGGCCAGATCGCCGACCTGCCCGGCCTGCCCACGTAACACGCTGCCCTGCGCGAGATGGGTGGCGTGCACCATCGCCTGCACCAGCGCCATGATGCGATCGTGCTGCACGGGCGTGGTGTGGACGTACTGGCCCTGCAGGGCGTCAAGCAGCCGATGCAGCCAGCCGTGCCAACGCTCCACGCGCGCCTCGCAGACCACGGTCACGCGGCCCTTGAGCGTGGGCGACTTCGGCGGCGCCGTCATCGGATGCAGCCCGGCCACTTCGGCGCGCGAACGCAGCATCGCGGCCACGGGCGCGGCCTTGATGGAGGTGACATCCAGCCACAAGCGATCCCGCTCGCGTCCGGCGCTCAGCGCCGTGTAGTGCCCGATGACGTCGACCGTCGCGCGGATGGGCGCGGAAAACACCAGCACGTCGGCGCGAGCGACCAGTTCTTCCGGCGAATGGGAGCCGGCGTCGGCCGGATCATGGCCGATGACCTCCAGTCCCATGCGCGCCTGGAAAAAACGTTGCAGCCAGCGCCCGTAGGCGCCGGCGATGCCGACGATGCCGATCAGGGGTGGGTTCACGCGCGAGGCTCCGGTGGGAGCCCCATTCTAGAAGTTTTGAGTCAGCGGGCGCCGTCGGACTGCAGGTAGACGATCTGCGCACGCACATCCGGAAGCAAGCGGCGCATGGTCTTGCCAAACGTGCTGTTGTACTCGGCGCTGCACAGCGGTCCGGGCGTGCGGTCATCCAGGCGCCGGTTCACCGAAATGCGGTTGCCGGTCTGTCGGTAGCTGGATCGATAGGAGATCGTGCCTTCATCCAGTTGCATGCCCGTCGGCACCGCCACGATGCGATACGAAGGCGCGAATTCGTAGGTGTATTCCTCTTCCGAGAAAACAGCTGCACACGCCCCTTCCCCGGCCGGCTGTTCCGGATAATCGACCTGCCCGCTCACCAGGGCGGCAATCGGCGCCAGACTGATGAACCAGGGATTGGGCGAGAAGCCGCCTGCCGGCGGCAACATCCGATCCACCGTGAAATCGGCTTCGAGGTTGAAGGTGTCGAGCATCGGCTCCGGATCGGGATACCGTACACTGCCGGTGGCGATCAATGCCTGCGTACGGAAGTAGTTACGCACCAGTTTGTCGGCGGTGTCGCGATCCATGCTGCGGAACTGCGCGCGCGCGGCCGCGGCCCGCGCGCCGCTCAGTTCCAGCCGCAGGCTGCCCTGCACGGACCCGTCACCGAGGATGCGGACATCGGTCTTCATCTTCTGCCACTCGCTGCCCGCTTGCGTCGCCGGCGTCCGCGCGTCGTCATGGTGCCCCTGCACCAGCAGCACCGGCTTGCCGGCCACGCTGGGCGGCAGCGTGGCGAACGGCACATCGGAGGCGGTCGAATCCAGATACAGATCCAGGCCGGGGATGTAATTGATGACGTGGTTGACCACCGAGGCCACCGGTACCGCAGGCAGGGAGAACGCGCTGCCGGCGTTCACCAGCGCCTGCGTGCTTTCGATGCCGCGCGCCTTCAACAGGGCCTGCAGCAGCGTGGCGTGGTCCTTGCAATCGCCCATCCGGTTGTCGAGCACCGCATCCAGATCGCGCGGAACCACCGCGCCCAGCCCGATGCAGTTGCCCGCGTAGCTGATGTTCGTCGAGACCCATTCGTACAGCTTGCGGGCATCCTCGCGCGGCTCGGTGCCGGGGCCGGCGATCTCGTTGGCGAGCGTGCGGATGCGCTCGGTCGGCGCTGCCTTGCGCTCGGCCTGCACGCCGTAGGCCCGCGCGATCTGCGCATAGTCCTTGAAGGTGGAGAACGCGTAGCCCGGATAGCGTTCGTAGTTGAACACGCTGTCACGCAGGCTTTCCGGATCCACCGGCGTGCGGTTCTGCCAGTTCCACTCCACGATCCGGCGCCCGTTGGCGACGCGTGCGGGCGCTTCCGTCAACTGCCAGCCTTGCCAGCGCGCGGCCATGGACTCGGGCGCATCGATGGTGATGCGGACCTGCCCATAGTACCGGGCCGGATTGTAGTTCTCGATGATGGAGAACTGGCCGGGAAACATCGCTTCCCGCGCGGTCAGGCGATAGCTGAAGACGGTCGTGTCGCCGACCGCCAGATCCGGAAATACCACGCTCAGCGAACTCAGGTCCGAATACACCGGTGAATCACCGTCGTGGCCGGACTGGCTGCTCAGTTGGTAGTTGCTGCGTGGCACCTCGATGCGCCTGCCATCGGGCTTCAGCGTGTAGGCCGCTATGACCTCGGCATGCTGGATGCTGGTGCTGTAGGTGACCGAGGACTCCTTCGCCGCCTGTAGGCCGGTATCCTTCAATACCTTGATTGCCTGCTCCTGCGTCTGCACGAAGCTGCCGTCGGCGTTGACGACATAGGTGACGATCTCGCGTTCGACCTGCAGCGGCCGGTCTTCGGCGGCCTGCGCGGCGGGCGCGAAAAATGAAGTCAGCGCCAGAACGGCGGCGACGGCGGCAATGCTCTTCCCATCCATGTACGGCTCCCTGAGTTCGACGCCACCCCACGGGCGTCTGCCGCACAGCCTAGCGGATGCGTCCGGACCGCCACAACGCGTGTTGATTCCGACGGAGCGGTGGCGCAGGGAGCGGCCGCCTGCTGCCTCAGGAGGTCATGCGATCCCAGAAGCCCTTGACGCCGTCGAGGAACGTCGCGGACTTGGGCGAATGCTTGCGGGCGTCCTCGCCGACGAAGGTGGCTTCGAATTTCTCGAGCAGTTCGCGCTGTTCGGGCGTGAGGTTGACCGGGGTTTCGACCACCACGCGGCAATACAGATCGCCTTCGCTGCGGCTGCGCACCGATCGCACGCCCTTGCCGCGCAGGCGGAACAGCTTGCCGGTCTGGGTCTCGGCGGGAATGCGGATTTCCGCATCGCCATTGAGCGTGGGCACGCGCACGGTATCGCCGAGCGCGGCCTGCGAAATGCGGATCGGCACTTCGCAATGCAGATCGTCGCCATCGCGCTGGAAGATTTCGTGCTCGCGCACGCGCACTTCCACGTAGAGATCGCCCGGCGGCGTGCCGGGCGGACCGGCCTCGCCCTCGCCGGTCAGGCGGATGCGATCACCGTTGTCCACGCCGGCGGGAATCTTAACCGACAGGACTTTCTCTTCCTCCACGCGGCCGGCGCCGTGGCACGCCTTGCAGGGATTCTTGATGGTCTGGCCACGCCCGCCGCAGGCCGGACAGGTCTGCTGCATGGCGAAGATGCCGCGCTGCATGCGCACGTTGCCGCGGCCGCCACAGGTGGCGCAGATGTCGACCTTGCCGTCCTCGGAGCCGGAGCCGGCGCAGGGTTCGCAGGCCACCAGCGTCGGAATGTCGATGCGCTTCTCGATGCCGGCGACGGCCTCTTCGAGATCCAGTTCCATGACGTAGCCGACATCGGCGCCGCGACGCGCGGCGCGTGCGCCACCGCCGCCGAAAATGTTGCCGAAGATGTCACCGAAGATATCGCCCATGTCCGGCGCGCCGCCCGGCCCGCCCATGCCGTGTTCGAACGCGGCATGGCCGTGCGCATCGTAGGCGCGGCGCTTGGCGCTGTCGGACAGCACTTCATAGGCTTCCTTGCATTCCTTGAACGAAGCCTCGGCCGCGGTGTCCCCCGGATTGCGATCCGGATGGAACTTCATCGCGCAGCGGCGATAGGCCTTCTTCAGGTCTTCGTCACTGGCGTTGCGGGTCACGCCCAGGACTTCGTAGTAGTCGCGTTTGCTCATGGAGCGCAGATTCGTGTTTCCGGATTCGGGGTTGGTAACGGCGGTCGTGCCGGCTCAGACACAGGAAGGGGACCCGGGCACGGAAAAAACGATTCCGAATCCCGAATCCCCTGCCGGATCCACGCCTTACTGCTTGCCGTCGTCCTTGACTTCGGTGAACTCGGCGTCGACCACATCGTCGTTGCCCTGCGCCGGGCCAGCGCCCGCCCCGGCTTCGGCGCCCGGCTGGGCACCGGCCGCCGCAGCGGCGTACAGCGACTGCCCGGCTTCTTCCAGCGCGCGGGTCTTGGCTTCGATCTGGGCCTTGTCATCGCCCTTCATCGCCGTTTCCAGTTCGGCGATGGCGCCCTCCACGCGACCGATCACATCGCCCGGCACCTTGCTGCCGTGTTCGGTGATCGCCGTGCGCGTGGCATGCAGCAGGCCATCGGCCTGGTTGCGCGCCTGCACCAGTTCCTGGAACTTCTTGTCTTCTTCGCGATGCGCTTCGGCATCGGCGACCATGCGCTGGATCTCTTCCTCGGACAGCCCCGAACCAGCCTTGATCTCGACCTTCTGCTCCTTGTTGGTCTTCTTGTCGCGCGCCGAGACATGCAGGATGCCGTTGGCGTCGATGTCGAAGGAGACCTCGATCTGCGGCAGGCCGCGCGGCGCCGGATCGATGCCGGTGAGATCGAAGCGCGCCAGCGACTTGTTGTAGCGGGCCTGTTCGCGCTCGCCCTGCAGCACGTGCACGGTCACCGCGGACTGGTTGTCGTCGGCGGTGGAGAACGTCTGCGAGGCCTTGGTCGGGATGGTGGTGTTCTTCTCGATGATCTTGGTCATCACGCCGCCCAGGGTTTCGATACCCAGCGAAAGCGGAGTGACGTCGAGCAGCAGCACGTCCTTGACGTCGCCGGCCAGCACGCCGCCCTGGATCGCCGCGCCCAGCGCGACGGCTTCATCGGGGTTGACGTCCTTGCGCGGTTCCTTGCCGAAGAACTCGGCCACCGCCTGCTGCACCTTCGGCATGCGGGTCTGGCCGCCGACCAGGATCACCTCGGTGATCTCGCTGGCGCGCAGGCCGGCATCGTTGAGCGCGATGCGGCACGGCTCGATCGACTTCTTGATCAGATCCTCGACCAGCGACTCCAGCTTGGCGCGGGTCAGCTTGATGTTCAGGTGCTTGGGACCGGACGCATCGGCGGTGATGTACGGCAGGTTGACTTCGGTCTGCTGCGCGCTGGACAGCTCGATCTTGGCGCGCTCGGCCGCGTCCTTCAGGCGCTGCAGCGCCAGCGGATCCTTGCGCAGGTCGATGCCCTGATCCTTCTGGAATTCCTCGACGAGGTAATCGATGACGCGCTTGTCGAAGTCTTCGCCACCAAGGAAGGTATCGCCGTTGGTGGCCAGCACTTCGAACTGCTTCTCGCCATCCACGTTGGCGATTTCGATGATCGACACGTCGAAGGTGCCGCCGCCGAGATCGTACACGGCGATCTTGCGATCACCGCCATCGGCCTTGTCCAGGCCGTAGGCCAGCGCCGCCGCGGTGGGCTCGTTGATGATGCGCTTGACGTCCAGGCCGGCGATCTTGCCGGCGTCCTTGGTCGCCTGGCGCTGGCTGTCGTTGAAGTAGGCCGGCACGGTGATGACCGCTTCGGTGACCGTCTCGCCCAGGAAGGCTTCGGCCGTCTTCTTCATCTTCTCCAGCACGCGCGCGGAGACTTCCTGCGCGGAGAGTTTCTTGCCGTCGGCGGTGGCCACCCACGCGTCGCCGTTCTCGTGCTGGACGATGTCGTACGGCACCAGGCCGATGTCCTTCTGCACTTCGGCGTCGGTGAACTTGCGGCCGATCAGGCGCTTGACGGCGAAGAGGGTGTTCTTCGGATTGGTCACCGCCTGGCGCTTGGCCGAAGCGCCGACGAGCACTTCGCCATCCTTGGTGTAGGCGACGATGGAGGGCGTGGTGCGGTCGCCCTCGGAATTCTCGATGACGCGCGCCTTGCCGCCTTCCATGATCGCCACGCACGAGTTGGTCGTGCCGAGGTCGATACCGATGATCTTGCCCATGTGGGGTCGCTCCCTTGTATGAATGTCTGTCTGGGCCGGCGCTGTGCCGGCGATGAGTCGGATGTGGGGGTGCGCCGGCGCGGATCAAGCGCCGGCCGCCGGCCGGTTCAGTCGTGGCGTGCGACCACCACCAGCGCCGGGCGCAGGAGACGGTCGTTCAGCAGGTATCCCTTCTGGAACACCTGCACCACGCTGCCCGGCGCCGCCTCGGCCACATCGGCCTGGCTGATGGCCTGGTGATGCTCCGGGTTGAAGGGCGCGCCCACCGGATCGACCACGGTCAGGCCGTTGTCGTTGGCTACCTTCAGCAACTGTTTGTAGGTCAGTTCCAGGCCATCGCGCAGCGGGCCGGCTTCCGGGCCGGCGGCGGCCAGCCCGGCATCGAGGCTGTCGAACACCGGCAGCAGTTCGCCGAGCAGGCGCTCGTTGGCGAACTTGCGGGCCATTTCGATGTCGCGGGCCACGCGCTTGCGCTGGTTTTCCAGATCCGCCCGTTCCAGCAGGGAGGATGCGCGAAGCTGATCCAGCTCGTTGCGCAGGGTTTCCAGTTCGGCGTGCAGAGGGGTGTCGCTGTCTTGCGATTCGGGCGTCTGGCCCAGCTCGGAATCGTGTTCGTTCGGGTTCATCTCGGTTTCCGTCGCGGCGGGTCCGGCCGCGTCCTGCCCAGCTATGGGGCCGGGCTTTCCGGATTCAAGGCGGCGCCGAGCACATCGGCCGCCGCCTGCACCATCGGGATGATGCGGTCATAGGCCATGCGGGTCGGCCCAATCACGCCGAGCACGCCCAGCACCTGTCCGCCCGAAAGATACGGCGCCGTCACCACCGAGACGCTGTCGTGCCGCGCCAGGCCGGTGTCCTCGCCGATGAAGATCCGCACGCCTGGCGCCTGCAGGGTGCGCTCGAGCAGTTGCAGCACTTCGCGCTTGCGGGCGAAAGTCTCGAACAGCTCGCGCAGGCGATCCAGATCGGACAGATCCTGCACGCTCATCAACCGGGTCTGTCCGGCGAGCACCACGTCATCGCCCTGCGGCTCCAGCGCCTGTTCGGCCAGATCGACCGCCTGCGCCAGCAGATTCTCCATCTCGCTGCGCGCCTGCCGCAGATCCCGGATCAGCGTGGCGCGGATGTCCGCAAGTGGCCGGCCGGCGAAGTGCGTGTTGAGGTAATTGGCGATGCGTTCCAGCTCCGAGCGGTCGTACACGCGGCGCGGTTCGATCACCCGGTTCTGCACGTCGTTGTCGGCGAACACCACGATCGCCATCAGCCTGCGGCCGTCCAGCGGCACGAAATCGATGTAGCGGAACGCGAACTGCTCGCGCTTGGGCGCGGACACCACACCGACGAAATGCGTCATCGCCGACAGCAGCTCCGATGCATTCCCCAGCAGGGCCTGCGTACCCGCGCCGGGCGCGAGTTCGGAGCGCAGCCGGCTGATTTCCCCCTCGCCCAGCGCCTTCACCTGCACCAGGCTGTCGACGAACACGCGATAGCCCTGCGCAGTCGGCACGCGTCCGGCGGAGGTATGCGGTGAACTGAGCAGGCCGACTTCTTCCAGCTCGGCCAGGATATTGCGGATGGTGGCCGGGCTGACGTCGAGCCCGGCATGCCGCGCCAGGGTCTGTGAACCGACCGGCTCGCCATCGCGGATGTAGCGGGAAATGAGCGCCCGCAACAGTTGCCGGGCACGCGGATCCAGCGAAGTGTCGACGGAGGGAGAATTCATGCGCAACGATTGTCGGCGTCAGTGGCCGGCCATCGCAAGCGGCAGTGCGGCGGCCAATCGCAGGCGCTGCGACCGGCCCTTGCCAGCCTGATGCCCCACTGCCTCGCGTTCGGCCCCGCTTACAATACGCCCATGCTCAGACATCTCGCGATCAAGGATTTCGCCGTCGTCCGCGCCACCGAACTGGAATTCGGTCCGGGCATGACCGTCATTTCAGGGGAAACCGGCGCCGGCAAGTCGCTGCTGGTGGATGCACTCGGTTTCCTGTCCGGCTTGCGCGCCGACAGTGGCGTGGTCCGCCACGGCGCCGAGCGCGCGGAACTGTCGGCCGAGTTCAACCTGGAAGGCAATGCGCCCGCGCAGGACTGGTTGCGCGAGCATGAACTGGACGATGACGGCGCCTGCCAGCTGCGCCGCGTCATCCGCGCCGATGGGGGGTCCCGCGCCTGGATCAACGGCCGCAGCGTGCCGCTGGGGCAACTGGCCGAACTGGCCGGGCGACTGGTCGAAATCCATGGACAGCACGAACATCAGGCGCTGATGGACAAGGCCAGCCAGCGTGAGCTGCTCGACGGCTACGCCCGCAATGCCACCGAACGTCAGGCGGTAGCCGATGCCGCCGGGCGCTGGTCGGCGCTGTTGCAGGAACGCGAACAACTCTCGCGGCAGGGCGATGTCTCCGATCGCATCAATTACCTGGAGCACCAGCTCGCCGAACTGGCCCGCGAGGATCTGGCGGCCTCGGCGATCGAAACCCTGGTCGCCAGCCATCGCCGCCAGGCGCACGCGGCCTCGCTGATCCAGGCCTGCGATGACGCGCTGTCGCGGCTGGGCGGCGATGAAGCGCCCTCGCTGTCGCGCCAGTTGCAGCAGACACGTGGCGAGCTCGGCCGACTCACCCAGCATGAAAGCCGCCTGGGCGAAGTGGATGCGCTGCTGGAGAGCGCGAACATCCAGATGGACGAAGCGCTGGCGTTGCTCGGACAGATTCGCGACGACCTCGATGCCGATCCGGAGCAGTTCGAGGAACTGGAACGCAAGCTGGCCCGCATCCACGATCTCGCGCGCAAGCACCGCACCACGCCCGACGCGCTTGCAGGCGTGCGCGATGCCATCGCCGGCGAACTCGAAGGACTGCGCGGCGCGGGCGAGCGCCTGCTCGGCCTGAACCAGGACATCGAAGCGGCCCGGCAGCAGTGGAAGGACGCCGCCGCGCGTCTGAGCCGCAGCCGCCAGCGTGCCGCGCGCGAACTGGGCAAGAGCACCACCGCGCTGATTGCCGAGCTCGGCATGGGCGGCGGACGCTTTGAAATCGAGCTCGAACCCCACGGCGAGGAACGACCGGATCCCAATGGCGGCGAACGGGTCGAATTCCTGGTTGGCGCCAATGCCGGCCAGCCGCCGCGTCCACTGCGCAAGGTCGCCTCCGGCGGTGAACTGTCGCGCGTGTCGCTGGCCATCGAAGTCGCGGCACTCGGCGCGGACACCGTACCGACAATGGTCTTCGACGAAGTGGATTCGGGCATCGGCGGCGCCGTGGCCGATATCGTCGGCAAGAAGCTGCGCGCGCTCGGCGCGCAGCGCCAAGTGTTGTGCGTCACCCATCTGCCTCAGGTCGCCGCGCAGGGCCATGCCCATTACCGCGTCAGCAAGGCGCCGGTCGAAGGCATGACCCAGAGCGCGGTGGAACTGCTGTCAGCCCGACAGCGCCAGGAAGAACTGGCCCGCATGCTCGGCGGCGTGGAAGTCAGCAAGGAAGCGCACGCCGCGGCCAAGCGATTGCTGGCGGATGTGGTTTGAGGAGAGCGGGAATACGGGAGAAGGGATTCGTCAAAGCGAGGTCGCCAGCGCGACAACGGTTCGCTTTACGAATCCGGACCCGTCTCCCCTCTCTCTGCTTCAACGCTTCCTGCGCACGTAGAGCACCAGTGAGTGCTCTTCCAGAATGTAGCCGTGCTTGGCGGCGATCTCGCGCTGCAATTGTTCGATTTCGGTACTTTCGAATTCGATGATCTTGCCGGTGTCGATGTCGACCATGTGGTCGTGATGACCACCGCGATCGAGTTCGTAAACCGCCTGCCCGCCTTCGAAGTTGTGCTTCAGGACCAGTCCCGCCGCCTCGAACTGGGTCAGCACGCGGTAGACCGTGGCCAGGCCGATTTCATCGCCGTGCTCGAGCAACTGGCGGTAGATGTCCTCGGCGGTCAGGTGGTGCTGGTGCTTCTGTTCCAGCAACTCCAGGATGCGCATGCGCGGATGGGTGACCTTCAGGCCGACCTTGCGTAAATCTTGGGATTCCATCGGCATCTCCATTCACAACCGGTTTAGCGCCGGCTGCCTGTTGCTGGGTTGCGGCGGTCGCCGGGAGTGTATCATCGGCGTGATCTCACCCATACCCGTCCCACATGCGCAAACTTCTGCTGGTTGCCGCCCTCGCCTCCCTCACCGCTGGTTGCGGCATTCTCTACAAGCAGCCGATCTACCAGGGCAACCTGCTGGACAAGGCGGCGGTGGATCAACTGCAGGTCGGCCAGAGCAAGCAGCAGGTGCAGGCGCTGATCGGCAGCCCGTCGATCGCCGATCCGTTCCATTCCCAGCGCTGGGATTACGCCGCCAGCGAACGCACAAACCGTCGCGGCACCACCGAGGTCAAGACGCTCACCCTGCATTTCCAGGGCGATACGCTGGCAAGCTGGGAAGGCGAATACTTCCCGGAAAATGATCTGCAGCTTTCGCGCGACCTCGCGCGTTTCGGCAATCTGCCGAAGGACAAGAAGAAAGGCGGTCGCGGTCGCTGACCGCTTCAGCGGCGCGCCCGGCGGCGGCGCGCTTCCTTGGGATCGATGACCAGCGGGCGCAGCAGTTCGACCCGGTCACCGTCACGCAGTACATCGTCCAGGCTCACGGCCTGTCCGAACACCGCCTGGCCGCTGATCTCGGCGTCCGCCGCGAATCCCGCCGCCGCGATCGCATCGCCGACGCGCGCGCCTTCACGCAATTCCAGTTCGACCACCTCATGCCGGTGCGGCCACGCACGAATGACCTGCACGCGCATGTCAGCCTCCGCGGTCGGCCACGCGCACGAAATCATCGACCATCCGATCGGCCAGTCCCTGGAACCCCAGCGACAGCGCGGGCAGCAGCAACCGGCTGGTGGGTTCGAATTCCAGCGTCAGACCGACCTTGCACGCGCTTTCATCCAGCGCATGGAAGTCCCACTGCCCGTGCAGTTTGCGGAATGGCCCATCGACGAGCTTCATGTCGATGCGGTGCGGGCGCTCCAGCGTGTTCTCGGTGATGAACCAGGTGCGCAGTGCACCCAGCCCCAGGTCCAGCCGTGCGACCAGCCGCTGCTCGGCGTTCTCGATGATCTCGGCGGCCTTGCACCAGTCGAAGCGACGGGGATAGGCGGCGACGTCGTTGACGAGGTCGAACATGCGGCCGGCGGAGTGTTCGACCAGGGCGCTGCGGCGGATGATGGGCATTTGACTCGCTTGTAATTCCGCCTTCGGCGACAATAAACGGATGGGCAAGAAACCGGACAAGAATAAAGCAACTGGCACGATCGCGTTGAACAAGCGCGCCCGCCATGAGTATCACCTCGAAGATCGCTTCGAGGCCGGGCTCGCGTTGCAGGGGTGGGAGCTGAAGGCCATCCGCGCCGGCCGGGCGAACATCGGCGAGAGTTACGCCACCATCCGCAACGGCGAGATCTTCCTGTTCGGCTCCCAGATCACGCCGTTGATCCAGGCCTCGACCCACGTGGTGGCCGATGATCGGCGCACCCGCAAGTTGCTGCTGCACCGCCACGAGATCGATCGGCTGATCGGCCGGGTCGAGCGCGACGGCTACACGCTGGTGCCGACCTCGCTCTACTGGAAGGGCAACAAGGTCAAGGCCGAACTGGCCCTGGCCAAGGGCAAGCAGGCGCACGACAAGCGCGATGCGGCCAAGGACCGCGACTGGCAGCGTGACAAGCAGCGGCTGATGCGGCGGCACAACCGCGACGCCTGAGCGGCCGCCGGCCTCCTGCCGCTCAGCCCGGCTCGTCGGGCAGCGTGAACCTGAAGCACGCGCCTTCGCCCGGCCGCCCCCTGCCGCTGATCGTCCCGCCGTGGCGCTCGATGATGCGCTTCACCGAAGCCAGGCCCACGCCCTCGCCCGCAAAGTCGTCGGCCGCATGCAGGCGCTGGAACGGCCGGAACAGCTTGTTGGCATAGGCCTGGTCGAAGCCGATGCCGTTGTCGGCGACCTCGAACCACTCTTCGCCGCCTTCGCGCACGCGACGGAAGCTGATCCGGGCCGGGTCGCTGTCGCGGGTGAACTTCCAGGCGTTGCCGATCAGGTTGCCCAGCAGATTGCGCACCAGGGCGCTGTCACCGCATGCGTGCAGCCCCGGTTCGATCGCCGCCTCCACCCGGCGGTCCGGCTCGCCCTGGCCCAGCTCGGCCACGATGTCGGCCGCCATTGCCGAGAGGTCGAGCGGCTCCCTCCGCAGTTCGGTGCGCGACACGCGCGACATCTTCAGGATCGCGTCGATCAGCTCACCCATGCGCGCGGTGGCCGCCCGCACCCGCGCCAGGTAACCCTGGCCCACATCATCGAAGGCGGCGGCGTGGCGCTCGGCGACCATGCGGCTGAAGCCGTCGATCGCACGCAGCGGCGCCCGCAGGTCGTGGGAGATGGTGTAGGCGAAGGACTCCAGCTCTTCGTTCGCACGCGTGAGCTCGCGCGTGCGATGGGCCACCCGGGCCTCGAGGGTGCGATTGAGCGCCAGCACCTGGGCTTCCGCGCGCAGTCGACCGGTGATGTCCTCGACCTGGACCAGGCTGGCGAAGTCCTGGTCCTCGTCGCCCGGCACCTGGGCAAAGGTCAGTTGCAGGTGGCGGAGATCACCATCGTCGCGGCGGAGTTCACGGGTGACGCGATACACGCCGGCCGAGGCCTCGCGGACCCGGCTTTCGGCCTCGGAGTCGACGCTACTGAACAGGGCATCCAGGCGCTGCCCCATCAGCTCCTCGGGCGAGGAGCGCAGGATGTCGGCAAGCGACAGGTTGGCGTCGATGATGCGCCCATCGTGGTCGAGCAGCGCCTTGCCAATCGCCGAAAAGCGGATCGCGTTGCGGAAGCGCAGCTCGCTGCGCCGGAAGGAATCAGTCATCCGGGCTGCGATGCGCTGGGCCCGCGACTGGGTGCGGGCCAGGATCATCGCCAGCGCGAACAGCAGCAGCGAGGCCAGCACCCCCACCAGGATCGTGCCGGTCGGCCCCAGCAGGCCGGCGCCGCCACCGGTATCGGCCTGGTGGAAGTCCAGCCGCCAGCGTCGGCCGTAGACCTGCTCGACCACGCTGTGGTGAACGCCTGAGACGCGCTCGTCCGGGAAGCCGCCCTCTCCCGTCGGGAACACCGGCTGGTCGTCGGTCGCATCGTCGCCTTCGCCGATGTCGACGATGCGCAGCGACAGCCCTTCGCGATCCGACGGCACCGCTGCGGCAACGAACATGTCGATGCGGAACGGCGCGCACACCCAGCCGGCCAGCGCCGCGTCGCGCACCTGCGGGTTGGTCGGCACGATCCCGTTCCGGTACACCGGGGCATAGATCACCAGTCCCGCTCCAGCGCCGTCCTGCACCGAAGTCAGCGGCGCGGTGATGCGCGCGCTGGCGCTGGCGCGCGCGGCCTCCATGGCTGCTGCCTGCACCGGTTCGGTCAACATGTCGAAGCCTTTCGCCTCGACGTTGGCCAGGGTCTGCGGTTCAAGCAGCACGATCGGCCCGTAGCGCGGGCGGGCACCGGGCGGATCGACGCTGAACAGGGTGCGCGTGGCATCGCGCTCTTCGAGCTGGAATTCCTGCAGCTGCGCCGGCGACATCTGCGCCGCGTAGCAAAGGCCCAGCATCGCCGGGAACCGCCGCGACAGCTCCAGGCCATCGGCATAATTGCGCCACTGGCGCGCGCTGGGACGGTCGATGGCGGCCAGCAGGGAAACACCCCCGCGGGTGATCAGCTCATAGGTGAGCAGCTGCTGGCGCAGGCGGGCGACGATCTGCTCGGCCTCCGCCGCCAGCCGCGCCTCGGCCAGGGCGCGCTCGCGCGTGCCTGCGCCAGTCGCGTACACCGCCACCAGCGTCAACGATGCGACCAGCACCAGGACCGCCAGCAGGTAGCCCTGGCGGGCCGGCATGGGTTCGCCCGGGGGCATGTCGTGGGGCTTGGCCATGGGCGTCGAGCATACCTTCTACGGGTGTGCAGCCTGGAGCATGCCGGCCAGGCTGAACCTCTTGCGCCCGCCGAACGCCCGATGCCTTGCAGGGGGCCTCGCCGCCCCTATACTGCAGGGGTCAACGCGCGTTCACTGCCACCCGGCAGGCGCCATGTTCCCGGATCACGGGGGTGCACTGGCTTCGACGGGGGTCGCGAAATCGCCTGGCGCATGCCGAGGGGGCAGCTTTCCTCGTAAATCCAGCGGCAAACATCTAGTTGCCAACGACGACAACTACGCTCTCGCCGCTTAAGGCGTAAGCCCCGAACCCACTTGTGCCCGTGCTCGTGGATGTAGGGTCATTATCACGGGAACCAGCCGTGGTGGCCGCCTGTCTGCCACGGTTGAACTCACAGGCTGGTTTCCTGGTGCGCTTCGCACACCGTGCTGCCGGGGAACGAGAACCAACGGTGGGCTAAGCATGTAGTGCCGGGGATGGAGCTCCTTCGGACGGCGGTTCGATTCCGCCCACCTCCACCACCTGAAACAGGCCGTAAATATCTTGTATAAACAAGTATTTACGGCCTTCTCTTTGTGTGTTTTCCGACATCATGAGTTGTGCTCTTCGCGATTGCCCCTGCGAGCGGGCGCGGCCATCCTAGCGAAATGTCCACATCCGACTCCCCGGCCGCGCCGACCTCCGGCGCCGTCCTCCGCCCCGTCGAACGCTGGCGTCACGGCGCCAGCAGCCTGCTCGACGACCACGTCGCCGAGGAAGTGCCGGTGGCCTTCGTCTACAACGACGAACCCTTCGCCGTGATGATGGCCACGCCGGCCGACCTGCACGACTTCGCCGTCGGCTTCGCGCTCAGCGAAGGCATCGTGGAACAGGCCGCGGACGTGGCGGTGGAGCGCATCGAGGAGTTCATCGAAGGCATCGAAATCCGCCTGCGGATCCCGGCCGGGCGCGCGGAGGCGCTGGCCCTGCGCCGGCGCAGCATGAGCGGGCGCAGCGGCTGCGGGGTCTGCGGCAGCGAGCTGCTGGAGGCGGCGCTGCGCTACCCCGCGCCGGTTTCCGGCGATATACGGGTGACGGAGACATCGTTGCGGCGTGCGCTGGACGGACTGCGCGCGGCACAGGCGATCACCGCGGCCACCGGCGCGGCACACGCGGCCGGCTGGGCCGCGCCGGATGGCAGCCTGCTGCTGGCGCGCGAGGACGTGGGCCGGCACAACGCGCTCGACAAGCTGATCGGCGCGATGCACGCCAACGGCCACGATCCGGCGGCCGGTTTCCTGGTCGTCACCAGCCGCGCCAGCTACGAGATGGCGATGAAGGCGGCCAGCGTGGGCATTTCGTTCATGGCGGCGATCTCGGCGCCGACCGCGCTGGCGATCTCGCTGGCGGACCGGGCGAACCTGACCCTGGTCGGCTTCGCGCGCGACGACGGCCAGGCGGTGTACGCGCACGGACGACGGCTGGTAGTCGGATGAGTGGCGAAACGGCGCGGGCGCCGCACGACCTGCCGATCGACCGCGCGCTGCTGCAGGTGCTGCTGGCCGAACTGGCGGCCCATCCCGACGGGGTGTCGACCGCGCGCCTGTGCAAGCGCCTGGGGCTGCGCATGAGCGTGCTGATGCGGGCCCTGGCCTGGATCGGCGGGGACGCGATCGGCGGGCACCGGGGGCCGGGCTGGGTGCGTACCGTCGAAGACGGGACGCGCACCCTGGTCCACCTGACCGATGCAGGCCGGGCGCTGGGTCAGTAGCCGACGAGGAAGGGGTTGAATCCGCCGCGGCGCACGCCGGCGTCGCGCATCAGGATATCCAGGCCCAGGCTGCCGATGTCGTCGGCGACCGGATCCAGGCTGGGATTCTTCACGTGGTAGAAGATCTTCACCCAGGCCCCGCATTCGCCGCAGTTCTCGGCCTTCACCGTGGCGTCGACGGTTTCGACCGAGCGGTAGCTGAGGCCCTTGGTCGAACCGCAGCACAGGCACTTCACCCGCACCTCGTTCCACTGCGTGGCGCAGCCGGCACAGCAGGCGTAGCGCACGTTCTCGATGTCCTTCAGGCCGAGCACGGAGGACGTCGCGGGGCGGCCGCCGCAGGCCGGGCAGACACCGGTGGCGACCGGCACCAGCGCCTCGGCATCCAGACCGGCGGCAAGCCGCGCGAGATGCACCTGCACGGCCGCCGCGGCGAACAGGTGCGGCGCGCTGCTGTCGGCGGGAATGTCGTCGGCCAGCACGTTGCCGAGCAGCCAGCGCCGGTCGCCAGCGCCCGCGGAGCGCACGGCATCCAGCGCGGCCCGGGCGGCTTCGGGCATCTCCAGTTCGGCGGCCCCGTCGAGCAGCGCCTGCAGGGTTGCGGCCAATCCGTGGTCGGCGGCCAGGGCGCGGCGGTCGATCGGCGGCATCCTGGACTGTGCCGCACGCGCCACCGATTCCGCCGGCACGGCCTCGACCGGCGGCAGCGTCGCGGCGAGCCTGGCCTGCAGCCGCGACAGCTCCGCGAGGAACTGCAGGTACGGCGCCAGTTCGTTGCTCTCCGCAAGGAAGGCGAAGCGCCGGGCACGGCCCTGGAACAGGGACACCGGATCGGGCAGCAGCGCCATCGGCGGCTTTGCGACGCCACCGATGACGGAAGGATCGGGCTGCAGTCCGCTTCGTGCGTCGTCGTCGGACATGGCTCAGCGGGTGTCCCGGGGCGACGCGCCTTCGCGTGGAGCGACGTCGCGGGCAGCCAGCTCGCGCAGCCACTTGCGATGGTGGCGGAAAGCCCAGCCGCCGGTGACCGTGCCTCGGGTCATTGCGCGCAGGGTGCCGCGAGTCCAGAGGGCGGCATAGACGTGCAGGATGAAGACCAGCACCGTGAGCACGGCGGCGATGGCGTGCACCGCCAGCGCGACCCGCCGCACCGGAATCGACGCCAGGCCGGGGAAGTACTCTTCCCAGATCATCACGCCGGTGACCACCAGCACCAGGATCAGCCCGGCCATGCCCCAGAACACCAGCTTCTGGCCGAGGTTGTACTTGCCCAGCTCCGGCAGGTTCTCCTCGTTGCCCTGGATCACGTCGCCGATCTTCCTGCTCCACTCGGCATCCTCGCGCCGCGGCAGGTTGAGCCGCCACATCTGCACGAACAGGCCGAAGAAGCTCAGCACCAGCACCAGGCCGACGATGGGATGCAGCCAGCGCGCGGTCTGGCCACCGCCGAACAGCGCGGTGAGCCCGTACAGCGAAGGGTGGAAAAAGGCGAAGCCGGACAGCAGCAGCACGATCATGCAGGCCGCGGTGATCCAATGGTTGACGCGGGTGAAGCCGCGGTAGCGGCTGACCACCACCGGCCGGGTCGAGGCGATGTGGTCGCCGGGCGCGGAATGGACGCGTGACTCAGTCATGGCGGCCGCCCTCCCCGTCACCGGCATCGCCGCCCCGGCCTTCGACCAGCGCCTGCGCCTCGCGCTCTTCCTCCTCGCTGACCCGGTTCGCACGTGCGAACAGCCCGTGCAGCGCCGCACCCGCAAGCGCGACGCCCGCCGCGGCCAGGCCGACGACCTTCGCCGGGCCCTTCCAGGCCTCGACCGTCGGCGAGATCTTCGGGTCGTCCGGCAGGCCGGCGTAAAGCGATGGCTTGTCGGCATGGTGCAGCACGTACATCACGTGGGTGCCGCCGACGCCCTGGGGATCGTAGAGCCCGGCCTGGTCGTAGCCACGCGACTTGAGGTCGGTGATCCGCTCCTCGGCCAGTGCGACCATCTCCTCCTTGGGGCCGAAGGTGATGCATTGGGTCGGGCAGACCTTGGCGCAGGCCGGCCCCTGCCCGACCGCGACGCGGTCCGAGCACAGGGTGCACTTCTTGCTGACGTGCGTCTTCTTCGAGATCCGCGGGATGTCGAAGGGACAGCCGGCCACGCAGTAACCGCAGCCGATGCAGTTGTCGGAAATGAAATCGACGATGCCGTTGGAGTACTGCACGATCGCGCCCGGCGCAGGGCAGGCCTTCAGGCAGCCCGGATCCTCGCAGTGCATGCAGCCGTCCTTGCGGATCAGCCACTCGAGGTCGCCGGTGTCCGGGTTCTCGTACTCGCTGAAGCGCATCAGCGTGTACATGTCCGGCGTCAGGTCGTGCGGGTTCTCGTAGACGCCGACGTTCTCCTCGATGTCGGGCTGGGTGTCGTTCCACTCGACGCAGGCGGTCTGGCAGGCCTTGCAGCCGATGCACTTGGACACGTCGATCAGCTTGGCGACCTTCGTGAGCTGGCGCTCGGGCTGCGGCACGTGCGCGGTGGCCGAGGCCCTGACCACGTCACCGGGCAGCAGGTTCGAGGGCAGCGGCTGCACCGGCGGATTGGCCGCCGCCGTCGTCGGCTGGGGGGCGCGTTGGTCGCTCATGCGGGCACCTCCTGCTCCGCCGCGCGTTCGATATTGACCAGGAAGGCCTTGAACTCCGGCGTGTTGATGTTGGCGTCACCGACGAACGGACCCAGCGAATTGGGGCCGAAGCCCTTGCGCGCGGCGCCCTTGAAGCCCCAGTGGATCGGGATTCCGACCACGTGCACGGTCTTGCCGTCGCAGACCAGCGGCCGGATGCGCTTGGTGACCACCGCCTTGGCCCAGATCTGGTTGCGCGACGACCACACGCGCACCCGGTCGCCACGACTGATGCCGCGCTCGGCCGCGAGTTCCTCGCTGATTTCGACGAAGAACTCCGGCTGGTTCACCGCGTTGACGCGGTTGTGCTTGGTCCAGTAGTGGAAGTGCTCGGTCAGCCGGTACGAGGTGGCCACGCACGGGAACTCGTCGCTGCTGCCGAGGCCAGCCAGGTCGTCCGCGAAGATGCGCGCGACCGGGTTGCCCCGCATGCTGCGGTTGAGCGGATTCTCGATCGGGCTCTCGAACGGCTCCATGTGCGTGGGGAACGGGCCGTCGCGCATCAGCTTGCGTGAGAAGAAGCGGCTCACGCCTTCGGGGTTCATGATGAACGGCCCCACTTCTTCGGGCTTGGCGTTGAGCGCGATGTCGGGCACGTCGTTGCCCACCCAGCCCTTGCCATCCCACTCCACCAGCATCCGCGAAGGATCCCAGGGCTTGCCCTCCAGGTCGCAGGAGGCACGGTTGTAGAGCACGCGGCGGTTGGCCGGCCAGGAGAACGCCCAGTTCTGGAACACGCCCATGCCGCCCGGGTCGCTGTTGTCGCGGCGGGCCATCATGTTGCCGGCCGGGGTGAAGCAGCCGGTGTAGATCCAGCAGGCGCCGTTGGTCGAGCCGTCGTCGCGCATCTGCCCGAAGCTCGACAGCTGCTCGCCCCTGGCCACCAGCACCTTCGACGCATCGGACGGATCGCGCAGGTCGTCCAGGGCCCGGCCGTTGAGCTCCATGGCCAGCTCGGCGGACGTGGGATGCAGCGGATCGGCGTAATCCCAGGTCAGGTTGAGGATGGGCTCGGGGCACACGCCCCCTTCCTCCTGGTACAGCTTGCGCACGCGCAGGAAGATGTTGGACATGATCCAGATATCGGTCTTCGCGTCGCCGGGCGGCGTCACACCGGCCCAGTGCCACTGCAGTACCCGCCCCGAACTCACCGTCGCGCCCTCGTCCTCGGCGAAACAGGTGGTCGGCAGTTCCAGCACTTCGGTCTGGATCGACGCAGGATCCACATCGTTGTAGATGCCGTGGTTCTCCCAGAAGGACGCGGTCTCGGTCTCCAGCGGGTCCATGACGACGATCAGCTTCACCTTCGAGAAGGCTTCCGTCAGCTTCCGGCGGTTGGGGAACGCCATCACCGGGTTGAAGCCCTGGAAGAAGTAGATGTTGACCTTGTCGTTGTGCGCCATCTCGAACATGCGCATCGCGTCGTATTCGGGCACGTCGAGCTTGGGAAGCCAGTCGTAGCCCCAGCCGTTCTCCGCGGTCGCCTTGTCGCCCCACATCGACTTCATGAAGCTGACCATGAACTTCCGGTAGTTCTGCCAGTAGCTCATCTGGTTGGGGCGCGAGGGCTTGTTGGCGCGGCTCGACACGTAGGTTTCGAAGTCGGGCTCGTTCTCCTTCGGGATCGCCAGGTAGCCGGGGATCAGGTTGGACATCAGGCCGATGTCGGTCAGGCCCTGGATGTTCGAGTGGCCACGCAGCGCGTTCATGCCGCCACCGGGCATGCCGATGTTCCCCAGCAGCAGCTGCAGCATCGCCATGCCGCGGATGTTCTGCGCGCCCTTGGAATGCTGGGTCCAGCCAAGCGCGTACATCGAGGTCATCACCTTGTCCCGGGCCGATGTCTCCCCGATCATTTCGCAGATCTTCAGGAAGCGGTCCTTCGGCGTGCCGCAGGTGTTTTCGACGAACTCGGGCGTGTAGACGTCCACGTGCTGCTTGAGCAGGTTCCACACGCAGCGGGGGTTCTCCAGGGTCGGGTCGACGCGCACGTAGCCGTCCTCGCCCATCTGGTATTCCCAGCTTTCCTGGTCGTAGCTGCGGGTTTCCTCGTCATAGCCGCTGAACAGGCCGTCCTGCCAGCCGAAGTCATCGCGCACCAGGTAGGAGGCGTTGGTGTAGTGGCGGACGTAGTCCCACTGGACCTTGTCGTTCTCCATGCACCAGCGGATCACGCCCATCAGGAAGGCGATGTCCGAACCCGGGCGGATCGGGGCGTAGTAGTCCGAGACCGCGGCGGAGCGGTTGAAGCGCGGGTCGACCACGATCAGCTTGGCACCGCGGTGGTGCTTGGCTTCGGTCACCCATTTGAAACCGCAGGGATGGGCCTCGGCTGCGTTGCCGCCCATGATGATTACGAGGTCGGTATTGGCGATGTCCGTCCAGGAGTTGGTCATCGCACCACGGCCAAACGTCGGGCCCAGACTGGACACCGTGGGGCCGTGTCAAACCCTCGCTTGGTTGTCGAATCCGACGATTCCCATCGAGCGCACGGTCTTGTAGGTCAGCCATGCGGTCTCGTTGGTGGTCGCCGATGCGGCGAGATAGCCGGTGGTGGTCCAGCGGTTGACCGTGGTCCCGGCTTCGTTCTTCTCGATGAGGTTGGCGTCGCGGTCGTCCTTGACGGCGCGCGCGATCCGGTCGAGCGCCTCGTCCCAGGAGATGTCCTCGAAGCGGTCCGAACCCGGGCGGCGGATGCGCGGACGGGTCAGGCGGGTCGCCGCCTTGACGTAGTCCTTTAGCGCCGAACCCTTGGGACAGAGCGTCCCGCGGTTGGTCGGGTGGTCGGCGTCGCCTTCGATATGCAGGAGCTCGGCCTTCTCGCCCGCGGCCAGGTCGCCGCGCGAATACATGATGATTCCGCAGGCCACCGAACAATAGGTGCAGATGTTGCGGGTTTCGGTGGTGGTGGCGAGCTTGAAGGCGCGGACGTGGGCGGCGGTGGCGGCTTCGGCCGTACCGAAGCCCATGGCCCCCAGGGTGGTCGCCGCCGCCCCCGTGCCTGTCAGCTTCAGGAAGCTGCGGCGGGAGATATCGACGTTCATGGAGAACTCCTGCTTGCGTGCCTGTCGATGGATGGGTACACATCGCATCCTCGGCCGCCGCTGTACGGCAGTCAAGGTCGCGGGCATGCGGCTTTGGTCGAAGCCCCTCATCGCGGCTTGCCCGTGCCATGCCCAGGACGGACACTGCCGCCTGCTCCAGCCATCGCGAACCGGTTCCCCGGCCGCGACCCGCCACGGAACACCTGATGCCCCCTTCCCTGATGCCACCCAACGCGGCCGCGCCGCGCCCCGACGTACTGGTGGTCGACGACGACACCGAGATCGTCGCCCTGATCGAGCGCTACCTCGGTGCGCACGGTTTCGATGTCCGCGCCGCACACAGCGGCGCGGGCATGCACGCGGCGCTGTCCGAGCGCCATCCCGACATGGTCCTTCTCGACCTCGGACTGCCCGACATCGACGGCCTATCCCTGCTCCAGCACCTGCGCACGCACTGGCAGGGCCCGGTGATCGTGGTCAGCGGCCGCGGCGAGGCGGTGGAGCGCGTGGTCGGCCTGGAGCTGGGCGCCGACGACTATGTGGCCAAGCCGTTCGACTTCCGCGAGCTGCTGGCGCGGATCCGCTCGCTGCTGCGCCGCGCGGCACCGGTGGAGGCGCCGGCCGCGCCCGCGCCGGCGCGGCGGCTGGCCTTCGCCCATCTGGTACTGGATCTGGGTTCGCGGCGGCTGCACGATGCCGACGGCAACGAAATCATCCTCACCACCGGTGAATTCGAGCTGCTGCGCGCCCTGCTCGAGCGCCCCAATGAAGTGCGCAGCCGCGACGAACTCATGAACGCCCTGTACGGCCGCGAGGCCGGTCCCTTCGACCGCGCCATCGACGTCGGCGTGGCGCGCCTGCGCCGCAAGGTCGAGCGCGAGCCCTCGGCGCCGGACCTGATCCGCTCGGTACGCGGCGCCGGCTATCTACTGGCCGCCGAGGTGCGGCCGGCGTGAGCACCCAGGACGCGATCCCGCAGCTTCCCGGTCTGTTCGAGGCTGTCCCCGACGCCCTGGTGGTGATCGACCCCGCTGGTCGCATCACCCACGCCAATGCACACGCCGAAGTGCTGTTCGGTCATCCCCGCGGCGGCCTCGTCGGTCTGGAGATCGAGGACCTGGTGCCGCCGTCGGCGCGCGCGCGCCACCGTGGCTACCGCGACCGTTACACGAAGCAGCCGCACGTGCGGCCGATGGGAGCCACCGGGCAGACCCTGGTCGGCTTGCGCAGCGATGGCAGCGAATTCCCGATAGAGATCGGCCTGAGCCCGCTGGAATCCGACGGCGGCCCGCTGTTCCTCGCCTCCATCCGCGACATCTCCGGCACCCAGCGCGTGCGCCAGGCGCTGGTGCGGGCGCGCTACGACGCGATCGCGGCGCGCATCGGCCAGCTTGCACTCGAGGCCACCGCCGAGGCCGACCTGCTGGACGCGTTGCCACCACTGCTGGCCGACACCCTGGGCGTGGAATCGGTGGCGATCCTCGGCGCGCCCCATGGCCAGCAACGCGCCGACGTGCGCGCCGCCCACGGCAGCACCTGGCAGGCCGGCAGCACCCCGCCCCGCCCCTTCGCCGGCCAGCACCGCGAGCCCTGGACGATCGACGACATCGCCGCCGACCCCTCGGTCGCGGCGCTGTTCCCGCTGCCGCTGCCGCATGCCGGCAGCGCGGTGATGGTGCCCCTGCTGGAACGCCACCAGGTGCACGGCGCCCTGCTTGCCGTCGCGCGCGAGCCCCGGCGCTTCGACCACGATGCGCGCCACCTGCTGCAGTCCGCCGCGGCCACGCTGTCGGCCTTCGTGCAGCAACGGCGCGCCGAGGAGGAACTGGCGCACGCCCACCGCCTGGACGCGATCGGCCAGCTGACCGGCGGCGTCGCCCACGACTTCAACAACCTGCTGACGGTGATGTCGGGCAGCCTGCAGCTGCTGGAGACCGAAGTCGACACCGAGGCCGGCCGCGAACTGCTGGCCAGCGCCCTGCGCTCGGTGGGCCGCGGCGCCGAACTGACCGCAAAACTGCTGGCCTTCGCCCGCCGCCAGCGCCTGCTGCCCCGCGAGATCGAAGTGCCGGCGCTGCTGCGCGACGTCGAGCTGGTGCTGCAGCGCACCCTGGGCGACGCGGTGCGCCTGCGCACCGAGGTCGCGCCGGACCTGCCTGCCGCCTATGTCGACGCCGGCCAGCTGGAGGCCGCGCTGCTCAACCTGGTGCTCAACGCCCGCGATGCCCTGCTCCACGGCGGCGAAATCGTGGTCGCGGCGAACCTGGAGACCCTCGCCCGCGAGCGCGCCGGGCTCGCGGCCGGCAGCTACCTGCGCCTGAGCGTGCGCGACAACGGCCGCGGCATGTCGCCGGAAGTGCTTGCACGCGCCATGGAGCCCTTCTTCACCACCAAGGGCCGCGACCGCGGCAACGGCCTGGGCCTGAGCATGGTCTACGGCTTCGCGCGCCAGAGCGGCGGCACCCTCGAGATCGACAGCGCGCCGGGGGCCGGCACCGAGGTCCGCCTCTACCTGCCGGTGGCGACGGACGCGCCGGGAACGGGGGCGAGACCGGCCACACTGGACGCGGCCGACACCACGGGGCACGGCGAACGCCTGCTGGTGGTCGAGGACGACGGGGCCGTGCGTGCGATCGCCGTGGCCTTCCTGCGCGCGGCCGGCTACACGGTGGACGCGGTGGACAACGCCGAAGCCGCGCTGGAGCGCCTGCAGGACGACGACGGCTACGCCCTGCTCTTCAGCGACGTGATGCTGGGCCCGGGCATGGACGGCAAGACCCTCGGGCGCAGCGCGCGGATGCTGCACCCCGACCTGCCGGTGCTGCTGACCTCGGGCGACGAGGAACATGTGGGCGACACCGGCGATGCGCCGGGGCTGCCTCTGCTGCGCAAGCCGTGGCGGCGCGAGGACCTGGTCCAGGCGGTGCGGCGGGAACTGGCACGGCGTAGCTGACTTCGCCGCGGGAGTGGACTTCAGTGCCAGCGCTCGCCTTCGCCGGCAAGCACGCGGCGGAGGCCGGCTTCATCAAGGATACGGATGCGGCGGCCGTTGACCTCGATCATCCCGCGCGCCTGCATGCGCGACAGCGCCCGGGTCACCGTCTCCAGGGTCAGCGCCAGGAAATTGCCCAGTTCGGCGCGGGTCATGCGCAGCTGCAGCAGCTCCGGATCCAGGCCCATCGCCGCGAAGCGCGCCGACAGGTCGAGCAGGAAGGCGACCACGCGCTGGTCTGCGCCGAGCGTGCCCAGGGCCAGCATCCAGCGCCAGTCGCGGCGGATCTCGCCGGCCAGCATCGCGGTCACGCGCTCCTGCACTTCCGGCAGCATGTCGCCCAGGTGGGCGCAGGGCAGTTCCCAGACTTCCGCGGCATCCAGCGCCACCGCATCGCAGGCGTGCGCGGGCATGTCCACGGAGTCCAGGCCCAGGAGATCGCCGCGCATGCGGAAGCCGGTGATCTTCTCGCGCCCGTCCTCGCTGAGCACGCTGGTCCTGAAGCAGCCCGAACGGACGTAGAACAGCGAATGCCGCGGCTGGCCGGCATGGAACAGGGCCTGGCGGGCTTCCAGGCGGTGCACCCGCGGCGGCCAGCGCAGCAGCAGCGACTCGAGCGCCGGCGCAGCGTGCAACGCCGGACCGGGCGACCAGTCACCGGCTTCGCCGCGCGACGCGGCGTGGCTGGACAGGGCGTTGTGCAACATGGCTCGACTCCGGCGGATGCGATGCCGACCACTCTATTCAGCGACCACCCGTGGACGGGCAGCGGCCGGTAACCGTTGGTAACGGAATGTAACGACACCCGCCGCGCACGGGCCGAAGGTTGGGTGACACCCGGCGCCGCGCGGGTCAAGCTGGAAGGCGGACAGCCACCGGAGCCCACGATGCAGCGTCGCGACTTCCTCGTCCTTGCCGGAACCAGCGCACTGGCGCTCGCCCTCCCCCATGGCCGTGCCATCGCCGCCGCCGAGCTGGCCTCGACCCTGGATCCCGCGCTCAAGCGCAGCCTCGCCGATGCCGCCCTGCAGGCCGCCCGCGACGCTGGTGCGAGCTACTGCGACGTGCGCATAGGGCGCTACCTCAGGCAGTCGATCTCCACCCGCGAGTCGCGCGTGCAGAACGTGGTCAACGGCGAATCCACCGGCGTGGGCATCCGCGTGCTCGCCCACGGCGCCTGGGGCTTCGCCGCGACCAACGCGCTGGCGCCCGACGCGGTCGCATCAGCTGCGCGCCAGGCGGCGGCGGTCGCCCGCGCGAACGCCGGCATCCAGGACGTGCCCGTGCGCCTCGCACCGGCACCGGCCCTGGGCGAGCGCAGCTGGCGCACCCCGCTGCGCCGCAACGGCATGGAGGTGCCGGTGCAGGACAAGGTCGAGCTGCTGCTGGGGGTGAACGCGGCGGCCATGGCCGCGGGCGCCGACTTCGTCGAATCCAACCTGTTCCTGATCAACGAACAGAAGTACTTCGCCTCCACCGACGGCTCGTACATCGACCAGGACGTGCACCGCATCTGGGCGCCATTCACCGTCACCGCGGTGGACAAGGCCAGCGGCCGCTTCCGCACCCGCCAGGGCCTGGGCGCGCCCGCGGGCATGGGCTACGAGTACCTCGACGGCGACGCTTCGGGGAAGATCGCCCTGCCCGGTGGCCTGATCCAGTACCGCGACTCCTACGACATGGTCGAGGACGCGGTGGCCGCGGCGAAACAGGCCCGCGGGAAACTGACGGCGCCTTCGGTGAAGCCCGGCCGCTACGACCTGGTGCTCGACCCCTCCAACCTGTTCCTGACCATCCACGAGAACGTCGGCCATCCGCTGGAGCTCGACCGCGTGCTCGGCTACGAGGCCAACTATGCCGGCACCAGCTTCGCAACGCTCGACAAGCGCGACGCCGGTTACCGCTGGGGCAGCGAGCGCGTGAACTTCGTGGCCGAACGCACCACGCCCGGGACTCTGGGCGCGGTGGGCTACGACGACGAGGGCGTGCCGGCCGGGCGCTGGGACCTGGTGCGCGACGGCATCCTGGTCGACTACCAGGCCACGCGCGACCAGGCGCACATCCTCGGCAGGGAGGCTTCACACGGCTGCTGCTACGCGGATTCCTGGTCCAGCGTGCAGTTCCAGCGCATGCCCAACGTCTCGCTGCAGCCCGGGACCGCGCCACTGTCGGTGGAAGAAATGATCGCCGGCGTCGAGGACGGCATCTGGATCCACGGACGCGGCTCCTATTCCATCGACCAGCAGCGCTACAACGCCCAGTTCGGCGGCCAGCTCTACTACGCGATCAAGGACGGCAAGCTGGCCGGCATGGTCGAGGACGTGGCCTACCAGATCCGCACGCCGGAATTCTGGAACGCCTGCAGCGCGATCTGCGACGCCCGCGACTTCCGCCACGGCGGCTCCTTCTTCGACGGCAAGGGCCAGCCCTCGCAGGTCTCGGCGGTGTCGCACGGCTCGAGCACGACGCGCTTCGATGGCGTGAATGTGATCAACACCGCACGAAACCTCGGCTGAGGCGCCGCGACCGTGCCATTGGTTGGTTGACCCCCCGCGAACGCCACGTCAAGAATCGGAGAGCCCCGGCGGCATGGATGCACCGGCCTGCCGGAGCATCCAATCCACGCGCACAACCCCGGGGACACCGCCTTGGACAGACGTGATTTCCTTGCATGCAGCGGCATCGGCCTCGGTGGCCTGATGCTGCCCTCCCTGTTCACCCGCGCCATCGCCGCGGAGGAACTCGCCACCACCATCGACGTCGGACGCAAGAAGATGCTCGCCGACGCCGCGCTGGCGGCCGCGCGCGAATCCGGCGCCACCTATGCCGACGTGCGCATCGGCCGCTATCTGCGCCAGTTCGTGGTCACCCGCGAGGACAAGGTGCAGAACGTGGTCAACACCGAATCCACCGGCGTGGGCGTGCGCGTGATCGCCGGCGGCGCCTGGGGCTTCGCGGCCACCAACAGCCTGATGCCCGACGCCGTGGCCGGTGCCGCCCGCCAGGCGGCGGCGATCGCCCGCGCCAACGCGAAGATGCAGACCGCCCCGGTGCGGTTCGCGGCCGCGCCCGGCCACGGCGAGGTGTCCTGGCGCACGCCGATCCGCCGCAACGCGATGGACGTGCCGGTGAAGGACAAGGTCGAGCTGCTGCTGGGCGTCAACGCCGCGGCGATCAACGCCGGCGCCGATTTCGTGAACTCCACCCTGTTCACGGTCAACGAACAGAAGTATTTCGCCTCCACCGACGGCTCCTACATCGACCAGGACGTGCACCGCATCTGGGCACCGATGACGGTCACCGCCATCGACAAGGCCAGCGGCAAGTTCCGCTCGCGCTCGGGGCTGTCCTCGCCGATGGGCCTGGGTTACGAGTACTTCGACGGCGACCCGGCGCAGAAGTACGTGTCGCCCAACGGCGTGGTCAACTACGGCCACTCCTACGACATGGTCGAGGACGCCGTGGCCGCGGCGAAGCAGGCGCGCGAGAAGCTGTCCGCGCCCTCGGTCAAGCCCGGCCGCTACGACCTGGTGCTAGACCCCTCGCACACCTGGCTGACCATCCACGAGTCGGTCGGCCATCCGCTGGAGCTCGACCGCGTGCTCGGCTACGAGGCCAACTACGCCGGCACCAGCTTCGCGACCCTGGACAAGCGCGAATCCGGCTTCCGCTACGGCAGCGACCAGGTGACCATCTTCGCCGACAAGACCCAGCCCGGCAGCCTCGGCGCCGTGGCCTATGACGACGAAGGCGTGAAGTGCAAGCGCTGGGACCTGATCCGCGACGGCATCCTGGTGGACTACCAGACCATCCGCGACCAGGCCCACATCCTCGGAAAGACCGAGTCCGACGGCTGCTGCTACGCCGACTCCTGGTCGACCGTGCAGTTCCAGCGCATGCCCAACGTGTCGCTGGCGGCCGGCACGTCGAAGCTGTCGGTGGCCGACATGGTCAAGGACGTCGAGGACGGCATCTACATCGTCGGCGACGGTTCGTTCTCGATCGACCAGCAGCGCTACAACGCCCAGTTCGGCGGGCAACTGTTCTACGAGATCAAGAACGGCGCCATCACCGGCATGATCGAGGACGTGGCCTACCAGATCCGCACGCCGGAGTTCTGGAACGCCTGCGTGGCGGTCTGCGACGAATCCGACTACCGCCTCGGCGGTTCCTTCTTCGACGGCAAGGGCCAGCCCTCGCAGGTGTCGGCCGTTTCGCACGGCTCCAGCACCGCGCGCTTCAACGGCATCAACGTCATCAACACCGCCCGCAACCTCGGCTGACCGGACCAGGAGATTCGAACCATGCCCATCCTCACCGAAGCCCAGGCCAAGGCGATCCTCGACAAGGTCGTCGCGCTGTCGAAGGCCGACCAGTGCACCGCGACCCTGGCCGGCTCCACCAACGGCAACATCCGCTTCGCGCTCAACAACGTCTCCACCAGCGGCATCGTCGACAACACCGAACTGGCCGTCGAGGTCGCCTTCGGCAAGCGTGTCGGCACCGCGAGCATCAACGAGTTCGACGACGCCTCGCTCGAGCGCGTGGTGCGTCGCGCCGAGGACCTCGCCCGGCTGGCGCCCGAGAACCCCGAGTTCATGCCGGCCATCGGCAGGCAGGAATACCGCGCCAGCAACACCTGGGACGACGCCACCGCGGCGATCACCCCGGAGTACCGCGCCCAGGTCGCCGCCGACTCGATCACGCCCTGCCGGGCCGACAAGCTGGTCGCGGCAGGCTTCCTCGAGGACAGCCGCGGCTTCGTGGCCTTCGCCAACAGCAACGGCAACTTCGGCTACCAGACCTCGGCCAGCGCCGACTACACCTGCACCGTGCGCACCGAGGACGGCAGCGGCTCGGGCTGGGTGGGCCGCAACGTCACCGGCATCGGCGCCTTCGATGCCGGCCGCGACGTGCGCACCGCCATCCGCAAGGCCAGCGCCTCGGCCAATGCGCGCGCGCTGGAGCCGGGCAAGTACACGGTGATCCTGGAGCCGCACGCGGCTGCCGGCCTCATCTCCTTCATGATGAACTTCTTCGACGCCCGCCAGGCCGACGAGGGCCGCAGCTTCCTGTCGAAGAAGGGCGGCGGCAACAAGCTGGGCGAACAGGTGTTCGATCCGCGCGTGAGCGTCTGGGCCGATCCCTGGGATGCCGAGGCCCCGGTGGTGCCCTGGGACGGCGAGGGCCTGCCGCGAACCCGCATGCCGATCATCGACCAGGGCAAGGTCGCCAACCTGCTCTACTCGCGCTACTGGGCGCAGCAGCAGGGCCGCAAGGAAGTCGCGCGCCCGGGCAACCTGATCATGTCCGGCGGCGAGGCATCCACCTCGGACCTGGTGCGCGGCACCGAGCGCGGCATCCTGGTCACCCGCACCTGGTACATCCGCATGGTCGATCCGCAGACCGTGCTGCTGACCGGCCTGACCCGCGACGGCACCTTCTACATCGAGGACGGCGAGATCAAGTACCCGCTGAAGAACTTCCGCTTCAACGAGTCGCCGGTGATAATGCTCAACAACATCGACGAACTGGGCAAGCCGATCCGCGTCAGCGGTGACGAATCCCGCTTCAGCATGATGATCCCGCCGATGCGCCTGCGCGACTTCACCTTCACCTCGCTCTCGGACGCGGTCTGAGGGCGGGGCACGGGGCGACGTGGACCG
>JAEWBY010000015.1 GCA_023390905.1 Pseudomonadota bacterium | reverse complement strand
CCACACAAGTCACCTGCGCACACTTTCAAAGAACTCGAAGTCGGCCTCAGCGCCTTCCTTCGTCTCCCGACGTTTCCGTCGAGGTGAGCCGCACATTATGGCGACCCCTTTTCACTTCGTCAAGACCCCAATGGGAATTTTTTGAAGCGCCCCCTGGCGTTACGGCGTCATCCCGAGGTGGGAAGCGCCCCTGCGACGGGGGAGGGAAAGTATGACCCCTCGGCCGGCTTTTGGGAAGAGCCGGGAGCAAAATTTTTCACTCTCGTGACACGCGATGTGGTTCAGCTCGACGCGGCGTTCAGACGCACACGGGCGAAGTTGCGTTTGCCTACCTGCAACACGCCTTCGAATCCCGGCAGGAAGACTCGACTGGCGTCCTCGACCACTCCACCGTCTACCTTCACCGCGCGCTCCTTGAGCTTGCGCCCGGCCTCCGAATTGCTGGGCGTGATGCCGGCGGCCGTCAGCAGGGCGCCAATACGCAGCCCTTCGGCGGGCACGACAATTTCCTGCAGCGGCAACAGCGATGTGTCGCCTTCACCGGTGACGACTGCATGCCAGCCCGACACGGCGGTGTCCGCCGCCGCCGCATCGTGGAAACGAGCCGCAAGTTCGCGCGCCAGGCGAAGCTTCACGTCACGCGGATTCAGCTCACCGGTTGAGACCGCCTGCTTCAGCGAAGCCGCTTCCTGAGCGCTGATATCGAAGCTCAGCAGTTCGATCCATCGCCACATCAGCTCGTCACCGATCTTCATGGTCTTGGTGACGATATCGATGGCCGGCTCGCTGATGCCGATGTAGTTGCCCAGCGACTTGGACATCTTCTGCACGCCGTCCAGGCCTTCCAGCAACGGCATCGTCAGGACGATCTGCGGCGGCTGGCCGTGGTGTTCCTGCAGGCCGCGCCCCATCAGCAGGTTGAACTTCTGATCCGTGCCGCCGAGCTCGACGTCCGCCTTCAATGCGACTGAGTCATACCCCTGCACAAGCGGGTAGAGGAATTCGTGGATGGCGATCGACTGCTGGGCGGCATAGCGCTTGGCGAAGTCGTCCCGCTCGAGCATTCGCGCCACGGTGTGCTGGCCCGCCAGCTTGATCATGTCCGCCGCGGACATCTGGCCGAACCACTCGGAATTGAAACGCAGCTCGGTCCGGTCGCGATCGAGCACCTTGTAGACCTGGTCCGCATAGGTCTGCGCGTTGGCGAGGACGTCCTCGCGCGTGAGCGGCTTGCGGGTCACGTTCTTGCCCGTCGGGTCGCCGATCATTCCGGTGAAGTCGCCGATCAGGAAGATGACCTGGTGTCCCAGATCCTGGAACTGGCGCATCTTGTTCAGCAATACCGTGTGGCCGATATGCAAATCCGGCGCGGTCGGGTCGAACCCCGCTTTCACCCGCAGGGGGCGGCCAAGCTTGAGGCGAGCCTCGAGTTCTTCGGGCTTGAGGATTTCATCGGCACCACGGCCGATCAGGGCAAGGGCATCAACGGAGGACAAGGCACAGGTTCCGAAAGCGAGCCGACTGAATGGCCGGCGACGAAGGTGAATACTAAGTTAAACACGGGTTAATCGTGACACGAGACAAAAAAACCAATTGGCTCAATGGTTTGACGCGAGGATTTCGTGTGTTTATGGTACGCCGATTGGGCCTCTGTTGGGCCCGGGGTCGACATCGATGCATACACACGGGGACGGCAGCCGCCGCAGGCAACGGTTCCAGCAACGCTTGGAAGTCCTTCGCGATACGGCGCTGCACCAGCGGGTCAAGCAACACCTGCCAGCCGGGCGCTGGACGCGTCGCCATTGGATCCACGCGAGCCTGTTCACCACGATGGGCGTGCTGATCGCGACCATCGTTCCGGGCTTTTCCAATGCCATCCAGCCGACGCCCGTGACCGATTCGCGCGCCACGCTGGCGTTGCGCCTGCCCGTGCTGTCGCAATCGAAGATCGATGGCATGGCCGGCGACAGCTGGCAGATCGTGCGCGTGCGTCCGGGACAGACGCTGGGCTCCATCTTCGAGGAATTGAACATTCCGGCGGCCACCATGCATGCGCTGCTGGAGGATGCCGAGGCCAAGAAGGCGCTGACCCGCCTGAAGCCCGGCACCGAGCTGGCCTTCGATCTGCCCGTGACGGGCGAACTGCGCACGCTGCGCTACGACCGTGACCCGCAACATCGCGTCGAGCTGACGATCGAAGGGGACAAGGTCCGCGAGCGCGTCATCGAACGCGAAACCACGACGCGCACCGTGGTGCTGAGCGGCAAGGTCGGACGATCGCTGAACCGCTCGGCGCGCAAGGCTGGCCTCACCGGGGCGAACATCAATTCGCTGACCGATGACATCTTCAAGTACGACATCGACTTCAATTCCGATCTGGGGCCGGACGATCGCTTCAGCGTCGTGGTCGAACAGACCTGGCGCGAGGGCGAACTGATCAGCACCGGGCCGGTGCAGGCAGCGACCTTCACGGTCGATGGCAAGCTGCATTCCGGATTCCGCTTCGCCCGCCCCGGCGGCAAGCCCGAATACTTCACCGCCGCCGGCCGTCCGCTGAAGAAGAGCTTCATCCGCATGCCGATTCCGTATGCGCGCCTGAGCTCGAAATTCGGGGCGCGCCGGCATCCGGTGCTCGGCAGCATGCGCATGCACAAGGGCGTGGATTACGCCGCCAGCACGGGCACGCCGATCATGGCCGCCGGTGATGCGCGCGTGCAGTTCGCCGGTTGGCAGAACGGCTACGGCCGGGTGGTGATCCTCGACCACGGCCGCGGACACACCACGCTGTACGGACACATGTCGCGCCTGGGCAAGATCAAGGTGGGCCAGCGCATCGCGCAGGGTACGGTCATCGGCTACGTCGGCTCGACCGGCTTGGCGACCGGCCCGCATCTGCATTACGAATTCCGCATCAACGGCGTGCATCGCAATCCGCTCTCGGTGACGATGCCGCCGCCCGAACCGCTGTCCGGTGCGCAGCTCGCGTCGTTCCGCACCTACACGGCCAACGCGCTGGCGCGCATCCGCACGGTCGAGAACATCATCTACGCCGATGTTTCGCCGGAAACGCCGGCCACCGCGGCGACGCAGGTCGCGGCCGCCAAGCCGGCCGGCAAGCCTTCCGCAGGCAAGCCCAAGCGCGGCTGATCCTCGCCTCCGCTTGAATGCGGAGGCGCAATCGCATTCACTGCGCGGCGGCCTTCCGGGAAACACGCATGTCCGCCGTTCCAGCGTCCGCTTGCACCCTCTATCTCGGCCTGATGTCGGGCACCAGCGCCGACGGCATCGATGCCGCACTCGTACGCTTCGGCGAAAGCGAGGGCACGGTGGCGTGCGAACTCGTGCATGGCCGGACATTCCCCTGGGATGACAGCGCGCGTTCCTCGCTGCTCTCGCTGGGACAGGGAGGCCATGCCTCGCTGGATGAGATCGGCGCGCTCGATACGCAGGTCGGCCAGGTGTTCGCACGCACCGCACTGGCGCTGCTGGAAGAGGCCGGCGTCCATGCGCATGAGGTCCGCGCCATCGGTTCGCACGGCCAGACGATCCGCCACCGTCCTCATGGCGAACATCCTTTCACCTGGCAGATCGGCGACGGCAACGTCATCGCCGAATCGACCGGCATCACCACCATTGCCGATTTCCGCCGCCGCGATGTCGCCGCCGGTGGCCATGGCGCGCCGCTGATGCCCGCCTTCCACGCCGCGATGCTGCGCGCAGCGGATGAAGATCGCGCGGTGCTCAATCTTGGCGGCATCGGCAATTTCACGCTGTTGCCCAGACAGGGCCAGGTGCGCGGCTTCGATACCGGCCCGGCCAATGCCTTGCTCGATGCGTGGTGCGAACGGCATACGGGCCAGGCCTTCGACGCCGGCGGCCGCTTCGCTGCCGAAGGGCGCGTGGACACGCCGCTGCTGGAACGGCTGCTGTCCGAACCGTGGTTCGCGTTGCCGCCCCCGAAGAGCACCGGCCGCGAGCAGTTCCATCTGGCCTGGCTGGAAGCGCAGCTCGATGACACGCAACTGCGCGCCGCCGACATCCAGGCGACCCTGCTCGATCTGACCGCCCGCACCATCGCCGATGCCCTGCGCGCGCACCAGCCAGGAACGCGCCGCGTGCTCGCGTGCGGCGGCGGTGTGCACAACGCACGCCTGATGGCGCGCATCGCCGACCATCTGCCCGGCGTGCAGGTCGAATCCACCGCGGCGCATGGCCTGGATCCGGATTTCGTCGAAGCGATGGGTTTTGCCTGGCTGGCCCGCGAAACGCTGGCCGGACGCGCGGGCAATCTGCCCTCGGTCACCGGGGCGCGCGGCGCCCGCGTGCTGGGCACGATCTTTCCCGCCTGATCGGTTCGCGCATCAGAAGCCTTTGCCGGCGGGCACGTCGCGCAGGGCATTGATCGCTTCGGTCAGCGCATCGACTTCCTGGCTGTCGAAACCGCTGCGCACTTCCGCCTCGCAATGGAACAAGCCCTGTTCGATCAGGTTGAACAGCGTGTCGTGCATGTTCCAGCCGCGCGCGCCCGCGATGCGCCGGATGCGCTCGGCCAGGATCGGGTCGATGTCCCGCAGCACGATGTCGGTCATGGATTCCCCTTGGCCCGCCGTGCGCCGTGGCGGACAGAGCCTCTAGATACGCCGCCGCCCGCCCCTCGGCAAGTCCCGGCTCGCTCAGGTCGGCGATCGCGCGCGCCGGTGCTCCTGCCGCATCAGCAGCACGCACAGGATCACCACCGGGATGCCGATCAATGCCGTGCCGATGAAGAACAGCGCATAGCCGTCCAGCAGGGTCCGCCCTTCGGCGAGCGCGTTCACCGCCACGCCGGACAGCCCCTTCAGCGCCTTGCCCAGCAGCGCATAGAACGAACTCAGCAGCGCGTACTGGGTGGCGGTATAGCCAACGCTGGTCAGGCTGGACATGTAGGCGATCAGCGCCGTGCCCGCAAAGCCGCCCGCCAGGTTGTCGATGAACATCGCGATGGCGAAATGCAGCGTGTCCGGCCCTGTATAGGCCAGCCAGGCGAACGCCAGGTTCGAGGCCGGGCCCAGGATGGCACCCACCAGCAGGGCCGTCATCACGCCCCAGCGCAGGGCGACCATGCCCGCCAGCGCGATGCCGATGAACGAGGCCACCAGCCCCACCGAACTGCGCACGGATCCGACGATCTGCTCGGTCAGGCCCAGATCCACGTAGAACGGGTTGTTCATCGGTCCCATGATGAAGTCCGCCAACCGGTACACGCTGATGGCCGCCAGCATCAGCAATGCGGCCTGCCGGTGTTCGCGGAAGAACGCGACGAACGGGCCGATGACCGCATCGAACAGGCCGCGCGGGGTCCACAGCGACGCCGCCTGGTGCGCGCTGGCGATCACCGCACGCGCCGGCTCGCGCGCCAGCAGGGTGGCGAGCACGCCGATGGCCATCAGCACCGCCATGATCTGGTACGAGCCCACCCAGCCGACCTGCGCGGCTATCAGCAGGATCAGCGCGTCGGTCACCAGCAGCGCGCTGCGGTATCCGAGCGCTGAAGACGAAGTGAGCAGGCCGAGCTGCTGGCTGCTTTCGGCGCTTTCGATGCGCCATGCATCGATGACGATGTCCTGCGTGGCCGAAGCGAACGCCACCACCAGCGCGAGCGCTCCGAACACCAGCAGGTGCTCCACCGCCAGTCCGAACACGAGGACCTCTCCGCCCTTGGGCTGCATCCACGCCATGCCCGCCAGCGCCAGGGCCACCACGATCTGGGACAGCAGCATCCAGCCACGGCGGCGGCCCAGCCAGCGCCCGAATATCGGGGCATCGGCCTTGTCCACGATCGGCGCCCAGACAAACTTCAGCGAATACGCCAGCCCGACCCAGGACAGGAATCCGATCGTGTCCAGATCAATGCCCTGCTTGCGCATCCAGAAGCCCAGCGTGTTGCCGACCAGATAGATCGGCAGCCCGGAACTGAAGCCGAGCAGCAGCATCACCAGCACTTTGGGCTCGCGCAGGTTCAGCAGTACTTCCTGCCAGGGCTTGCGCCGGCGCACGGACGTGTCCGCATCCACTGAAGGCGTGCTCATTCGGCGTAGTCCACCGTGAAGGGGGCATGGTCGGAGAAGCGCGTATCGCGATAGATCGAACACGCCTGCAGACGATCCCTCAACGAGGGGGTGACGAACTGGTAGTCGATGCGCCAACCGACGTTGTTGGCGCGCGCCGCGCCGCGGTTGCTCCACCACGTGTAGTCCTGGCCTTCCGGGTGCAGCGCGCGATAGGCATCGACCCAGCCGGTGCCTTCGGCGCACAGGCCGTTGAGCCAGTCGCGCTCGGCGGGCAGGCAGCCGGAATTCTTCTGGTTGCTGGTCCAGTTCCGGATGTCCAATCGCGTGCGGACGATGTTCCAGTCACCGCACAGCACGTAATCGCGGCCGCTGCGCAGCCATTCATCGAGCACCGGGGCCAGCCACTCCATCACCCTGAACTTGAAACCCTGCCGCAGCTCGCCCGAGGAACCGGACGGGATGTAGAACGACACCACGCTCAGATTGCCGTAGCGCGCTTCCAGATAGCGGCCTTCCTCGTCGAACTCGTCCCAACCCAGCGAGGTGCGCAACTCATCCGGCTCGCGCCTGCTGTAGATGGCCACGCCGCTGTATCCCTTCTTGGTGGTCGCATCGCGGAACCACGCCTTGTAGCCCTCCGGCAGGAACGCAGGGCCGGCCAGTTGGTGTTCCTGGGCCTTGGTCTCCTGCACGCAGAGCACATCGGCCTGCTGCTGGCCGAACCAGTCGAAGAAACCCTTGGTGGCGGCCGACCGCAGGCCGTTGGCGTTGAAACTGATGATGCGCATGGAAAGAGCCGGGATTCGGGATTGGGAGACGGGAGTCGTGAAGCATAGCGGCTCCGGAACCTCCGCCACCCTTTGGGTTAGGCTTTCGATCCCCAGTCACCCATTCCGGATCCCGGCTCTTCACCATGTCCGATCACCGCGCCCGTTTCCTCCAGCTCGCCCTGCACGCGCAGGCCCTGCGATTCGGCGAGTTCACGCTGAAGTCCGGGCGCCTGAGCCCCTACTTCTTCAACGCCGGCCGCTTCGACAGCGGCGCGCTGATCGCCGATCTGGCCGCGTGCTACGCCGATGCCGTGGAAGCGGCGGGGGTCAGGTTCGATCTGTTGTTCGGCCCGGCCTACAAGGGCATTCCGCTGGCGACCGCACTGGGCTGCGAGTTCGCCCGCCGAGGCCGCGATCTGCCGCTGTCCTTCAATCGCAAGGAAGCCAAGGATCACGGCGAAGGCGGCCTGCTGATCGGCGCGCCGCTGGACGGCCGCGAGGTGCTGATCGTCGATGACGTCATCACCGCCGGCACCGCAATCCGTGAAGCGCTCGCGCTGATCCGCGCCGGTGGCGGGCGACCGGCCGGCATCGTGGTGGCGCTGGATCGCCAAGAAGTGCTGGTCGAACCGGGCGAAGGCGCGGACGAGCCGCGTTTGTCGGCCGCGCAATCGGTCGCCGCCGAGGCCGGCGTTCCCGTCATCGCGGTGGCGAGCCTGCATGATCTGCTTGCTTTCGCCGGCGAAAGCGCCGACCTTGTCCATCACCGCGATCGCCTGCTCGCCTACCGGGCGCGCTACGGCAGCGGATCTTCCGAATGACGGCAGCGGGGGCTGCAATCATGCGAATGCGTTCACTGGTCTGGATCGTGCCCTGCGGGTTGCTGGCCTCGCTGGCCTGGGCGCAGACGCCGCCGGCCAACAAGAAACTGTATTGCTGGAACGACAATGGCCAACGCGTCTGCAGCGACGCGCTTCCGGCCGAAGCGGTGGGACGCGCCCGCGAGGAAATCAGCGTCAAGAGCGGGCTGCGCACGGCGGAAGTCGAGCGGGCCCTGTCCGAAGCCGAGCGCGCGCAGGCGGCGGCCGAGCATGCGCAGTTGCAGATCGATCTGGCCGCGGAGGAAACACGCCGGCGCACCGATCAGGCGATGCTGCTGTCCTACCGCAGCGAAGACGAACTGCGTCGCGTGTTCAACGAGCGCATCACCATCGTCGACAACAACATCAAGACCGCGCGCTACAACGTGGTGAGCCTGCGCGAAGGCCTGATCACCCTGCTGCAGACGGCCGGGGATCGGGAGCTGGCCGGGCAGCCGGTGTCCGAAGCGCAGGCTTCGGCCATCCGCGCGCGTCACGTGGCACTGGTGCGGCAGCAGCAGTTGCAGGCCGGTTTTGAACGTCAGCGCACGGAGCTGGACGTGGAAATCAGCCAGATTCTGCAACGCTATCGCCAGATGAAAGGGCTGGTTCCGGGCGCCGGGGAAACCGCCAGCCTCGATCCGGGCTCCACGCCCGCGCCGATCAAGCAGTAAGCCCCTGCCCATGAACGACAAAGGCCCGCGATTCGCATCGCGGGCCTTCACTGCAAAGCAGAGTCGTTCAGAACGTTGGCGCCAGATCCGGTGCAATCAACGCCAGGTGCGAGCGGAAGGCGTTCTTGATGCGCGCCAGCGCCGCATCGTCATCGGCCTCGAAACGCAGCACCAGAATCGGCGTGGTGTTCGAGGCGCGCAACAGGCCCCAGCCGTCCTCCCAGTCCGCGCGCAGGCCATCGATGGTGGAAATGCGTGCACCTTCGAAGCGCGCGGTCTCCACGAAACGCTCGACCACCGCATGCGGCGTCTCGGCTTCCACCGGCACCTTGATCTCCGGCGTGGAGATGCCGTCCGGCAGCGCCGACAGCACTTCCGACGGCGATTCCGCACGCAGCGCCAGGATTTCCAGCAGGCGCGCGGCCGAGTACAGGCCATCGTCGAAGCCGTACCAGCGTTCCTGGAAGAAGAAGTGGCCGCTCATCTCGCCGGCCAGTTCGGCGCCGGTCTCGCGCATCTTCGCCTTGATGAGCGAATGGCCGGTCTTCCACATCAGCGGCGTGCCGCCGTGGCGCAACACCCAGCCCTGCAGCTTTCCGGTGCATTTGACGTCGTAGATGATCATCGCGCCGGGATTGCGTTCCAGCACGTCGGCGGCGAACAGCATCAGCAGGCGATCCGGGAAGATCACCGCGCCTTGCTTCGTGACCACGCCGAGGCGATCGCCATCGCCGTCGAAGGCCAGCCCCAGATCCGCATCGAAACGCTTCACCGTCTGGATCAGATCCTCCAGGTTGTGCGGCTCGCTCGGGTCGGGATGATGGTTCGGGAAGTTGCCATCCACATCGCAGTACAGCGGGATGACGTCGGCGCCGATCGCTTCCAGCAGGCGCGGCGCGATCTCGCCGGCCACGCCGTTGCCGGCATCGACCACGACCTTCAGCGGCCGCTCCAGTTGCACGTCATCGGCGATGCGCTGCACGTAATCGGCCGACACATCGCGCTGCACCAGATTGCCGGGCAACGCGCCCTGGTAGAGCTGGCCGTCGCGGATGCGGTGGTAGAGATCGGTGATGGCGTCGCCGGACAGCGTCTGTCCGCCGACCACGATCTTGAAGCCGTTGTAGTCCGGGGGATTGTGGCTGCCGGTGACCGCCACGCTGCTGCCCGCGCGCAGGTGGTAGGCGCCGAAGTACGCCACCGGCGTCGGCACCATGCCGATGTCGATGACGTTGCGCCCGGCCCGGCGCAGGCCCTGGATCAGGCCGTCGACCAGATCCGGCCCGGACAGGCGCCCATCGCGGCCGACCACGATGTCGGTCAGATCCTGCGCCTGCATGACCGTGCCGATCGCCTGGCCGATGGCGGCGGCGACGTCGGCGTTGAGGTTTTTCCCGACGATGCCGCGAATGTCGTAGGCGCGGAAGATGCCGGGGTCGATGTCGAGTGAAAGGCTTTCGTTGCTCATGCTGCCTGTAGCTTCGGGTGAAGAGGTGCTACGCGGCGTGACGGGCAACGGATTGCGTTCCAGAGTCTGGCCCAGGGTGGGTTCGTCGATGCCGTGTTCGCCCGTGCCGGTCATCGCGCCGCGCCTGAAGTGGCGCAGGCCGCCGCGTGCGGCCAGCAGTGCGAGGACGGCCAGCAGCGCGGCCAAGGCGGCGGCAATCAGACTGGCCAGCGCGCCCAGCCCGAGCGGGCCGGGTTCGCTGTCCGGTGCTGCCGCGGCCACGCGCAGGCCCGTCCTGCCGACCGCATGCGCCAGCACCTCGGCCCCTTCGGCCAGCGACTGGTTGCCGCGCTGGGCGACGTCGAAACTGCCCTGGCGCAGCGACAGGTAGGTCGCATCGGGCAGCGGCACGGTGGTGAAGCCGTCGGTGAGCTGGGACAGCGGCAGGCGGACATACACCACGCCGCGGGGCGTCGCGCCGGCCACGCCGAACAGATTCTGGTTGCCTTCGCGCACCACGCGCGCCACCACGGCCTCGCCGTTCTGCGCCGCTTCCAGCAGCGCCAGCTTGCTGTAGCCGAACTGGGCCGCCGTGGCGTAGGCCGTTTCCAGTTCCGCACCGAGGATTTCGACCTGCTCGGCGCCGGCCCAGCCGTGCTGGATGAGGCGCGCGGCGGCGGCGGTGTCACCGGCCGCGAGCGCGCTTTTCACCGGCGCGCTCGCCAGACGCTGGGTCAGCTGCCCGGTCTGTGCGTTGAACGCGGATTCGACCGCGCCCGCGGCCTGGTCACGAGAGCGCCGCAACGCATCGTCGCGGCCGGCATCGCGCCATTGGCGCACGCCGCTCCAGCCGAACCAGACGGCCAGCAACACGAACAGCACCGCCAGCCATGGCAGTGCCCGGCCGAGATCGCCCACCGGCAATCGCCTGCTTCCATCGCTCAGTCTGCTCACCCCGCGCTCCCCTGTCAGCGCACGCCGGTATGGCCGAACCCACCGGCGCCGCGCGTGCTGTCCGCGAATGTATCCACCACCTGCAACTGCGCCCGCACGATGGGCAGTACCACCAGCTGGGCGATGCGATCCCCCGGCTGCATGGTGAAGGCTTCGTGCCCGCGATTCCAGACGCTGATCAGCAACGGGCCCTGGTAGTCGGCATCGATGAGGCCGGTGCCGTTGCCGAGCACGATGCCGTGCCGGTGGCCCAGCCCCGAGCGCGGCAGCACCACCGCGCACAGGTGCGGATCGGCCAGGTGGATCGCCAGTCCGCTGGGCACCAGTGCGGTCTCGCCCGGTTGCAGCGTCAGTGGCGCATCCAGCGCGGCGCGCAGATCCATGCCGGCGCTGGCGGGCGTGGCGTAGGCCGGCAGCGGCCATTCATCGCCGAAACGGGGGTCCAGCAGCTTCACTTCCACGGCCTGCAGCCCGGGCTCGTTCATGCGTTCATCCGCTCCACGATGAGATCCATCAGCTCGTCCGCCAGGCGCGTCTTGGGCGCGGAGGAAAAATCGCGCTCGCCGCCATTCCAGTAGGCGGTCATCGCGTTGTGATCGCTCTCGAAGCCGCCATCGGCGATGCCGACCTGGTTGGCCACGATCATGTCCAGACGCTTGGCTTGCAGCTTGCCGCGCGCGTAGTGCTCGACGTTGTCGGTCTCGGCCGCGAAGCCCACCACCAGCTTCAGGCCCTGTGTCTGCGCGGCGACCTCGGCCAGGATGTCCGGCGTGCGCACCAGTTCCAGCGCGAGCGTCTCGCCGCTTTTCTTGATCTTGCTGAGCGCGGCCGCGCGCGGCGTGTAGTCGGCCACCGCGGCCGCACCGATGTAGATGTCGGCGGGGAACGCCGCGAACACCGCTTCACGCATCTGCGCCGCCGATCGCACGTCCACGCGGGTGACGCCGGCCGGGGTGGGCAGGCTGACCGGCCCGGCCACCAGCACCACCTGCGCGCCGCGCCGTGCCGCGCTGGCCGCGACGGCAAAGCCCATCTTGCCGCTGCTCCGGTTGCCCAGATAGCGCACCGGATCCAGATCCTCGTACGTCGGGCCGGCACTGACCACGACCTTCATCCCCGCCAGGGAACGATCCTCCGACGCCATCACCGCCGACTGCGCCTGGCCGGCGATCGCTGCGACGATCTGCTCCGGCTCGCTCAACCGCCCCGGGCCGGACTCGCCCTCGGCGAGCGGGCCATCGTTCGGCCCGATGATCTGCACGCCGCGCTCGCGCAGGGTGGCGAGGTTGGCCATCGTCGCCGGGTGCTGCCACATGCGATGGTTCATGGCCGGCGCCACGGTGATCGGCGCAGTGGTCGCCAGGCACAGCGTGGTCACCAGATCATTGGCGAAACCATGCGCGAGCCGGGCCAGCAGATCCGCCGTGGCCGGCGCCAGCACGATGCGATCGGCCCAGCGCGCCAGCTCGATGTGGCCCATCGCCGCTTCGGCGGCACTGTCCCACAGGCTCGTGCGCACCGGATGCCCGGAGAGCGCCTGGAAACTCAGCGGCGTGACGAATTGCTGGGCGCCCTCGGTCATCGCGACCTGCACGTCCGCGCCCGCATCGCGCAGGCGGCGCACCAGTTCGAGCGACTTGTAGGCGGCGATCCCGCCGCCCACGCACAGCAGGATGCGCTGGCCCTGCAGGGAGCTCGGCATGGGACTTCCCGTCACGGTTGTTTCCTACAGACGAACAGGCGATTAGCTTAAACGAAAGCCCGGTGAAGCCTGATGGCGATGCGCGTGGCCTCCCCGGCAAAGTCTCATCATGCACATACGAGAATGGCCGGCCGGCGAGCGGCCCCGGGAAAAACTGCTGCATCGCGGTGCAAGCGTACTATCCGATGCTGAATTGCTTGCCCTGTTCCTCGGCTCCGGCCTGCGCGGAAACGATGCGGTCACCACCGCCCGCGATCTGCTGGCCAGCCAGGGCTGCCTGCGCAGCCTGCTCGAGCGCAGCCCGCTCGAACTGGCCGATCTACCGGGACTGGGGCCGGCGCGGGCCTGCCTGATCGCCGGCGCGCTGGAACTGGGCCGGCGCGAGCTCGCCGCCCGCCTGGAACGCGGCGAGGGCGTGCAGGATCCGCACGCGGCCGCGCGTTATTTCTCCCAGCGGCTGCGGCCGTATCCGCAGGAAGTGTTCGCCGTGCTGTTCCTGGACACGCGCCATCGCGCGCTCGCATTCGAGGAACTGTTCCGCGGCACCATCGACAGCACCGAAGTGCACCCGCGCGAGGTGCTGCGGCGCGCGCTGGCGCACAACGCCGCGGCGGTCATCGTCGGCCACAACCATCCTTCCGGCTGCGCCGAACCCTCGGATTCGGACCGCCGCGTCACCGTCCGGCTCAAGGAAGCGCTTGCCCTGCTTGATGTGCGGCTGCTCGATCATTTCATCGTCGGTGATGGCGCACCGGTCTCGATGGCCGCGCGCGGCTGGGTCTGACGTGGCAGGCCGCGCGTGGCGCGATCGCGGCGCAGCGCCGCCGCGTGGCCATGCGCAAGGCGCGGATATTCAGCGCCGCGCCGGACGCGCTGCCGGGTTCTGCGTAAAATGCGCGGTCCCGCAGCTTCTGCAGATCCTCCGTGAAAGCCTCCCTACGCGCCTTGATCGCCCAGGGCATCGACGCCCTGCGCCAGGCCGGCACCCTGCCGGCCGACACCGCCACGCCGGATTTCGTGGTCGAGCGACCCAAGACGCGTGAACACGGCGACTTCGCCACCAATGCGGCGATGCTGCTGGCCAAGGCCGCGCGCAGCAATCCGCGCGCGATCGCCACCGCGCTGGTCCAGGCGCTGCCGGCCAGCGAAGACGTCGCACGGGTGGAAATCGCCGGGCCCGGCTTCATCAATTTCCATCTTGGCGCGGGTGCCTACCAGCGCGAAGTCGCCACCGCGCTGGCGGAGGGCGCCGATTACGGCCGCAACCAGAGCGGGGCCGGACGCACGGTCGGCGTGGAATACGTCTCGGCCAATCCGACCGGCCCGCTGCACGTGGGCCACGGCCGCGCCGGCGCGATCGGTGACTGCATCGCGCGCGTGCTCGCGGCCAATGGCTGGAACACGCGCCGCGAGTTCTACTACAACGATGCCGGCGTGCAGATCGACAACCTCGCCAAGTCCACGCAGGCGCGTGCACGCGGGTTGACGCCGGACAGCGAAGGCTGGCCCGAGGACGGCTATCGCGGCGACTACATCGGCGATGTCGCGCAGGCGTATCTGTCCGGCGACACGGTCGAGTTCGAGGGTCATTCGGTCACCGGGCAGAAGGATCCGGACAACCTCGATGCGATCCGCCAGTTTGCCGTGGCCTACCTGCGCCGCGAACAGAACCTGGATCTGGCCGCGTTCGGTGTCTCGTTCGACACCTACTTCCTCGAAAGCTCGCTCTACAGCGACGGCAAGGTCGAGGAAGCCGTGCGCACGCTCATCGCCTCGGGCCACACCTACGAGGAAGGCGGCGCGCTGTGGCTGCGCTCGACCGACTTCGGCGACGACAAGGACCGCGTGATGCGCAAGTCCGACGGCACGTACACCTACTTCGTGCCGGACGTGGCCTATCACCTGTCGAAGTGGCAGCGCGGCTACGAGCGCGCGATCACCGAACTCGGCGCGGACCACCACGGTTCGCTCGCCCGCGTGAAGGCCGGCCTGCAGGCGCTGGACGTGGGCATCCCGCGGGGCTGGCCCGAATACGTGCTGCACCAGATGGTCACCGTCATGCGTGGCGGCGAGGAAGTGAAGCTTTCCAAGCGCGCCGGCAGCTACGTCACCCTGCGCGATCTGATCGACGAAACCAGCTCCGATGCCGTGCGCTGGTTCCTCATCGCGCGCAAGCCCGATTCGCAGTTGACCTTCGACATCGATCTGGCGCGCCAGCAGAGCAACGACAACCCGGTCTTCTACGTGCAGTACGCCCACGCCCGCGTGTGCAGCCTGCATCGCCAGGCGGCGGAAAAGGGTTATTCGCACGATCAGGCCAACGGGCTCGCGAAACTGTCGCGGCTGGACGACGAGCTGTCGCTGGCCCTGATGGTGGAACTGTCGCGCTATCCGGAAGTGGTCGAGGCCGCCGGTGAATCGCTGGAACCGCATGCGATCGCCCAGTACCTGCGCGAACTGGCCTATGCTTTCCACACGTGGTACGCCGGCACGCCGGTGCTGATCGAAGACGCCGACGCGCGCGATGCGCGGCTGGCGCTGGCCTCGGCGGTTCGCCAGGCGCTGGCCAACGGCATGAACCTGTTGGGCGTCAACGCGCCCGAGAAAATGTAGGAGCGGAGCAAGGTAATGGCGGCACGTCGCGGCAAAAGTCAGGCCACCCGGAATTCCAGCCACGCCACCCCGGCGTGGGTGTGGTTGCTGCTGGGCCTGCTGATCGGTCTGGCGGTCTACTTCATCGCGCCCGGCCTGATGAAGAAGGACGGCGACGGATTCTTCCGCCCGCAACCCAATCCGGATGCGCAACCGGCGCCGGTGGCCAGCGCCGATGTTGAGGCGGTGGTGCCGGAATCGGCCACCGCCGCGCCCGCGCGCCGCGAGCCGGCGCAGGCCGAAACCCCGAAGGAAACGCAGTACGACTTCTACACCCTGCTGCCCGGCAAGGAAGTGCAGATGTCCGATGCCGAACTCGCCGCCAGCGCGCGCGAGGAAGAAGCCCGCCGCGTGCGCGAGGAACAGCGCGCCGCCGCCGCCGCGCAACCCGCGCCGACGACCGCCAGCGCAACCGTCGCGCC
>JAEWBY010000097.1 GCA_023390905.1 Pseudomonadota bacterium | reverse complement strand
TACAATTTCTGCCTGGCGGTTGGATACCGCATCAATCCGGACGGCTCAACAAGCGACTTCTCGCTCTTGAAGTCCTGGTCCAGCAGCACGGGTGAGTCCGAGCCGGCCGAGGGATTCTGGGATGCGTTTTCGCAGGCATCCGTCGCTGCCTTGCAGCAGTGGAAGTTCATGCCGAAGCCGGAAATCAGGGCGCCGCGCGCGGTCGACACCGTTGCGACGATGACCTTCATGGGCAAGCAGGCCGAGGATCCAGCGGGGTTGCGCGGCAAGTGCGGCATCAAGGACCTCGCCACCTTCCTGGAACAGGTAAAGGCGGACATGGCGAAGCGCGGCGACATGAATCGGCATCAGCTCAAGAACACCTACAGGCAGCAGACGCGGTCTGAAATGATCCGCACCCCACGGGGCTGAGCTTCGCAAGGGGCGGACACTCCGTGGCGCCGCGTCCGTGAAGCTCCCGGCATCGGGGTCCGCCATGCGGGCTCCGATGGCTGCGGGTAGGGGTTCCGGTTGGCCGGCTATAATGCGCGGATTCCTTCCGCCAGCCGAGCCGCACGCCATGAGCATCGAACAACTCGCCGAAACCGCCCGCGCCATGGTGGCCCCGGGCAAGGGCATCATCGCGATCGATGAATCCTCCGCCACCTGCAAGAAGCGCTTCGACGGCGTCGGCATCGAGTGCACCGAGGAAAACCGCCGCGCCTACCGCGAGCTGCTGCTGACCGCGCCGAACGCCAACCAGTACCTGTCCGGCGCGATCCTGTTCGACGAGACCCTTCGCCAGTCCACCAGGGACGGCGTGCCGTTCGCCAAGTACATGATGGACAACGGCATGATCCCGGGCATCAAGGTGGACAAGGGCACCGTGCCGCTGGCCGGCTTCCCCGGCGAGCTGGTGACCGAGGGCCTGGATGGCCTGCGCGACCGCCTCAAGGAGTACTACAAGCTCGGTGCTCGTTTCGCCAAGTGGCGCGCGGTGATCACCATCGGCGACGACATTCCGTCCGGCACCTGCATCGAGGCCAACAGCCACGCGCTGGCGCGCTATGCCGCATTGTGCCAGGAGCAGGGGCTGGTGCCGATGGTCGAGCCGGAAGTGCTGATGGATGGCGACCATGACATCGGCACCTGCTACGAGGTCACCGAAGTGGTGCTGCGTTCGCTGTTCGACGCGCTGTACAACCAGAGCGTGATGCTGGAAGGCACCATCCTGAAGGCCTCGATGGTCGTGCCGGGCAAGGGCTGCGCCGAGCAGGCCAGCGTCGAGGAAGTAGCCGAGTCCACCCTGATGTGCCTGAAGTCGGCGGTGCCGGCGATCCTGCCGGGCATCGTGTTCCTCTCCGGCGGCCAGAGCGACGAGGACGCGACCGCGCACCTCGACGCGATGAACCGCATGGGCCCGAACCCGTGGCCGCTGTCGTTCTCCTACGGCCGCGCGATGCAGCAGGCCGCGCTGGGCCTGTGGGCCAAGGACATGGCCGGCAACTGGGCCAAGGCGCAGCAGACGGTGTTCGAGCGCGCCAAGGCGAACGGCCTGGCGGCGCTGGGGCAGTGGGAGGGGTGAGTGACCGCGTCCAGCCGTTGCCCTCAGGCAACGGCTGCGGGCATGAATGCGTACATGGATGTTAGGGCCGGAGCGTCCGGTGGCGGATGGCAGCGATCAAGCCCCGCAACTGACATTCGCGTGGATCAGGACGCCGGCCTTGTGCCGGCGTTCGCGTTTTTGTCCGCCGACCGATGTGGCGACGTAGACTCCTTCCACTGTGACGAGGAGCAGGCATGGTCCGCGAGCATCTGGTGCAGAAGGTGAGGGAGGCGCTGGCACGGGGCGACCAGGACGGCGCGGTCGCGCTGCTGCGTGGCGCGGATCTGCCGGCGATCCGGCAGGCGATCGCGGAGTTGCGCGCCTTGCCCGCGGACGAGCAGCGGGCGATGAAACTGCTGCTGGGACGCGTGGCGCGACAGGCGGCGGCCGGTGCTGCCGATGTCGCGGATCACGCGAAACAGCTCCCGAAACTGGCACTGCGGGCGCATCGCCGCATTCCCACCGTCGAAATGGGCGAGAAGCCCGGCAGCCTGCGCTGGGTGATGATCGTGCTCGGCCTGCTGGCGCTGGCGGCCTGGCTGGCGTTCGGCGATGTGTGAGCCGTGTCGGGTAACGCGCGGCTGCGGCCACGGTTGACACCGTTCCGCCAAGCCGATGGCACAGGAGGCGCGTGACGCGCACCGGCTAGAATCGCGAGCCCCCCGCACGAGCCGCGTCATGCCGCAGATCCGCCGCCTTTCCTTGCTGTTCGCCGCCGTTGCGGCCCTCGCCCTGTGCGCCTGCGGCAAACAGGACAAACCGGGCCAAGGTGGCGGCCGTGGCAGCCAGCCGGTGCCGGTGGAAATCGAGACGGTGCGCGAGCAGGACTGGCACGATACCCTGCGCGCGCTGGGCACGGTGCGTGCGCACGAGGCGGTGACGGTGACCGCCAAGGTCAGCGAGACCGTGCAGCAGGTGCATTTCGAAAGCGGCCAGCAGGTGGCGCGCGGGGCGCCGCTGGTGACCTTGAGCGGCCAGCAGCAGCAGGCCCTGCTGGCCTCGGCCGAAGCCACCCGCAAGGACGCCGAGCAGCAGTATCGGCGCATGCAGCAGCTGGTGCAGCAGCAGCTGGTGGCGCGTGCGTCGCTGGACAGCGCCCGCGCCAGCCTGGACGCCGCCCGCGCGCAGGCCGCGCAGATCCGCGCCAACCTCTCGGACCGGGTGATCCGCGCGCCGTTCGCCGGCGTGCTCGGCATCCGCCAGGTCAGCCCCGGCGCGCTGGTGACGCCCGGGACGGTGATCGCCACGCTGGACGCCATCGACCGCGTGTACGTGGATTTCCCGGTGCCGGAAACCGAGCTGGCCGACGTGGCTGCCGGGCAGGCGCTGACCGGGCGCGCCGGGGCCTACCCCGCGCGCAGCTTCGACGGCCGCGTGGCCACGGTGGACG
>JAEWBY010000043.1 GCA_023390905.1 Pseudomonadota bacterium | reverse complement strand
TTCACGATGCGGCCGCGCGACGGAATCTGGCAGCGGTCTGCGTCGGACGTCCGGCCATCGATCTCGAGCAGGATTGCAATATCGCCGATGCGATTGCCGGAATCTCACCGGCCGCCATCATCAATGTTGCGGCGTATACGGCGGTCGATCGTGCGGAAAGCGAACCGGAGCGCGCCAACCGGGTGAACCGCGACGCCGCCGGGCGACTGGCCGCCGCGGCGAGGCGGCAGGGTGTTCCCTTCATCCACGTGTCGACCGATTACGTGTTCGATGGCCGCAAGCCTTCGCCGTATTGCGAGGACGATCCAACGAGCCCGCTCAACGTCTACGGCCGCTCGAAGCTCGAGGGCGAAATCGCGGTGCGCGACGCAAACCCGGACGCGGTCGTGTTGCGGACCGCGTGGGTCTACAGCCCGTATGGACAGAACTTCGTGCGGACCATGCTGCGGCTGGCCGCGACGCAATCCACCGTCCGGGTGGTCAGCGATCAGCGCGGGTCGCCGACCTCGGCAGCCGATCTTGCCGAAGCGATCCTGACGATCGTGCATCAGGCCCGGACCGTTGATGACGGTCATGTCGGTGGAATCTATCATCTTGCGGCACAAGGCGAGGCGAGCTGGCACGGCTTCGCCGCCGCCATCTTCGAGCAACTCGAGCGTCGCGGATTGCCGGTGCCAGAGCTTCAGGCGATCACGACCGACGAGTATCCAACCCCGGCGCGCCGTCCGCGCAACTCGCGTCTCGATTGCTCCAGGGTCGAGCAGGTTTTCGGAGTGGCGCTTCCGCACTGGCGCTTCTCCCTCGAGAAATGCCTTGCCTGCCTTCTTGCACCTGCGGACATGCCAGCATGCTGAAGGGCATTGTACTCGCAGGGGGCAGCGGAACGAGGCTCTATCCGATCACGCGAGGAATCAGCAAGCAGCTGCTGCCGGTCTACGACAAGCCGATGATCTACTATCCGCTGGCGACCCTCATGCTCGCCGGCATTCGCGATATTCTCATCATCACCACGCCCGAGGATCATCATCAGTTCGAGCGGCTGCTGGGCGACGGCAGCCAGTGGGGCGTTCGTTTCTGGTATGCCCAGCAGGTTCGGCCGGCCGGACTGGCCGAGGCTTTCATCATCGGCGCGGATTTCATCGGCGGCGATCGCGTGGCGATGGTGCTCGGCGACAATATTTTCTTCGGCCACGGACTGCCGGAACTGCTCGCGTCCGCCGCGCAGCGCGAATCCGGCGCGACGGTCTTTGCCTATCATGTGCGCGACCCGGCCCGTTACGGCGTCGTCGCCTTCGACGACAGCGGCCGACCGGTCAGCATCGAAGAGAAGCCTGCCAATCCGCGCTCGAACTGGGCGATCACCGGCCTGTATTTCTTCGACAATGACGTTGTGCGCTACGCGTCGCAGGTGAAGCCGTCGGCGCGAGGAGAACTCGAGATCACGGATCTGCAGCTTTGCTATCTCGCGGCCGGCGCGCTGAATGTCGAGCGCATGGGGCGAGGCTTCGCCTGGCTGGACACGGGCACGTTCGAGTCCCTGATCGATGCCGCGAGCTTCGTGCAGACCCTCGAGCGGCGGCAGGGCATGAAGGTCGCGTGTCTCGAGGAAATTGCATTCCGCAAGGGATTCATCGATCGCGAGCAGGTGCTCTGCCTCGCCAAATCGCTCGAGAAGAGCGGTTACGGGTCCTATCTGATTGATCTTGTTGAAACCGTGTAAGTGATGCGGTCGCCGCGGCCAGTTCAATTTGATGCTGAAAGAAAGAGGGTGATGACGCGGATATGGTTAATGCGTGAAGGCCGTTAATCGCAGTCTTGTTATTTATAATTAAATAGAGCGAATTGACTTTTATTTATCGGAATATAATATTTAATTTATTAAATCGGATTTGTTTGTTGCTGAGAGGCGCTCACGATGCTGAGCCAGGGTTCGTCCTCGCTAGCCGTCTCGCATGATCGTCATGTGCCGCCTCTCACCGCGACGCCTTTCGACATCGCCGATCTTGCGCCGGACTTCACTGTCGCCGTCACCGCCTTGCCGGCGCGCGGCGAGGTTTTTCTTTCCGATGGCGTGACACCGGTTGTTAACGGACAGGCTCTCACCCTCGCACAATTGTCGGCGCTCAGGTTCCGCGTGGCCGACAGTGCGGGTCTGGCCGCCGCGCCGGCTGGTCGAGCGGACAGTGCGGCGCCTCTCGTCACTGTGTTGCACGTTCCGCAGGGCGACAGGCCGAGACCGATCGGCATTCAGCCTCCTGACGCTTCTCTTTATTCTCCGTCGCAATCGTATATTCGCGTCACCGAACTGCCGGCGAACGGCGCTGTGCTGCTGGCCGACGGTACGGCCGTGAAATGCGGGCAGGCGCTGACGGTGCCTCTGCTCGCCGGGTTGATGTTCAGGCCGGATGCCGATGCCTGCGGGCACATCGCATGTTTGGGCTACCGGGTTTTCTGTCCCGGGCGGGAATCGGTGACCGGGTGGGCGCTGCTGGTGGTCGGTCCGCCCGTGCCGGCGCTGAGCACGCCGCGCGTGGGTGCGGCGGTGAGCAGCGGCGTTATGTCGTCGATGGCGATTGCGTTGCTCGATGCCGCTCTTTCTCCTCCGAGCCTGGCTGCATCAGGACCATCGAACCAGGACGAGCACGGAGCCGTCGCCCGTCCGCCCGAAGCGTGCGTTCTGCACCGCGACGGCCAGAATCAGACCATGGTGCAGTTCGCGTCTCCCACGGTAGGGCAGGCGTCCGGCGCACCGACGCCAGTTGCTCAGCCCGACGGCAGCATCGCCCCGGATGCCAACGTCACCGTTGATCCGCATGCCCGGATCGGATCGAGCAGCCTGCCGCTGGCGACAACGCCCGCCTCGACATCGACATTGCACAGCGGTGGCAATGCCACGATCCCGGTGGTTTCCGCCGCGCAATCGGTGAGCGTGCAGCCGAATGTTACGTCACCTGACATCAACGTGGTTCAGAGCGCGAGCGTTCTTCCGGTCGCGACCACATTATTCACGGCGCTGAGCGTCCCGAGCAGCAATCCGGCCGGTGGCGCAACGACATTGGCCGTAACCCCGAATGCGATCGTTCTCGAGAACCAGAAGGCGGGAACGCCGCAAAGCGTCTGGCAGATCAACCCAGGCCAGGATTCCACCCTTATTCAGGGCTTCACGACCGAGATCAGCACCAATCTCGGCGGACAGGTTGATTTCAAGATCAACAATCATACCGGAAACCCGAACTATCAGATCAATATCTATCGGCTGGGCTATTATAATGGCGATGGCGCGCGGCTCATCACCACGATCCAGCATCAGGCTGCGACGTCCGTCATCCAGCCAAATCCGTTGACCGACCCATCGACCGGTCTGGTCGATGCCGGAAACTGGAGCGTGACCGATTCATGGTCGGTCCCTTCCGATCTCGTATCCGGCGTCTATATCGCGAACGTTGTCGATGGCACGCAGGTTTTCCAGATTCCGTTCGTCATTCGCGACGACAGTTCGCACAGTGACATCGTTTTCCAG
>JAEWBY010000072.1 GCA_023390905.1 Pseudomonadota bacterium | reverse complement strand
CCGTGCGCCGTGGGGAGGGCGCTGGGTCCGCCAGGGAGATTCCGCTCAGTGCTTCGTGACCGCGCGGCTGCAACGCCGCATGCGGATCACTCCGCCGGCGCCACCGGCTCCACCACCGCGGCTTCCGGGCTGACGCGCTCGATCGTGTGTCGCAGTTCGCGCCCGAGGATCACCTTGGCGTCCTTGGCCCAGGCGTCGAGCCGTTCGTCGAACACCAGCTTGCTGTTTTCGTCCGGCCACACCAGCCGCAGTTCGCGCATCTTCTGGATGAAGCTGCGGAACAGCGTCCTGTCGAAGAACTCGGGCGCGGCCGGCGCGTACAGCAGGCTCAGGCGCTGCGCGGCCTGCTGGCACAGGCTTTCCAGCTCGGCGGCGCCGAGCTTGCCCGGGCCGTTCTTCACCAGCACCGAGATCGCGATGTAATAGCGCTCGAATGCCTGTTGCAGCGAATGGCCGATCGCGCGCAGGCGGAACACTTCATCGGTCTGCCCGGCGTTGCGCGCCAGGATGCCGCCGTCGTCTTCGTTGATCAGCTGCAGGAGGCCTTCGCGCACGAACAGATCAATCGTGCGATCCATGCGTTCGGTGAACTCGTCCTCGGTCCACGGCAGGAACAGTTCTTCCTGCAGGAACGGATACAGCCCGCGCCCCAGGCGCAGCACGCCGGCGCGGCTCATGCGCCGGTTGTTCTGGAAGCAGCAGGCGATCCACGCGGACGCGGTGAACAGGTGCAGCACGTTGTTGCGGTAATAGCTCATCAGCACGGCGGTGTCGTCGCTGTCGAAGCTGACCACGTCGCCAAGCGGATGCTTGATGCGGCGGAGCACGCCGATGTCCTCGCCGTGGGCGATGATGCGTTCGGGCGAGTGCGGCGTCACCGTCACCCTATCCGAATACGGCAGTTCCGCCAGCAACGTCTTGGACAGTTCGATCTGGGCCACCAGATCCGCCACGCCCATCGCGTGCTTGGGCGTGGACAGCAGCGCCAGCGCGAGCAGGTTGATCGGGTTCACGTCGGCGGCGCGGTTGATGTTGACGTGGATGCACTGCGCCAGCGTGTCGATGGTGTCCGACAGCCACGCCGGCTTTTCTTCCTCCGGCAACGGCTTGCCATCCCATTCCGGCGCGTGCGTGGACAGCACGTCGTTGAGCGGAATCGGCTCGCCGAAATTCACCACCACCTGGCCGTAGTTCTGCTTGAGCACCTTCGGGATGCCCCACAGCAGCTGCCAGATGGATTCCTTTTCCTTGGGCCGGCCGCTCAGCTCGTCGAGGTAGCTGTTGCCTTCCATCATCTTTTCGTAGCCGATGTACACCGGCTGGAACAGCACCGGCTTGCGCGGCTGGCGCAGGAAGGCACGCACGGTCATCGCGATCATGCCGCCCTTCGGCGGCAGCAGACGGCCGGTGCGCGAGCGTCCGCCTTCGATGAAATATTCCAGCGAGTAACCACCGGACACGAGCTGCGCGACGTATTCGGTGAACACGGCCGAATACAGCGGATTGCCACGGAAACTGCGGCGCATGAAGAACGCACCGCCCTTGCGCAGCAGCGTGCCCACGACCGGCAGGTTGAGGTTGATGCCCGCGGCGATGTGCGGCGGCACGATGCCGCGTTCGTACAGCAGGTACGAGAGCAGCAGGTAATCCATGTGGCTGCGGTGGCAGGGCACGTAGACCACTTCATGGCCGGGCGCGGCCTGCTTGACCTTGTCCAGGTGATGCACCAGCACGCCGTCGTAGATCTGGTTCCAGACGTGCGAGAGCAGGAAGCTGGCCGAACGCACGACGGGATTGGAATAGTCGGCGGCGATTTCCCACGCATAGGCGTGCGCCTTTTTCCATGCGTCTTCCGGCTTGCTCTTGTCGCGCTTGGCCTGCTCGGCGATCGCCTCGCGCACCGGCTCGGCGGCCAGCACCTGATCCACCAGCAGGCGGCGGGTGGAGAGATCCGGGCCGATCACCGCCTCGCGGATGCGGTGGAAGTGCGTGCGCAGCACGCGCGACAGCTTGCGCACGGTGCGTTCCGGATCGAGCCCTTCGGCGACCGTATCGCGCAGCGACACCGGCGGGGCGAAACGCACGATGGTGCCGCGTCCGTTCAGCAGGATCGCCAGCAGTCGCCGGAAGCGGCCGACAATGGCCCAGTTTTCCGAGAACAGCACCGAGAACCAGCCGCTCTGCTTGTCCGGCGCGCGGCCGACGAAGATCGACACCGGCACCAGCTGCACGTCCAGATCCGGATGCAGGCGATGGGCTTCCAGCAGCTTGGCCAGCGAACCGGAATGGGTCTTGCCGGCGTTCTGATCGGCGATCAGCGAACTGGCATTGCGGCGTGACAGCGCCACGTAGGCCCGCTTGCGGCCGAGCGGATCCCCGGCCACCGGCAGCGGCACCAGCGGCGAGGGCAGCCCGGCGTCACGGCAGGCGCGATCCAGGATGAGCGCGTTGGACAGACCGTAGTCTTCCAGTACGTAGCAGATCGGGCGGGCATCGACGACTTCGCGCGGGCTTTCCGGTTCGATCCGCAGCGCCAGCCAGGGGTCGGCGATGCGGCCGAGCAGCCGCGCCCACCACGGACGGCGCGCCGAACGCACCGGCGCCAGCGGCACCATCGGCTCGCGGGGAGGTTCCGGCGGTTCCGCGCGGGGCGCCTCGGGTCTTTGCTCGGGCGGCGGGGGCGAAGCTTCCGGAAACGGCAGGGAATTCTGTTCAGGCATCGGCGGCATTATGGCCCAGGGGCCGGTACGGAACGCAAAGACGGCGGTGCGGCGGCGGCGGCGGTAACCGGCAGGATCAAGGCACGAAGCCGGAAGTTCCCCGGCGCCCCATCAAGGCGGCGAGACGGGCGGCGCCTGGGCCGGGGCCACCGTGTCGGGCGAGGGCTCGGGCGGCGGGCGCAGGCGCTGCGCTTCGTCCAGGTAATCGCTCAGGTACCAGTGCCCGTCGCGTCGGACCAGACTGACCTGGCTGTCGATCTCCGTGTCGCCCAGCGGATAGTGGATGCGCACGGTGGCGCGATCGCCCTGCTGCTTGACCAGCCCGGTGCGCAGATGGGCCAGGGTGGTTTCCAGTGGCAGGCCATAGCGTGTGAAGGTCGCCTTGGCTTCGGCGAAGAACGGCGAAAGCCGGCGCAGGCTTTCCTCCATGCCGGCCTCGCGCATCTGATCGGCGCGGGTGAACCCGGTTTTGCGCGCCGCGGCGGCCAGCTTCTGGATGGTGTTGCGCGCCAGCGCCGGATCCGACAGCGGCGCTTCCTGCGCCCAGGCGCTCAGGGCGGTCAGCACCTGGGTGTAGTGCTGGCGCTGGATCGCCGAATAGCGGGGTTCGTTCTGTACGTATTGCACGCCGAACAGTCCCAGCGAGCGCGCGGCCTCGCGCAGATCGCGATCCTGGCGGGCGAACTGGCGATCGAAATCGCGGCGCAGGCGCTGTTCGGAACCCGGCTTGGCCAGCGTGGCGAGCATCGGCACGAGCTGTTTTTCCAGCGGCAGTTCGCTCAACGGCCAGCGGCTGCGGTCTTCGCGCCAGGCCTGCTCGAAGACCGCGTAATCCGCGGGCGGTACGGCGGCTCGGGCGAACCCAACCAGATCATCGCGCTGCAGGTGCCCCACCAACTGGCGCACGGCCGCGGCGGGTTCGGACTGCGCACCGGCCAGTTCGACCGGCTCGCGCTCGCACGCGGCCAGCAGCGGCACCAGCAGCGTCAACAGCAGCAACGCCAGGGCACGGATGGATGAAGCAGGCATCGGGACTCCCCCAAGTCGTGCCGCATCTTGGCGGAGGCCCAGTCCGCCAGCAACAGAGCCCAGGTCGCGGACATAAAAAAGGAGGCCGCGCCTGGTCAGCGACGAACCTCCTGAAACCGGCCGGAGCCGGAGGACTGTGTTGTGGCACATGACCGGCCGAGGCCGGATGGCGGCTAGCCTAGCGCCGCGCGAAATCTAAAGCAATACCTGAATTATTGTCGGATAACTTCTTGATTCTACTTGGAGAAAAAGGCGGCAATCTCCGCCTGCACGGCTTCGGCCGCTGCACGCGGGGCCGCGGCCTGCCGGATCGGGCGGCCAACCACGATGGCATCGGCGCCCCGTTCGAAAGCCTCGCGCACGCCCACGGTGCGCTTCTGATCGTCGCCGGCCGGGCCGCCCGGGCGTATTCCGGGACAGACAATGTCGAACGCAGGGCCGGTCGCCGTGCGGATCGCGGCCGCTTCCTGCCCCGAGGCGATCACGCCGTCGATGCCGGCCGCCTGCGCCGCACGCGCACGTTGGACGACGATGTCCGCCGGTTCGCCGTCGATGCCCATCGCCCGCAGGTCCGCACCGTCCATCGAGGTCAGCACGGTCACCGCCAGCAGGCGTAGATCGCCGCTGCGCGCGGCGGCGGCGGCTTCCATCATGCCGGCGTGCCAGCCGTGCACGGTGCAATAGGTGACCGGCCAGCGCGACAGTCCGCGGATCACGCCGGCCACCGTCGCCGGAATGTCGAAGAACTTCAGGTCCACGAAGATGCGCTTCTCGCGCCGCGCCAGTTCGTCCAGCACGCGGAAGTAATCGCCCGAGGCGAGCAGCTCCATGCCGATCTTGTAGAAGGCGACCGCATCGCCGAGGCGATCGACCCAGGCCAGCGCCTGTTCACCGGTCGGCTCGTCCAGCGCGACGATCAGGCGTTCGCGCGGCCCCAGCGTCAGCGGCGCGTTCATCGGGCCACGTCCAGCGCCGCCTGCTTGGCGTCGTGCCGCGCCTGCGGAGCCTGCGACCACTCATTGTTGAACAGCGCCGGCTCCCACGAGCCATACGTCGGGTTGGGCAGCATCCACCAGCGCTCGCCGAACCAGTCCTCGTATTCGTCGTACAGCTTGCGGCGCCCTTCGAGCGTATTGACCTCGACCTGCACGAAATCGCCGAGCTGATCGCCGAACTGCATCAGCACGCGATACTTCTGGCCGGCCAGGCGGCGGCGGCAGTTCTTTTCCGAACCGTTCTGCTCGCAGCCTTCGACCACCGTGCCCAGGCCGAGGAACACGCTGTCATCGGCCACCGGCAGGCCGGCCGAGCGCAGGTTCGCCAGCGTGGCGTCCTTCAGGTGGACGGCGCGATTGGAGATGTAGAGCAGGGTGACGCCCTTGGCGGTGGCCGCCCGGGCGAAATCGACCACGCCCGGCACCGGCCTGGCCTTTTTGTCGGCGACCCATTGATCCCAGCTCACTTCGTCGTATTCCTTGCCGTCGCGGATCAGGCGCGCCTGGTAGGGCGAGTTGTCGAGCACCGTCTCGTCCACGTCCAGCACCACCGCCGGCTTCAAGCCGGTGGCGGCGTTGCCGCGTTCGTCCGGCACCAGCGCGTCCCAGTTCTTTTCCCTGAGGGCGGCATCCAGATGATCGGCCGCGGCACGATAAGTCTGCTCGGACAGCGCGCGGTATTCGGCCGAGGTTTGCACCCAGGCCACGGCGTTGAGGTTGTCGTGCGCGGCCACGGTGGGCGCCGGTGCCGGCGTCACGGGAGCGGCGGCACCGGCCGGTGCGGCCGGCGCCGCGGGTTCGGTGCGCTTGCATGCGGTCACGGTGAGCAGGGCCGCGATCACGCCGGCCGCGAGCAGGGAACGATGCATCGGAGTTCCAGACAAAGAGAGAGCACTGATTTTAGCCGAGCGCCATGACCGAACCGCGATCCCGTCGCTCACGTATCCTGTTGGCCATGAACGACATCGCAGAAACCTCCTCCGAAACCGTCCCGGCACTGCGTCTCGACGCCACCGAAGCCCGTCTGCTCGGCTGCCTCATCGAAAAGGAAGCGACCACGCCCGACGTCTACCCGCTGACCGTCAACGCGGCGCATTCGGCCGCCAACCAGAAGACCGCCCGCGAGCCGGTGATGAACCTGGATCCGGGCGAGGTCAATCGCGGCCTGCGCGCGCTGGAACAGAAGGGACTGGCGCGGCAGGTCTTCTCCTCGCGCGCCGAACGCTACGAGCATCGCGCCACTGCATTCTTCAACGTGCCCAGGCAGCAGATCGTCCTGCTGTCACTGCTGCTGCTGCGCGGGCCGCAGACCGTGCACGAACTGCTTGCGCGCAGCGAGCGGCTGTTCCGTTTCGCCGACGGCGAGGACGTGAAGCATCAGCTCGAACGCCTCATCCAGCGCCAACTGGTGGTGCAGATTGGACGCGGCGCGGGCCAGCGTGAAGATCGCTACATGCATCTGCTGTGCGGGCCGGTGGATGCCAGCGTGCCGGTGTATCCGCGCGCTGGTGACGAGGGCGGCGAAAGCACGGGTACGCGCGCAGCGCTGGAATCCCGCGTGCAGGCGCTGGAAGCGGAAGTGGCCGAACTGCGCGATCAGATCGCGCGGCTGCGCGAAGCGCTCGGCGGCTGAGGCCGCGCCGCCATCAGTCCGGACGCCGGCTGCTGCGCAACAGCAGCAGGCTGCCGATCGCGGTGCCGGCCAGCGCCGCGATCACGCCCAGGGCGAGCGCGATGCCGAAGTCGCGGCCGAATGCCTGCGCCGTGGCCTCGATCGGCGCGACCATCGCCCAGCGGATCGCCACGGCAGCCGGCACGGTCAGCGCAATCGTCAACCAGATACGCACGAAGCGGCCCGTGCCGAATGCCCGCAGCAGCATCGCCACCACGCCGACCGCGACCAGTCCCGGGCCGAGCAGTACGGCCGGCAGCGGCGCGTGCAGCGCAGGCAGTTGCCAGTACTTGAATCCGACGCCGATCAGCGCGATGACGAAACCGATCGGCAACCACAGCGGACTGGAACGGGTCATCGGCGCAACTCCTCGAAGGCGCGGCCAGCGTACAAATGCATCGCGATGCGGTCCAGTCCTGCCGTGCGACTGCACTCAACCGTCGAGCAACGCCTGGATCGCCGCCAGTCCCGCGCTCGCGCGTTCCTTCTTGTGCGCGGCGTCGGCGACCGGGTCGGCGCCATCGCGCTGGAGTTCGCTGGCCGGCAGCTCATCGAGGAAACGGCTCGGCATCAGGCGCACCTTCTCGCGGAAGCGGCGCGTCTCCCGGCTGTAGCTCAGCCACAGCGCCTGCTTGGCGCGCGTGATCCCGACATACAGCAGGCGACGTTCCTCGGCCAGATTGCCTTCTTCCACGCTGATCTCGTGCGGCAGCGTGCCGTCCTCGCAACCGACGATGAAGACGTAGCGGAACTCCAGCCCCTTGGCGGCGTGCAGGCTCATCAACCGCACCTGGTTGCCGCCATCATCCTTGTCATTGCGCGACAACAGCGCGAGCTGCGCGGCCAGATCGCCGACATTACCGCCACGCGGACCGCCGTCGAACCAGTCGGCCAGTTCATCGAGATTGGCGCGACGCCGCTGGAACGAAGCATCGTCCTTGCATTGCGACCGCAGTTCCGCCAGCAGGCCGGAACGCTCGTTCAGGCGCAGCAGCAGATCCTTGGCCGACAAGCTTTTCGCATGATCGCGCAGGTCGCGCACGATGTCGTTGAATGCGCTGAGCCCGTTGGCCGCGCGCGCGGGCAGCGCCTTGAGCACCGCCATCGATTCGGCCGCGCGCGACATCGGCACGTTCGCCTGTTGCGCCAGTTCGGCCAGCTTCGCCAGCGACGTCGTGCCGACCTCGCGCTTGGGCGACTGCACCGCGCGCAGGAATGCGGTGTCGTCATCGGGATTGGCGACCAGCCGCAGCCACGACAGCGCGTCCTTGACTTCCTGCCGTTCGAGGAACGCGGTGCCGCCGGTGAGGTGGTAGGGCACGCGTAGCAGTTGCAGCGCTTTTTCGAGCACGCGCGACTGATGGTTGCCGCGGAACAGGATGCAGAAATCGCTCCACGGCGCTTCCTTGGCGGTATGCAGGAACGCGATCTCCGCGGCGACCTTTTCCGCTTCGTGTTCGTTGTCGCGGCATTCCCACACGCGGATGCGATCGCCATCGGGCTGATCGCTCCACAGCTTCTTCAGGTGCTCGTGCGGATTGTGGGCGATCAGCGTATTGGCCGCGCGCAGCACGCGATTGCTGCACCGGTAGTTCTGTTCGAGCTTGATGATCTCCAGCTTCGGATAATCCTTCGCCATCTGCAGCAGATTGTCCGGATTGGCGCCGCGCCAGGCGTAGATGCTCTGGTCGTCATCGCCCACGCAGGTGAAATCGCCGCGCGGGCCAGCCAGCACTTTCAGCAACCGGTACTGCGCATCGTTGGTGTCCTGGCATTCGTCGACCAGCAGATAGCCGATGCGCTCGCGCCAGGCCTTGGCCAGCTCGGCGTCGCCTTCCAGGATCTGCACCGGCAGGCGGATCAGATCGTCGAAATCCACTGCGTTGAAGGTCGTCAGCCGCGCCTGGTAACGCGCATAGAGCGAGGCAGCCTCCTGTTCGCGCGCGGTGCGCGCGGCGGCCATCGCTTCCTCCGGCGACAGGCCGGCGTTCTTGGCGCGCGAGATCAGCCCCTTCATCGCTTCGATCGCGTCGGGCTTGGCGCCGGTCATCAGATCCTTGACCTGCGCGGCGCTGTCGTCGGCATCGAAGATCGAAAACCCGCGCTTGAGCCCGGCGGCCGCATGCTCGATCTGCAGGAATTTCAGGCCCAGCGCATGGAAGGTGCAGATCGTCAGCCCTTCGGCCACGTCGCCCTTCAGGCGCTTGCCCAGGCGCTCGCGCATTTCCTTGGCGGCCTTGTTGGTGAAGGTGATCGCCGCGATGCGCTTGGCCGGCATGCGGCCGGAGGTGATCAGGTGCGCGATCTTCTCGACGATCACGCGCGTCTTGCCGCTGCCGGCGCCAGCCAGCACCAGCAACGGGCCCTGCGTGTGAAGGACCGCGGCACGTTGGGGAGGGTTGAGGAAATCCATGCGGGCGTCGTTCCGGGGCCGGCCATTCTACCGTCTGCAAACCGCGAAAAAAGCGCGCGGCCGCGTGTTGGCACGCAGTAAGATCCGCGCATGGCGAAGCTCTATTTCTACTATTCGGCGATGAACGCCGGAAAGACCACCACGCTGCTGCAATCGGCGTACAACTACCGCGAACGCGGCATGCGCGCGCTGATCCTGACGCCGCGCCTGGACGATCGCGCCGGCACCGGCGTGGTGGCCTCGCGCATCGGACTCAAATCCGACGCGATCGCCTTCACGCGCGAGACCGACCTGGAATTGCTGGTGCGGCAGGACCTCGAACGCAATGGCAAGCTGGGATGCGTGCTGGTGGATGAAGCGCAGTTCCTCTCGCGCGCGCAGGTCTGGCAGCTCAGCGAGGTCGTCGATGCGCTGCGCATTCCCGTGCTCTGCTACGGGTTGCGTACCGATTTCCGCGGCGAACTGTTCGAGGGCAGCCAGTATCTGCTGGCCTGGGCCGATGAACTGCAGGAGATCAAGACGATCTGCCACACCGGCAAGAAGGCGACGATGACCGTGCGCGTGGATGATGAAGGTCGCGCGGTGCAGGACGGCCCGCAGGTCGAGATCGGCGGCAACGAGCGCTATGTGTCGGTGAGCCGCGCCGAGTTCAAGAAGATCGCACGCGGTGAAGGCCGCATCGATCCGGTGCAGCCGCCGCTGCCCTTGTAGCGATCCGATTGCTTTTCAACGCGCGCATCTCGTCGCTGCTGCGCGGGCCTGCGTGCCTCCGCGCTAGATGCAGGCCGCACGCATGCGCTGCGCGTCACGCGGGATCACGCCGCCATCGGGCTGCACGCGACGCAGTTCGGCGATGAGGTTGTCCAGCTCGCGCTGCCCGCGATTGCGCTGGCCGGTGCGGCAGCGCAGCTCGGCCGCGTAGCTGCGCGCGCTCCAGCGCAGCTTGGGAATCTCGCTGCCTTCGCCATCGCGCACGGCGAGCGCGTCGAGCCGCCGCAGGGCTTCATCCACCTGGCCGGTGCGACCGAGCTGCCGCGCCAGCGTCACTTGCGCGAACAGTGCGCGCGGGTGATCGGCGCCGTAGCCGATGCGGGTGAGGATTTCCGCGCGCTCCAGATAACGCGTGGCCTCGGCGAGATCGCCCTTGGAGGCGAGCACTTCTCCGATCAGGCGATCGGTGTCGCCGACCAGCGCATGGCTGGCGCCGAACAGTTCGGTGCGCAGGCGGCGTGCTTCCTGCAGTGCGGCCAGCGCTTCATCGTCGCGGCCGGTATCGTGCAGGATCATGCCGTAGTTGTAGAGGCCGCCGGGAAGCTGCTGGCGATTGTCCGGATAGCGCCAGATCGCGACCGCCTGCGCGATGTCGCGCAGCGCGGTCGGTGTATCGCCCAGTTCCCATGCGATCACCGCCAGCGAATTCCAGCTCGAACCGGTTTCGCGATGGCGCGGCCCGAGCGCGGCGACGGTCAGATCATGCAGGCGCTGGATCTGAGCCGAGGCTTCGCGGAAGCGGCCCAGATCCACCTGCACGGCCGCGATCTGGCGACGCACGGCGAGCGTGGCCGGATGCTGCCCGCCGTGGATTTCATTCGCCAGATCCAGCGCGAGGTCGTAATGGAACAGCGCGGTCTGCGAATCGCCGCGCGTGCGGTACAGGCTGGCCATGCTGCGCTCGATGTCGATCGTCAGCGGATGGCGCTCGCCGCCGTGCTGGTTGAGGTGGACCAGCGCCGCATTCAGCCCGCGGATGGCGCCCTCGGTGTTGCCGAGATCGCTTTCCAGTCCGGCCTGATCGACCAGTGTTTCAGCCACGCCGATCTGATCGCGCAGACTGCGGCGGATCAACTGCGAACGCTGGAACATCTGCCGCGCGGTCTGGCGATCGGCGACCGCGCGCCGGCATCGGCCATCCTGCGATAGGAACTCGGCGGCCTGTTGCGGCAGTTGCAGTTGCAGGCGATTGACCTGCGATTCGAGCGGAATCATCGCGTCGATGCATTCGCGCGGACGGCCGAGCAGCGCCAGCACGCGACCGCGCTGGGTCGTGCTTTCCAGACGCAGGCCCGGCGGCGCGGAGCCGGCGCTGGCGAGCAGGCGATCCTGCCGTTGCAGCAGCGAAAGTGCTTCGCGGTAGTCGCCCAGGCCGATGCGCAGGCGCGCGATCACGCCAAGCAGTTCGGCATGCGCGAGCGGCTGCCGCGCCAGTTCGCGCTCGCCGCGACGCTCGCCCGCGGCCAGCAGTTCGCGCGCATCGAACGCATTGCCCTGTTGCGCACTGCCGGCGTTGTCGAACAGTCCGATCACGAAATTCTGCATCGCCTGCGCGCGCGCGGCTTCGCGCACGGCCTGCCGGCTCTGCCACAGGCTCGCGCCGAGTGCGGCCACCAGGATCAGCGTGGTCGCGCCACCGGCGGTCAACGCCCAGCGATGGCGCGAGAGATATTTGCGGATGCGATAGGGCACGCTCTGCGCGCGTGCATGCACGGGCCGGCCATCGATGTGGCGCTGCAGATCCAGAGCCAGTGCTTCGACGGAGGGATAGCGATGCTCCGGCGCTTTCTGCAACGCCTTCAGCACGATGTTGTCCAGATCGCCGACCAGTCGCCGGCCGGTGCGCCTTGCGTTCGGGCAATCGGTGCGACCGCCGCCGGTGGTGCGTTGCGCGGCCACCGAGGGCTTCAGCGGTTCGACCGCGAGGATCGCCTGTTCCCATTCCGCATCGGTCTGGCGGCGCAGGCGATACGGCTTGGTGCCGGCGAGCAGTTCGTACAGCACCACGCCGAGTGAATAGACATCGGTCATGGTGGTGACCGGCTCGCCGCGGATCTGTTCGGGCGCGGCGTAGTGCAGGGTGAAGGCGCGCACTTCGGTGCGCGGATGCACCGGCGCCGGTTCGCTTTCGTCGAGCAGCTTGGCGATGCCGAAATCGAGCAGGCGCACTTCGCGATTGGAAGTGACCATGATGTTCGACGGCTTCAGATCGCGGTGGACGATCAGGTTGGCGTGCGCGTGGCTGACCGCCTCGCACACCTGCAGGAACAGGTGCAGGATTTCCTCGGCCGAAAGCTTGTGCGTCCAGCAGTATTCGGTGATGGGCGTCCCTTCGACGTACTCCAGCGCCAGATAGGGTTGCCCGGCCTGGCCCACGCCCGCATCGAGCAGGCGCGCGATGTTGGGATGTTCCAGCCGCGCCAGGATCTCGCGCTCGCGGGTGAAGCGCAGCCGCAGGTTGGGATCGGCCAGGCCCGGTCGCAGCAGTTTCAGCGCGACGCGGCGCTGGTACAGGCCATCGGCGCGCGAAGCCAGCCAGACCATGCCCATGCCGCCTTCGCCGAGCAGTTCTTCCAGCCGGTAGGGGCCGATCAGCGTGCCCGGCTGCAGGCCGATGTGCGGTTTTTCAAGCAGCGGCGCTTCCATGAAGCCTTCGTCCTCGTCTTCGAGGGCGAGCAGTGCTTCCAGTTCGGCGGCCAGATCCGGATCCTGCGCGCGCAGGGCGTCCATGCGGTGCGCCCGCGCCTCGGGCGCCAGCTCGAGCAGCACGTCCAGCAGCGGTGACAGCCGTTTCCAGCGTTCGGCGTCCATCGCGCCGGATCAGTCGTCCTGCATCGTCGACAGCAGGAACAGCCGCGCCTTCTGCCAGTCGCGGCGGATGCTGCGCTCGGAGCGTTGCAGCAGCTCGGCGATTTCCAGTTCGGAAAGGCCGGCGAAATAGCGCAGTTCGACCACCTTGGCCAGGCGTTCGTCGGCTTCGGCCAGTTGATCCAGCGCGGCGTTGAGCGCCAGCAGATCCTCGTCGAGCTTGAGGTTGCCCTCGACTTCTTCCGGGATGTCGGCCACGCGCTTGAGGTCGCCGCCACGCTTGCGCGCCAGCCGGCTGCGCGCGTAATCCACCACCACGCTGCGCATCGAGGACGCCGCGTAGGCGAAGAAATGCGCGCGATCCTCGAACTTGGCCGTGCCGGTGGATCCGATCAGCTTGAGGTAGGACTCGTGCACCAGCGCGGTGGCGTCCAGCGTGTAGCCGTGCTGGCCCGACAACTGGCGGCGCGCCATGGTGTGCAGTTCCTGGTACAGCGTGGCCAGCACGCGATCCAGCGCGGCGCGATCGCCGTTGCGGGCCGAATCGAGCCAGATGGTGATGTCGGAAGAGTCGGCCATGCGCGCGTTTTCCCCAAAGCAGGGCGCGAATATAGCCTCAAAAGTGAGTTCAGGGTTGGGCCGGGAGGTGGGGGGACTTCCGGGTGTATCGGGAACGGGGAGGCGGGAATCGGGAATCGGGAATTGGAAAAGCGGTAAAGCGGTAAATCGGCAAAGCGTCGGACCGTGTCAGTCCCCACGGGGCTCCCGTGAACGGGAGCGAGCCTGCCCAGGTGGCATCGGAGCGTGGAATCCCGGAGTAGACCCACAGGTCTGGCGGCCGAGCCTGTTCCCGTCTCCCCGCTACCTCTGGCAATGCCCGCACCAGACCGTGGCACGCTGGCCGATGCTGGCCTGCTTCATCGGTCGGCGGCAACGGGGGCAGGGTTCGCCGCCGCGACCGTAGGCCGAGAGTTCCTGTTCGAAATAGCCCGGCGCGCCGTCCGGGCTGATGAAATCCCGCAGCGTCGTGCCCCCGCGGGTGATCGCGTGGCCGAGGATGTCCTTCACCGCACCGGCCAGCGCCTGGTAGCGCTCGCGCGAGACGCGGCCGGCCGCCCGCAACGGTGAAATTCCCGCGCGGAACAGGCTTTCGGCCGCATAGATGTTGCCCACGCCGACCACCACCGCCTGATCCATCAGGAAGGTCTTCACCGGCGCCTTGCGGCCGCGGCTCAGTTCGAACAGGTAATCGCCGTCGAAAGCGTCCGACAGCGGTTCCGGTCCCAGCCCTTGCAGCAATGGATGCGTTTCGCCGGCCGGCTGCCACAGCAGGCAGCCGAACCGGCGCGGGTCGTTGAACCGCAGCACCTGGGTCACCGGACCACGCGGAGCCGCCAGCGCGATGTCGACATGATCATGCGCGCGCACGGCCGTCCCGGCGGGCAGCACGCGCAGGCTGCCGGACATGCCCAGGTGCAGCAGCGCGCTGCCGCCGGCTTCCACATCCATCAGCAGGTATTTCGCCCGCCTGCGCACCGCGGTGATGCGCTGGCCCGGCAGTTCGCGCGCGATCTCGTCGGGGATCGGCCAGCGCAGATCCGGGCGGCGCAACGTGACCGACTGGATCCGCCGGCCTTCCAGATGCGGGGCCAGGCCTCGGCGCGTGGTTTCGACTTCGGGCAGTTCGGGCATCCGGGATCACTCGTGGCTGAGCACGAAACGTTCCGCCTCGCGCGCCACTTTCAAGGGGCCGCCATAGGCGCGGGATAACTGGTCCGAGGTCAGCACCTGCTCCGGCGTGCCATCGGCCATCACTTCCCCGGCGCGCAGCAGGATCACGCGCTGGAACTCCGGCACGATTTCCTCCAGATGGTGGGTCACCAGCACCAGCGTGATGCCGCGCCGCGCGAGTTCGCGGAGCAGTTCGAGGAAACGCCGCTGGGCGATCAGATCCAGCCCGGCGGTGGGTTCGTCGAGCAGCAGCGCCTGCGGATCATGGACCAGCGCGCGCGCGATCAGCACGCGGCGCATTTCGCCGGTGGACAGCTCGCCTACCTGCCGATCCGCCAGCGCGCCGGCGCTGACGTCGGCCAGTGCCTGCCGCGCCCGGACGCGCATCGCTGCATCGACTTCGCGGTGCGGGGGAATGACGAAGCTGGAGAAAAAGCCGGTCAGCACCGCATCCTCGACACCCAGCTGCGGCATCTCCTGCAGATCGCGCGTCAGATCGCTGGTGACCACGCCCAGCCGCGTGCGCAGTTCGGCCACGTTCCAGCGGCGCAGCCCGAACACTTTCACCGGCGCGTCGCCTTCGCGCGCCAGGGGATACAGCTCGCGATGGATCAATTTGATGAAGGTCGATTTGCCGCAGCCGTTGGGCCCGAGGATCACGGTGTGCTGCCCGAGCGGAATGCTCAGTGACAGCTCGCGCAGCACGCGCACGCCGCCGCGGATGACGGTGGCGCGATCGAGTTCGAACAGGGGCGGGGTCTGGGGATCGGCGGAGGCGGTCAGGGACATCGCGATTGCTTTCGGGGCACGGTCGGGGCCGCTAGACTGCAAGGCTGGTTCAGGGAGGAAACCCGAATGCGCCGTGTCCTGCTCGCCCTCGTGCTGGGGTGGTTGTCTGTTTCCACGTCCTTCGCGCAGGCACCGGCCATCGGCGACGCCGCGCCGGTGCAACTGGGCAAGGACAAGGACGGCAAGATAGTCGATCTGTCGGCGTACCGGGGCAAGCTGGTGATCGTGACCTTCTGGGCGTCGTGGTGTCCGCAATGCCTGAAGGAACTGCCGGTGCTCGAAGCCCTGCAGCAGAAGGTGGGCGATCAGTGGCTGCAGGTCATCGCCGTGAACGTGCAGGATCCGAACGACGTGTACCGCCAGATGACACGGCAGATGCGCGGCTACCGGACGCTGCTCGTGCGTGATCGCAGCGGCGACATCGCGCAGGCCTACGATGTGCGGGCCTACCCGAACCTGTGGATCATCGATCGCCAGGGTCGCATCGCGGCCCGTCACCTTGGCTACGGCGAGCATTCACTGGAACGCATCGTCAACGACATCCAGCGCATCCTGCGCGAAGAAATCACCGCTGCAACGCCGGCGGGCTGAAGCGCACATCGCGGTGCAGAGCGCGCTGGCGCCGCGCCGAAGCTGAAGGCCGGCCGCGTTGGTCCGCGCCGCAACTGTGACGCCGGCCAAGGCTTGTGCGTCCATGCGCCGGCGTCGGGTGAAATCGTCATCCCATGCCCGCATGATGGGAGCGGGCCCGCATCCCCCCACGGGCCAGCCGAGCCTGCCATGTCCGATTCACTGCTTCGCTTCCTCACCGGTGGCCTGACCGACCCAGGCGTGTGGGGAATGCTGCTGATCCTGCTGGTCTTCACCCAGCTCACGATTTTCTCGGTGACCCTGTACCTGCATCGCAGCCAGGCGCATCGCGGCGTGGATTTCCATCCGGCGCTGAATCATTTCTTCCGCTTCTGGACCTGGCTCACCACGTCGATGATCACGCGCGAGTGGGTCGCCATCCATCGCAAGCACCACGCGCGGGTGGAAACCGAAGAGGATCCGCACAGCCCGCAGGTCAAGGGCATCGGCAACGTGTTCTGGCGCGGCGTGGAGCTGTATCGCGAAGCGCGCTGGCAGCGGGCCGACATCGAGCAGTACGGCAAGGGCGCGCCGGAGGACTGGATCGAGCGGCATCTTTATACTCCGCACGCCAATCTGGGGCCGGTGGCGCTGCTGCTGATCAACGCGCTGCTGTTCGGCCTGCCCGGCGTGGCGCTGTGGGCCGTGCAGATGGCGTGGATTCCGTTCTGGGCCGCCGGCGTGGTGAACGGGCTCGGACACTGGTGGGGGTATCGCAACTTCGAGTCGGCCGATACCTCCACCAACCTGACACCGTGGGCGTTCTGGATTGGCGGCGAGGAACTGCACAACAACCATCATGCCTTCCCGAGTTCGGCGCGCTTCTCGATGCGGCGCTGGGAATTCGACATCGGCTGGGCCGCGATCCGCGTGCTGGAGAAACTGCGCCTGGCCAGAGTGCTGCGCGTGGCGCCCAGCCTCGACATCCGCCCGAACATCGCCGTGCCCGATGCCGATACGTTGAAGGCGCTGCTGTCGCATCGCTTCCAGGCCATGACCGATTACCAGCGCAACGTGTTCACGCCGGCGCTGCGCGAGGAGGCCGCGCAGGCGGGCGCGAAGCTGCGTGCGCTGCTGCCGCGCAAACTGCGGCGCGGTCTCGTCGATGACGGCCGCTGGCTCAAGCCGGATGCGCGCGAGCAGTTGCGGCAGTGGGTCGCGCAGCGTCCGCGCATGCGCACCCTGGTCGAACATCGCGCGCGCCTGTCCGCGCTGCTGGAAGCACGCAGCCATGACGCCGCCGAGCGTCTGAAAGCCCTGGAGGCCTGGTGCCATGACGCCGAAGCCAGCGGCATCCGCGCCCTGCAGGAGTATTCGGCGCGGCTGAAGGGGTATGCGCTTGCCGGCTGATCCGGCGCGCATGCTGGAAGTGGATTCTGGCGACATGCGCGTGCCGGCTTCGGCGCGATGTGGGCGGCGCTCATGCACCTGCTCCAGCATGCCGCGGCGCAGGGAATGACGGGCATGCGGATCCTTCTACTCGCCGCGTTGTCCTTGCCGACCATCGTCGCGCACGCGCAGGTCAATGCGACGACCGACTATCTCGCGCGGATGGATGCCGACGGCGACGGCCGCATCAACCGGATCGAATTCCTCGACTGGATGAGCTACGCGTTCGATGCACGCGATGCGAACCGCGATGGCGTGCTGTCGCCGCAGGAACAACCCGGCGGCAAGGGCGCGCCGCTCACGCGCGAAGAACACCGCAAGCGCCTGTCGGCGACGTTCGCCAGGCAGGACGTCAATCGCGACGGCTACCTCGATGCGCGGGAGCTTGCGGCGCCGCCGCAGTAGGGCGTGCAGCGAGCTGTGCGGGATTCAATAAGGAACGCATGCTGGTTGACCTACCGCATGCGGTGCCATGCATGCGTCCAGCGGACGGGCCTGCGTGGCGGCAAACGACCGAGGCTCTGGCAACCGCCTTCGTGCGAGTTCCTGCTTCCGGCTCACTCTCTCGAATCCCGACAAAAAGAAACGCCGGCTTCCGCCGGCGTTTCTCTGCATCATCCTTCCAGGCCGATTACGCCGTGATATCCACATCCTTGGTTTCGCGCAAGAACAGCGCGCCGATCACCAGCGTCATCACCGCGATGCCGATCGGATACCACAGGCCGTAGTACATGTTGCCGGTGCCGGCCACCAGGGCGAAGGAGATCGCCGGGAGGAATCCGCCGAACCAGCCGTTGCCGATGTGGTACGGCAGCGACATCGAGGTGTAGCGGATGCGGGTCGGGAACAGTTCGACCAGATACGCCGCGATCGGCCCGTAGACCATCGTCACGTAGATCACCAGCACCCACAGCAGGAACAGCGTCATCGGGATGTTGATGCGGGCCGGGTCGGCCTTTTCCGGATAACCGGCGGCGGTCAGGGCGGTCTTCAGGCGCCCGCCCAGATCGGTGCCTGCGGCTTTCGCATCATCCTTCGACAGACCGGCGGCTTCGTACGAATCCACGCCCTGTCCGCCCACTTCCACCTTCGCCAGCGAGCCGGCCGGAGCCGCCTGCACGGTGTACGGCACGCCGGCCTTGGTGAGCGCGGCGGTGGCGACGTCGCAGGAACTGGTGAACTTGCGCACGCCGGCCGGATCGAACTGGAAGCTGCACGTGGCCGGATCGGCGATCACCACCGCCGGTGACTTGGCGCGGGCTTCTTCGACACCCGGATTGGCGTAGTGCGTCAGTCCCTTGAAGATCGGGAAGTAGGTCACCGCGGCCAGCAGGCAGCCGGCGAGAATGATCTTCTTGCGGCCGATGCGATCGGACAGCCAGCCGAAGAAGATGAAGAACGGCGTGGCGAGCGCCAGCGCGCCGGCAATCAGCAGGTTGGCGGTGGTCGCATCGACCTTCAGCGCCTGCGTCATGAAGAACAGCGAATAGAACTGGCCGCCGTACCACACCACCGCCTGGCCGGCGGTCGCGCCGAGCAGCACCAGCAGCATCAGCTTGAGGTTGCCGCCCTTCAGGCTGTCACGGAAGGGCTTCTTGGAACCTTTGCCTTCGGACTTCATCTGCTGGAACAGCGGCGATTCGCTCAGCTGCATGCGGATCCACACCGACACGCCGAGCAGCACGATCGACACCAGGAACGGAATGCGCCAGCCCCAGGCTTCGAATGCCTCGGTGCCCAGTGAAACGCGGCAGCCGAGGATCACCAGCAGCGAGAGGAACAGGCCCAGCGTGGCGGTGGTCTGGATGAAGCTCGTGTACAGACCGCGCTTGCCGTTGGGTGCATGCTCGGCCACGTAGGTCGCCGCGCCGCCGTATTCGCCACCCAGCGCCAGGCCCTGCAGCAACCGCAGGACGATCAGGATGACCGGCGCGGCCACGCCGATTGATGCGTAGTTCGGCAACACGCCGACGATGAACGTCGACAGGCCCATGATCACGATGGTGACCAGGAAGGTGTACTTGCGGCCGATGCGATCGCCCAGGCTGCCGAAGAATGCCGCACCGAACGGACGCACCGCGAAACCGGCCGCGAACGCGAGCAGCGCGAAGATGAAGCCGGTGGTCTCGTTGACGCCGCTGAAGAACTGCTTGGCGATGATCGCCGCCAGCGAGCCGTACAGATAGAAGTCGTACCACTCGAAGACGGTGCCGAGGCTGGAAGCGAAGATGACTTTCTTGTGGCCGCGGGTCAGTTCACCCGCGGGCGTGTGCTTGATGATGGTCGCGTTCATGGTTCCCCTCAGAACGAGTACTTGACGGTGGTTTGCAGACGTTTGATGTCGCCTTCGCGATCATCCTCGAGCGAACGCTGGCCCCAGCCGACCTCCGCGCCGATGTCCAGTTTCGGGAACGGCGAGTAGATCAGGTTGAGGTGGTAGGACTGCGAACGTTCTGTCACGCCCCAACCGATCAGACCGGGGTCGTTGTCGAAGTGCGCCGCCGAATACATCACGTTGCTGCGCAGCTTTGGACTGAACACATGGCGCCAGGCGACGAAGCCGCCGTAGCCGTCGAGCGCCTCGATGTCGCCGTTGGCTTCCTGCATGACATCGCTGCCCAGGCCGAAAGCCATGTAGCGGCCGATGCCGCTGCCGGCGTTGGCCATGTAACGGATGTCATCGTGGGCGCCGAGATTGAACTTGCCCGACACGCTTACCGCGCCGCCCGAGGCGGTGTTGCCGGCGGACTTGAACTGGCGCAGCAGCGCGGCGACCGAGAAGTGGCCCCAGTCGCCCTTGATGTTGTAGCGCGCGGTCAGATCCGGCATCACGTTGTCGCCGGTGCTGGTGCGTGCGCCGGCCGCGGTGGCGAGCGGTGCATACGACTGCAACGTGGTCTGCGGGTTTTCCGCCGAGAACGACCACGGCCCCTTCGTGTAGCGCACCTGCGCCTGCCGCACGAAAGTGGTGCCGTCGGTGACGCCGACGAAATCCACCGCATCCGGCAGCGCGGCCGTGTCCTGGAAGTTCGACCAGGTCTGGCCGGCCAGCCAGTTGTTCCAGCTCACGTAGGCCTGGCGCAGCGTGACGGCGTAGGTGTTGGTGGCGATCTCGTTGCCGGCCAGCGCATTGCTGCCGCCGCCGAAGAAATCCATCTCCACGTAGGCCTTGAACTTGTCGCCGTTGTCGGTGGTGTTGTCGGCGCTCAGCCAGAAGCGCGAGAACTGCGCATGGAAATCGGTGTACGGATCGCCGCCATCGGCGGTCGCGCCACCCACCGGGATCGTGCTGGGCACGTAGAACAGGCGTCCGGAAGAACCGTCGGCGATTCGGCCGTCGCTGGTGTCGGTGGCCATGGCATCGAGCTTGATGAAGCCGCCATACGAGAACACCGTGCCGGGATTGGCGGCGGTGGTGATGGTGGTGCTCTGGATCGGCTGCTTGCCGGCCGGCGCCGCGGGGGCCTGCGCCTGCGCGGTCTTGACCTCGGTGATCTGCGTCTGTGCCTGCGTGATCTGGCCCTGCTGCTGTTGCTGCGCGCTCAGCAGCAGCTGCACCTGCCGCTCGAGCTCGGCCACGCGGGCCTCGAGCGCTTTCTCCTTCGCGGTCTGCGCCCAGGCCATGCCCGGTGCGACCAGTGCGATCAGAACCGCGGCAGCCAGCGGCCGCCGCGCCTTCGCCAATAAACGTGTCGTCATAACCCCTCCCGTTGAACGATGCGCTGATGAAGCACGTCGCGGAGACTTGCCCGGCGTCATCGCAACGCATATTCACCATTAGTCGAATGACGGCGGCGGGCGCACGCGGACCGCTGAAAAACGGCTCCTGCGCGTGCGCCGATCACGACGCGCCCAGCGTTTTAATACGATCGTCTAAGCTGGTTGCTGCGATGCCGCACGGCCGTTTGCGTCAAACTCGGCCACAGCGCACCCCGCTTCATCGCCACGATCGCTCGCAGTGAAACGGGAATTCTTGCCAGAATCCATCTTCGTCCAACGCATCATCGTCCCGGGAGGACCCATGACCGATCTCTATCCCGTCAAGCCGGAATTCGCGGCCCAGGCGCGCGTCACGCGCGATGCCTACGCGCGCGACTACCAGGCCTCGATCCAGGATCCGGAGCGCTTCTGGGGACAGGTGGCCGAGCGGCTGGACTGGTTCCGCAAGCCGACCCGGATCAAGAACGTCAGTTACCAGCTCGATGATTTCCGCATCCGCTGGTTCGAGGACGGTGAACTCAATGCCAGCGTCAACTGCCTGGATCGCCAGCTCGCCACGCGCGGTGACAAGACCGCGCTGCTGTTCGAACCGGACAGCCCGGATCAGCCCGCGTACCGGGTGACCTATCGCGAGCTGTACGAACGCACCTGCAGGCTCGCCAACGCACTGCGCAGCCTCGGCGTGGGCAAGGGCGATCGCGTCACCATCTATCTGCCGATGATTCCCGACGCGGCCGTGGCGATGCTCGCCTGCGCGCGCATCGGCGCCATCCACTCGGTGGTGTTCGGCGGGTTCGCGCCGAACTCCATCGCCGATCGCGTCGCCGATTGCGGCAGCAAGCTGATCATCACCGCCGATGAAGGCCTGCGCGGCGGCAGGAAGGTGCCGCTGAAGGCGAACGTCGACGCCGCCCTTAAGCTGCCCGGCACCAATACCGTCGAAACCGTCCTGGTCGTGCGCCACACCGGCGGCGCGGTCGACATGCAGATGCCGCGCGATCGCTGGTTCGATGCGGTGGTCGATGGACAACCGGCCGAATGCGAACCCGAGCGCATGAACGCCGAGGATCCACTGTTCATCCTCTATACCTCCGGTTCCACCGGCAAGCCCAAGGGCGTGCTGCACACCACCGGCGGCTACCTGCTGTACGCCGCCTACACGCACGAGCTGGTGTTCGATCTGCGCGAGGACGACATCTACTGGTGCACCGCCGACGTGGGCTGGGTCACCGGCCACAGCTACATCGTCTACGGCCCGCTCGCCAACGGCGCGACCGCGCTGATGTTCGAAGGCGTGCCGAACTATCCGAGCGTCTCGCGCTTCTGGGAAGTGATCGACAAGCACCAGGTCACCATCTTCTACACCGCCCCGACCGCCATCCGCGCGCTGATGCGCGAAGGCGAAGCGCCGGTGAAGAAGACCTCGCGCGCTTCGCTGCGCCTGCTCGGCAGCGTCGGCGAGCCGATCAATCCCGAAGCCTGGCGCTGGTACTACGACGTGGTCGGTGATGGCCGCTGCCCGATCGTGGACACGTGGTGGCAGACCGAAACCGGCGGCATCCTGATCACGCCGCTGGCCGGCGCGATCGATCAGAAGCCCGGTTCGGCCACGCTGCCGTTCTTCGGCGTGCAGCCGGCGCTGGTCGATGCCAATGGCGAGCGTCTCGAAGGTGCGGCCGAGGGCAACCTTGTCCTGCTCGATTCCTGGCCGGGCCAGATGCGCACGGTCTACGGCGATCACCAGCGTTTCATCGACACCTATTTCCGTACCTATCCGGGCACGTACTTCACCGGTGACGGCTGCCGCCGCGACGAGGACGGCTATTACTGGATCACCGGCCGCGTCGATGACGTCATCAACGTCAGCGGCCATCGCATCGGCACGGCGGAAGTGGAAAGCGCGCTGGTGGCCCATCCGAAAGTGGCCGAAGCCGCGGTGGTCGGATTCCCGCACGACATCAAGGGCCAGGGCATCTATGCCTACGTCACGCTCAAGGCCGGCGAGGAACAGAGCGATGAGCTGCTCAAGGAACTGATCCTGTGGGTGCGCAAGGAGATCGGCCCGATCGCCGCACCGGATCACCTGCAATGGGCGCCGGGTCTTCCCAAGACGCGCTCGGGCAAGATCATGCGCCGCATCCTGCGAAAGATCGCCGAGAACGCGCCGGATCAGCTCGGCGACACCTCGACCCTGGCGGACCCGAGCGTGGTGGATTCGCTGGTGGCCGAGCGCAAAGTGCAGTAAGGCCGGCCGGGGAGACGATCGCGCTCGGCACCCGTATGCTGGTTGACGGTAGCCGGTAGCCGGTAGCCGGTAGCCGGTGGAGGACTTTCGATCCGCGGCTCCCTGCCACCGGCTCTCGGTTATCGACAAACTGCTACCGTCTCCATTCCACCGTCCCAGCCTCCGCCCGACATGCCCACCCTGCTCATCGCCGATGATCACCCGCTGTTCCGCGAAGCCTTGCGCGCGGCGGTGCAGCGCGTGCTGCCCGGCGTGCGGTTGCATGAAGCCGACAGCGTCGAGGCGCTTTACACGCTGGTGGATGCCCACGCCGATGCGGATCTGCTGCTGATGGATCTCAACATGCCGGGTGCGCAGGGCTTCAATGCGCTGGTGCATCTGCGCGCGCTGCATCCGCAGCTGCCGGTGGTGATCGTGTCCGCGCGCGAGGAACCGGCGGTGATGCGTCGCGCCTTGGATCACGGCGCGCTTGGCTTCATTCCCAAGTCCGCCGACTCGGACACCATCGGCGAGGCCATTGGCGCCGTGCTCGATGGCGAGCGCTGGGCGCCGGCCGAGGCGATCAACGCGCCGGCCATCAGCCGTGACGAACACGAGATCGCGCAGCGCCTGCGCGATCTGACGCCGCAGCAGTTCCGCGTGCTGCAGATGCTCGGCGTCGGCCGGCTCAACAAGCAGATTGCCTATGACCTCGGTGTATCCGAAGCCACCATCAAGGCGCACGTGACGGCGATCCTGCGCAAGCTCGGCGTCACCAACCGCACCCAGGCCGTGTTGATGGCCGGGCGCCTGGCGGTGGATCCGGATGGTATCGTGCTGCCACCCGAAGAAGACTGAGCGCGACCGCCGACTTCACCCCGCCCGGCAACCGGCGAACAGATCGCGATCACGTTCGTAGAGTTGCGTGCGCACGTCCATCAGGCCGAGCACGGACGGAAACAGGTTGTCCTGGCTTGCCGCCTGGCGTGCTTCAGCGCGCAGGCATCGGGTATCGAGCCGAGCACCGGTGGCGAAACCCGGCGAGAACCACATCACCATCGGCACGTGCATCTGTTCGGACGGCGCAATCGCGTACGGCATGCCGTGCAGGTACAGGCCCTTCTCGCCCAGCGACTCGCCGTGATCGGACAGGTAGATCATCGCGGCGTCATAACGCGACTGCGCCGACAGCGTGGCAATCGTCGAAGCCAGCACGTGATCGGTGTACAGCAGCGCATTGTCGTAGGCATTGACGATGGACGCCTGATCGCAGTCGCCCAGTTCACTGGATTCGCACACCGGCGTGAAGTGGCGGAACGCGGCCGGGTAACGCTCGAAGTAATTCGGCCCATGATTGCCCAGCATGTGCAGCACGACGACGCGATCCCCGGGCCCGGCCGGAATCGATGCATCCAGGTCCCGCAGCAGGATCTCGTCGAAGCAGTGCCGGCCGTTGCAGAGCCGGGGATCCTTGCCATCGCCCGTGTTCTGCATCGCGAGCCCGTCGCACACGTCCTTGCAGCCGGACTGGTTGTCTCGCCACAGGGTGCGGATGCCGGCGTGCTCGAGCACGTGCAACAGCGAGTCATGGCTGCGGATGCGCTTCTGATCGTAATCGTGCCGCCCGTACGGGGAGAACATGCACGGCAGCGAGACCTCGGTGCTGCTGCCGCAGGAGGAGACGTCGGCGAAGTTGATGACGTTGGCGCGCGCCAGCTCCGGCGTGGTCTGCCGTGCATAGCCGTTGAGGCCCCAGTTGGCGGCGCGCGCGGTTTCACCGACCACGATGACCAGCAATCGCGGACGGCGGCCGGCCGGGGCCGGAAGCTGGTGCGCGTCCTCGCCAATCCGAATGCGTGCGACCGGCGTGCCGGGCGGTGAGGCGACGAGAACGCGCGAGAGCGACACCAGATAGTTGGCGGGCGTCACCAGATAGCGCACCTCGCGGCGGTTGCGGATCAGCGAGGAAAGATCCTGCGAGCAGGCCATCGCCGCGATGCCGGCCACGATCAACGCGCCAGTGAGAAATCCGGTGCGCATGGCGATGGCGCGTTTCCACGAACGCGGCCGCAGCTCGATGCGCCACAGCAGCGCGATCGGCAGGCTCGCGAACAGCACCGGCAACAGCAGGCCCCAGCCGAGCAGGTCGGCGGTTTCCTTGCGGTCGGTGTGCAGCACGTTGCGCAGCATGTCGGCGTCCACATAGACGCCATAACTGTTCATGTAATGCGTGACCAGCGCGGTGAGCAGGATCAGCACGGCCAGGATCGGCCGTGCATGCCGGCGGTACACCAGCAGGCCCAGCAGGAGCGCGTGCACCGCGGTGATGATGACGAACAGTCCGATCGCGAAGCGCCACTGCACCGTCGGCGCCACGATCACGTTGCGCCAGAACGCGCCGTTGCTGAACACCGAGAAGTAGAGGCTCACCGCCACCAGCAGCGATTCGATCCCGACCGACGGCCGGCGTTGCAGCCATGCCGGCGTGCCCGAGCGGATCGATCGCAGTCCGGAAGACAACGGTTGCGCGCTCATTCGACGATCTCCATCCGGGCCGGGCGCAGACGCAACCACGCAGGGCGTTCACGCATCCACGCCAGCGGACGCGGCGCCAGCAGGAGGTGGCAGGTGACCAGGCTCAACGACCAGCAGATCGCGAACGCGGCCACGTCATGCGAGAGAAAGTGCGCCCCGCGCAACTGCTGGGTGATGCCGAACAGCAGGCCGGCGCCGAGCCCGATCGCCAGGCCGAGCCAGCGCAGGCGCGGACGGGTCGCGGCGAAGAAGAAATACAACGCGACCCACGCATACCCCGCGCTCGCGTGCCCGGCCGGGAAACACGCCGCGTGCGGCAACAGGGAAGATCGCGCGCTGAACAGCGACACGAATGGCCGCGCACCGCCGTAACGCGCCAGATCCCAGGGGCAATCCATGCCGGTTGCATGCTTGAGCGCGGAGACCACGCCGGTCGACATCGACGTGGCGATCAGCAGGAACAGCAACGGACGACGCCAGTGCTGCATGCGCGCCATGCCGAGGCTGAGCAGCCATGCGAGTGCGACGCCGTACCACGCCACCGAGCTGATCCGGCGGCCCAGTTCGTGGATCACGGCCTCGGCGAGAAATGCGTGCCGCAGTGCCCAGTCATGTCCTTCCCAGGCGTAGAGCCGATCCGCCAGCCATTGATCCCCGCGCAAGGCCTGCAACGCGAGCACCGCCACCGCGCCGATCAGCAGAGGCCAGAGCGCGCGTCGATCCATGCGGTGATCGACCAGGACAGAGTGCGGCGGCGCCGGAATGGCTGCCGCGGGAACATGCGGTGTGCGGGACATCGAAACGGTCTTCCGTCCGGCGCCGTGCCGGGTGAGCGCATGCTGTTGGCGAAAACGTCGGAAAGCGGTCGGAAATGCATTCGCGGCCGGTTAACCGGCCCGGACCGGCGCGAATGCTTCAGTGCCGGTTGTGCTTGCGCCGCCGGCGCCGCCGGGGAATCATCGCTACGACATCATTCCGACACCAACGCACACAGACTGAGTGGTCACGCTTCCGCCCCCTTCGTTGCTGCCCCCCATGCGCCTGCTCGTGGTCGAAGACAATCGCAGCCTGGTGGCGAACCTGTTCGACTATTTCGAAGCGCGCGGCCACACGCTGGATGTCGCGCCCGACGGCGTGACCGGCCTGCACCTAGCCACCACGCAGCAGTACGACGCGCTGCTGCTGGACTGGGCGCTGCCGCGCATGGACGGGCGCGAACTGCTCAAGCGCCTGCGCCAGGGTGGCAGTGACGTGCCGGTGATCATGCTCACCGCGCGCGACGAGCTGCCCGACAAGATCGCCGGGTTTCGCGCCGGCGCCGACGACTATCTCACCAAGCCGTTCGATCTGCCGGAACTGGAAGTGCGGCTGGAAGCCGTGCTCGCGCGCACCGTCGGGCGCGGGCGCAGCCGCACGCTGGAAGTCGGTGATCTGCGCCTGGATCTGGCCACGCTCGAAGCCACGCGCGCCGGCGTTCCGATCCATCTGTATCCGGCGTGCCGCAAGCTGCTGGAGGTGCTGATGCAGGCCAGTCCCGCCGCGGTCACACGCGATCGCCTGGAATACGCGCTGTGGGGTGATTCGCCGCCCGATGGCGACATGCTCCGCTCGCACATCTACGAACTGCGGCGCAGTGTCGATGGGCCGTTTGCCACCAAGCTGATCCAGACGCTGCCGCGCGTGGGCTACCGCATCGCCGCGACGGAGGGCGCGCAGTTCGCCGGAGAGCAGGCATGAAGAGCGGTCGCAGCCTGCGCCGCCGCATCCTTGGCTGGTTGTTGCTGTACGTGTCGTTGCTGTCGGTGGCGATCTTCATCGGCGGCCTCGTCGTCAACGAAGAAGCCGAGCGGATGGTGTGGAGTTCGCTGCTGCGCGCCGAACTCCAGCACTACCAGCAGCGCCGTCAGTCCGATCCGTCATGGGAGTGGACCGACACCCCGGACATGAAGCTCTATCACTGGAACGGCACGCCTTCGGCGCCGGACGAACTGCGCGGTCTCGCGCCCGGCCTGCATGACGAGCAATGGCTGGAAGGCAAGCTGCGCGTGGTGATGATCCAGGATCTGCCCGAAGGGCGCGTGGCCATCGCGCTGGACATCACCGAATTCGAAGGGCTCGAGGAAGCCATCAGCAGCGGCATCGTCGCGGGCATGTTCGCGGCGGTGCTGCTGCTCGGCCTGCTGCTGGCATGGGCGCTGGGCCGCGCGGTCCGGCCGCTGGCGACGATGGCCGGGGAGATTGCGCGCCTGCAGCCCGAACAGGGCCGCCAGTCGATTGGGGTCGACCCCGACGCCAGCACCGAGATGCGCATCATCGCCGATGCCTTCAACGACTACGTGCAGCGCAGTGAGCGTTACGTCGAACGCGAGCGCGCCTTCATCAACAGCGCCAGCCATGAGCTGCGCACGCCGATTGCGGTGATCTCCGGCGCGGCGCGCCTGGCCAGCGATCACGAAGGCGTGCCGCCGGCCGCGCGCGAGCAGATGCAGCGCGTGCTGCGCAACGCCCGCCAGATCGAACAACTGCTTTCACTGCTGCTGGTACTGGCGAAGGATCCCCATCGACTGGCCGCGATCAGCGACGAGATCGCGCTGGACGAGCTGTTGCCGGAGATCGTCGAAGATCATCGCCCTCTGGCCGAGGGCAAGGATCTGCGCGTGCGCGTCGATGCGCTGCCATCGGCGCGTGTGGTGGCGCCGGTCAGCATCGTGCAGGCGGCGATCGGCAACCTGCTGCGCAACGCGATCGAGCACAGCGATCGCGGCGAAGTGCAGGTGCAGATCGAAGGCAGCACCGTGGTCATCACCGATCCGGGCCACGGCATGAGCCCGGAGGAAATCAGCCGTCTCTATGCACGCCTGGCGCGGGGCGAAAGCCGCGACGGTGGCGGCATCGGCCTGGATCTGATCGCCCGCCTCTGCGAACACCTCGGCTGGCGGCTGGATATCGACCCATCTCCCGCCGGCGGCACGCGCGCGCGGCTGGATTTCGACCCACCGCCGGTTCAGGCATCCTGACGCTGGCGCGCATCGAAATGCGCGGCCAGAAACGCGCGCAACGAAGCGGGCTTCACCGGTTTGGTCAACAGGCGATAGCCACGTTCGCGCGCGCGCTGCTTCAGTTCGTCGCGACCATCGGCGGTGAGCAGCGCGCCAGCCACGGGGCCTGAACTGGCCGCGCGCAATGCGTCGAGCGTATCCAGGCCATCGAGGCGATCGTGCAGGTGGTAGTCGACCAGCATCACGGTCGGCTGTTCGGCCATGCGCGCGATCGCTTCGTCCACGGTGCTCGCGGTGATGACATGCACCTGCCACCGTCCGAGCAGCGCGCGCATGCCGTCGAGGATCTCCAGATCGTTGTCCACGCAGAGCACGCGCAGGCCCGCCAGTGAATCCAGTGCCTGCCGCCGCACCTGCCGCACATGGGCCAGCACCGCGCGCGGCACGGTGATGGCGAACATGGAACCGCGATCGACCGTGCTGCGCGCATCCAGATGATGGCCCAGCAGCCGCGAGATGCGCTGGCAGATCGACAGGCCCAGGCCGAGTCCCCGTTCGCCCCAGTCGAACGGCTGCTGGTACCGGTGGAATTCCTCGTAGATCTGCCGCATGTGGTTTTCCGGAATGCCCGGGCCGGTGTCCCACACCTGCAATGCGACGCGATCGCCCTGCGGCCGCATGCCGACGACGATGCGCCCTTGCCGCGTATAGCGCAGCGCGTTGGCGAGGAAGTTCTGCAGCACGCGGCGCAGCAGGCGGCGATCCGTGCGCACGGCCAGCGTACGCGCATGCACGCGCAGATCCAGCCCGCGTCCGGCCGCGATCGGCGCGTACTGCGCGCCGAGTTCGCGCAGCAGTTCGCCGGCGTCGAAGTCGGTGATCTCCACGCGCAGCGCGCCGGCGTCCAGGCGTGACACATCGAGCAGCCCATCGAGCAGTTCTTCGGCCGCGCGCAATGAGGCATCGACGCGTTCGGCCAGATGGCGCTGCTCCTCGTTGTGCTCGCCATCGCGCAACGCCGAGGCGAACAGCCGCGCCGCGTTCAGCGGTTGCAGCACGTCATGGCTGATCGCGGCGAGGAAGCGCGTCTTCGACTGCTGCGCCACCTCGGCCGCGCGGCTGCGCTCGGCCACGCGCTGTTCCAGGGTTTCATTGGCCTCGCGCAGTGCGGTTTCGGCGCGCTTGAAGTCGGAGATGTCGTTGTAGCTGGTGACGTAGCCGCCGCCGGGCAATGGCTGGCCGCGCATTTCGATCACGCGCCCGCCGCCGAGCACGCGCTCGAACACGTGCGCCGATCCCGCGCGCATGTAGGCCACGCGCCGCGCGATCTGCTTCTCCACATCACCCTCGCCCAGTTCGCCACGCTCGGCGTTATAGCGGATCAGATCCGCGACCGGCCGGCCGACGTAGAGCATGCCGTCCGGATAGCCGAACAACTGCTGGTAGCGGCGATTCCACGCCACCAGCCGCATGTCCGGATCGACCACGCTGACGCCGGCGGCAATGTTCTCCAGTGTCGTCGAAAGGATCTCGCGATTGAAGCGCAGCTCCTGTCCGGCCTCGTCCAGCACGGCGACCACCTCGCCCAGCTCCATGCCCGAGCCGCGCAGCACGCTGGTCAACACGATGCGCGCGGAGGCCGCGCCGATCGCGGCGGCGAGCAATCGCTCGGTGAACTGCACCCATGCGCGATCGGCCGCCGCATGCGGCTGTACTTCGCGACCGAGCGCCTGCGCCTGTTCGGCGAATGCGCGGCGCGCATGCCGTTCCCCGACCACGCGCTCGGCCAGCGTCTGCAGATCGCCCACGCGCACGCTGCCGGGCCATTCGCCGGTCACCAGCGCGGGCCGCTGCGCATACGGATCCAGGAATGGCGCGGCGCGCAGGCGATCGTTCACGCCTGGGCGCCAGCGCGCGGACACCACCATCATCGCGCCGGTGTTGAGCAGCAGCGACCAGAACAGGCCATGCGTCAGTGGATCCCAGCCACTGAGGCCGAACAACTGGTACGGCCGCAACCACGCGATATCGAAGGGTCCGGTCACCAGCCAATCCGGATTGAACCAGCCGGCCTGCGTCATCGTCGGCAGCAGCAGCGTGTAGATCCACGTGCCGAAGCCGAGCAGCATGCCGACCTCCACGCCACGCCGGCTCGCACCGCGCCAGTACAGGCCGCCGACGAGGCCGGGCGCGAACTGAGCGACGGCGGCGAACGCCATCAATCCATACGAGGCCAGTGTGCTGTCATTGCCGCTGCTGCGGTAGTACGCATACGCGGTGAGCGCGAGCAGCAGGATCGCCAGGCGGCGGATCCACAGCACGCGCGAGGCCACGTCGGCTTCGGCGTGGTGTTCGGCCCAGCCGCGCCGCAGCAGCACCGGCATCACCAGATCGTTGCTGACCATCGTCGCCAGCGCGATGCTAGCCACGATCACCATGCCGGTCGCGGCCGAAAATCCGCCGACGTAGGCGATCAGCGCGAGCGCCTTGCTGCCGTCGGCCAATGGCAGCGCCAGCACGTAGCTGTCATCGGGCACCGCACTGCCATTGCCGAACAGCGCCACGCCCGCGGCGGCCACCGGCACCACCATCGCCGAGAACAGCACCAGGTACGCACCGAAGAACCAGCGCGCCTTGCGGATGTCGCCCACCTCGCTGCACTCGACCACCGCGACATGGAACTGCCGCGGCAGGCAGACGATCGCCAGGAAGCCCAGCAGCGTCTGCGCGACGAAGCCGACCGGCGGCGCGTTCTCGAACAGCGTGCGGGCCGAGGCTTCCAGCGGAATCGATCGATGATCCAGCCACAGGTACGCGAACAGGCCCACCGCGATCATCGCCACCAGCTTGACCATCGACTCCAGCGCGATGGCGAGCATCATGCCGTGATGGTGTTCGGTGGCATCGACCTGGCGCGTGCCGAACAGCGCGGCGAACAGCGCCATCAACAACGCCACGTACAGCGCCGGGTCGGAAAAGAACGAATGCGTGCTGTCGCCGGCATTGCCGGTCAGCACGCTCAGGCTCATCGCCACCGCCTTGTATTGCAGGGCGAGGTAGGGCACCACGCCGATCAGCGCGATGACCGTGACCAGCGCCGCGAGCCGGCGCGAACGCCCGTAGCGCGAGGAAATGAAATCGGCGATCGAGACGGTGTTCTCGCTGCGCGCGATCAGCGCCAGCCGCTCGATGATGCGCCAGCCGAACATCAGCAGCAGCACCGGTCCCAGATAGATCGGCAGATAGCCGATGCCGTTGCGCACCGCGCTGCCAACCGCGCCGTAGAACGTCCACGACGAACAGTACACCGCCAGCGCGAGGCTGTAGACCACCGGCCGCAACCATGGCCGATCCGGATACATCGGACGGCGATCGCCCCACCAGGCCACGCCGAACAGCAGCGCGGCATACGCGACGGACACCAGCAGCAGGATCCAGCTGGAAATCAACGGACGGCTCCCCGTAGGACGGCGCCGCCAGTGTAATGCGACAACCGCGGATCGCGCGCGGGCACGCGCGAACTCACGGTTATCTTTGCATCGCGCCGAGCAGTTGGCGGGCGATCTGTTCGGCCTGGCCGCGCAGTTCCGGAATGGCGATGGTTTCCCAGAGATCGCCGATGCGCAGGCTGCCGATCACGCGCAGATCGTCCTGCGGCCGGCCATGCGCGTCGAGCAGGCGCGCGTCATCGTCGCTGGCGATGCCGATGCCATGTGGCCCGGGCTGCGCATGACCTTCACCGATGAGTTCGGAAAGCAGCGGATTGCGCATCGCCGCCACGCGCAGTTCGACACCGGTGGCGTTGACGACGTGATCGACATCGAACTGCATCGCACGACCGCCATGCGCGGTGGCGGTCACGCGCACGCACCGCCCGGCCTGCATGACCGCATCCAGGCGAGCACGCTGGAACCGCAATTGCCCGCTGTCGATCAAGGTCTGGATGCGCGCATCGACTTCCGCGGCGATGCGGTGGCGATGCACGTCCCACAGCCGCACCGCATGGCGAAGGAAGCGCCGTTGATCCGCCCGGGACAACGATCGCCACAGCGCCTGGCCATGCGGACGCAGGCGTTCCATCACCGCCTGCCACGGCAGGCCGGATGCGGTGGCCTCGGCGGCGAGGCGGCGCAACCGCCGGATGCGTGCGCGCAATGTCAGCGGCAGCAACGAAGCGGGATCGAACTCCGCCTGTGCATGCGGCGCGTGCGTGAGCGGACGCAATCCATGCCGCGAAAGCACCTGGATGCGACCCCGATGACCGGCGGCGACGAAACTCAGCACCGCATCGACCATGCTCAATCCGGAACCGACCACGCACAGGTTGGCATCCACCGGGATGCCACGCACTGCTTCGAAATCCCACGCCGACAGCACCAGTCCTTCGCGCAGCGAGGTGACGCCCCGCGCGGGCAGCGGACGCGGACGGTTGCCGACCGCCAGCACGCATGCCTGCGCGTGCAGCACGCGGCCATCGTGCAGGGTCAATCGCAACCCGCTTTCCTCACGCGCGAATGCCGACACCGATGCCGCGATCACGTCGAGCGTCGCCGTGCTGGAGGCGATCGCTTCCTGCAATCGCGCGGCCAGATAGCGGCCATAGGTGCAGCGCTCGACGAATGCCGGCGCCAACCGTGCGCGCCCGGCGGCATCGTCACCGGCGATGTAGTCGAGGAAATCGTCCGGCCGATCGTTGAACGCGCTCATGCGCTGCGCTGGCACGTTCAGCACGTGCTCGGAATACGGCGTGGAATAGGCCACGCCCCGTGCAAGTTCGGCACGCGGTTCGACCAGCACGACGCGCAGCGGGTGACGGGCCTGTCGCAGCAACTGGAGGGCGACGAGCACTCCGGCGGCGCCGCCCCCGACGATGGCGATGTCATGGGCCGGGCCCGCGGATGCGTTGGTCATGCGCGCATTCTAGTCGATCGATCGTGGAGGCCTCATGCCGCTTCGGCATGAGTGCAGCGCCCGAACGCGCGCTCACGGCAGCTTTACATGAGCGAATCGGCCAGGCGCGCGATGCCGTCGCGACTGCGACGCCATGCCGGGCGACGACGCCAGGCCTGCATGTCCACGCGCTGCGCATCACGCAGATAGTCCTCCTCGATCGCGCGGAGCCTGGCGACGATGTGTGGACAGTAGGACAGCAACCCGATTTCGGCATTGAGCGCGAACGAACGGATGTCCAGATTGATGGAACCGATCAACGCCACCTCGTCATCCACGCTCAGATGCTTGGCGTGCAGGAAATGCGGTGCATGGAGCGCGATGCCGACACCGGCTTCGAGCAGTTCGCCGTAATAGGATTCCTGCGCCCACGCGGTGAGCCGCTGGTTGTTGCGCGCCGACAGGATCAGCGTGACCTCCACGCCGGACAGCGCGGCGATGCGCAGCGCGCTGAGCGTGGCGTCGTCGGGTACGAAATACGGAGTGGCGAGCACGATGCGTCGCTTGGCCAGATGGATCAGCGCATTGACCGTATCGCGCGCGTTCTCGAACGGATACGCCGGGCCACTGGGCAACAACTGGCTGGGCGCATCTTCGGGCTGCAGCGGTTGCACCGGTTCCACATGCAGCCGTTGCCCGGTCTCGATGTACCAGTCGCTGGCGAACACCGCGTCCAGATGCGAAACGACCGGACCCTGCACGCAGGCGACCAGTTCGCGGTTCGGATAACCGGGGATGAAATCCGCATCGGCCAGGTTCTGTGAGCCGATGAAACCGATGCGCCCGTCGATGACGGCGATCTTGCGATGGTTGCGCAGATCCATGCGACCGCTGCGGCGCCAGCGCAGTCCGCCGGGCAGCAGTTCGTGCAGTTCCACGCCGGCCGCGCGCAATCGGCGGCGATAGCGGCGCAGGCCGCGCTTGGCGCCGACCGCGTCGAGCAGCACGCGACAGGTGACGCCGCGTTCGCGCGCACGCAGCAATGCGGCGGTGATGGCATCGCCTACGGCATCGTCGAACATCAGGTAATACAGCAGGTGGATGCTGTGCGCGGCGGCATCCATCTGCGTGATCAACGCATCGAGCGAGGCCTGGTAGTCATCGAGCAGTTCGATGCGATTGCCGCGCGTGGGCATGAACGCACCTTGTCGTTCGACCAGCGGCGCGATTTCGGCGGCGATGCCGCCTGCCGGCGTCCAGCGCAGATCACGCAGCGGCTGTTGTTCTTCGCGGATCACCCGACTGGCGCGGGTCTGCCGCTGCACGCGCTCGCGCGAGAGCCACGGATGGCCGAGCAACAGGTACGCCGGCAGGCCCAGCAGCGGCACGAAGCCGACCAGCAGCATCCAGCTTCGCGCGGCGGCGGGTGAAGTGCGGCTTGGAATCCACAGCAGCGCGGCCAGCCGGATCAGCCAGTCCAGGATGAAGAACACCGTACCGGTCGACCAGTCCATCGGCTCCTCGCGCAGTGGGAGGAAGCGATTCTGCCTGAGTCGGCGCGGTGTCGCCTGCCGTCAGGGCCCTGGCGCGTTGGGATGCAGGTACTGCATCCCGGACAGTTGCATGTGCGCGCCCAGCGGCGCTCCGATCGCAAAGGAAAGCGAGTGCTGCAACGAGGTCGCGAAGTCGCCGCGGTACAGCTTGCTGCCCTGATGGCTGAGGCTGGAATTGGCATCGACATGGATCACGCCGCCCAGCGCTTCCCACAGCCGGCAAAAGCCGTAGTCCTCGGAAAGATAGCGCCGGCTCTCCGGGTCCACCATCACGTCGAAGAACCGGTAGTGCAACCCCGCGTCCTCCTCGTCGATGCCATCTGGCACGTAGCGCAGGCCCGGATACGCCTGCATCATCCGTTCGAACACCGATCGCTTGATCAGCATGAAACCGGTCGGCGCCTCGGAAAGACGGATGAAGCCATCCGGAAGGATCTCCAGTTCGACGCGATTGTGTTCGTCGGCTTCGGTATTGACCGTGTAGCGCGTATAGCGGCCGATGAAGTCGGCGGCGGTGGTGCCCGCGGGGACGCCTTCGGCCGGCCAGTTCTCGCGCTTGATCGGGTACACGCCCGCGGCGATGTCGTGATCGGACAGCAGCAGCCGGAACGCGGCTTCGGGCGAGAAGCCGATGTCCGAGTCGATCCAGAACAGATGCGTCCATTCCGGATTGGCCAGGAAACTGGCCACGCAGTTGTTGCGCGCGCGCGTCACCAGGCTCTCGCCCTGGTGCATCAGGACCTGCAGGCGCATGCCCAGCCGCGCCGATTCGGCGGTCAGGTTGAGCAGGGAGGTGACATAGTTGTGGAAATACTTCCATCGTGGGACGGCGTCACCACCAGGGGAAAGAAATCCTGCAGGCGCTGGACAGGCAGCATCGATCGGGCTCGTCAATGGAACATGCCGATTCTAGGGGCCGTCCGTGGTGCACCGGCGTGGTCTGCGGCGGCCGCACCGACCAACGGACAAGGACGAACAAATCGGCTTCGCATCGCGGGCCATAAAACGACAAAACCCGCCTTGCGGCGGGTCTGTCCGACAACGGGCCGGGGCCTGCGTCGATTACTTGATCTTGCCTTCCTTGTAGATCACGTGCTTGCGCACGACCGGGTCGTACTTCTTGATTTCCATCTTGCCCGGGGTGTTCTTCTTGTTCTTGTCCGTCGTGTAGAAATGGCCGGTGTTGGCCGAGGAGATCAGACGGATCTTGTCGCGCTTGGATGCCATGTTCGTTTACTCCTCAGACCTTTTCGCCGCGTGCACGCAGCTCGGCCAGAACGGAGGCGATGCCGTTCTTGTCGATGGTGCGCAGCGCGTGCGCGGAAACTTTCAGCTTGACCCAGCGGTTTTCGCTGGCGACCCAGAAGCGGCGCTCGTGCAGGTTGGGCAGGAAACGACGACGGGTCTTGTTGTTGGCGTGCGAGACGTTGTTACCGGTCTGCACACGCTTGCCGGTGACTTGGCATACGCGGGACATACGCACCTCGATGATGATCGTGTCGCCCATAGCCCGGGAGACGGCGGCCCGGGGCCTCGGCCCCGCGCGAAACGGAAGGAATCCGCTGTAAACCCAAGCCGGAATCGCGCTTCCGGCCGCAAATCCGGCGGGGCCGGACACAGCGAGCCGCGCATTATGGCGGGCTTTTCCTTGTTGTGCAAGCACTTAGGTGGTCAGCGCTGGCACCTGCCCGTGGCGGCCACCGTTGCCCGGAGGGCCTCAGTGCCCGGCCTTGTCCCGCTTCCAGCCCCGGTGCCGGATGTCCAGATACAGGCTGTAGATCGCCGTGAAGGCCGGAAACAGGTTCTGCAGCACGCCGACCGAGTCCTGCTTGGCCGAGAACAGGAAATAGCTCAGCGTCATCAGGCTGCCGAGCACGCTCATGTACCAGAATAGCCGCGGGATGACCGGTTTGCCGGCCCGGCGCGAGGCGATGAACTGCACCAGCCAGCGGCCGCCGAACATCAGCGCGCCGGTGTAGCCGATCAGCTTCCACCCGGTGACGTGCAGCCCGGTCCAGAACAGAGCCTCGATCGGGTGGTTCAGCCAATGCGGTTCCATCAGAACTCCCGGACCGCCGTGCGCCGGGACCGCGCGATCAACCAGGCCACGCCGCGCAGATCGCGGATGCCGACCAGCGCACGGTTGAGATTGTTGTACTTGGACACGCCCGCCGTGCGGTGGCGATGGTTGACCGGCACGCTGACGGTTTTCCAGCCCGCGCGCTGCATCAGCGCGGGCAGATAGCGGTGCATGTGGTCGAAGTAGGGCAGGTCCAGGAACGCCTCGCGCTCGAACAGCTTGATGCCGCAACCGGTATCGGGCGTGTCATCGCGAAGCATGCGCGCGCGGATCGCATTGGCCCAGCGGCTGGCCCAGCGCTTGCTGCCGCTGTCCTGGCGGTTGACGCGCCAGCCGGCGTAGAGCTTGACCACCGGCTCGCCGGCATCGCGCGCCGCCATCAGCTTCGGGATGTCGGCCGGATCGTTCTGCCCATCGCCATCGAGCGTGGCGATCCACGCACCGCGCGCGGCCTTCACGCCGGTGCGGATGGCGGTGCTCTGGCCACTCTGGCGCTCATGCTGGAGCACGCGCAGTTCCGGCACGTCGGGCTTCAGCGATTGCAGGACCGCCAGCGTATCGTCGCGCGACTGGTCATCGACATAGACGATCTCGAACGCCACCCGCCCGCGCAGTGCGGCGGTGATTTCGGCGATCAGGGGCGCGACGTTGTCGCGCTCGTTGAAGACCGGGACGACGACGGAAAGCGAGGGGGATGCATTCATGGCGCGCGAAGGTTAATGGATCGCCGTCGGATTTGTGTCGGAGCCCCCTCACCGCGATCGCGCGCACGCAGCGCGGACACGGCGGCTCAGGTTCGTGGAGCGCGCAGCTTTTCCAGCACGCCGTCGAGCGTGTCCAGATCCGTGTACTGGATGATCAGCTTGCCCTTGCCGCCACGGCCGTGGGCGATGGTCACGCGGGTGCCGAGGTTTTCCGACAGTTCGGTTTCCAGCGAAGCGATGTCCGGCTGCGGCGCGGCCTTGCCCGGCTTGGCCCGGCGTCCGGAAACAGGCACCTTGCCGGCGGCGAACTGCTGGGCGCGGTGTTCGACCTCGCGCACCGACCAGCCCTGTTCGGCGGCCTCGGACGCCAGCTTGCTGGCCAGTTCCGGCGACAGCGTGAGCAGGGCGCGCGCATGGCCCATTTCCAGGCGGCGTGCTTCCAGCAGAGCGCGGATGGCGGGCGGCAGTTCCAGCAGGCGCAGCAGGTTGGAGACCGCCGCGCGCGAACGCCCGACCGCCTCGGCGGCCTCGGCATGGGTCAGCGAGAATTCGCTGATCAGGCGCTGCAGCGACTGCGCCTCTTCCAGCGGATTGAGATCTTCGCGCTGGATGTTCTCGATGAGCGCCATCGCGATGACGGTGCGATCGTCCAGTTCACGCACCACCACCGGCACTTCGGCCAGGCCGGCTTCCTGCGAGGCGCGCCAGCGGCGTTCGCCGGCGACGATTTCGAATCGGCCCGCCGAGATCTCGCGCACGACGATCGGCTGGATTACGCCCTGGGCCTTGATCGATTCGGCCAGCTCGTTGAGCTTGGCCGGATCCATCGCCATGCGCGGCTGGTACTTGCCCGGCTGCAGTTGCCCGACCGGCAGCGTGCGCAGCGCTTCGCCCGGCTGCGCCTCCGGAGGCGCGGTTTCGGCCGCCTTCGGGCCGAGCAGGGCTTCCAGGCCGCGACCGAGGCCGCGCTTCTTCGTCGCACTCATCAGGCGTACTCCATCTTCTGCACGTGCTTCTTCCGATCCGCCTGACGACGAATGATTTCTCCCGCCAGACCCAGATAGGCCACGCCGCCGCGCGAGGTGCGGTCGTAGCCGACGATGCTCTGGCCGTGGCTGGGTGCTTCGGCCAGGCGCACGTTGCGCGGCACGATGGTGCGGAAGACCCGATCGCCGAAATGCTGGGTCAGCTCGGCCGACACCGCGTTGGCGAGGTTGTTGCGGATATCGAACATGGTGCGCAGCACGCCTTCGATTTCCAGCGCCGGGTTCAGCCGCGCCTTGAGCGCTTCGATGGTCTCCACCAGCGCGCTCAGGCCTTCCAGCGCGTAGTACTCGCACTGCATCGGCACCAGCACCGAATCGGCGGCGGTCAGCGCGTTGAGGGTGAGCAGCGACAGCGCGGGCGGGCAGTCGATGAGGATGAAGTCGTAGTCTTCGCGCACCGCCTCCAGCGCCTGCTTCAGCCGCAGTTCGCGGCCTTCGCTTTCCATCAACTGGATTTCCGCCGCGGTCAGATCGATGTTGCCCGGCATCAGGTCGAAGCCTTCCTGGGTGGACACGATCGATTCGCGCGCACCGGCTTCCTTCAGCAGCACGTCGCAGGTGGAGTTCTCCACCTCGCGCTTGTCCACGCCGCTGCCCATGGTCGCGTTGCCCTGCGCGTCCAGATCCACCAGCAGCACGCGCTGCGGGGCTCGCGCCAGCGCGGCCGCCAGGTTGACCGCCGTGGTCGTCTTGCCGACGCCGCCTTTCTGGTTGGCGATCGCGATGATGCGGGCCATGCGGGTGCTCGCCTGTGGGGAAACGGTGGGACCGGGGATTATGCGGGGTCCGGAGCGGCTCTGCGAATCGGCCCGACCGCGCCATTCACCCCGGCCCACGCAGCGACGCCGGACCGGCCCAGATGGATCAATCGCTTAGCGCGGATCGCCACGCTCCGGCGCGATCAGCCCGGGCCTGCTCCCGCCTGCTTGCGGATCACCACCAGATGCCGTTCGCCGACCAGTTCCGGCACGTGCAGCCGATGGATGGACTCCAACCCCCAGCCCGGCGGCAGCGCGGCGATCTCCTCGTCCGGGCGCACGCCCTTCATGGCGTACAGCGCTCCACCGGGCTTGAGCAGGTGGCCGCCGACCTCGATGATTCCGCCGAGCGTGTCGAGCGCGCGCGCGGTCAGCGCGTCATGCGCGGCCGGTTCGTCCAGCGCCTCGGCACGGGTTTCGGCCACGCGTGCGTTGTCCAGCCGCAACTGGCGCACGGCTTCGCGCAGGAAGCGCGCCTTCTTGCCATTGCTTTCCACCAACGTCACCCGCAGCGACGGATGCGCGATCGCCAGCGGAATGCCCGGCAAGCCCGGACCGGTGCCCAGATCGAGCAGCGCGCCCTCGGTGACGAAGCCCTGCATCGCCAGCGAATCGAGCAGATGCCGCGTGATCATTTCGCCGGGATCGCGAATCGCGGTCAGGTTGTAGGTGCGGTTCCAGCGCTGCAGCAGCGCCAGGTATTCCAGCAGCGGCGGCGCGAGCCGATCGGCAGGCAGTTCGAGTGCGATCAGGCCCTGGCGCAGGCGATCGTCGAGGGAGGCAGGCAGGATTTGGTTCATTGCCGACAGTATCGCCGATGCCCGCCGGCTGATTGCGTCACCCGCGCGTCTGGGCGGCTCAATCGCGCCAGGCGAGCGCGCCGCGATAACCGGGCGCCGGTGCCCATTCGTGCAGCCGCCATTGGTCCGGATGGCCCAGGCCGGGGGCGCACTCGATCAGGTGCAACGCGTCATCGCGTTCGCCGAACACCAGCTTTTCCAGCCCGAACGACACGCCCTGTCCATGCGCCTTGAGCACGGCCTCCTTGATGCACCACAGCCGCACGAACGCGTGGCTGCGCCGTTCGTCGGGCTGCGCGCGCAGCCAGTCCAGCTCGCTCGGATGGAAGAACCGCTGGGCGATTTCCATCATGCGCGGACGCTCCCGGTGCTGTTCCACGTCCACGCCGAGCTCGCGCGCCCGCCCCATCGCCACCAGCAGGGCATGGCCGCTGTGGCTCCAGCTGACCGCCTGCTCCCCGGCGGCGGCGTCCAGATGCGGCTTGCCGCGCTCGTCCCGACGGATCGGCAGCGCGTCCGGCGACTGTCCCAGGGCCGGACCCAGCACGGCGCGGGCGCCGGGCTCGCCACGCTGGCGCGGCGCATGCGGGCGCAGCCAGACGTGGAACCGGTCGATGATCCATTCATTGTGTCCCGGGCGATCGGCCCCGGTCGGGTTCTGGCTGTCGGGCATGCGGAGGCGGACGTGGTGCGCGGCAGCGTGCATCCCTGCCATCGGCGCGCTATGTAGGGCGTGCAAGGATGCCATCGCCCCCCACTGCATGACAGTGGCTTCACCGTCGCTGAGTTCTCATCCAACCGGCCCTCGGGCCTCGTCCACACGGGAAGGAGACAGGCAGATGCAGTTCCTCATCTTTTTGATTGTCGGCGGCATCGCAGGCTGGCTTGCGAGCCTGGTCATGCGGCGTGATGCCTCGCAGGGCATCATCCTCAACATCGTGGTTGGCATCATCGGCGGCTTCCTGGGCGGCTGGCTGCTGCCCACGCTGGGCTTCGGCCTGGGCGGAGGCTGGGTCGGGTACCTGGTGACCGCGTTCATCGGCGCCGTGGTGCTGCTGTTGATCGTCAACCTGTTCACGCGCGGACGCGCGCGCTGAAGCTTGGCCGCGACCGCGTGCGCGTTCGAAGACGCACCCAAGGTTCGTGGCATTGCAAAGGCCCGGTGAAAACCGGGCCTTTGCTCATGCGTCGGGGCTGACGGCTCCGGTCAGGCGGGCTGGCCCAGTTGCACCCAGGCCGGCGCGTGATCGCTGGGGCGTTCCCAGGTGCGCGGCTCGCGATCGATGCCCGATGCCACCGCCTGTGCACGCAATGCGTCCGACACCAGCGTCAGATCGATCCGCAGGCCCAGATTGCGGCGCAGCCCGCCCATGCGGTAATCCCACCAGCTGTAGATGCCGCCTTCATCGTTGTGCAGGCGGAAGCCATCGTGCAGGCCCAGCGCGCAGAGCCGACGCAACGCCTCGCGTTCGGCGGTCGAAGTGAGGATGTGGTCATCGCCCCACTTCTTCGGGTCGAACACGTCGCGCTCGTCCGGGGCGATATTGAAATCCCCCAGCACGATCAGCTTCGGGTGGCGTTGCAGTTCCTCCTGCAACCAGCGATGCACGGCCTCAAGCCAGCGCAGCTTGTAGGCGTACTTGTCGGTGCCCACATCCTGGCCGTTGACCACATAGAGATTGACCAGCCGCAGATCGCCGAAGGTCGCGGCGATCACGCGCTTCTGCTCGTCGTCGAAACCGGGAATGCCGACCTGCACGTCCAGCGCCGGCACGCGCGAGAGGATCGCCACGCCGTTGTAGCTTTTCTGGCCGGCGAACACGCTGCGGTAGCCGAGGCTGGCGAGCGCGGTATCGGGAAAGCGATCATCCTCCAGCTTGGTTTCCTGCAGCCCCACCAGATCCGGCGAGGCATCACGCAGCCACTGTTCCAGGTGCGGCAAGCGCACGTTGAGGGAATTGACGTTCCAGCTGGCGATTTTCATGGCGTGTTCCGGGCGGCGAGCCGGGTGATGGCAGGCGCGCATGATAGCCGGCGCATTTGGGAGCCGGGAGCCGGGAATCGGGAATCGGAATTGGAAATTGGAAAGGCAGCAGCAGCTTCCTCCATTTCCGATTGAGCCGCCTTCGCCGGCGGCCGAATCCCGATCCCCCGCCCCGATCACCTCACGATGAAATCGATGAACCTCGCCACCTTGCTGTAGGGCGGCTTGAGCAGATCGCTGCCGGCGCGGCGGCTCTGCCAGAGAATCGGCAGCGCCTTGCTGAAGGCGTCGAAGCCCGTGCGGCCGTGATACGCGCCCATGCCGCTGGGGCCGATGCCGCCGAATGGCAGATCGTTGATGCCGAAATGCAGCACGGTGTCGTTGACGGTGACGCCACCGGCCAGCGTATGGCGCAGGATCTTTTCGACACTGCCGCGATCATGGCTGAAGGGATACAGCGCCAGCGGCCGATCGTGCGCGTTGATGTAGGCAATGGCGTCATCGAGCGATCGCACCGAACGGATCGGCAGGATCGGGCCGAAGATCTCTTCCTGCATCACGCGAGCGTCGTCGCCCGGTTCCAGCACCAGCGTGGGTGCGAACAAACGCTGGCCGGGATCATGCGCCTGCGCCAGCAGCTCCACCTGCAAGCCACGCCGGCGCGCATCTTCCAGGTAATTCTCCAGCCGCGCGAACTGGCCGGCATTGATGATCCGCGTGTAATCGCCGGCATTGCTCAGATCGCCGTAGCGCGCGCGCACCTCCTCGCGCAGCGCGGCGACCAGCGCGTCCCGGCGATCCGCGGAGACGAGCACGTAGTCCGGCGCGATGCAGGTCTGGCCGCCGTTGAACCATTTGCCCGTCGCCAGCCGCGCCGCGGCCTGTGCCAGCGGATAGTCATCGCAGATGACGGCCGGAGACTTGCCTCCCAGTTCCAGCGTCAACGGGGTCAGATGCGGAGCGGCGGCGGCCATCACCTTGCGGCCGACCGCGGTGGAACCGGTGAACACCAGGTGGTCGAAGGGCAGCCCGGCGAAGGCCGCGCCGACGTCCGCCCCGCCCACCGCCACGCAGACGCGATCGGTGGGGAACACTTCACCGAGCAGGTCGCGCAGGAATTCGGTGGTTTTCGGCGTGTGCTCGGACGGCTTCAGGTACACGTGGTTGCCGGCCGCGATCGCGGTGGCGAGCGGAATCAATGCCAGGTTCACCGGGTAATTCCAGGGCGCGATGACGCCGACCACGCCCACCGGCTCGGATCGGATCTCCGCGCGCGCCGGCCAGAATCGCCAGCCCACGCCGACACGGCGCGGTTTCATCCAGCCGCGCAGATGCCCGAGCAGATGATCGATCTCGTTGAGCACCGTCATGCCGTCGGCGATGCGCGATTCGTGCAGCGAACGATGGCCGAAGTCCTCGGCGATCGTGCGTGCCATTTCATCCAGCCGTCGCTTGAGCGCTTCGCGCAATCGCTGCAGATCCGCGCGGCGCTGCGCGTAATCGGGTTTGCGCGCCTGCCAGGCCGATTGCAACTGGCCCAGCGTGGCGTGGAGATCGGGAACAGGCGTGGTGGCGGTATCCATGCCGCGAGTGTAGGGCCGGAGCGGCGCGCGGGATCGCTACAATGCCGACATGACCGCTATCCGCCCCTTTCTTGACCGTTTTCCCGTCCTTGGCCCGCGCGTGTATGTCGATCCGGCGGCCACGATCATCGGCGATGTCGAACTGGGCGAGGATGCGTCCGTATGGCCCGGCACGATCATCCGCGGTGACGTGAACCATGTCCGCATCGGCGCGCGCACCAACGTGCAGGACGGCACCATCATCCACGTCAGCCACCACAGCCCCTACAACCAGGCCGGTCACCCCACCCTGATTGGCGCCGACGTCACCATCGGGCACGGCACGATCATCCATGCCTGCACCATCGAGGACACCTGCCTGATCGGCATGGGCGCCTGCATCCTCGACGGCGCGACGGTGAAGCGGCACGGTTTCGTCGGCGCCGGCGCGATCGTCGGGCCGGGCAAGGTCGTGGGCGAAGGCGAACTGTGGCTGGGCAATCCGGCGCGGTTCGTGCGGCGGCTCGGTGATCGCGAGATCGAGAGCCTGCACTACTCGGCCGAACACTACGTGCGGCTCAAAGATCGATATCTCACAGCCGCATAACGACTAGACTGGCGTACCCGTGCAGGGTGCGCCGCACATTCCGTGCAGGCCGGGCGCGGGCTCGACGAGGGATGCCATGTTGAAACGGATGTTGGGCGGCCTGCTGGCCGTCGCGGGTGCGTGCGCCACATTCGCCGCGCCGGCGCAGGAAGAACAGGACAACGGCGCACGCGCGCTGGTCGAGCAACTGCATTTCAAGGAAGGCGAGATCGACGTGCCGCAGGCGCACGCACGTTTCCATCTGCAGAAGGATTTCCGCTATCTGGAGCAGGCCGATGCCCGCAAGGTGCTCGAAGACCTGTGGGGCAATCCGCCGGACACCGCGGTGCTCGGCCTGATCGTGCCGAAGAAGCCGGATCTGCTGGACGACGCCAGCTGGGCGGTGGTGGTCACCTATTCGGACGAAGGCTACGTACCCGATGAGGATGCCAGCAAGATCGATTACGACGATCTGCTCTCCGAAATGAAGCAGGGCACGAAGGACGCCAACGCCGAACGCAAGGAGGCTGGATACGGCGCGGTCGATCTGATCGGATGGGCGGTGCCGCCGCGCTATGACGCCAGCGCCAAGAAGCTCTACTGGGCCAAGGAACTTGCGTTCGAGGGCAGCCCCGGACGCACGCTCAACTACGACATCCGCGTGCTCGGACGTCATGGCTATCTCAGCCTCAATGCAGTGGCCGGCATGAGCGAACTGCCGCAGGTGCGCACCGGCATGCAGCAACTGCTGCCGATGACCGAGTTCAAGGAAGGCTCGCGCTACGCCGACTTCAACGAAAGCACCGACAAGGTCGCGGCCTACGGTGTGGCTGCGCTGATCGGCGGTGGTCTGGCGACCAAGGCCGGCCTGTTCGCCAAGCTCGGCCTGCTGGCGGCCAAGTTCTGGAAACTGCTGCTGGTGGGCGTGGTCGCGATCGGCGCGGGCGTGCGCAAACTGTTCGCACGCAAGGAAAACACCACGGTCCGCTGAAGATGCAGCTGAACCCGGTCACCCGCATGCGAATCCAGTCCGGCGCTCCCACGCGCCGGATGCGCGGCCTGTGCAATCGCTGCCGGCTGGCTTACAGTCGCAGCGGGGAACCCGCAGGGACAGCGACGTGATCATCATTGCAGCCACTCGCACGCCGCCGGGCGCACGAGCGCGCGCCGACCACATGCGCGCACGCACCTCGCGCATGCACCGGTGATCGCCTGATGCGGCTGGATACCTTCCGCGAAGTGATCACGCCCGAAGGCGTGGCGCTGCACCTGCCCGCCGCCGGGCCGGTGCCGCGTGCGGTCGCCTGGTCGATCGATCTCGCCATCCGCCTGGGCGTGCTGTTGATCGCGGGCACGGTCCTGGGCCTGGCCGGGGGGCTGGGGCAGGGCTTGTCGATGGTGTTGATGTTCGTGCTGTACTGGATCTATCCGATCGCGCTGGAAGCGCTGTGGGATGGCCAGACCGTCGGCAAGCGCGCGATGGGATTGCGCGTGGTGTCCGCCGACGGCGCGCCGGTGGGCTGGCTGCCGGCGATCACCCGCAACCTGCTGCGCACGGTGGACATGCTGCCGTTCGGCTATGCGGCCGGACTGGTGGCGACGCTGGCCGATCCGCATGCGCGCCGGCTCGGCGACATGGTGGCGCGCACGATCGTCGTGCACGTGGAGAACGAACACGCATCGGTGCATGCGCCCGCCAACGTCGTCGTGCCCGCGCCGCCCGGACTGCAACCGGACGAGCAGGCCGCGATCGTCGCGTTCGGCGAACGGGCGCCGGCCCTGACGCCGTCGCGGCAGAACGAACTGGCCGATATCGTCGCACCGCTCACCCAGGCGCGCGGACAGGCCGGCGTGCTGCGGTTGTACGGCATCGCCAACTGGTTGATGGGGCGTCGATGAAGCAGGAGCAGTTCGTCGCGCGTCATCAGCAGGAGTGGATCGCGTTCGAGCACTGGCTCGACGTGCGCGCCGATGCACGCCAGGCGCGCGGCCAGCGCAATCCGTCGGAGATCGACGACGAAGAGATCCCCGCGCGCTACCGGCGCATCTGCGAACAACTCGCACTGTCGCGCAAGCGCGGTTACAGCCCGCAGCTGGTGGCGCGACTGCAGCAGCTGATGCAGCGCGGACACAACCTGCTGTACCGCACGCCGCCGCCGCGCTGGCGCCGCGCCGCGCGGTTCGTGCTGGCCGACTTCCCGCGCCTGGTGCGCAGCGAAGCGGCCTGCATGTGGATCGCCGCCGCGCTGTTCTATCTGCCGTTGATCGGCATGTTCGCCGCCATCCAATGGCAGCCGGAGCTGATCCATGGCATGGCTTCGCCGCAGGAAATCGCGAACTGGGAGCGCATGTACGATCCGTCCGCCGAGCACCAGCGCATCGGCCGCGACGCGCAGAGCGACTGGTACATGTTCGGCGTGTACATCATGAACAACACCAGCATCGGCCTGCGCACCTTCGCCAGTGGATTGCTGGGCTGCATCGGCGCGGTGTACGTGCTGATCTTCAACGGCGTGACCATCGGCGCGGTGTTCGGCCACCTGCAGCAGATCGGCTACCACGAAACGCTGTGGCGCTTCGTGGTCGGCCATGCGCCGTTCGAACTGACCGCGATCGTGATCACCGGCGGCGCCGGGCTGCGCCTGGGATTCAACCTGATCGCGCCCGGCCAGCGTCGGCGCGTCGATGCCCTCGTCGAAGCCGGCCGCAAGGGCGCACGCCTGTGCCTGGGCGCGGCGCTGATGTTCTTCATCGCCGCGTTCATCGAAGCATTCTGGTCATCCAACGCCACCGTGCCGGCGATGGGCAAGTACATCGTTTCGGCCGTGCTGTGGACGCTGGTGATGCTGTGGCTCTGGCGCGGCGGACGGGGAGTGGACGATGCGCCTTGAGTCGCTCACCGTGCAGTTGCGTGCGCGTTCGTCGTGGGAGGCGATGGAACTGGGCATGGCGCTGGTGCGCCGCGACGCCGCGGCCATCTGGAAGCCGTGGTGCCTGGTCACCCTGCCGGTGTTCCTGTTGATCAACGCGCTGGGCTGGGCGCTGGATCTGTTCGGGCTGGCGATGGTGCTGATGTGGTGGCTCAAGCCGCTGTTCGATCGCGTGCCGCTGTACGTCATTTCGCGCTCGGTGTTCGGTGCCACGCCGTCCACGCGCGAAACTCTGCGCGCGCAATGGCGCTGGGGCTGGAAGCCGATGCTGCACCATCTGACCTGGCGGCGCTTCAGTCCGGTGCGCGCGTTCAACCTGCCGGTGGATCTGCTCGAAGGCGTGCAGGGCCCGCGGCTGCGCGAGCGTCGGCGCGTGCTTGGCAGCGCCGCCTACGGCAATGCCGCTCTGTTGACGCTGGTCTGCCTGCATTTCGAAGCGGCGCTGTCACTCGGTGCGTTGACGGCCGTTCTGATGTTCGTGCCGCTGGACATGCTGCCCGAAACCCTGCGCACGACGTGGGATCTGGTGATCCAGAAGTCGCCCGATTGGTTCCGCTTCGGGCTGAACGCGGTCGCATGGCTGAGCGTGTCCATCATCGAACCGTTCTTCATCGGCGCGGGATTCGGTCTGTACCTCAATCGGCGCACGCAACTCGAAGCCTGGGACGTGGAGATCGTGTTCCGCAAGTTGCGCAACCGGCTCGCGGCGGGCGCATCGACGCTGGTGCTGGCGATCGTCCTGGCGACGGGCCTGCCATCGGCGCCCGCGCATGCGCAGCAGGCCGGGCCGCAGGACGAAGACGTCACGGAAACAGCGGCTGACGATGCCGAATCGCCTGGCCCGGATGCTCAGGACGAGGACGAACACCACGCCACGATCCAAGAGGTCTTCGGCGATCACCGGGTCGATGACGCGCGCTTCCGGCGTGCCGTCGAACGTGCCTACCAGGATCCCGCGCTCAACCGCACGCAGGTGCAGAAAACCTGGGAGCGCCGCCAAAAGCAGGAGCCGAAAGCGAAGCCGGATCTGGACCTGGGCTGGCTGAACGGATTCACCGCGGTCTTCGCGTTCATTGCCGAATGGGGACTGTGGATCGTGGTCGGCATCCTGGTGCTGCTGTTGCTGATCACCGCACGGCACTGGTGGCCGTGGATGCGCGGGCTGTCGCGGAAACGGACGCGGTTTGAATCCGATGTCACCCGGGAAGCCGTCACCGTCCCGGAGTCGCTGCCCGATGACGTGGCGGCCGTCGCGCAGCGGCTGTGGCGCGGCGGCCACCGGCGCGAGGCTCTGGCGCTGGTGTATCGCGCCGGCGTGCAGTCGATGAGCCGGCATCTGCAGATCACGCTGCCGCCGGGCGCGACCGAGGCCGAATGCCTGCGCACGTCACGCAGGCTGCCGCATGCCGAAGACCGGCAGTTGTTCGCGCGCATCGTGCGCGTCTGGCAATACGCTGCCTATGCGCAGCGCCTGCCTTCGGAGGCGGATTTCACCGGCCTGCTGGATGACCTGCGCCAGCGCCCGGGGTGGTTGTCATGAGCCGCCCGCTGCGCATCGCGATGATCGTGTTGCTGGTGCTGCTGGGCGGCGCGCTGATCGCGCTCGGCGTGGGCTGGTTCCAGCGCAATTTCCACCGCGTCGAGCAGACGCTGTACCTGCCGCCCACCGGCGAAGCGGCATACAACCCGCTCTATGCGCTGAAGAAATCGCTTGAGGCCGATGGCGTGCGCGTGGATGCACGGCAACGGTTGCTGCTGGACTCGCATCCGCTGGCGGCCGGGGACACCGTCCTGCTGTTCAACGATGCGAGCTGGCTCGGCGCGCCGCAACGCGAGCGACTGCTGCAATGGGTCGCCGACGGTGGCCATCTGCTGCTGCGCACGCCGCCTCGATCGAGCTGGAAGGATGCGCCGTCGCCGCTGCTGGACGCACTGGGCATCACCCCCAGCGATCAGAACGCCTGCGCGCGGTTCCAGCTCCAGGGGCAGGGTCCGCATGTGGAATTCTGCCGCGGCCAGCGCTTCCGCATGCACGATGTCGAGCCCGAACTGGCCTGGGGCGATTTGCAGGCCGGCTATGTGTTCGCGCGCCTGGCGTACGGCGACGGGCATGTCGATGTGCTGGCCGACTTCGACGTGATGACCAATCGCGGTTCGACGGCGATCGGACTGGATCTGCTCACCGAACCGCCGCGCGACGGGTTGCGCGATGCAACCCACGCCGCACTGACCCGCCAGTGGCTTGCGCCGAACTATGGTCGCGGCACGGTGCATCTGATCTATTCGGCGGAGACACCGTCGCTGCTGCGAACGCTGTTGCAGCAGGGCTGGATGGTGTGGGCGCCACTGACGCTGGCGTTGCTGGCATGGCTGTGGTCGCGCATGCAGCGCTTCGGTCCGCAGCTGCCGGCGCCGGCGATGGAGCGCCGCTCGCTGCTGGAACACGTGCGCGCCAGCGGCGATCACCTGTTCCGTTACGGACGTGGCGTGCTGTTGTATACCGCCGTGCGCCAGGCCTTCCTCGTGCGACTGCGCCGGCGCGATCCCGTTGCCGCCGCCCTCGCCGGCGAAGCGCAGGTCGAGGCCATCGCACAGCGCATGGGCATCGCGCCGGCGCTCGTGCGCAGCGCGTTGCAGGTCCCGCCCAGCCATGATCGCGCGGTCTTCCGCGATCGCATTTCCACCTTGATCGAACTGAGAAACCGACTATGAGCGAGTTGTCCGACGCGCCAGCCCCTGCCGGCCCCACCCTGGCCGATCGTGCCGAACGCGTGCGCGCCGAAGTGTCCAAGGCTTTCATCGGACAACCCGATGTACTGGATCAGATCCTCATCGCCCTGCTGGCCGGTGGCCATGTGCTGATCGAAGGCGTGCCGGGCCTGGGCAAGACCCTGCTGGTGCGCGCGCTGGCGCAGGCGCTGGAACTGACCTACGCCCGCGTGCAGTTCACCCCGGATCTGATGCCCAGCGACGTCAGCGGCCACGCCGTCTACGACCCGAAGACCGAGAGCTTCAAGATCCGCCGCGGCCCGATCTTCACCCACCTGCTGCTGGCCGATGAAATCAATCGCGCGCCGGCCAAGACGCAATCGGCATTGCTGGAAGTGATGCAGGAAGGCCAGGTGACCATCGAAGGCAAGTCGTTCGAGCTGTCGCCGCCGTTCATGGCGCTGGCGACGCAGAACCCGGTCGAGCAGGAAGGCACCTATCCGCTGCCCGACGCGCAACTGGATCGCTTCCTGCTGAAGATCCTGATCGATTATCCGGCGCTGGACGACGAAAAGCGGATGGTCGATGCGATCACTACCGGGCGGGCTGCCAGCGATTTCGATCTCTCGCAGGTGCAGCGGGTGATGAATGCCGAGGACATCGTCGCCATGCAGCGCGACACCGCGCTGGTCACCGTGGATGAGCAGGTGGTGGATTACGCGGTACGCATCGTTGCGGCCACCCGCACGTGGCCGGGCATCTCGCTCGGCGCCGGGCCGCGCGGCAGCATCGCGCTGGTGCGCGCATCGCGTGCGCAGGCGGTGCTGCAGGGCCGCGATTTCGTCACGCCGGATGACGTGCGCGGCATCGCGATGCCGGCGCTGCGCCATCGCATCGCGCTGTCGCCGGAACTGCAGATCGAAGGCCAGTCGCCGGACGACGTGCTGCGCGCATTGCTGGCCAAAGTCGAAGCGCCGCGCAAATGACGCCACGCGGTACGCACATCGCAGCGGACGCATCGCGATGAGACCCGGCTCGCTCGCCATCGTGCTGCTGGCGCTGTGGGGCCTGACGGGCCTGGCGGTGCCGTTCGCGGATCTGCCGCCGGGGCTGTGGCTGGCCGGTGGCGGCGTGATCGCCCTGGTGGCGCTGATCGATGCGCTGTGGCTGCGCCGACTGCCGACGCCCGAAGTGACCCGCGATCTCTCAGACGCGCTGGCGTTGGGCATCGAACGCGATGTCACGCTGAACCTGCAAACCGATCGCGGCATGCGCGTGGACGTATTCGATCGCCATCCCGGTGCCTGGCCGATGCAGGGACTGCCGCAACGCCTGCGACTGCGCCGCGACACGGTGACGGCCTTTCGTTATCGGCTGCGCCCGATTGCGCGCGGCGATGCGCGCTTTGAGCAGGTGCAGTTGCGGCTGCATTCGCCGCTGCGCCTGTGGCGGCAATCGCGCAGTGCCGGCAACGCACAAATCGTGCGCGTCTATCCGAACTTCGCCCCGCTGACGCGTTTCGCGTTGTTCAGCGCCGAACAGGCGTCGCGGCTGGTCGGCGCGCACCTCAAGCGCCGCCGTGGCGAAGGCACCGACTTCAATCAGATGCGCGAATACCGCGTCGGCGACAGCCTGCGCCAGATCGACTGGAAAGCCACCGCACGCGCGCGCAAGTTGATCTCGCGCGAATACCAGGACGAAAAGAACCAGCAACTGGTGATGATGCTGGACACCGGACGCCGCATGCTCGCGCGCGAAGACGAACTGGCGCATTTCGATCACGCGCTGGATGCGACGCTGGTGGTGTCCTACCTGGCGCTGCGCCAGGGCGATGCGGTCGGCCTGTTCGCCAGCGGCAGCGAGCGCCGCTGGGTCGCGCCGCAGCGTGGCATGGGCGGCATCGACACCTTGTTGCGCGCGAGCTACGACCTGCAACCGCAACCGGTGGCGACCGACTATCTCGCCGCCGCCACCGAGCTGTCCATGCGCCAGCGCCGGCGCGCGCTGGTGATGCTGGTCACCAACGTCCGCGATGAGGACATCGATGATCTGCTCGCGGCGGTTCGATTGCTGCAGAAGCGGCATCTGGTCTGCGTCGCCAGCCTGCGCGAACGCGAACTCGACGAAGCCCTGGCAGCGCCCATCAAGGATCTGCCTGACGCAATCCACGCCGGCGCGATCGCGCGCTATCTGGAACAGCGCGCCGCCGCGCACGATGCATTGCGGCGGCATCATGTGATGGTGCTGGACGTGACCTGTGCCGATCTGCCCGCGGCGCTGGTGGAACGCTATCTGGCGGTCAAGCGCGACGGTCTGCTGTAGGGCCAGACACGCGTGGTGAAAAAGCCGGCGGCGATCACCTTCGTGATGCGGCGCAGCGGTCACGAAACTCAGTTGCGCTGCGCGCTCTGGATGGCCCTGCATGTGCCCCAACCGAGCACCACCAGGCCGGCCGACCCAATCAGATTGAACAGCAGGTTGATCAGCGACACCAACTGGATGACCTGCTGCACCGAGGTGTAATCGCTGCCCGTGCGCAACATCCACGCCTGCACCGCGCCCAGGATCAGATGCGCCACTGAACTTCCCAACAGCAGGCTCGCACCGATCAGCGCAAGCTTGCGGCCCGGCGCCGGACGCGTCCACCACATCAACATGCAGAACACCGCGACCGTCGCCAGCAGCGGCGGAAGCTGGAACGACAACGTCATTGCCAATTGCATCAGGAAGCCATCCACATCGTTCTCCTTGTCCTTGAATGCTGCGCGCGATGGAAGGTCAACGCCGCTGTGTCATCGCTGTGCGCAGCCCGCCCTCGTGGCGGGTGCGAGTACGCGGCGTGTGCTCGCTTCAATCCGCGGTGACGAGCAAGGCATCCTTCTGCCTGAGCGCGGTGTAGACCGCCTCGGTATCGGGCATGACGCCGTGCCATTCCTCGAAGGCCACCGCCGCCTGTTCCACCAGCATGCCTAGACCATCGACGGCATCCAGGCACTCGGCGGCCCTGGCCCAGGCGAGGAACGGAATCGATGCTTCGCCGTAGTTGAGATCCACCGCCAGCGTGCGCGTCGTCGTCAGCGAGAACGGCAGTTCGAAGGCCTGTGCGCCCGATGCACCGCGTGCCGCCGACGTCGCGTTGAGGATCAGCGCGAAATCGCCGAGATCGTCCATGTCCTGCCAATAGCGCGAATGCGCGCGCTCCGGATCGCCGAGCGCATCGGCCAACGCATCGGCGCGTTCGGGGGTGCGGTTGACGATGATCAGTTCGGATACGCCTGCATCGAGCAGCGCCGGCGCAACGCCGCGCGCCGCACCGCCTGCGCCGAGCATCAACGCACGCCGGCCGCGCAGATCCAGGCGATGGCGTTCGGTCAGATCACGCACCAGGCCGACGCCATCGGTGTTGTCGCCGAACCACTGGCCGTCGTTCCAGCTCAGCGTGTTGACCGCGCCCGCGCGTGCGGCGCGATCGGTGGTGCGCGCGCAGATCGCGAACGCGGCTTCCTTCAACGGCAACGTCACGTTGGCGCCGACGCCACCGTCACCCACGAAACGATCCAGCGCGGCGACGAAATCGTGGGGCGCCACGTCGATGGCGGTGTAGTCGAGCGTGATGCCGGTCTGCCGTGCGAACGCGGCATGGATGCGGGGCGAAAGCGAATGGGCGACCGGATGGCCGAAGACCGCGTATCGATGAGTGGACATGGCTTGGTGTAAATCCCTTGGAAACGGATCCGGTGCGGGAGCGAACCATGAAACGATCGGCGGCCACCGCCTTACGGGCATCGGCGCAGCCCATGCCGCATGTATCGCGCACTGCCTGCTGCCGGCTGCCCTGCTCTGCAGTCTACTCCCAGCCGGCGTGATGGCGCAGTTGGCGCAGTACGGAATCGAAGGCATGGGCGTGGTCTCCACGCCGGCCAACGAAGTGCGCGTGTCCATCAGCCCGGATGGCCAGCGCATCGTCTGGGCCGATCCGATGCAAGCTGGGGGGGAAAGGCCTGCTGAATAACAGGCACGCCGAAGTGGATCAAGGAAAGTGGAAAAAGTTTTCAGCTTCCAGACGAGACAGGATAAAAAATATGAACGAGCGGTCGATTCCGAAAGCGGCATTGGAAGATCAAGATTCAGTGGAAATGCTTCGCGTATGGATTGCGGCAAAGAAGCTTCATTCTTCCATCAAAGTGGGGATGTACAAGGAGACATCGCAGGTCCGGAAGAACAAGCCTGGGGAGTGATTCTTGCGGACGTTGCGCGCCATATTTCCGACGCGCTCCAATCCGGCTATGGAGTGGACTCGCAAGACACGTTGAATGCGATCCGGGAGCGCTTCAATAGCGAGATCGATGCGCCGACTTCCAAGGCGACCGGAAAATTCGCGGCTGCCGTTAAGTAAGGACAGTTACTTTTTCGTATACCCGGTCAGCCGGCCTCTATCTGACAGCGCAATGCAATAATCCAGCCATGAGCGATCTTGATAATCGCTCCAAAAAAGAGAGCAACACCCTCAGCCTGGGCGTTGATCCCTTGCACCCGAACGAACTGCTGATCACCGGCAGCGCCCCCGCACCGAAGGCCGGCAAGCTGGACATCTATTGTGTGGTGATGCCGCGCAGCGAGGGAAGCGCGGACTGCCTCGTGCGGAAAAAAAGCTCCGCCCGACGATAAGCGCGCTCCCAGCTATTGGCAGCCAGCAGGTTGGGTTGTTGATGCTGAGCTTGCAGCCCCTATCCCCGCAACCACCGCGCCGCATCCAGCGCGAAGTACGTCAGGATTCCATCCGCGCCGGCGCGCTTGAATGCGGTGAGTGCTTCCAGCGTGCAGGCTTTTTCGCTGAGCCAGCCGTTGGCGTAGGCGGCCTTGAGCATCGCGTATTCGCCGCTGACCTGGTAGGCGAAGGTGGGCACGCCGAATTCGTCCTTCACCCGGCGCACGACGTCCAGATACGGCATGCCGGGCTTGACCATCACCATGTCGGCGCCTTCTTCCAGATCCAGTGCCACTTCATGCAGGGCTTCGTTGGTGTTGGCCGGGTCCATCTGGTAGGTGAACTTGTTGCCCTTGCCGAGGTTGCCGGCGCTGCCGACGGCGTCGCGGAAGGGTCCGTAGAACGCGGAAGCGTACTTGGCCGAATACGCCATGATGCGGGTGTGGATGAAGCCTTCTTCCTCCAGCGCGGCGCGGATGGCGCCGATGCGGCCGTCCATCATGTCGCTCGGCGCCACGATGTCCACGCCGGCGCGTGCATGCGAAAGCGCCTGCTTGACCAGTGCCTCGACGGTGACGTCGTTGATGACGTAGCCGTGGTCGTCGATGATGCCGTCCTGTCCGTGCGTGGTGAACGGATCCAGGGCCACGTCGGTGATGACGCCCAGTTCGGGGAAGCGCTGCTTGAGCGCACGCACGGCGCGCTGCGCCAACCCCTCGTCATCCCATGCGGCTTCGGCGTCGAGCGACTTGGCTTCCGGCGCGGTCACCGGGAACAGCGCCAGCGCCGGCACGCGCAGTTCGGCGGCCTGCTCGGCGACCTTGAGCAGTTCATCGATCGACAACCGCTCCACGCCCGGCATCGACGGCACGGCCTCGCGGCCCTTCAGCTCATGGATGAAGACCGGGTAGATCAGATCATCGGCGGTCAGCACATGCTCGCGCATCAGGCGGCGGGAAAAGTCATCGCGGCGCATGCGGCGCGGGCGGGAATGCGGATAGGCCATCACGGACTCCAGTGGGGAAACGCGATCATACGCCTGCGCAATTCAACAGGACCCGGGGCCAGGCTGGAACCTGCCCGTTTCAGCCGCGACCATTTGCCGCAGTGTGCGGGACGAACCCGGCAAGGTGATCGGTTGCGATTGGCCTCCACCAACGCATGTCCGCTCAAACGCTCGGCAGGTGGGGCGCTCGTTGCAAAAAAAACGGCGCCCTGCGGCGCCGTTTTTCTTCAGCCTGGTGCGATTACTTGGCGAACTTCACCGCGCACGCCAGCACCTTGGCGCCCTGCGCGCCGACCAGCACGCGGTCGGTCGAGGCGCGTTTGCGGTAGGCGTCCATGCAGCCGAGATACTGCGCCGCATTGCCGCTGCTGCTCACGCACAGGTTCTGCCATGCCTGCACGTTGGCGCCGGCGATCAGGCCGCCTTCGTCAACCACATCGACCCGGGTGTTGCAGTCCCCGATCGTCGCGCTGCCCGGATTGACGGTCCAGCCGATGTCGCGGAACAGCGCCGGGGTCAGATCGACGTTGACGTCGCCACGCAGGGTGTCGGTGATCGCCGGCTCCATCAACGCATTCGGCGACAGATTGGTGTCGTAGTGCGAGAACGAAGATCCGGACTCGTATGGATTGGGCGCGTACAGACGCACGCGACCCTTCCGATCAGCGCCCTGGTAGCGACGATAATCCTGTCCGAACACGACCAGAGACGGCAGGTTCGCACGCAGCACCGCACCATCGGCCTGCGACACGCTCACCGCGGGAATGGTGATGGTGTCGTCGACGCCACCCATCGCCGGCGCACCGAGACCGGTGTTGGCGACCACCATGCCGATCGCGCCCGCCGCCTGCAGGTTCGCCGCCTTGGTGACATACGGACAGTTGCCACGATCGACCAGTGCAATCTTCTTGCGCACGGTCGGCGCATTGGTGATCGGCTCGCAGGCGTCCGTGCTGCTGGGGCCGGTCGCGTCCTGCGCGGCCACCATGAAGCCGAGCATGTTGCTTACGCTGGGTTTCGGGCCGAACGAGGCCGTGCCGACTTCATACCCTCCGGCGATCTGCCACGGCAGCAGCACGTTGATCACGTTGAGGTAGTCCAGCACCAGCGGTGCCTCGCGCTTGACCTGCGGGCCGCTCCAGACCAGTTGCCCGGTACTGCGCAGCGAATTGGCGCGCTGCTCCGGGGTCAGTTCCGGGAAGGTCTTGTTGAGGGCATTGTCGAACGCGAACGTCGAATAGATGTCCTTGCGCGCGTTGAAGAATGCGCCATTGGATCCGGTGAAGCCCTGGAAGCCCAGGCCGTGGCCGATCTCGTGCATCACCACGTTGAGGAAATTGATCTTGCCTTCCGGCGTCTTGCCATCGAGGCCGTAATACCAGTCGGCGCCGGTGAGGCAGTCCGGATTGACGCCGATGTCGCCGTTGAACCGCGAGTTGATGTCGATGTAGCCGGGATTGAGATCTTCGCCGGCGATCGCATCGGCCAGCGCCGAGGGATACCACGTATCGGCGACCACGCCGGGCGCGAAGTCGGAGAACACGAAGGTCGTGCCCGCCGAACCGAGCGTGGCGCTGGTCGGCGTGCAGGCCAGCGGCTGGAAGCTCGCCCCGACATAGACCGTGGTCTCGCTCTGCAGGACCGAGCCCCACAGATCCATTGCGAACTGATAGGCAATGGTGCGCTGCTGGCCGAGCGTGGTGCCCGGATTCTGGCCTTCCGGCGCCTTGGGCGTGGGATCTTCCAGGCCCAGGCCCGTGCCGGCATCGCCGCTGATCAGCACGAGGTCGGCGGCGCTGGCGGCGGGCGCGAACGCGATCGAAAGCAGCGCGGCGGCCAGCGGTGCGAATTTCTTATTCATCGTCGGCCTCCTTGCGCGGCGCAACGGCCGGCGCATCCGTATCCACGTGCTGCGGCACCAGTTGACCATTGGCGTCGCGATGGATGGCGACGTTGGTCATCAGGCTTTCCGGCACCTGCTGCGCGACGCCACCGGCAGGCAGCCTGCGCTGCTGGCTCGCGGCCTCGGTGGCCGATGCGGGCGCGACGAAGCCCTTCTTGCCCGCGCCCAGTGGCTCGGCGCGACGGGCCGAACGCGCCGACGCGGCCGGCTGCGCCTGCTGGCTCAGTTGCCGGGCTTCTTCCTCGGTCGGCGCGCGCAACTTGCCGGTCCTGGGATCGATGGCGACCTTGACGCCCGCCGACGTGGTGTCGGTGGCGGTGGGGACGGGGGACGGATCTTGCGGTTGTTCCGGTAGTGCCTGGGCGGTGACGCAAACGGCGATGCCCGCGAGCAGCCACCAGGGCTGATGCTTCAGGTTCATCACGCTCTCCATTGCATAACACAGGGGTATAGCCTGCGTGCGCCAGGTCGAACGTGTGCCTGGTCGGGAACGCAGGAACGGTCGGAAACCAGGCATGGAACGAAGGGGAAGCCCGGCGACCGCAGTCTGCGCCTGAACGAATGTGAAATTCAATCGAGCCCGAGCGCAGGGCCCGAAGCATCAGACGATGCCGCCACCCAGCACGAGGCGGCCGATCGCGACCATGATGACGATGCCATTGAGCACCAGCCCGGTCTGGGCGCGGCCGCGCTTTCCGGGCGAGCTGAACATCACGCCGATGGCGGCGATGATCGCCCCGACTGCGGCGAACGGAATGAGGAACCAGTTGCTCCACCCGAGCAGGGGAATCAGCGCGAGCACCATGCAGATCATCGACACGATGCCCCACAGCAGACTGATCAGACCCATGGCGTGCGCTCCAGTCCGGCACCGCGCCGGGATGGCGACACTATAGGTTGGCGCGGCCCGCGATCAAGCCACCAGCCCGTGCATGCCTTCGATTTCCACGCGCAGCTCGCGCCGGCAGACATCGGCCAGCAGCATGATCCATGGCACCTGATCACCGAGGCGGGCGGACAGTTGCGCGGCCACTTCATCGGCATCCACGGCATCGCGCACGTACACCTTCAGGCGCGAGCGCGCATCCAGATGCGGTGGCACATCGCCACGCACCGCGCGCGCGGCGCCGATCACGCTGTCCAGGTTGGTCAATGTTTCATCGAGCTGCGCCTTCAGCGATTCGACGTGCTGCGAAGCGTGGCCCACGATCGCGGCGGTGCCGGACAGGAACAACGGCAATGACGGGGCGGCGACGGGCAGCAGTGCGCGCGCGAAGCTCGGCGACTGCGGGCCGTATTCGCGCGGATAGCGATATGCGCTGACCTGACGCGGGTTCTCCAGCGAACGCCCAGGCTGGCGCGCGCTCAGCCAGTACACCTGCAATACGCGGCCACGTTCGCGCGTGCCGATCGCGGTGGCGGCGGGCAGTGCGCCGGTATCGAGCTCGCCCAGGCCGCGTACGCGCCCCACGCAGAACTGCCGGTAGCGCTCGTGATCGCCGTCGCCGCGGGTGATGTCGGCGAAGTAGTTCCAGATGCGCAGCAGGTGCGGATATTCGCTGGCGTGCCAGAAACCGGTCAGTCGCCGGTAGGCCAGTTCGCTGGCCGACAGGATGCCTGTGTCCGATTCGTCGATTTCCAGCACGCCGAACTGCAGTTCGCCATCGCTGGCCCAGCGCACGCCGTCGCGTTCACCGGCGATCACCGGATGCGCGCTGCGCCAGACTTCCAGTCGCGCCTGTCCGCGCAGCGGTTGCAGCGGGACGTTGAGGTAGCGCGGATCGGGGACCAGATCGCGGCCCGGCGCCGAGCGCCCGAAGCCGAACACGGCGAGCGTGTCCTCGCGTTCCAGTTCGGCCGACAACGCGGTGACGGGCACATAGTCGACCGCCAGCCGCGCGGCGCTGGGCTGGAAGTCGGGGACGACATTCATCGGGACAGGCGGATGCGCATGAACAGGCGCGCATGATAGCGCGCTGCCATCAAAGCCACGCATCGGCCCGGGACATGCCATATTCACGCGGATGGGACGATGATTCGACCATTCAAGGGAGAAACGCCATGACCGTCCGTGTTGCTGCTCTGCTGGGATTCGTCTTCCTGCTGGCCGGTTGCGCCGGCGCCTCCAAGGTCATGCTCGGACAGGCCCGGGCGCCGATCGATCCGTCTCAGGTGCAGGTCTATTCGACGCCCCCCGCGGGCTCGGTGGAGATCGCGCAGCTCGAAGCCACCAGCGCGGTCGGCTTCGGCACGCAGGGCCAGACCGACGCGGCCGTCGCACGGCTGAAGAAGGAAGCCGCGGCGCTGGGCGCCAATGGCGTGGTGCTGGTCGGCGTGGGATCGAGCGGTTCGCCGGTCGGCATGTCGGTGGGTGCGGGCAGCTATGGCAGCCACACGGCAGGCGGCGTGGGCATCGGCATTCCCACCACGCAGAAGCGCGCAGCCGGCGTGGCGATCTGGGTGCCGGATGCGGCGCAGCCTTCGGCTCCGGCGACGACGCCGTAAGCGCTCCCACCGCACTGTCCCGCGGCGGAGATCACGCTGGGAGCGGATGCATCCATCGCGCGTGACTCAGAACGAATCGGGCTGGCGTTCGGCCGCATCGGTGCGCAGATCCACACGCAGATCGCGTGCCGGGATCACGACCATCAGCGTCGCGTAGTCCCACTGGTCGGCTGAGCGCCTGGCCTCGACATGGAGCGTCGCCTTGCCGCGTGGGCCGTGCAGCGGAATGGCGAAATTGGCTTCACCACCGCCGCTGCCGTCGGTGGCGATATTGCCCATGGTGAACACGCCCGGCTCCAGCGGTTCGCCGAGCGCGGCGATGACCTGCGCATTGCCGCGCGCCCGCGACAGCGCGGTCTGGTACGGCTCGGATCCGCTGATCATCCGCATCACGAAAAACGCAATCGCAAGCACGAAGCCCGCGAGCAGCGCGAGCCCCGTCGCGATGAGCACGGGCAGGAACCACTTCCAGTTGCGATTCCACCAGCCGGGCGGCGGCACGGTCGTGTTCATGGCGTTCTCCGGCATCTGTCGCTCAACGCACGCCGATTGCGGACGGATCCGGTCAGCGCGCGGTGATTGCCGCGCGCTCGCACGAGGGACGTCCCTGTCCCGTGCTGCCGCTCAGTTCGCGGCCGGTTTCAGGCAACGCTGGAAGAAGTCCTCGGTGACCTTCAAGCGATGCAGTGCATCCTTGCCGCGCAGGCCGTGCTTGGCGCCCGGATAGGTCATCAGTTCGAACGTCTTGCCGCGCTGCTGCAGGGCGCTCATCAGCTTGGTCGAGTTGGTGAACAGCACGTTGTCGTCGGCCATGCCGTGCAGCAGCAGCAACTGGCTGGTCAGCCCGTCCAGATGCGTGAACACCGAACCTTCGCGATAGCCGGCGACGTTGTCCTTCGGCAGATCCATGTAGCGCTCGGTGTAATGCGTGTCGTACAGCGCCCAGTCGGTAACCGGCGCGCCCGCCGCACCACAGGCATACGCATTGGACGCCTTGGCCAGCAGCATCAGCGTCATGTAGCCGCCGTTGGACCAGCCGTACACGCCGATGCGCGAACCATCGACCCACGGCTGCGACTTGAGGAATTCCACGCCCTTGAGCTGGTCAGCCACCTCGACGGTGCCCTGCTTGCGGAACAGCGCACTGAGGAATTTCTGCCCGCGCCGCGGCGTGCCCCGGTTGTCGATGGAGAACACCGCATAGCCGTTCTGCGCCAGATACTGATCGAAACTCGGCGACCAGCTGCGCATCACGGTCTGGCCCGCCGGACCGCCGTAGACATTGACCACCACCGGATACTTCTTCGATGGATCGAAGCCAGCCGGCTTGATCAGGCTGTAGTGCAGCGTCTGCCCGTCCTCGGCCTTGAGCGTGCCGTATTCGATCGGGCGCTGCGCGTCCTTGTACCGGGCGAACGGATGCTGCGGATCGGACAGCTCGTTCTTGATCAGCGCGGTGACCAGCGTGCCGTCGGCGCGGTGCAGTTCCACCTGCGGCGGCGTGGACGGATTGGACCAGCTGTCGATGTAGACCTGCGCGTTCTCGCTGAAGGCCACGCCATGCATGCCTTCGGCTTTGGTCAGGCGCACGGGCTTGCCGTCGCCGCCCAGCGAAACCGCATAGAGCTGGCGTTCCAGCGGCGAGGCTTCGGTGGCGGTGAAATACACCAGCCCCTTGGCTTCATCCAGTGCGACCACGTCCTCGACCATCCAGTCGCCCGAGGTGAGCTGCCTGAGCGGCTTGCCGTCGCGATCGAACAGGTACAGATGCTCGTAGCCGGTCTTCTCGCTGGACCAGAGGATGCGCCCGTCCTTGAGGAAGCGCAGATTGTTGTTGAGGTTGATCCAGGTGTCGCTGGTGTCGGTGATCAGCGTGCGCTGCTTGCCGGTGTCCAGATCCGCCTCGATGAGTTCGAGCCTGCGCTGGTTGCGCGACTGGCGCTGGAAGGTCGGATGGCGTGCGTCGCGCCAGTTCATCCGCGCTAGGTAGATGTCCTTGTCCGGGCCCAGATCCAGCCATTTCGGCGCACCGCCGGCGGGCGAGATCACGCCGAGCTGGATCAGCACGTTGGGATCGCCGGCCGCCGGATAGCGCTGCTCGACGATGTCGGCGCGATCGGCGTAGATCTCGAACCGCTTCTGCACCGGCACCTGCGACTCGTCGATGCGCGCGAAGGCGATCGCCGAATCATCCGGCGCCCACCAGTAACCGGTGTGGCGATCCATTTCCTCGTCGGCGACGAACTCGGCCACGCCGTTGCCGATGACCTCCGAGCCATCGCGCGTGAGCTGCGTTTCCTTGCCGCTGGAAAGATCGATGACCCACAGGTTGCGATCACGGATGAAACTGACGAACCCGCCCTTCGGCGAGACCTTGGCGTCGGTGGCGAAACCGCCGCCGCGGGTCAGCTTGCGCACTGCATCGCTGCCGGTCCTGCCCAGATCGTAGAGATACAGTTCGCCGCCGAGCGGGAACAGCAGGCGCTGGCCATCGGGCGAGAACTGGTAATCGACGATGCCCGACAGCGCGGCGATGCGCTGGCGTTCGCGGCGGGCCTTTTCCTCATCGCTGAGGTTTTCGGTGCCCGGCAACACGACCTTGGAATCGACCAGCATGCGGGTCTGCCCACTGGCGATGTCGTATTCCCACAGATCGAGCTGGAAGCGGTTGTCGGCCTTGCCGCGCAGGAAGGTCACCCGCTGGCCGTCCGGTGAAATCTTGGCCTTCATCAGCGAAGGACCGGACAGCGATACATCACCGGTCAGGGCTTCCAGGGTCAGTTTTTCGGCGCGGGCGACGGGCATCATGGCGATCTGGAAGGTGGCCGCGACGCACGCGGCGAGGAACAGGCCGGTCAGCGGCCGGGCAAGACGTTTCTTCATCACGGGCGAGGTCCTTGGTTGAACAGGTGCTTGCGCTCTTCATCGGTCAGCGGCTGGCCGGCCTTGGGATTTACCTGCTGGCGCAGCGCATACGCGCGCTGCGTGGCGGGTCGTCCGGCGATGGCCTGGTGCCAGCGCCCGAGATGGGGGAACCTGTCGAAATCGACCGGCAACTTTTCATACGCGCCAATCCACGGATGGCTCGCCATGTCGGCGATGCTGTATTCATCGCCGGCGAGGAACGCCTGCTTCGACAGGCGCGCGTCGATCACGCCGTGCAGGCGCTCGACTTCGTGGCCATAGCGTTCGATCGCGTAAGGGACCGGCTCGGGTGCGTACACATTGAAATGACCCATCTGGCCGGTCATCGGGCCCAGCCCGCCCATCTGCCAGAACAGCCATTCCAGCGTGGCGATCCGGCCACGCGCATCGGCGGGCAGGAACCGGCCGGTCTTTTCCGCCAGATACAGCAGGATCGCGCCGGACTCGAACACGCTCAGCGGCGCGCCGCCGTCCGCCGGGGCGTGATCGACGATCGCCGGCATCTTATTGTTGGGCGATAGCGCCAGGAATTCGGGCTTGAACTGATCACCGGCGCCGATGTTGACCGGCTTGATCGTGTAGGGCAGGCCGGTTTCCTCGAGGAACAGGGTGATCTTGTGGCCGTTGGGAGTCGGCCAGTAATACAGGTCAATCATGAGCGGGCCCCGGGAACGCGAGCGCCGAGTGTAACGTCCCGTTCGGGTTGGCAGTACCGGCACGGCCCGGTAACCTGCGCGCTCTCCCACTTCCGGCCCGCCGCTTCCATGTCGCAGCCCGCCCACGCACGCCTCGGATTCCTCCCCACGCTGATATTCGCGTCGCGCTGGCTGCAGTTGCCGTTGTACCTGGGCCTGATCGTCGCGCAGGGCGTGTACGTGTTCCTGTTCGTCAAGGAACTGTGGCACCTCATCCACGACGCCAACACGCTGACCGAGCAAGGCATCATGCTGATCGTGCTCGGGCTGATCGACGTGGTGATGATCTCCAACCTGCTGGTGATGGTGATCGTCGGCGGCTACGAAACCTTCGTCTCGCGGCTGAACCTGGAGAACCATCCGGATCAGCCCGAATGGCTGAGCCACGTCAACGCCAGCGTGCTGAAGGTGAAGCTGGCGATGGCGATCATCGGCATCTCCTCCATCCACCTGCTCAAGACCTTCATCGGCGCTGGCGAACTCGGCCTGCCGCTGTGCGGTTCGGCCGAACACCTGCAGGCCGCGCAGGCCGGCGCGCAGGCATTGGCGGCCAATCTCCAGTGGCCGGCGGTCAAGTGCACGGCGCTCACCGCCAGCGGGGTGATGTGGCAGACGATCATCCACGGGGCCTTCATCCTCTCGGCGATCGGCATCGCCTACACCGACAAGCTGATGAGCGGCGCGGCGATCAAGCGCGAACACGAGGCGCATTGAGCGGCGGTATTCGCGGTTCCTGCGACCGCGTCCTGTAAAATGCGGGCGTGGATGTCTCTCACCTACTCGATCACCTGAATCCGGCGCAGCGCGACGCGGTATCCGCGCCGCCGGGCCATTATCTCGTGCTGGCCGGCGCGGGCTCGGGCAAGACGCGCGTGCTCACCCACCGCATCGCCTGGCTCAACGAGGTCCACGGCGTGCCGACCCACGGCATCCTGGCGGTGACCTTCACCAACAAGGCCGCCGGCGAAATGCGCGCGCGCGCCGATGTGCAGTTGCGGCAGGGCAGCCGCGGCATGTGGATCGGCACGTTCCATGGGCTGGCCCACCGGTTGCTGCGCCTGCACTGGCGCGAAGCGCGCCTGCCGGAAACCTTCCAGGTGCTCGACAGCGACGATCAGATCCGCCTGGTCAAGCGCGTGGTGCAGCAGCTGGAACTGGATGAAGCGCGCTTTCCGCCGCGCCAGATTGCCTGGTGGATCAACGCGCAGAAGGATGAGGGCCGCCGCGCCGAGCACATCCAGCCCGGCGAGGATGTCTGGACCGAAACCTTCCGCCGCGCCTACGCGCTCTACCAGGAGCGTTGCGATCGCGCCGGTCTGGTGGATTTCGCCGAGCTGCTGCTGCGCGCGCATGAACTGCTGCGCGACAACGCCGCGTTGCTCGCGCACTACCGCCACCGGTTCCGCGAACTGCTGATCGACGAGTTCCAGGACACCAACGCCATCCAGTATGCCTTCGTGCGCGTGCTGGCCGGCGATACCGGCAACGTCTTCGTCGTCGGCGACGACGATCAGGCGATCTACGGCTGGCGCGGGGCGAAGGTCGAGAACGTCCAGCGCTTCCTGAAGGATTTTCCGCAGGCCAACACGATCCGCCTGGAGCAGAACTACCGCTCCACCGCTAACATCCTCAACGCGGCCAACGCGGTCATCGCGCATAATCCCGGGCGCATCGGCAAGCAATTGTGGACCGACACCGGCGACGGCGAATCGATTGATCTCTACGCGGCCTACAACGAAATCGACGAATCGCGCTTCGTGGTCGAACGCATCCGCCAGTGGGTGCGCGATGGCGGCAGCCTCAACGACGCGGCGATCCTGTATCGCAGCAACGCGCAGTCGCGTGCGTTCGAAGAAACACTGCTGGCCGAGCAGGTGCCCTATCGCGTGTACGGCGGCATGCGCTTCTTCGAGCGTGCCGAAATCAAGGACACGCTGGCCTATCTGCGCCTGATCGCCAATCGCGACGATGACGCCGCGTTCGAGCGCGCGGTCAATACGCCCGCGCGCGGCATCGGTGATCGCACGATGGACGAAGTGCGCCGGCTGGCGCGCGCCGAATCGCTGTCGCTGTGGGCCAGCGCGCACCAGGCCGTCGCCGGCGCCACGCTGGCCGCGCGCGCGCGCAATGCGCTCGGCGGATTCCTCGCGCTGATCGATGCACTGGGTCGCGAGACCGCTGAACTGCCGTTGCAGGACAAGATCGATCACGCGCTGATGCGATCGGGGCTGCGCGAGCACTACGCCAACGAGAGCAAGGGCCAGCTCGATTCGCGCACCGACAACCTCGACGAACTGGTGTCGGTGGCTTCGCGCTTCAATCGCAGCGACGATGATGAAAGCGAGGGCATGAGCGAACTGGTCGCCTTCCTGGCCTATGCCGCGCTCGAAGCCGGCGAAGGCCAGGCGCAGGCCGGCGATGACGGCGTGCAGCTCATGACCCTGCATTCGGCCAAGGGACTGGAATTTCCGCTGGTGTTCCTCGCCGGGCTGGAGGAGGGCCTGTTCCCGAGCGGCAAGTCGATGGAGGAAAGCGGGCGGCTGGAAGAAGAACGCCGGCTGGCGTATGTCGGCATCACGCGCGCGCGGCAGAAGCTGATCCTGAGCTTCGCCGAAGCGCGCCGCCTGCACGGCCAGGACATGTACGGCATCCCGTCTCGGTTCTTGCGCGAGATTCCTTCCACGCTGATCAACGAAGTGCGCCCGCGCTTGCAGGTGTCGCGGCCCGCGGCCAGCTATGGCCCGCGCCGTGATGCCGGACACGTGGCGATGGAAGCGCCGGCGCTCAAGCTCGGGCAGAACGTCATGCACGCCAAGTTCGGACGCGGCGTGGTGACCGATTACGAAGGCACCGGTGCGCATGCACGCGTGCAGGTGAATTTCGACGACGATGGCAGCAAGTGGCTCGTGCTGGCGTACGCGAACCTTCAAAGCGTCTGAGTCTGTGACTGTGGTGTGTGCGGCGACTCATGTCCCGCATGATCGCGGTTGATCACGATCAAGGAATCCGGGCGGTGGCTGGCTTCTGATGGGGGCACGAATCAGCCGAGGTCACCGTCATGAAGATCAATCCGGGCATGCTTGCCGTTGCCATCGCCAGCATCATGCTGCTGGGTGGATGCCGCCCCGAAGCGGATGAACCGCAGGGCGCGCCGGCCGCAACGAATGCGCCGTCAGCCAGTGCCACGCCCGCTGCACCTGCGGCCGATGCATTGATGGAACGTGCGCGCGGATTCTTCAAGGTGGTGCCCGCACAGGCGCCGGCGCCGGCCGACAACGTGATTACCGCCGAGAAAATCGCGCTGGGCAGGCAACTGTTCTTCGATGGCCGGTTGTCATCCAGCGGCGTGATCAGCTGCAACAGTTGCCACAACCTCGGCATGGGCGGCGGCGATGGCGTCACCACCTCGATCGGCCACGGCTTCAATCGTGGCCCACGCAACGCGCCCACGGTCTACAACGCGGTGTTCAACATCGGGCAGTTCTGGGACGGCCGTGCGGCGGACCTGAAGGCGCAGGCCAAGGGGCCAATCGTGGCGGCCGTGGAGATGAACGCAAAACCGGAGGCCGTGGTCGCCACGCTGAAAACCATGCCCGGTTATGTCGAAGCGTTCGGCAAGGCGTTCCCGGGAGAAGCCAATCCGATCAGCTTCGACAATGTCGCCAAGGCGATCGAAGCCTTCGAGGTCACCCTGGTCACGCCCGACGCGCCGTTCGATCGGTATCTGCAGGGCGATGCCACGGCGATCGACGCCGCCGCCAAACGCGGGCTGGCGGCCTTCATGGACAAGGGCTGCGTGGCCTGCCACAACGGTGTGAACATCGGGGGCGGCGGCTACTTCCCGTTCGGCGTGACGGCGCGGCCCGACGCAAAGCTGCTGCCGCCCGGCGACAAGGGCCGCGTGGCCGTGACGCGCAGTGCGTCGGACGAATACGTCTTCCGCGCCGCGCCGCTGCGCAATGTCGCGCTCACCGCGCCGTACTTCCACACCGGCCAGGTCTGGACGCTGCGCGAAGCCGTCTCGGTGATGAGCAACGCGCAACTGGGCGGCACGCTGCAGCCGAACGAGATCGATGACGTGGTCGCATTCCTCGGCACGCTGACCGGCAGGCAGCCGGAGGTGATCTATCCGCAATTGCCGGCGCGCACCGATGCCACGCCGCTGCCCGGCGCACTCTGAAGAATCGCGGGCCGGCACCGCCGGCCTTGTCGCGGTTGCAACGCATGACCCTGCATGCTCCGCATGCGCCCGATGACGAAGGAGGTTTCCCATGTACCAACGCATCCTGATTGCGACCGATGGTTCGGAACTGGCCGCCAAGGGCATCCAGCACGGGCTGGCGCTTGCACGACAGCTCGGCGCGGAGGTCGTCGCCGTGACCGTGAGCGAACCCATCATCACCGGCTATGACGACGCGCTCGGCTGGGGCGGCGCCAACAGCCTCTCGTCGGATTACCGGAAAGCCCAGGACGATACCGCCGAACGCATCCTCGCCCAGGTGACCGAGCAGGCGGCCGCGATGGGCGTGCCGGTGACCGGCGTGCATGTGCGTGATCGCTATGCGGCCGAGGGCATCGTCGAAACCGCGCAGGAACAGGGCTGCGATCTGACGGTGATGACCTCGCATGGACGACGCGGCATCGGACGCCTGCTGCTCGGCAGCCAGACGCAGGAAGTGCTGACCCACAGCCAGATTCCGGTGCTGGTCGTGCGTTGAGTGCGCGACATCGTTTCAGCCGCGGTCACGCGCCATGCATCGACATGGCCGGGTCGCGGCTGAAGCCGCTGTTGCAGACGCCCGCAGTCGATTACCAGCCGTAGATCTTGAAATACACCGGCGAAACCGGGCCTTCGCCGCGGCTCTTGTCGAGCAGGCCGTCGCCGTTCTCGTCCACCAGGTAATACGCCGGCCCGCGCAGCGGCGTGACCTTCACCATGCGCAGGACGCTGCCCACGCGGTATTCCTCGATCACGTCGCCGTTGGCTTCGGTGCGTACGGCCACCTGCGCGTCGGCCAGATCCAGATCCGGCGGCCCACCGGCCTGCGGACTGGACGCGCATCCCGAAAGCAGCAGTCCCGCGCACAGCAACAGGGCGAACGACAAGCGCGACATGGCGATGCTCCGGACAGGGACGTGGACGATTATGCGCCAGCCACGACAACAGCGCGTGAGCCGCGACGGCGGGGGGTAGAATCCCCGGATGACACGACTCGTACTCATCGACGGCTCCAGCTATCTGTTCCGCGCCTACCACGCGCTGCCTCCGCTGACCAACGCGGCCGGCGAGCCCACCGGCGCGCTGTTCGGCGTGGTGAACATGCTGCGCGCCACGCTGAAGGAACGGCCCGAACACGTGGCGTTCGTGCTCGATGCCAGCGGCCCGACCTTCCGCGATGCGCTGTATCCGCAGTACAAGGCCAATCGCCCGCCGATGCCCGAAGATCTGCGCGCACAGGTCGATCCGATGCGGCGCATCGTGCAGGCGCTCGGCTTTCCGCTGCTGTGCATCGACGGCGTCGAAGCCGATGACGTGATCGGCACGCTGGCCTTGCAAGGCGCGGCGCAGGGCATGGACGTGACCATTTCCACCAGCGACAAGGATTTCGCCCAGCTCGTGCGGCCGGGCGTGGCGCTGGTCAACACGATGAGCGGCAGCCGGCTGGACTCGGCCGAAACGGTGATGGAGAAATTCGGCGTGCGACCGGAGCAGATCGTCGATTTCCTCGCACTGATGGGCGATGCGATCGACAACGTGCCGGGAGTGGAGAAATGCGGACCGAAGACCGCGGCCAAATGGCTCGGCGAATTCGGCACCCTCGATGCGATCATCGCCGGCGCCGATGGCGTGAAAGGCAAGATCGGCGAGAACCTGCGTGCGGCGCTGCCGCGCCTGCCGTTGAACCGCGAACTGGTGACCATCAAGACCGACGTAGCGCTGGATGGCGGCCCGGAGACGCTGGCGCTGCGCGATCGCCATGTCGAGGATCTGCGCGAACTCTATACGCGCTACGGCTTCCATCAGGCGCTCAAGGAACTCGATGGCGGCGCAGCGGGCGGCGTGCCGGAAACGGAACCGGGACGTGCGCGCGGGCGGGGCTTCGTGTCCGGCGTCGCGGAAGCGGCCACGCCCCCGATCGATGCCTCGCTGTCGATGCCGGGCCGCTATGAAACCATTCTGGACGAGGACGCGTTGCAGGCGTGGATGGATCGTCTGGGCGCCGCGGAGGAATTCGCCTTCGACAGCGAAACCGACAGCCTCGATCCGATGCAGGCCAATCTGGTCGGCCTGAGCTTCAGCGTCGAACCGGGCGCGGGCGCCTATCTGCCGTTCGCGCACGATTACGCCGGTGCCCCCGCGCAACTGGATCGAGAGGCCACGCTCGCGCGGCTGAGTCCGATCCTGGCCGACGCCACGCGCAGGAAACTCGGGCAGCACGGCAAGTACGATCTGCACGTGCTGCGCCGGCATGGCGTCGAGGTGGCCGGATATGCGGACGACACGATGCTGGAGAGTTTCGTGCTGAACTCCGGCAGCAACCGCCACGACATGGACAGCCTTGCCAAGCGCTTCCTCGGCTACACGACGATCAAGTACGAAGATGTCGCGGGCAAGGGTGCCAAGCAGATTCCCTTCTCGCAGGTCAGTATCGATGATGCGACGCGCTACGCCGCCGAGGATGCCGACATCACCCTGCGCCTGCATCGCGTGCTCGCCCCGCAACTGGCGGCGGAAGCGGGCCTGGTGGCGGTCTACCGCGATATCGAGATGCCGCTGGTGCCGGTGCTTGCACGGATCGAGGCCAATGGCGTTCGCGTGGACGTGGAAGAACTGCGGCGGCAGAGCGCGGATCTGTCCAAGCGCATGCTGGCCGCGCAGCAGAAGGCGACCGAACTGGCCGGACGCAGCTTCAACCTGGATTCGCCCAAGCAACTGCAGGCGCTGCTGTTCGACGAACTGAAGCTGCCCGCCGTGCTGAAGACGCCGACCGGCCAGCCGAGCACGAACGAAGAGGCGCTCGAAGCCATCGCCGATCAGCACGAACTGCCGCGCGTGATCCTCGAATACCGCGGCCTGGCGAAGCTGCGCAGCACCTATACGGACAAGCTGCCGGAGATGGTCAACGCCGCCACCGGGCGCGTGCACACCAGCTATCACCAGGCCGGCGCGGCCACCGGGCGGCTGTCATCGACCGATCCGAATCTGCAGAACATCCCGATCCGCACCGACGATGGCCGCCGCATCCGTCGCGCCTTCGTCGCACCGCCCGGCCGCAAGCTGGTGGCCTGCGACTACTCGCAGATCGAACTGCGCATCATGGCGCATCTGTCCGAGGATCCGGGGCTGGTGCGCGCGTTCGAGTCCGGCGCGGACATCCATCGCGCGACCGCCGCCGAAGAATTCGCGCGCCCGTTGGTGGATGTGTCCGGGAACGAGCGCGGCGCGGCCTAGGCGATCAACTTCGGCCTGATGTACGGCATGAGCGCGTTCGGCCTGGCGCGACAGCTCGGCATATCGCGCGGCGAAGCGCAGGATTACATCGCGCTGTACTTCAGCCGCTATCCCGGCGTGCGCGATTACATGGAGCGCACGCGCCAGCAGGCGCGCGAGCATGGGTATGTCGAAACGGTATTCGGCCGGCGGCTCTATCTGGAGTACATCAACAAGGGCACGCAGGGGCAGCGCGCGGGCGCCGAGCGCGCCGCCGTCAATGCCCCGATGCAGGGGACGGCCGCGGACATCATCAAGCGCGCGATGATCAGCGTTGATGCATGGCTGGCCGAGCATCGCGAGCGGGCGCTGATGATCCTGCAGGTGCACGACGAACTGGTGTTCGAGGTCGATGCGGACTTCGTGCCGACGCTGGTGGCCGAAGCGACCTCACTGATGTCGGGGGCTGCCCGGCTCAACGTGCCGCTCCTTGTCGACAGCGGGGTTGGCGACAACTGGGACGAGGCGCACTGAAATCCCACCCGCGCATTCAGCTCCCGGAAAAATCCAGTGCGGCCAAGTGCTTGCCGCCATCATGCAGAAAACGCTTGATTTATTTACTGTACCGAACAGTACAATAAAAATGAATAACGCCTTAATCTGACGGTTTTTTTACCGGATTCTTCACGAACTATGCATGTTCGAAGTGGTCAGATAGCTCGCGACAGATGCAATGTCTGTCGCGGATCTCTCCCATCCCCTGGAGCGATCTCCCGGAGCGAAGACCCCTCCCCAGGTCCCGCTCCCCTGGCCCCGACGACCCCCCCCTGGTCTTCGGGGCTTTTTATTGCCCGTTGATCAGCCGCCGAGTTCGGCCAGCCAGTCGCGCGGGCGCAGATAATCCTCCAGACGCTGCTCGGCGCTGCCGCTTTCGGGCCGGTAGCCGTATTCCCAGCGCACGTACGGCGGCAGGCTCATCAGGATCGACTCGGCGCGTCCGCCGCTCTGCAGGCCGAACAGCGTGCCCCGGTCGTACACCAGATTGAATTCGACGTAGCGGCCGCGTCGATACAACTGGAACTCCCGCTCGCGTTCGCCGTAAGGCGCGTCCTTGCGGCGCTCGACGATCGGCAGGTAGGCATCGAGGAAACCGTCGCCGACCGCGCGCAGATAGGCGAAGTCGCGATCGAAATCCTCGCCGAGATCATCGAAGAACAATCCACCGACGCCGCGCGTCTCGTTGCGGTGCCGGAGGAAGAAATACTCGTCGCACCAGCGCTTGTGCGCGTCATAGCGCGCCTGTCCGCCGAAGGGTTCGCACAGCGCGCGCGCGGTGCGGTGCCAGTGCAGCACGTCTTCATCGACCGGATAGAACGGGGTCAGGTCGAAGCCGCCGCCGAACCACCATGCCACCGGCTGGCCGTCGCGCTCGGCGCGGAAGTGGCGCACGTTCGCATGCGTGGTCGGCAGATGCGGGTTGCGCGGATGGAACACCAGCGAGACGCCGACCGCGCGCCAGGAAGCGCCCGCCAGTTCAGGACGATGCGCCGAAGCCGAAGGTGGCAGCTTCGTGCCCGAAACATCGGAAAATCCGATGCCGGCCTGCTCGAACACGGCGCCGCCACGCAGCACGCGGGTGCGTCCGCCGCCGCCTTCCGGCCGCTGCCAATTGTCTTCCTGGAAACGCGCCGCGCCATCGGCGTGTTCGATGGCGGCGCAGATCCGATCCTGCAGATCGGTGAGATAGTCGCGTACGGGCATGAGGTCGTTCATGCCCGCATTCTAGCCAGCCGCCCTGCGAACCGGTCAGCCCTGCGGCGCGCCCGGCGCTTCTTCTTCGCCGTCGTCCTGCCACTGTTCCAGCATCTGCTGCAGTCCGCGCGCGGCATCGAGCTGTTCCGGGTTGGAAGTTTCGAGCACGTCGCAGGCGACATGCCGCGGATCGGTCGCGCAGGACTGCCGCAATGCTTCGATGGTCGTTTCATCGCCCGACTGCGCATAAGCCTGCACGAGGTTCTCGCAGCCGCTGCGCACGCCGGCCGCGCAGACGCGCTGGTAGTACGGGAACGCGCCTTTCCAGTCACCCGCCAGTGCGCGCGCATGGCCCAGCGCATTGCAGCCCTGCAGCTTGCCGGCCTCGCAGCAGGCCGCCGCGCCACCTTCGCGTCCGATGCCCGGACAGTCCTGCACCAGCGGACGTTCGGTGTACTGCACCGGCGGTTCGCAGCGCGACGCGCCACCGGGCCGGCGCTGGTAGACGGCGAACCGGTTCCAGCTATCCAGCCCCAGCAGGCGATCGCCGGCGATCACGCCGAACACGAAGTCGCCGCCCTTGTCGTGACGGATGCGGATGCGGCCATCCTGCAGGCGCGCGCGCAGCACACTGCCGAATCCGCCTTCCACCCGGCCACGATCCTGGAACGCCAGCTCGGACATCAGGCCGCCCTCGGCTACATACGTGCCGCACGGCAACGTCTCGGCCCTGAGGGTGCGGAGATCGGCCGGCGCGATATCGTCCAGCGCCGCCCAGCGCGTGCACGCCGCGGCATCGCCGGCCTGCTCGCACGCGAACTTCAACGCCGCGCGTGCGTCGACCAGCCGGCCGCCGGTCCAGAGCTTTTCGGCCGCGAGCGTGCATACGGTTTCCGCGCCGGTCAGACGGCAGAATTCCATAGCCTGATCGAGCTGCGGGGCGGGAAGGGCGACTTCATCGTCATACAGCCCGCCGACTGCACTCGCGAAGGCCTGCGCCAGCGCCTGCGACACCTGCTCCTTGCAGGCGGCCTCGGAGTATCGGGGCGTGCCTTCGACGCATTCGGCTGGCGGATCGGCCGCATCGGCCGGGGCGCTGGCCTGATCCTGGAAGCGGCGGATCGCATCGCTGCAAGCAAATGGCAGGCGTTCCTCCGTGCACCAGCGCGTGAGCGTTTCCGTATCCGCGTCAGTACGCGCTTCCAGGCACGCGGGCAGATCGGCGGCGCATTGGCCTGTGCGGACCGGTGGCTCGCCGCACTCGGCCGATTGCTGCAGGGTGTAGACATCGCCCGATTCCGAGCGCAATGCCTGACCGTCCGATCCCAGCGACCATGTTTCGGCCACGCCATGCTCGAGGTTGTAGACCTGCAAGCCGGCAGTCTGCTGCCGCAGGGCCAGTGCGTTCAGCGCGGCCTCGCCCTGACGCAACAACGCCGCATCGGGACGGGTCACCGTCAGGATGCTGGCGCCGTCGGCGGTCGTATACACGCCGCATTTGAGCGGGCTGGCCAGAGAAAGCGCCGGCAGGCCGGCGAGCAGAACGAACAACAGACCACCCAGATGCCGCATGGCGAAGCTCCGCGGGAAATCCGCGGAGTCTAGCGCCTGTCCCGTGGCAGGTTCAGGTGAACTCCTCGCGAATGCGTGGCGTGCACAGCTTCCAGGCCAGCCCCAGGTGGAAGACCACGATCACGGCCGACAGCGCATGGCCAAGCAGACGCAGGCTGTTCTGTACCGACACGAGCGCGGGATCGCGCAGCGCCGGATCCGCGGCGAGCTGCGCGTCCATCCAGTCCAGCACGTCGCCCATCAGCATCGCGCCGGCGATCGGCAGTGCGCAGCTCAGCACCAGCAGCGCGATGAAGCTGATGCGGCCCCACTCGCGCCGTTGCAGCAATGCCCACGAGACCACCGCGAACACCATCGACATCCCCACCGAGATCAGCGTCACCACGTCGAGATGGCGGATCAGCCAGAGCACGGTCACGGGCAAACCGGAACCGATCGACTCCAGCCACTGCTGCCACGCATCGTTGGATTGCAGTTGCAGCAGCATGATCCATTGCAACGCGCCGTTGACCACGCCGAGCACGGCCATCGCCAGCGACAGCCAGGCCAGGATGGTGACGAAGTTGGAGCGGGGCGCGGTCATCGCTTACTTGAGGTTCTGCTCGAACAGCTTCAACACGCGCTTGTACTCGTCCAGCCACGAATCGGCACGGGTGAATCCGTGACGCTCCAGCGGATAGGCCGCCAGTTCCCAGTTGTCCTTGTGCAGTTCGATCAGCTTCTGCGTCAGCACGACCGAATCGCGGAAGAACACGTTGTCATCGATCATGCCGTGCGCGATCAGCAGGTGATCCTGCAATCCCGACGCGTATTCGATCGGAGAGGACGTGCGATACGCCTGCGGATCCAGTTCCGGCGTGTTGAGGATGCTGGCGGTGTAGTCGTGGTTGTACTGCGTCCAGTCCACCACCGGACGCAGCGCGGCGCCGGCCTTGAACACCCCGGGCTTGCGGAACAGCGCCATGAAGGTCATGAAGCCGCCGTAGGAACCGCCGTAGATGCCGGCGTGATCGCGATCGCCCTGCTTCGTTTCGACCAGCCAGTCCAGGCCGTCGAGATAATCTTCCAGTTCCGGATGGCCCATGTTGCGGTAGATCGCGGTGCGCCAGTCGCGGCCGTAGCCTTCGCTGGCGCGGTAGTCGAGATCCAGCACGATGTAGCCGCGCTGCACGAGCAGGTTATGGAACATCTGCTCGCGGAAATACGTTGGATAGCGATGATGCGCGTTCTGCAGATAACCGGCGCCATGCACGAACATGACGATCGGATAGCGCTTGCCGGGCTCCAGCGTCGTGGGCCCGTAGTACTTGCCCCAGATCGATCCCGCGCCGTGCTTCGATGGCACCTGCACAATCTCCGGTGCGATCCACGACTGCGACTTGAATGCGGCGGTGCGCGTATCGGTCAGTGCGCGCGGCTGGCCGCCGGCGGTGTCGATCACCGAGAGCTGCGTCGGCACATAGGATTGCGAATGGCTGATCAGCAGCCGGCGCCCGTCGGGGGAAAGCGCGAAGCCCTCCGCGCCGTCCATCGCGGTCACTTCGCTGACCTGATCATCGGCCAGGTCGAGCTTGCAGACTTCGTAGTCCACCGGCGCGGCGCGGTTGCACAGGAAGAAAAAGCCGCGGCCATCGGCGCTCGGCACCGGCGAGGAAACCTCCCACCGGCCGCGCGTGCGCTGCCGTGGCCTGCCATCGCCGCTCAGCGTGTAGAGATGCGAGTAGCCCGATTCCTCGGACAGCAACCACAGGGTGTTGTCGGGCAGCCAGCCGAATTCGTTGTAGTTCCAGTTGATCCACGCCGGATCGCTCAGGCGGTGGCGCGGCTGGAGGCGCGCGGCCGCCAGGTCGACGGTGGCGATCCAGCGGTCCTTGTTGTCGACCGAGTGGATCTGCACGGCGGCCTGGCGTCCATCGTCGCTCCACGCGATCGCCGGACCGGATTCGCTTTCCAGGCGCACCGGGCGGTTGCCCTTGAGCGGATCCTTGCCGGCCGCCTTGCGCATCGCCGCGAGCGGATCGTCCTGGATGCCCGGCAATGCGTCGAAAGACAGCGATCGCGCCGAACCGGCCGCGACATCGACCAGCCACAGCGCCTGCGGCACCGGATCGTTGCGACCCACGCGCGTGCGCACGGTCTGGAATTCCTCGTAACCGGATTCGGTCACGTACATCGGCATCTTGCCGTCCTGGCCTTCGTCGGCGTTCTTGGCCTGCGTGACCACCAGCAGCCAGCGACCATCGGGTGAGAGCGCACTGTCCACGATGCTGACGTCGCTGCCGAGATAGACCGTCGCCGGCGCGCGGCTCGCATCGGCCTTGCGCCAGGCGTCGTTCTGCTTCTGCGCGGCCTCGCGCATCGCACGATCACGGGCCAGCGTTTCCAGCGTGCGCAACTGCTGCTCGCGCAGGGCATCGCTTTTCGGCGGCGCGGCCGGATCCTTGTCGGCGCGGATCGACGCCGCCTGCGCGACGCCGCCCTGCGCCGACCAGCGATACCACTGATCGCCGCTGCGCCAGATCACGCCACCGTCGCTGGAGAAGCGCGCATTGGACTCGGTATCGGTGCTGCGGGTGATCTGGGTCAGCGCGCCGCTGCGCAGATCGCGCAGGAACACATCGCCGTTGCGCACGAACACCATCCGCTGGCGGCTGCCATCGAACACCGGGTTGGCCGCATCCAGCGTGGCCCGTTCCTCGTCACCCACGCGAACGCTCGCGGTGCCGTCCAGCGACTGGCGGAACGTATCGCGCACGCTGCTGCCTGCGCGCTTGGTGTCGTACTGCACCTGCCGGCCATCCCAGGCCCACCATGCACGCTCGACCGGCGGACCGATCCAGTCCGGATCGGCCATCACCTGTTCGAGGGTGAGCGGGCGGTTGTCCTGCGCGGCGGCGGCAAGCGCAGTGAACAGCGACAACGGCAGGAGCAGGGCAGGCAGGGCGCGACGCATCGGCGATCCGTTAGGGACATGTGAACCGGAAGAGTACCAGCCGGACACGCGCGCATCCGTGCGCCGATGGTCACGGCGCAGCGGATGAACACGAAAAACGCGCGGGTTTCCCGTACCTCACGTTTTCCTCCACAATCTCTTTTCCTGCCACGCCCCCGGTCGCGTCATCGCGAATGCAAGCCTTCGTCTATAAAAGCCTGCGCAAGGCCGACACCTTCGTGTATCTGGCCGCCCGCGACGACTTCGCCGGACTTCCGGAACCCCTGCGCAGCCAGCTCGGCGAGCTGCGCTTCGTGCTGGAAGTGGCGCTGACGCCGGAACGCAGGCTGGCCCGCGAAGACGCCGGTGTCGTGCGCGCCAATCTGGCCACGCGCGGCTTCCACATCCAGTTTCCCCCGCAGCCGGACGCCGGCGAACGCACCGATGCCTGACGTGGGTGCGCAACGTCGTTCGCTGATCGCCGTCGCGGCCGTCGCCGGCCTCGCGCTTTCGGCGCTGACGTTCTTCGGCGGCGCGATCGCCGCCGTCGGCGCGTGGCTCGCGCAGCCGGCGTGGGCGCTGGCG
>JAEWBY010000092.1 GCA_023390905.1 Pseudomonadota bacterium | reverse complement strand
GAGCCGCCGGTGCCGACGCTGGACGAGCTCTTGCCGCCGCCAGCGGACGAGCCGCCCGTGCCGAGCGTCGAAGCCGAGCCGCTGCCCGAGCCACTGCCGGCTGCCGAGCCGCCGGTGCCGACGCTGGACGAGCTCTTGCCGCCGCCGGCCGATGAGCCACCGGTACCGAGCGTCGAAGCCGAACCGCTGCCCGACCCGCTTCCGGCTGCGGAGCCGCCGGTGCCCACGGTCGAGCTGCTGGTGCCGCCGCCCGCCGACGAGCCGCCAGTGCCGAGCGTCGAGGCAGAGCCTGACCCGCTTCCGCCGGCCGACGAGCCGCCGGTGCCAACGGTCGAGCTGCTGGTGCCGCCGCCCGCGGACGAACCGCCGGTGCCGACCGTCGAGCTCGATTGCGCAACCGCGAGTGCGGTGCTGGCGAGCAGCGCGGCCGCAGCCGCAGAAAGCTTCAGGATCCTCATGTTGTCTCCTCCAGGGTTCTTCGAAAACAAATTGCCAAATCAGGCTCGGGATAAACTGGCAGTCGCGCAAACGTTCCTTGTGTCGGACATGCTGACGCAGCGATTTCAGTCGTGATGCGGAGTTCCGCGGCGTAAGAGGCCGCGCACTGCTTTCATTCATTCATTCATTCATTCATTCATTCATTGTTCATTGGCGTGCAGGTTTGCACGCTGTGCGCCGCGCTGCTGAAGCCAGCAGCTTTCAGAATGCCCCGACCATCACTTGACGATCGTAGAGCTGGCGCGAAGAGGCGGTATGAGCCGTCCGCTTCGAACGGAGGTTCGTCGCGCGAACCGTCTTCGGTGGAGACGCGGGCGCAGTCTTCGTCTCCGGCTTCGCTGGCGCCGCCATCGCAAGTGCGTCGCCGGCAGCATGATCCGGTGACTCGGCGGCGAGCAGGGGCGTGGAGACCGTGGCGGCGATCTGACTGGACGTATCGAAGATGATCTTATCGGGCCAGGCCCGCGCGGAGTGGATGCGGATGATGGATCGATCGACCTCCGGGCCGGCAGCAGCCTCACCGAGCGGTGCGAGGGAACGATCCATTGAAAAGAGTAGCGCCACAACAAAGCAGCTTGCAAACACGAAATAACGAATGATCGGCATCAGGCGCCACCGGATATTGAAGTAACTTGAAATGCACGGCGGGCCGCTCCTCCACGGCCCGCCGCGCGGCGGCGTCAGTCCACCTCCTGGACGACCATGCGGGTCTCGGGATCGACCAGCATCACGTGGCTGCCCGAATAGACGTAGCGGTACTTGGTGAGCGACGGGCCCCAATCACTCGGCACCGCGGCGAGCTCGACGTCGCGCGGCACCGGCGAACCGATGACGATCTTCTCCCGCGTCTCGACCGGGCGGATCTTGTGCTCGGTGACGTAGGAGCGGATCTTGGTGCGATACTCCGGTTCGATCTGTACGGCAGCATGCCCGGCGCCGGTGGTGGTGACGACAGTGGTCTGCGCCATCGCGCTCGTCGACACGAGCAGAGCGGCGGCTGACATCAGCAAGAATTTCTTCATCACGTTCTCCCTCGCCGCTGCATGCGGCGCAGCAATGAACTCGCCATGCATCGGCGCGTTCCGTTCGCGACCGAATATTTTGCCGGTTTTTCCCGCTGCTTGTTCGGGAGCAGCTGATTGGAGGAGAGGAAAATGCCTGTATTGATTCTCTGGGCCGTGCCCGCCATCCTGGTCGTCGGCGGCGGCATCTATCTCATCGGCCATATGCACTGAATGTGGAGTGCCCGGCTTCGGGAACGGAAGAACCGAGGCGGGTCATTCTGACCACATGCGAGCGACAACACCGGGAGCTCGGAGCGATAAAGAAGCTGTTAGTTCGCGGGAGACTCCTGCGTGCCCCGGGTTCCGACAAAACCAGCAGTTCACGCAAAAAGGCCCCGGCTGTTTGCCGGGGCTGGAGTTGCTGGAGGTCTAAGACTGGAATCGAAGCTGTAGCGATCAGTTGAAGTGATAGTTCACACCGATCCTGACCGTGTGAAATTGCTCGCGGACCGAGACCGGCGTCCTGATGCCGATGCTTCCGGCAAAAGCTGGGCCGTTGTTGATTGCGATACCTCCGCCTGCGGTGACCGGTACGTCCATGCTCTGCTTGCCAAAGTCGAAGTAGTCGTACTCCAGCTTTGCTGACCAGCCCGGCATGAACGCATACTCGACGCCAGCTCCCAAGGTGCCGCCAAACATGTCCTTGCTGGCCGACCCGTTGATGGCTCCGTTCGCGACAAACCCCGGACCAAGGGTTGATGCGAGTGCGACGGATTGATTGATCCCGACGCTGGCGTTCGCAAAAGCCGCACCGCCCTTGATGTAGACGAGACCGCGGTCACCCACCGTAACGCCAACCCGGCCCGTGAGGTCGGCCATCCACTTTACTTCATTGGAGCACTTCAGAACGACGAAGCAGTCGGTGTAACCCTTGAGACCGCTCCACATGATGTCGCCTTCCACGCCATACACCAGCACACCCGACTGCCAGTTGTAGCCGGCTTGCAGGCCGCCGAGGAAACCGTTCATCTGCACCTGCGGCAGAGGCACGCTCAGGCCGAGATTTCCGGCAAGCAGTTGATTGACGTTTTGGTTGATCGGGGGGCCGATAAATGTATTTCCGACATCGACATCGGTCTGGCTCGTTCCCCAGCCCGCTCCAACCTGACCACCGACGTAACCGCCGGTCCACGTGAAGACAGGAGCGGGAGGCGCCTTGACGTATGGCCTCGCCGCGAGATCAGCAGCTAGAGCCTCGCCGGCAACAGCGAACGTTCCGAGTACTGCAATGCTTGCAATCGTATTCTTGAACTTCATGGTCAATCCTCTTGCACCGAAGCAGGCAAATATTGCCTCGCCGTCGCAATTTCCTATCGAGGATTCCGAAATGATGTCGTGACATTTCTAGCACAACGAACGTGCTTCACTCTGTGCGCACGCTTGATCGAGATCAAATGTCAACGACGCCCATCGCGTTTTGATTGAATGTGCAAACGACGTTGCGCATGGGTGCTGCGAACATGCTACCGCTCCGGGCGTTGAACAGCATGCGCCTTCAACCGCAAAGCGTTTGCAGCTGGACGGTTCGAGAAGGGAGCGTTGTCGCCGACGGTTCAACCCGAGTTCAACCAATTCTCGACTTGCGGTGAGCCGATCGTCCGCTTCGGGAAATGTGGGTTCAACGTCCCTGCACTGACGTTACAGCCCTTCATCAGGCAAGTTCTGGCAAACTGCCTGGCCTCTTCTTCACTGCGAAATGTCTTTGTATTTCGAACGTAATAACCTTCCGACGCACCGTTCGGGTCATCGAAAGCCACGTACCAGGTGTCTTCCACCATGGCATTCCGCTTTTTCCCGGCCGTGCCAACAGCCGCAACGTCTCCGCTCATTGAGAATCGACCTGCTCACGCTGTCCAGATCGCATGATAAAATTATTCGTCCGCGACGGAGCGCAACGAGAGTTTTGTGAAGAAGTGTGAGCCTGAAGGGCAGATCGGTATCGCCGATACCATCGAGTCAACTGCCGTGAGCCGTGGCCGGGTTAAGTGAAATGATGGCTTGTTTGATTCCGATCAATTCGATTTCGGAAATTTGCTCGATTATATGACGATTTACATTCCTCATATGACGTCAATTCAGGGTTTCGAAGCTGTGTTTGGCTTTCTGGATTGCACCCTCGATACCAAAAAATGGTTGTTGCAGAAGAATAACGGCGCTCCCATCGAGCTCACGAAGTACGAATTCCGATTGTTGCGACTGTTCGTCGAGAGCGCACCGAGTGTTTTGTCGCGAGATCATATCTCTCGGGCTCTGAACGGCCACGACTGGTCTCCGCTTGATCGATCCATCGACGGGCACGTCGCGCGGCTGCGTCGCAAGCTCAGCCAAGCAACCGGGACACGGGAGAAATTCATAAAGACAATCCGGAGCTCCGGTTACGTCCTTGCATGTCAGGTCAGGAAACTCGATCAATTGCGGTTCGACGGGGAGCTGAACGGCTCGACCGCTTCAGCGTCTCGGTTGCCTCACCACCTGTTTGCTCCATTGAATATCAGTGGGAAAGTCGGCGAGCGCGTAGGTTTCGCAAACATCGACTACTACCTGGGCCTTCTCAAAGACGACGTTTTGGCTGGAGGTGGGCGGGCCGCGGTCAACCGTTTGCTGCTCGAACAGGAGGACAAGCTCGCGCGCAATCTGGAGGCTCTTGATTTTGCGCTGGAGAGGGCCGCAAGGGGGCGCGCCACGCTCATGCGACTCCGTCAGATCAGGGATCGGCTCAATGATCCCGGCGGTCGCCGGCAAGCGGATCGGCTGATCGCCAATGCTGAGACCTTGCAGGCCATGCTCGATGAGTTCTACAGACGATGCAAGCAGGCTGTCGAAGGGTGAAGTTTGCCCGGCGGCCTCACCGCCACCCTAGCCCCGGCGCCACGTGGGTCAGAATCGCCTCGATCGCGTGCGCGCAGTAGTCGACGCCGAGTTGGTTCGGAATCGTCAACAGCAGCGTGTCCGCCTCCGCGATGGCCTCATCCTGCTTGAGCTGCTCGATCAGCACATCCGGCTCCCCCGCATAGGAGCGGCCGAAGATCGCCCGGGTCTGCGGGTCGATGAAGCCGATCTGGTCCTCGCCGCCGCGCTCTCCGCCGAAATAGGCGCGGTCGCGATCGTTCATCAGCGCAAAGATGCTGCGGCTGACGGACACGCGGGGCTCGCGGCTGTGGCCTGCCTCCTTCCACGCGGCGCGATAGCTGCGGATCTGCGCGGCCTGCTGCACATGAAAGGCTTCGCCGGTCTCGTCGTTCTTCAGCGTCGAGCTCTGCAGGTTCATGCCGAGCTTCGCCGCCCACACCGCGGTCGCGTTCGAGCCTGCGCCCCACCAGATGCGTTCGCGCAGGCCCTGCGCATGCGGCTCGAGGCGCAAGAGGCCCGGCGGGTTGGGGAACATCGGCCGCGGGTTGGGTTCGGCAAAGCCTTCGCCGCGGAGCAGGTCGAGAAACACTTCGGCGTGGCGCCGTCCCATGTCGGCATCGCTCTGGCCCTCGGCCGGCTGATATCCAAAATAGCGCCAGCCGTCGATCACCTGCTCCGGCGAGCCGCGGCTGATGCCGAGCTGCAGCCGGCCGCCGGCGATGAGGTCGGCGCTGCCGGCGTCCTCCACCATGTAGAGCGGATTCTCGTAGCGCATGTCGATCACGGCCGTGCCGATCTCGATCATGCTGGTCCTGGCGCCGACGGCCGCGAGCAGGGGAAAAGGCGAGGCGAGCTGCCGCGCGAAGTGGTGCACGCGGAAATAGGCGCCGTCGGCACCCAACTGCTCGGCCGCCACGGCCAGCTCGATCGATTGCAGCAGCGTATCGCCAGCGGAGCGGGTCTGCGATTGCGGCGAGGGCGTCCAGTGTCCAAAGGACAGAAATCCGATCTTCTTCATGCGGGCAACATATGGCTGATCCGAACAATTTGCGAGACGCCGGCCGAGGGAAAGATGGCGACGAGGCGTGTGGCATGAGCGCTTCTTGAAGGACGCAGGCACGAGCTTGGACTGCTCGCGGCGTCCTCAGATTTCGCAGCCGGTCAAATTCAGTGCCTTGAGCAGGCCGCCGAACGCCTTGAGCCGGCAGGGCTCGGTTTCGCCGGCCGTCTTTGCGCGCTGAACATTGGACGTTCGCTTGACGATGATTGCCTTTCGCTTCGGATCGCGAGGTCTCGCGGCCGCGATCGGCTTCGGTTTGTTTCGCTGACGAATGACCGATGCCGGCGCGGACGAACCGACATGGACGTCCTGCGGAGCGACGGGCTTTTCGACCGAATCCGCCTGCGTCGGCATCGCACCGCTCACAGCGGCGACTTCGAGGCGATCGGCCTTCGCCAGTGCATCATGCGAAGCGGGAATGTCTGCGCTCTGTTCGGCAGGCGGCTGGGCCATCGCGGCGGCGCGACGCGGAGGAGCGCTCAGCTCCATGGCCGACAGCACTCCCGCACTCAACAGGATGAGGAGGCCCAACAACGCCATTCTCAGCATAACGCGCCTCTGACCCGGGTTAGTGCCGCCAAGAATTCTCCGCTGCAATAAGGCAACTTTGCCGGCGGCCGGCGGCCCAAGCGCAATCATTTGCCGACAAGGTTAACGTCGGGGATGTTCCTCACCCGTTAGG
>JAEWBY010000054.1 GCA_023390905.1 Pseudomonadota bacterium | reverse complement strand
CGAGGAGAGACCGAAGAAAGCACTGGGCGGGCTGACGCCCGCCGCCTACGCCAAACGGATGGCCAAGATCGGCTACCCTAACCCCGGACTCTAAATGGCCCCGCTACTGAAAGCGGGGGGACGTCGGTTCCACACTCGGACGGAAATCACATGCCGACGCAATCCATCGAGTTATTGCAGGAGCACATGCATCTGCTATCGCCGGAGAAGCAGGCCGTCGCTCGCTATATATGTGAGAACTGGCCGTTGACTCATCGGCTCCCTCAAGGGATAGCCAAGCTCGCCAGCAGCGCTTACGGCCACCCTGTCCACGATGTTACAAGGGGCCGAGCTTTCGCGCGTGAGTTGATTCTTGAGGCGGCGCAACTTGCGCGAGCATCGTGGACCGCTTCTGGCCGCTAACGGTCGCCGCTCAACGGGAGAACCATTCGTTTGCAGGCGCTGTGTCGCTGTCCTCCGCGCCGGAGGAGCTTACGGTGGATGCGTGAGAAGCCTGCTGCCTGCGGCATTGGGACATAGGCATTAATCGCAGTCTGTGCCGCAGCCGCAAGACCTTTCTTACCCAGTGCAGTTCAAAATCAGCTGCACGCTGGTGCTCCCCTCACCTCTCCTTTGAGCACTCTCAAGTTCACATCTATTACGGCGTACAGATTGGTTGGCATCCGAGGAGCTACTAGCTTCGCTTGATTCAGTAGATTTATGGCGCGGGCACAATTTTCAGGCCCACCTTTGCTGGCAAGATAAGCCGACAGCCGCTGCATGGCAGCCGGATCATTTCTTGCTGCTCCGCGTTCAAGCCATTCCTTGTAGAGCTCCTCATTACCAAGGCGTTGATAATGAGATTCAACCAACGCCTGCGAATGTGCATCTCCTGCATTGGCGGCTTGTTGGGCGGCGAACAACTGACGCGGCGTCAAATTTTCACTAGCACTCCCTGCGACCACCTGAGGTCCCTTCATTGCCTGGTCTGTTTCTGTGGCTTCATTGCACGAGATAAGAAGGAGAAAAGCAAAACCACAGAGCGCTCTGTAGCTCCCCATCATTTTGTGACCCTCAACTTCTCAGTTATCGGAAGCAGACTGCCCGTCTGACTTCCTGTGTATGTGATCGTCGCAGAACCATTCTCATTCATGCGGACGGTTTTTATCGAATGGCCAGATGGCCCCTTCCCATTCGGGACGAACTTGTTCCAAACCCCCGGAGCGCCCCTCCCGTCCTCCTGCATATTTACTCTAAGGGTGATAGCCCCTCCACCATAGTTTTTCGGGTACATCACAAAGCCGTTTGGCGCATACACATTTGAGTTATTGGCGTCTGCCCAAAGCTGTCCAATTGATTTTGTTAGCCCGATGGGTGCTACGCCACTGTGGACCGGCCAGAGTTCTGTAGACACTCAGTCGCCGCTCTGCGCGTAGCGCCTTTCAAACTCTACCGGTGACAGTCCGCCAGCGGAACCATACCGGCGGATCGGGTTGTAGAACATCTCGATGTAGTCAAACACGTCCGATGCCGCCATGGCGCGTGTCGGGTAGATCCGCCGCTTGATCCGCTCCTTCTTCAAGACGCTGAAGAAACTCTCGGCCACGGCGTTGTCGTGGCAGTTCCCGCGTCGGCTCATGCTCGGCACCATCCGGTGCGCTTTCAGGAACGACTGCCAATCGCTGCTGGTGAACTGACAGCCCTGGTCGGAGTGCACCATCACGCCAGGACCGGGCTTGCGCCGCCAAGCCGCCGCCACCAGTGCCTGCAGCACCAGATCGCTGGTCATCGTCGAAGCGGTTGCCCAACCCACGATCTGGCGCGAATACAGGTCCATCACCGCCGCCAGGAACAGCCAGCCCTCGTAGGTCCGGATGTAGGTGATGTCCGTGACCCAGACCTTGTTCGGTGCCTGTGGCCCGAAGTCCCGGTTGAGCACGTTGGCCACCACGCCCGCCGGGCCGCCGCGATGACGCGGCTTGCGGCCATAGCCGACTTGGGCACGCAGACCTTCTGCCCTCATCAACCGCAAGACGCGGTGCCGACTGCATTGCTCGCCGGCCTCGCGCAGGTCCAGGGTGATCTTGCGATAGCCATACACCGTGCCGCTGGCCAGCCAGTGGTGCTTGATCAGCCCCAGCAGACGCTGATCTTCGCGCTCACGAGCGCTGGCGCCATGGCGCAGCCAGGCGTAGTAGCCGCTGCGCTGCACGCCAAGCACCCGGCACATCGCCACCAAGCGGAACTCCCGGGCGTGCGCGCGCATGAACGCGTACTTCGCCCTTACCCCTTGGCAAAGTACGCGGCGGCTTTTTTTAGGATGTCGCGCTCCTCGGTCACCCGCCGCAGCTCAGCCTTGAGCCGTCGGATCTCGGCCGAGTCGCTCGGCGCAACCGTGGCTCCAGGGGCCGGTACCGTCTTCTTGGCCGCCTGCACCCAGCCATACAACGTGTGCTTGGGAATCCCGATCCGGGAGGCGACATCCACGACCGTGAAGCCACGCTCGATCACCTGCTTCACCGCTTCGGCACGGAACTCATCCGTGTACTGCTTGCTGTTGCCCATAAACACCTCGGTCATTGCCATGAATTATGGCAACCGGATGTCTACGAAAGGCTGGCCGGTCCAGCGACCGGCGAGGGCTGGAGAAGGCCGATGTCCTCACGGCACTCAATGGCATTGGCCCAGGCCTCGACGTCAGTCTCTGAAATGGCACCCCTTAGGAATCGATTGAGGATGGCCGAGATGTGCGCCGGCTCCAAAGTTATCAACTCCTCCTCCGAGTCCCAGGCAAAGCCCGATAGATCAAAGATCACATCAGCGAGCGGACGACTGAAGTGAAGAAGATCTTCTAGGTGGGATGTGCGCGTCACTGTCTCTGCAGCCTAACGCCTGAGTTAAGCCGACCCGCGAAGCGGGTTCGGCTTGAATGAACTGTTAGGCCTGCCCGCGAGGAGCGGCCACCAGAGCGAACTGTTGCATAAGGTCACTGCCAAGTAGCTTGTCCACCGACGCGATGCTTGAGACTGCGCTGGCTGCGTCGAAGGACTCGCCATGCTGCCAGGCAGCATAGGCCTGATTGTGCAGCGCATATGCCAAATGGGCCGCGACTCTAACTGGATGATCGCCGGGGTTGTCACTGCCGAGATAGCTCGCCAAGAGCAAACGCATCTCGTAGAGAGCGAACGCGAGTACCTTGATTTGATCTGTCTGGTCCGTCATTGGCTCTCGGCAGGCCTAACGCCAGAATTAAGCCGCGCCGCGAAGCGGCGTCGGCTTGAATGAATTGTTAGGCTTCACGCCCGGCCACCCTGCACATGCTCTCGGAAGCCTTGCGTGGCCTCAGAGGTGAGAGATAAAAGTTCTGTCTCATGAACATGGACGGCGATGATTCCTCGGCGCTTGGCCTCCGAGGGGAACGCAGTTTGGAATTGCCCCTTCGGGAGCAGAAGGGTGGCAGGGGTGCCACCGCTGCGCTCGAAGCATGAACTGAATAATTTACGCACTTCAAACACGGAAGGCTCGGCCTGCGCAACAGACACGAAAGTAGTGCCAAAGATGAAGCCGCTTGCAGCGTCCATGAGTGCGATGCAATTGAAATCTCCATCTTGCTCGGTGCGAACGGGAGCATCATTGAGTTGGAACACAACCCAAGCCTCGTCTTCTTCAAATTGGTTGGGTTCTAGCATGAACTTTCCATGTGAGGCCTAACTACCTAATAGCCGGCCCCCTGGGTCCGGTTATACGACTTATCCACAGCCCACCGTATGGTGGTCTATCCCCTTGATACAGCTCGATCTTAGAGCGGCTCGGTCCGGCTAACAAGCTGACGAATAACCGGACCCACAGTTGGCCTCCACGGGGTACGCTGCCGTCGTTTCACCACCACTGGAGCGGCCCTCATGGGGTGAGCCGAGCGCCACCACCCCACCCCCTCTCCGGCTCATGGACCAGGTGTCCGTGGTTTGCCGACGACGACACCTGAGCCGCCGCACCGAGCAGGCTTATCGGTTCTGGATTCGTAGGTACATCCATTTCCATGGCCGCAGCACCCACGTGCCGTTGGCCCGGCCGGCATCGTTGCCTTCATCAATCATCTCGCGGCAGTAGGAGGTGTCGCCGCCTCTACCCAGTCGCAAGCGCTCAATGCCTTGCTGTTCCTCTATCGCGAGGTCCTGGAATTGGAAGTCAGCCACCTCAGTGGCCTGCGGCGGGTCCGGCGTAGGGACCGTTTACCGGTTGTCTTGAGCGCGGACGAGGTGATCGCGACTCTGGCACACATGGGTGGTGTTGCTGCCCTGATAGCCCACCTGCTCTATGGCTCAGGACTACGCGTAACCGAGTGCATGACCCTCAGGGTCAAGGACGTAGACCTGCAGGCCGGGCTGATCCACGAGGGCCGGGAAGGGCGGCAAGGACCGCCCCACCCTATTGCCTGATCGCCTGAAGTCCCCGCTGCGCCGCCAGATGCTAGCAGTGGCCAGACTGCACAAGCAGGACCTTATGCGTGGCCGCGGATTTTGCTCCTCTCCCAAATGCGCTGGAGCGAAAGTATCCAAGCGCCAGCCAGAGCTTGGCTTGGCAGTTCCTGTTCCCCTCTCGAGTCGTTCGGACCTGCCTTCAGACTGGCCGACGGCTTCACTGGCATGCGTCTGAATCGGGCGTCCAGACGGCCTTCAAGGAAGCTGTGCACGAAGCAGGCAATCGCCAAGCACGCCTCGGTTCACACGCTACGCCACTCGTTCGCCACTCACTTGCTCGCAGCCGGCACGGACATTCGGACCATCCAACTGTTGCTGGGTCACCGAAATCTCAAAACCACCATGATCTATACACACGTAGAGCAAGCCATCCGCAAGACGGTTAGCCCGCTCGACCGACTGCACGTGCTCTGAGCACAAGAGGCGGACATTCGTAGGATGTCCGCTTTGAGTGGTGGATTCAACCGGTCGATGCAACACACTAACCACCGCGCTTGCGGAAGGAGTGTTGCGGATGAAGCGGCGATCGCGGATCTATTATTCAGATAGCCAGAAGGCATTGATGTGGGAGCGCTGGAAGCAAGGCTGGACGCTGCATGAGATCGGGAAGCTCTTCGATCGACCCCACACGTCGATCCATCAGATTCTTTTCCAGACAGGCGGTTTCCAGCCGCCGAAGCGTCTGCGCGCCCCCCGCTGCACTGACTCTGGCTGAGCGCGAGGAGATCTCGCGCTCACTGGCGGCAGGCGAGTCGATCCGATCAATGGCGGCCCGGCTCGGGCGGGCGCCATCCACGATCAGTCGAGAGATCAATCGCAATGGAGGCTGCGACGCCTACCGCGCAAGCCAGACCGACGAGGCGGCTTGGCGTTCTCCTGGACACGGTCAACACTCTTCTAGGACTTGCGTACTTCGCGGCTGATCCCGCGCTCGCGCAGCCAACCGTAGAGACTGTGCGATGACACGCCAGGCCGCTCGGCAACTTCAGTGACGGGTAACCGCGCTCGCTGACCTGCTTGACCGCCTCGGGCCAGGGCCCGACGCGGTGTCCAGCTCGACGCCGCAGCGGGAGTAGGTCAGGAGCTATATTCACATCAAAAACAGATTCCTTGCCCATCGCGAGTGTGAGTACGTGCGGTGAGAGAGAAGGAATTTGTTCCAGCAAGGGAAATTTGCAAACGCACTTCCACTCAATGAAGTGCGAACACCTAACCAGAAGGCCCGTGCCCTTTAAGCGCAATGTCAACTTTATTTGAGGCGTAAGTTAACGGAGGTTGATTCAGCAAAAAAATAGCTTCGTACCGTTCTTCTTTGAGACAAAAGCGGCGACCTAGTGTTGCCACATCAAAGGTCTGCCTGATCGATTCCCCAGCCTCTAGGGTGACGAGACCATCGCCTTGAACATTTCGAATGGGTTCAACCATCGCGCACACTGGGATCCGCGCACCATGCTCATCCATGACTCGCACCTCAATGCCGCTCGTGTTTCCTGGGGTTACTGCGGAAGATGGATTTATGAACTTAATGCTGTGAAAAGATTTGTTCGTAATTAGGACTTCGATTGCGCCCTCCTCCACCTTCGCGGAAACTTCAATGGCAGGTTGTTCAACCGCCTTGCCACATGAGGTCGATGTCGCCCCTAGCAAGAACAACAAGGAATAATTAATGGCCCGGTTCTTCATATATTCCTACCCTGACGAGGTCCTTGTTGCCTTCTCTGGGCGAGTTGAAATGCTTGTTCACATAGTAGTTTGTGTTTGATATTTGACGTGGAGTCAAGCCAAACCTACTAATGTTCTCAAGTTCATATAGATCGGCTTGATATTCGCGCATGAACCACTCCTGATTGCTGCTTACCGGACCAAATTTCTTAAACTGGAGCTCCCAGTGAATTCCTATCTCGTGCCCCAGCGTCACGCCTAGTTCGCTCCATGAATCAGACGCCATCGGTCCCACTTCTACCTGACCAAAAGGGTTCACCTGACCCGAAGCATCGCTTAGATGTGGTGAGTAAAACAGCTCATAGCCATCCCCTCTTATCTGAAAGTACTCGATTGCCGCGCGTGCGGCGAGGATGCGATCCTCTGGCTTATGTGATCTCATCCATTGAGCAATTTCTCGAGTTGGTGCCCCGGTAGCTTCCTGGATAGGTACTTTCGGCTGCTCTACGACCTTGCCGCTTCTGCACGCTGTTGCGAGCAAGTGCTCCCTGGATTGCCCCACTCACGGCGCCATTGGCAAACTTTCCGCCGGTCGCCACTGACAGCGTACCGCCCACCAGCGCACCCACCGCCGTACGGGTGACATCGTTGCCAATCTTGCCTACTTGCGGCATCACCGACGCCGTTAGACCCGCCGACATGAACCCGTGGCCGAAGTTGCCTCCACTCAGGCTCTCGACAATGCCGCCCGTCGTGGCTTGCAAGCCGACGCGCTGCCAGTTTTCCAAACCAGCCGCAGTCACAATCCCGAAACTCACTCTCTCCGAGAACGCACCGATGACGCCGCCACGGAAGGTGCCGGTGGCCACATAACCACTCACGAAGCCCGTCGCCATCGCATATCAGAAGGCCGCGGCCTGCGGTGCCACGATGGCCATCAATAGTCCACTGCATGAATCGCATGGTAACAACGAACTCAATCTCGCTTTATTCGACTTAGTAGAGGCTGCAATAACAGACTATCAACGGTGCTTGCTCACCAATCACCGCTCTAGGGAGATATTTGAACCGTCGTCGTAAGTTACAAAACAGCCTGCGGCCCTGCATGCCTCTCTTCGTTCACTCATGGACTTTACTTTGCTCACCGATGCGATTTTTCTAATCACTCCAAGTTGCCTATAAATTCCACCGCCCACGCCACGGTCTGATCTGTCGCTTGAGAATTGCCCGACCAATCTAACGTAGCCTGGTTCTTTCGGTAGCTCATCAGCTCCATCTAAAATTTGAATGGATGACGTGTAGTCTTCATAGTCGGCTAGATCCCTAGATAGAAAAACGATCTTTGCTCCTTCTCCCGGAGCATAGACAAGAACATCCACATATTTTCCATCAAGACGACTTGAATCAGCCACAAGTCGATAGGGCGATATTGGGCAAGGATTGTCCACCCCGTTTTTCCGAGCACAAGCATTTTGCGTTGAAGCGTTGGCATCTTGTTTCTCGCCACATGAAACAAGCACTGGAATAGCGATCAGCAACGCGGCAGCATATTTCATGGTGTGACATACCTCTTGAATTCAACATATCCACCAGCTTGCACCGCACTCCTAAAGGCAGTCTGGTCAAATCGGGTTATGGTGCCATTATGTACCATAACGACGTCGATGTTCTTTCTGTATGCAGAAGTGACCCCCCCTCCAACAATTCATCCCTCCTTGGCAGGCAAATCCATTCTCTTTCGAGTACCAGGCATTGATGCCGGAGAAGACGGGTGAGTTCGGATGATTGTGAATGACGGCAACGGGAGTCACTCCTTTGAGGTGGGGAACATCGAATATCCCTCGCACTATCGACCTGTCGCCTGTACTGAACGGACCACTCATTACGTAGCCCCCTGACCCTTTGCATATCCAGGATGCAATTTCGATTTGTCGGTTGCGAAGCGCGATAGGCTCAACGATGTCTCGCCAAGTTTCTTCCAGCTCAGCTCGATTTGAGTAAACGCGATATGCACCAGCATCCCGGAGTGCCCCATCGGCTTCCCGAATAGCTTTTACCGCAAGATCCATAGTTCGAGTTGCAGGAAGGAACTCGGAATCTTGGTTAAGGCTTAGCTCGCCTTCCGCTTCAGGGCTCCTGGCCATCGCCCCTTGAATGGCCCCACTGATCGCGCCATTGGCAAACTTTCCGCCGGTCGCGACTGACAGCGTACCGCCCACCAGCGCACCCACCGCCGTACGGGTGACATCGTTGCCAATCTTGCCTACCTGCGGCATCACCGACGCCGTTAGACCCGCCGACATGAACCCGTGGCCGAAGTTGCCTCCACTCAGGCTCCCGACAATACCGCCCCGTTGTGGCTTGCAAGCCACGCGCTGCCAGTTTTCCAAACCAGCCGCAGTCACAATTCCGAAACTCACTCTCGCCGAGAACGCACCGATGACGCCGCCACGGAAAGTGCTGGTGGTGAAGCCGGGGGGCGCCGTGGGTGACGCACTGTCGGCGCCATTCGGGCCGCCGTAGTTGCGCCGCTCGCGGAAAGCGGTGAAGTCCAGTCCCTCGGCCAGCGCCCGTGCGCAAGGCGAGGCAGTGCGGGCACCTGATGGAGGTGCACGCGCGGCCGGTGCGTCGGTCCTGTGACTGCCTAGGCCTGTCGGAGGCGGCGTTGTACCGGCTCCCGCCGGATTGGCCCCGTGCTAGCCGAGTACTCCAACGTTGGCGTCCGGGCATCTAACACATGCGGAAATAAGCAGGGATACCGTTCCAACAAGGTAAAATACTTATTTGCACCCCACTCACTTACCATCCCGAAGCTCGCCCCGCTCAAATTCCAAGTCGGCATTATTTAAATTCGCTATTGCCAAGCGGAGATACGCACAATCCGGAGCGGCGCTGACACACCTTGCGCACTCAACTCCACCTCCAAAAACTCGGAAGGGAGGCTATAAAGCACTATGAATCGTGAGTCGCCAGATCGGATAATCGAGCTTGGGACGGCGCCCACCGGCACCCGTTGCTTTACCTTTTCTAGATATTCGCCGGTGTAGTTGCGCGCCAAAATGGCGCTGATCGTCGATTCTTCTCTTACCACCTCCCCGATGTTCATGCCATCAACGCGGATCAGCGGTAGCTTAGGGTACCTGCAATTATCGTTGTTAGCCATCACGAGGAACGCACCTCGATTCCGCGCCGTCATTCCTCGAATCACACTTCCATCCATGGAGAGAAATCGTTCGTTGAATTTAAAAACGCAGTAGTGCCTAGTAGTTGCAAATGACCTCAGTCTCCATTCCTTAGTGAGGTCTCCGTAGATTTCATTAAAGACCTCTGTTTGAATCGGCGCAGTTCGAACTTTCTCGAACGACGGCTCTTTTGCCTGCACAAGAAATGCCACCAAGATAAGTAGCCCCATCATTACAGATGATCTGTTCATAGTCAGCAGCTTGATCCGCAAATGAACTGATTACGTATGTTGACAGCATCTTTCCATTGCAAATTCCGATATGGATAGTAGCTCATGATGCTTTCACCGCCCAACGGCGCGTGACGCAATCCCAATCCGTGTCCAAACTCATGAGGAATGGTCAGCGATCTGAAGTTCCAATATTGTTGCGACAACATCATGGTCTTCGAACCGAAGGGCATCTGGCCGGCAGCTGGCCAATTTCCCTGTGACCGCAGATTTCGAATTTGCGCACTCGTGAACCAAGTGATGTCGATATCGCCACTACCGCTGACAGCTGTGAAATTGAAAGCAATGGTAATGGTATCCCCACCGTTGCTCATCGTAGTGTTATAGACCTGATTGAGCTGCGTTACGGCAGCACTTGTGTTCACGCCGCTGACCGTAAAGTTGCCCGCAACAAGCCAAGTTTTGGTTTCGAAATCAAAAGTAACTGACACATTGCGACGATATGCAGTGGCCGGGTCAACCCCCCAGTCCGCCCCGGCTGCCGCAGTTGTGCCTGCATGCTCTCAGGGTCAGCCGCTGCTGACAGGTTGCGAGCCATCGCCCCCTGAATCGCCCCGCTGAGGGCCCCATTAGCAAACCTTCCGCCGTTCGCCACTGACAGCGTACCGCCCACCAGCGCACCCACCGCCGTACGGGTGACATCGTTGCCAATCTTGCCTACTTGCGGCATCACCGACAACGTTAGACCTACCGACATCAACCGGTAATCGAAGTTGCCTCCACTCAGGCTCTCGACAATGCCGCCCGTCGTGGCTTGCAAGCCAACCCGCTGCCAGTTTTCCAATCCACCCGCATTCACAATCCCGAAGCTCACTCCCGCCGAGAACGCACCGATGACGCCGCCACGGAAAGTGCTGGTGGTGAAGCCGCGGGGCGTCGTGGGTGACGCACTGTCGGCGCCATTCGGGCCGCCGTAGTTGCGCCGCTCGCGGAAAGCGGTTAAGTCCAGTCCCTCAGCCAGCGCCCGTGCGCAAGGCGAGGCAGTGCGGGCACCTGATGGAGGTGCACGTGCGGCCGGTGCGTCGGTCCTGTGACTGCCTAGGCCTGTCGGAGGCGGCGTTGTACCGGCTCCCGCCGGATTGGCCCCGTGCGCGAAGCAGAGTTGATCGCTGCGCTGGCCATGCTGGTCGAAGAGCCGCCCAACCGGTCCTGGAAGTGCCACACGTTCTTTCGACGCAGCCATGCCCGGTGGAAACACAAACGGATCTACCGTATGTACCGAGCGATGCGACTGAACCTGCGACGGGCTGCGTGCAAGCGCCTGCCCAAGCGGGAACGCGTCGCGTTGTCGTGCCACGGCTGCCGGACATAGTCTGGTCAATGGACTTCATAAGTGACGCGTTGGCTTTTAGCCGACGCTTCAGGATTTCAACGTGGTCGACATTTCAGCCGTGAGGCGCTGCACATCGAGTTTGACACGTAGATCACTTCCAGCCGTTCGGTGCGAATCTTCGAGCAACTCAACGCGATCATGGCTTGCCGCAGTACTACGCTCGGAAACGGCCCAGAGCTAATTTTGGTATCTGTTTCTAACTGATTCAACATACTTCTTAAAATCATGGAGCGATACGCCAGTCCAAAGCACGAATGGTTTTGCGCTCTTCCAAGGAATAGACTGAACAATCATAGTCTTTCCCCTAAACTCAGGGTAGATGTATCCCTCTTCTCCGAGAACAACATAGCTCGAAGAACCGATATCTCGCAAATCGAGAGATCTCTTTAGCACTCCAGCGTCAATGCAACCATCGCTCGCTTTTGGTAGAAAAAAAACCATCTCCCTGCCAACTGAATATGATGCAGAACTAGCGAAACAACCAGAAATTTTCTTTTCACCAACCAAGGTCTCTTTGACCCTGAATTCGTATCTGCCTCTCCCATCCGCGGCAATGGACCCTGAAGTTATAACTCCGATAAAAACAGAATTTGATCGCCCCATAACGCCATCGAGAAGCACGGCCTTTGGCTGCTGCCCATTTGCATTTAATGCCCACAATCCGCACACGAAGAAAACAACCTGAACAATGCCCTTCATGACCATCACCGTACCCTTGATCTAACTCCATTAAAGAGGCTTCTGTATCTACGTAGAGCTTCATCGCCGGCGCGCTGCGCATTTGGATGGATCGCGTCACCAGGAATATCTATATCAACACCATTCGCATGAGCACCTTCGTGCCCTAAGGTGTGAACCATCGTTTCATATCCGTTTGTCGTGAAGTCTTTTGCCCAAAATGTAGTCACACCATTCACAATGGATATCCCAGACATATATGTCGGCTGGACGCCTGCTCGGAAGACAGTAATGGTACGGACTGCTGCGCGACGATCTATTTGGCCAAAGACCGTTCCCTGTGCAAGCAGATCGTCGCAATTCTCTGAACAATACTGTGGAATTCCATTCACTAGTGTCTTGTACCTGTCATCAAACTCAATTTTATACCCTGACGGAATGTATATTCCGTACAACTCCCTACTTGATTTCATGCGTTCAAAGATCAAGCGTCTCGACTCCGCTGTTTCTCCTTCAGCTGGATAGGGAGAAGCGGAATCGCTCTCCAAGTATTCGACTTGGACATCTTCTCGTCTAGCCATCGCCCCCTGAATCGCCCCGCTGATGGCTCCATTGGCAAACTTTCCGCCGGTCGCCACTGACAGCGTACCGCCCACCAGCGCACCCACCGCCGTACGGGTGACATCGTTACCAATCTTGCCTATTTGTGGCATCACCGACGCAGTTAGACCCGCCGACATGAACCCGTGACCGAAGTTGCCTCCACTCAGGCTCTCGACAATGCCGCCCGTCGTGGCTTGCAAGCCGACGCGCTGCCAGTTTTCCAAACCACCCG
>JAEWBY010000090.1 GCA_023390905.1 Pseudomonadota bacterium | reverse complement strand
CCCTGCGGCCGGGCGCGGGATCGTGCGCGGCCGGGTCCATGTCAGAGGGCGTCGTCGTCGCCGGGCAGGCGGGTGAGGATGTCCACGCCGTCCGCCGTCACCGCGACCATGTGCTCCCACTGCGCGGAGAGCTTGCGGTCCTTGGTGACCACGGTCCAGCCGTCGGGCAGCACGCGGGTGTGGCGCGCGCCCTCGTTGATCATCGGCTCGATGGTGAAGGTCATGCCCGGCTTGAGCACCAGACCCTCGCCGGGGCGGCCGTAGTGCAGCACCTGCGGCTCGTCGTGGTAGACCTTGCCGATGCCGTGGCCGCAGTACTCGCGCACCACCGAGAAGCGCTCGGCCTCCGCATAGGCCTGGATCGCATGGCCGACATCACCCAGGGTGGCACCGGGCTTCACCGCGCGGATGCCGCGCCACATCGCCTCGAACGTGGTCTCCACCAGGCGCCTGGCCATCACCGACGGAGTGCCGGCGAAGTACATGCGGCTGGTGTCACCGTGCCAGCCGTCCTTGATCACGGTGACGTCGATGTTGACGATGTCACCGTCCTTCAGGACCTTGGCGGCACTGGGAATGCCGTGGCAGATCACGTTGTTGACCGAGATGCAGGTGGTCTTGGGATAGCCGCGGTAGCCGACGTTGGCGGGGATGGCGCCCTGCACGTTGACGATGTGGTCGTGGCAGATGCGGTCCAGTTCCTCGGTGCTCACGCCCGGCTTCACATGCGGGGTGATCATCTCCAGCACCTCGGCGGCCAGGCGGCCGGCGATGCGCATCTTCTCGATTTCTTCGGGGGTCTTGAGGTGCACGGTCATGGCGGGGATTATCGCCTATTCCGCCGCCGCCCGGACCTCCCGGGCCGGATCCGCCCCGCCCCGGCCCGGCGGCGGTTTGCCCCGCCCCCCACCGCACCGGTATACTCCGCCGGCTCTGTCCGCCCCGCCATGGGGCCGCCCACGCCGGGCGCAGGGTACCGGGCGCCGTCCCGGCCGGCGAATACACACCTGACGCCAAAGCCCGTGCCGGGGTGCCTGCCAGACAGGTTCGGCCACGGAAGCGCCAGGGAGGCCCAACCCCGGAACCCATGCCCACGGCGACCTGCCGGGGCGCCCGCACCTTGCCGAAAGACGGCCGCGGAGGGTTCCACTGCCAGGAGTTCTGCAATGCCCCAGATCACCATGCGCCAGATGCTGGAAGCCGGCGTCCACTTCGGCCACCAGACCCGTTACTGGAACCCGAAGATGGCCCCGTACATCTTCGGTGCCCGTGGCAAGATCCACATCATCAACCTCGAGAAGACCGTTCCGCTGTTCAACGACGCGATGAACTTCATCTCGGGCATCGCGCAGAAGCGCGGCACCATCCTGTTCCTGGGCACCAAGCGCAGCGCGCGCGAGGCCATGAAGGAAGAGGCCGAGCGTTGCGGCATGCCGTACATGACCCAGCGCTGGCTGGGCGGCACCCTGACCAACTTCGCCACGGTGAAGAAGTCGGTCGCCCGCCTGAAGGAACTGGAAGCGGCCGAAACCGACGGCACCTTCGAGAAGCTGGTCAAGCACGAAGTGCTGAGCCTGCGCCGCGAGCGCGAGAAGCTGGAAGCCTCGCTGGGCGGCATCAAGGACATGAACCGTCTGCCGGACGCCCTGTTCGTCATCGACATCGGCCATGAAGACATCGCCATCAAGGAAGCCAAGAAGCTCGGCATTCCGGTGATCGCGGTGGTCGACTCGAACTACGACCCGGCCCTGGTCGACTACGCCATCCCCGGCAACGACGACGCCATCCGCGCCGTGCAGCTGTACGCCCGCGCCGCCGCCGACGCCGTGCTGGAAGGCAAGGCCGCCAGCCCGAACGCCGCGACCGTCCGTGAGGAAGAGTTCGTGGAAGCCGACGAAGAAGGCAAGGCCGCCCGTCGCGCCCCGGCCAGGAAGACCGGCAAGAAGGCTGACGAAGCCGCTGCCGAGTAATCGGCCTGCCATGCCGCCGCGCCACGCTGCGCGGCGGCATTCCCTCCTGCAGGCGGGCCGCACGCCCGCCTGTCCCGAGGTGGATCGCTCCACCCAACCCCGCATTGATTGAGGTCACCCCGTGGAAATCACCGCTTCCCTGGTCAAGGAACTGCGCGAGCGCACCGGCGCCGGCATGATGGAGTGCAAGAAGGCGCTCACCGAAAACAACGCCAACATCGACGCGGCGGCCGAGTGGCTGCGCAAGTCGGGTCTGGCCAAGGCCGACAAGAAGGCTGATCGCGTGGCCGCCGAAGGCCGTATCGCCGTGGCCCAGGACGGCGGCAAGGCCGTGCTGGTCGAGATCAACTCCGAAACCGACTTCGTCGCCAAGGACGAGAACTTCATCGCGTTCGCCAACACCGTGGCCCAGGCCGCGCTGTCGACCGGCAGCGCCGACGTCGAAGCGCTGAAGGCGTCCAAGCTCGCCTCCGGCGAGACGGTCGAGGAAGCCCGCGCCGCCGCGATCGCCAAGCTCGGCGAGAACATCCAGATCCGCCGCATCGCCCGCATCGACAGCAGCAACAATGTCGCGGCCTACGTGCACGGCGGCAAGATCGGCGTGCTGGTCGAAGTGGCCGGCGGCGACGCCGAACTGGCGCGCGGCCTGGCGATGCACATCGCCGCGATGAATCCTCCGTACAACAAGGCCGCCGACGTGCCGGCCGAGTTCGTCGCCAAGGAAAAGGAAATCGAACTGGCCAAGATGTCCGAGAAGGACAAGTCCAAGCCGGCCGAAATCCTGGAGAAGATCATCAGCGGCAAGATCGCCAAGATCGTCAACGAGGTCACCCTGTACGGCCAGCCCTACGTGCTGAACAGCGATCAGACCGTCGAGCAGGCCGCCAAGGCCGCCGGCGCCGACGTGGTCGGTTTCCAGCGCCTGGCCGTGGGCGAAGGCATCGAGAAGGTGGTCGAGGATTACGCCGCCGAAGTGATGAAGCAGGCCGGCCTGGCGTAAGCCGCCGCCGCAGGTGTCATGAAGAAAGCCGCGAGCGATCGCGGCTTTTTTTCTTTGTGGATTCCACCCACGGCGCGGCGTCTTCACGCGGACGCGCACTCGCGCCGCGTCTTCACGCGCGGGTGTCGAACACGCGCGGGCGGTCGAACTCCTGCCACGTAGCCCTAAATTTTTCCCGGATGCGGCCGATACGCAGGCGTAGGTGGTAAAAGTGCCGCCTTATTCCCTTACAGAGCCATCCCGCGCGATGCGAGCCGAACTCGAAGCCAAGCTGTCCTGCTGCCGTGATCTGCCCTCGCCTCCGGGGGTGGCGCTGCGCATCCTGGCGCTGGCGCAGGATCCGGACGTGCTGATGGCCACCGCCGCCGACACCATCGGCCTGGATCCCGCGCTGAGCGCGCGCATGCTGCGGATCGCCAATTCCCCGCTGTACGCAAGCCGCCGCCGGGTCGAGAACCTCAGCCAGGCGCTCACCCTGCTCGGGCTCAACGCGACCCTGACGCTGGCGCTCGGCTTTTCGCTCGCCTCGGCAATCCGCAAGCCGGCCAGCGGCTGCCTGGCCGAAGAAGCCATCTGGCGCCGCAGCGTCATTGCCGGTCTGGCCAGCCGCCTGCTCGGCGAGCGCATGAGCCTGCGCAAGCTGGAAGAACTGATGCTGGCGGGCCTGCTGCAGGACATCGGCGCGCTGACGCTGCTGCAACTGGATCGCGAGGCATATGCGCCCATGCTGTCGGCCGGGTTGGGCACACCCGAGCTGTTGCAGCAGGAAACCAACTATTTCGGTTGCGATCACGCCGAAGTCGGTCACTGGATGGCCCAGCACTGGAACCTGCCGCCGCTGCTGCAGGAGGCGATCCTGAGCAGCGAATCACTGGCCGCGCAGACTTCATTCCAGGCCTGCGTGCAGGTATCGGGCAGCTTTGCCGATCTCTGGCTGCGCGAAGACACCGAAGCCGCGCGCGATGCGGCCATCGCCGCGGCGCGCAAGCATCTGGGCCTGGACGCGGTGGCCGTGGATGGAGTCATCGCGCAGATGACCTTGATGCTGCCGGACATCGCGTCGATGTTCGATGTGCGCATCGAACAGCCCGAACGCATCGCCGCGCTGCTTGAACAGGCACGCGAACTGCTGGTGCTGCGCAACCTGCGCGAAATCCAGGAAGCGGCGCGTGCGCGCAAGGATGCCGACGAGTTCGAGCATCGCGCCCGTCGCCTGGCCGAGGAAGCGCGCCGGGATCCGCTCACCGGCGTCTACAACCGCAGCCAGCTCGAAAGCGTGCTGGAAAAGGAATTCGAAGCATCCTCGCGCCACGGCTGGCCGCTGTCGATTGCATTCATCGATCTCGATGACTTCAAGAAGATCAACGACGGCTGGGGCCATCTGGTCGGGGATCAGGTGTTGCGCACCTTCGCGGCCACGCTGAGCAAGCATCTGCGCAGCAGCGACATCGTGGCCCGCTACGGTGGCGAGGAATTCCTGGTCGTGCTGCCCGGCACCGACGAGCGCGCGGCGATGGGCGTGATGCGCCGCATTCTGGCCGAGGTGGGCCAGGCGCCGATGGCCAGCATCAACGGTCAGCCGCTCTACATCACCTTCTCGGCCGGTCTGGCGACGCAGGGCGCGATCGAACAGTTCGCCAGCGTCGATCAACTGCTGAAGGCGGCGGACGAAGCGCTCTACGGCGCCAAGCGCGACGGCCGCAACCGCATCGCCGGCGGCGTCGCCGAAACCTGATCGCGGCCGCGCTCAGCGCGCGGCTTCCTCCTTCAGCCGCTGATCCAGCCGTGCGTGCGCCTGTTCCGCGTAAGCGCGGCATGCGCCGGGCGTTTCCAGTGCGCGGCTGGCGGGATCCGATCGCTGGCGCTGCTCGCGTTCGAACAACCGCGATGCGCCGGGATGCGCCGAGACCATCAGATCGCAGGGCAGCGCGCCGATCTTGTCGATTGTGTTGCGGAACTGGCGCACGCGGGGGCCATCGGCCGGTCCGAACCTGAAGCCGTCGGCCGGCACGGGCGTCAGGCTGTCGGCGTACACCATGTCCAGGCAGCGATCCCCCTCGCAACTGCGCCATGTCCACGCACTGCCGCCAGGCGTGTGTCCCGGAGTGGCGTGGAGTTGCAGCCGCGTGTTGCCGAGTTGCAGCGACGCGCCATCGGCCAGCACCGTGATCGGCGTCTTCACCGGCGGGAAGTTGTCACCGAGGCCGGCCTGCGGATCGTCGGCGGGCGCATCGCCGGCGCGCAATGCTTCGGCGCCGCGCGCCGTCGCCATCACCGTGGCGGTTCCACCGCTCATGCGCACCAGCGCGGCGATGCCGCCGGCGTGATCGAAATGCGCATGGCTCATGCCGATCCAGCGCACGTCTTCCACGCGGAAACCCAGCGCGCGGATGTTCGCGGCGATCAACGGCGCCGATTGCGGCAGCCCACCATCGAGCAGCACCAGGCCGGCGCCGGTGTCGATGAGGATTGCGCTCAGGCCTTCGACGCCAACGTAGTAGCTGTTGCCATGCAGGCGGAACGGCGCATGTGGCTGGTTCCACTCATCGCAGCTTTCGCAGGCGAACGGCTGGATGTCCGAGGGTTCGGCGGCGCGGGCATGCGGCACCGGGACGATGGCCATGAGCATCGCGCACGTGGCGGACAACGAAGAAAACAACGGTCGCATTGAAGCCTCGCTATTGGACAACGCAGGATGAGGCCGCCGACGCACCGCCAGCGGCCGATCGCATCAGTGCTGATTCGGCTGCAGATGGATTTCCTCGTACGGCTGCACGACGACCCAGCCGCTGCCCGCGAATTTCAACTGGATGCTTTCGCCCGAGCCTCGGCCAAGGAAGGTCTTGAGCGACACATCGGTCACGATGTCGGGCGTCAATCCTCCCGACCAGGCCACGGTCGCGTTGGGATCGGTGAACACCGGCTGGTCCGGCGTGACGGCCAGCGTGAGCGGTTCGTAGTGCGAGGTGATCGCGACGACGCCCTGCCCGCTGAGGCGGATGTTGAACAATCCGCCGGACAGCATGCCCGCCACGCGGCGCATCATCTTGATTTCCGACTGCATACCGTCCTCGTGGGCCAGCAGATCATTGCCATTGACGAAGATGGATTCGCCATTCAACCGCAGCAGCGTCACCTTCTTGCCGCTGTCGGCGAGGTAGACGCGGCCCTGCCCGTCCATGCGCATCATCTGGGTGCCCTCGCCGCTGATGGCTTTCTTCAGCAGGTTGCCCAGACCCTGTTCCAGCACGCCCTGGCGGGTGAACTTGACGCCGCCCCGGTACGCCACCATCGCCCCCGCCTTGCACCACACGCGCCCGTTGAGCTTGACCTCCAGCAGATACGGACTTTCCAGTTCGAAGACGTCGGCGCTCAGATCCTTCTGGCTGGAATGCTCGACGAATTCGTTGACGTTCTTGATGCTCATTGGATCTCCGGAGTGCGGAATGGGGGGCAAGGCGGCATGCGGCCGCTTCGACATTATGCAGGCGGCAAGGTGTCAGCTGACGGCGCTCGACACCGTGCACACGCGTCGCTGGGATATACTTGCGCGCGTTTGCCGCCACGCAGAGAGCCCCCGATGACCGCACCCCTCGCCTACCGCCGCATCCTGCTCAAACTGTCCGGCGAGGCATTGATGGGGTCCGAGGATTACGGCATCGACCCGGTGGTCATCGGCCGCATCGCGCGCGAGATCATCGAAGCCCGCGAAGCCGGTGCCGAAGTCGGGCTGGTCATCGGCGGCGGCAACATCTTCCGCGGCGCGGGCCTGGCCGCCGGCGGCATGGATCGGGTGACGGGCGATCAGATGGGCATGCTCGCCACCGTCATCAACGCGCTGGCGATGCAGGATGCGCTGGAAAAACTCGGCGCCAAGGTGCGGGTGATGAGCGCGCTGAAAATCAACGACGTCTGCGAGGACTACATCCGCCGTCGTGCCGTGCGTCATCTGGAGAAGGGCCGCATCGCGATTTTCGCCGCCGGCACCGGCAACCCGTTCTTCACCACCGATTCGGGCGCCGCGCTGCGCGCCATCGAGATCGGCGCGGACCTGTTGCTGAAGGCCACCAAGGTCGATGGCGTCTACGACAAGGATCCGGGCAAACACGCCGACGCCAAGCGCTTCGAGCAACTGACCTACGATGAAGTGCTGGCCCGCGATCTGCAGGTGATGGACACGGCGGCGTTCGCGCTCTGCCGCGACAGCGATCTGCCGCTGCGCATCTACGATCTTTCCGTCCCCGGCAACCTCATGCGCATCCTGCGCGGCGAGAACGTCGGTACGCTGGTGAAGGGCCGCGCGGCCTGAAGGCCGGGAATGGCCAGACGTAAGACGGCTCGGCAAACACTGCCGCGTTTGACCTCTATCCCTTCCCGTTTCCCCGCTTGTAATAGTGTCCACCCCGCTCGACGCCTCACCCTAAGCGCATGGGACATTCACACGGTTCGCACGGCCACCTGCACGGCTCGGCCACCCGCACGTTCGCTGCGGTCACACTGATCAACCTCGCCTACACCGGCCTGGAAGCCGGTTACGGTTTCTATACCAATTCGCTGGCGCTGCTGTCCGACGCCCTGCACAACCTTGGCGACGTGCTCGGCCTGGGCCTGGCATGGGCCGCCGCGGCGCTGGCGCGGCGTCCGCCCACCGGCCGCCACACGTACGGATGGCGGCGTGCCACGCTGCTGTCCTCGCTCGCCAATTCCGTGCTGCTGATGGTGTTTTCCGGTGCGCTGGGCTGGGAAGCGGTGCGCCGGTTCACCGCGCCGCCGGCCATCCCGGCGATGCCGGTGATCGTGGTGGCGGCGATCGGCATCGCGGTCAATCTGGGCGCGGCCTGGCTGGTGCGCGACGGGCATTCGCACGATCTCAACAAGCGCGGCGCGTTCCTGCACCTGATGGCCGATGCCGCGGTCTCGCTGGCAGCCGTCATCGCCGGCGTGGGCATGCTGGCGTTCGGCTGGGCCTGGCTGGATCCGGTCACCGCCCTGCTGATCGGCGTGGTCATCGCGATCGGCACGTTCGGCCTGCTGCGCGACAGCTTCAATGCGGCGATGGACGCCGTGCCGTCCGGCATCGACCAGCAGGAGGTCAATGCGTTCCTGCTGGCGCAGCCGGGCGTGCAGGCGGTGCATCACCTGCACATCTGGCCGCTCGGCGCGGGGGAAGTGGCCCTCACCGCGCACTTGGTGAGGCCGCGGAGCGAGGATGACGATGCATTCCTCGATGCGACCGTGCATGAACTGGATCATCGGTTCGGCATCAACCACGCCACGCTGCAGATCGAGCGCGGCGCGCAGTGCGAACACGACCTGCACGATGCCGCGCCGCACCATTCGCACTGAATGCCGGCCGCGGCGCGGACGTGCCGGCACGCAAGCGACACCGGACCCCCTATAATCCGGGGTTTAAGGATTTCCACGGGACCCGTGATGCTCAACGACATCAAGAAAGACGCGCAGGCGCGCATGACCAAGAGCATCGAGGCGCTTCGCCACACGCTCATCAAGGTGCGCACCGGCCGCGCCTCCACCGCGCTGGTCGAACACCTCAAGGTGAACTACTACGGCTCGGACATGCCGCTCAGCCAGGTCGCCACGGTCGCCGTGAGCGATGCCCGCTCGCTGACCATCACGCCGTGGGAAAAGCAGATGGTCGGCGCGGTCGAGAAAGCCATCCTGGCCTCCGATCTTGGCCTAACCCCGAACACCGCCGGCACCACCATCCGCCTGAACCTCCCGGCCCTGACCGAAGAGCGACGCCGCGAGCTGTCCAAGGTCGTGCATGGCGAAGGCGAGGACACGAAGGTCGCCATCCGCAACATCCGCCGCGACGCCAACCAGCAGATCAAGGATCTGCTGAAGGACAAGCAGATCACCGAAGACGAGGAGCGTCGGGCGGAAGAGGAAATCCAGAAGCTGACCGACAAGTCGATCAAGGACGTGGACGACGTCGTCAAGGCCAAGGAACAGGAACTGATGGCGGTCTGAGGACTGCCGCGATGTCCGCCACGCCGCCGGGAATTCCGCGCCACCTCGCCGTCATCATGGACGGCAACGGCCGCTGGGCCGAGCGCCGCAAGCGCCCGCGCGCCATCGGCCATCGCGCCGGCGCGCGCGCGGTCAATGTCTGCATCGATTTCTGCCTGGAACAAGGCATCGGCGCGCTGACGTTGTTCGCGTTTTCCAGCGAAAACTGGGGCCGGCCCGAGGACGAGGTCGGCGCATTGATGAAGCTGTTCCTCAATGCGCTCGATCGCGAAGTCGGCGAACTGGACCGCCGCGGCGTGCGCATCCGCTTCATCGGCGAGCGCGAGCGGTTTCCGGCGCCGATCCGGCAGCGCATGCAGGCCGCCGAGGACTCCACCGCCGGCAATGCCCGCCTGCACCTGGTGGTGGCGGCCAGCTACGGCGGACGCCAGGACATCACCCGCGCCGCGCGCGAACTGGCCGCGGATGTCGCGGCCGGACGCCTGCGACCGGAAGACATCAACGAAGCCAGCCTCGGCGCGCGCATCGCGCTGGCCGATCTGCCGCCGCCGGATCTGTTCATCCGCACCGGCGGCGATCACCGGATCAGCAATTTCCTGCTCTGGCAGCTGGCCTATACCGAACTCTGGTTCACCGAACAGCTCTGGCCCGATCTCGATGCCGCCACCCTGCAACGGGCGGTCGAGGATTACGCGGGCCGCGAGCGCCGCTTCGGCCTGACCAGCGCACAGATCGCGGAACACGCGACGGAGAAGACACCCGCATGAGCCAGCCCGGAGGCACTCAGGTCCGCGTGATCGCGGCCTTGATCATGGCGCCCGCCGCGATCGCCGCGATTCTGCTGTTGCCCACGCCCTGGCTGGCCGCACTGGCCGCGCTGGTGTTCCTGATCGGGCTGTGGGAATGGTTCCGGCTCGCCGAGATCGACGACACCCTGCCGCGCACGCTGCTGCTGGTGGCGAACCTGCTGCTGATGGTGCTGCTGGTCTGGGCTTCGGCCGGGTCACCCGATCTCGTGCCGCTGCGGCTGGTATCGCTGCTGGGCGTGGCGTGGTGGCTGGTCGCGCTGCTGTGGCTGAGGCATTTCGATTTCGGTTCCGATCACCAGACCTGGGCCCGCGGATTCAAGCTTGCCGCCGCCACCCTGGCGATCATCCCGGCGTGGTGCGCGCTCTGCCTGATCCATGCGGCGCAACCGAATGGGCACCGCTGGCTGTTCGTCGCGCTGGCCATTGTCTGGGCCGCCGACAGCGGCGCGTATTTCGCCGGCCGCACGTTCGGCGGGCGCTGGTTCGGACCGCGCAAGCTGGCCCCGCGCATCAGCCCGAACAAGACCTACGAGGGCGTGCTGGGCGGCGTGCTGGCGGGGCTGATCGTCGCGGCGGCCGGCACCTTTTTCGCCGGCGCGGGCACGGCCGAGTTGCCGTTCGTGCTGATCGTGGCAGTGGTGACCGTGCTCGGTTCGGTGGTGGGCGATCTGTTCGAAAGCCTGATCAAGCGGCATGTGGGCGCCAAGGATTCGGGCGACATCATCCCGGGCCACGGCGGCGTGCTGGATCGCATCGATGGCGTGCTGGCAGCGCTGCCGATTTTCGCCCTCGGCAAGGAACTGTTCGGGTTCTGACATGGACGGCAGCAAACCGCGTCAGGTGGCGGTGCTCGGCGCAACCGGTTCGATCGGCACTTCGGCGCTGGACGTCATCGCGCGCCATCCGGACACGTTGCGCGCCAGCGTGCTGGCGGCCGGCACGCAGGTCGGTGCCCTGCTCGATCTCTGCCAGCGCCACCGTCCGGATCATGCAGTCATCGCGAACCACGCCCTGCTGCCCGCGCTGAGCGAGGGCCTGCGCGAGCGTGGGCTGTCCTCGGTCCAGGCCCATGCCGGAGACGGCCCGCTCGATGCGCTGGTCGCCAGCGAGGCCTGCGACACCGTCGTGGCGGCCATCGTCGGCGCGGCCGGGTTGTCTTCCACCCTGGCGGCGGCGCGGGCGGGCAAACGGCTGCTGCTGGCCAACAAGGAATCGCTGGTACTGGCCGGCGAACTGATGACCCGCGCAGCCGATGCCGCCGGCGCTGAAATCATCCCGATCGACAGCGAACACAATGCGATCTTCCAGTGCCTGCGTTCACGACAGGCTAAGGACGAGGTGCGACGCATCGTGCTGACCGCATCGGGCGGTCCGTTCCGCGGCCGCAGCCGCGCGGAACTGGCGCAGGTCACCCCGCAACAGGCGGTCGCGCACCCGAAGTGGTCTATGGGGCCGAAGATCTCGGTGGATTCGGCGACCCTGATGAACAAGGGCCTGGAACTGATCGAGGCCCATCATCTGTTCGACGTGCCCTGCGCCCGGCTCGGTGTGCTGGTGCATCCGCAGAGTCTGGTGCACTCGCTGGTCGAATTCATCGACGGATCCACCCTCGCGCAACTGGGCCTGCCGGACATGCGCACCGCGCTGGCCGTGGGGCTGGGCTGGCCGGACCGCATCGAATCAGGCGTCGGCGGGCTCGATCTGCTGGCGCAGGGACGGCTCGATTTCGAGGCGCCGGATCTGGAGGCCTTTCCCTGCCTGCGCCTGGCCTGCGAAGCGCTGGAAGCCGGCGGCACCGCGCCGGCCGTGCTGAATGCCGCGAACGAAGTCGCAGTTTCAGCCTTTCTTCAGGGCAAAATCAGTTTCCTATCCATTCCCGCATTGGTCGAGGACGCTCTCGCCGCGCTGGCGGTGGTTCCGGCCGATTCGCTGGATACCCTGCTGGCGGCAGACGCTCGGGCACGCCGGATCACTGAAACCGCCATCGCAGGACACGCCACACGTGTTTGATCCCCAGCCGACAATGCGTGAGCGGACCCGATGAGCGACGTCCTCGGCTCGATTCTCTGGCTGATTGTCGCCCTCGGCATCCTGGTGACATTCCACGAATTCGGCCATTTCTGGGTCGCGCGCCGCTGCGGCGTCAAGGTGCTGCGGTTCTCGGTCGGGTTCGGCAAGCCGCTGTGGTCACGCCGGGATCGCCATGGCACCGAGTTCGCCATCGCGCCCATCCCGCTGGGCGGCTACGTCAAGATGCTGGACGAAGCCGAAGGCGAAGTCGCGCCGGCCGATCGCCCGCACGCGTTCAACCGCAAGCCGGTCCTGCAGCGCATCGCCGTGGTGGCCGCCGGCCCCATCGCCAACCTGCTGCTGTGCGTGGTGCTGTTGTGGGCGATGTTCGTCATTGGCCGCCCGGATCACTCCGCCACGCTGGGGCAGGTGCAGGGTCTGGCGCAGCAGGCCGGACTGGAGAGCGGCGATCGCATCGAGGCGATCGATGGCCGGCCGATCCGCACCTGGATGGAGGCCATGCAGACGCTGATGATCGCGGCCATCGACGGCCGTGACGTGCGGGTCGACGGCGTCGATGCGGATGGCCGTGACATTCACCGCAAACTGGCGCTTTCGCAGCTTCCGGCCGGCTTCGACCAGGAAGACGTGGGCCGTGCCATCGGCGTGAGCTGGATGCATCTGATGGTGCCGCCGACCGTGGGCAAGGTCGCCGAGGGCAGCGTCGCCCAGGGCGTGCTGGAACCGGGCGATCACATCACCGCGATCGACGGCCAGCCGGTGCGCTTCTTCAACGACATCGGGCCGCTGGTCCGGCAGTTGGGCGAGCGCGGCGGCGTGGCGATGGTGGAAGTGGACCGCAACGGCGAGCGGCACGCCTTCGAAATGCAGCCGCGCCGGCAGAACGTGGGCGGTGCAAGCCTCTGGATGCTTGGCATCGAACCCCTCGCCACCCGGCCGCAGGCCGAGTTCGACGCCGTCCAGCGGCTTGGCCCGGTCGCCGCGATCCCGGCGGCGTTGCGCGAAACAGGACAAATGGCGTCGGATTCGCTCGGCATGATGCGCCGCATGTTGACCGGCCAGGCGTCGGCCAAGGCGGTTTCCGGCCCCATCACCATTGCCCGCGTGGCCAACGACAGCGCCAAGCGCGGCGTGGGCTGGTTCCTGTATTTCCTCGCGCTGATCTCGCTCAGCCTGGCGATTCTCAACCTGCTGCCAATCCCCGTCTTGGACGGCGGACACCTGCTGTATTACCTTATTGAGTTGGTCAAAGGCAGTCCGTTGAGCGAGCGAAGCATGATCGCCGGCCAGTACGTCGGCCTGGCGCTGCTGGCGGGCCTGATGGGCCTGGCGTTCTATAACGATATTTTTCGGTGATTTGATGCTTTTGAACTTTTTTTCGCCGGTCCGCTCCAACTCCGCCAGCCTCCCGCCCGATTCCTCCCGGCAGACAGCCGTCTCCCGGGCACGCTCCCAAACGGATGTAATGATGACGCGACAGCCCACCCGCCGCCTGCTTGCCCTGGCCCTGGCTTCGGCCCTTGCCGCTCCCGCCTGGGCGCAGACGACCGACGTCGGAGGCGCAGCCGCGCCCTCGTTCGAGCAGGGCAGCTTCGTCGCCAGCGACATCCGCATCGACGGACTGCAGCGCATTTCGGCCGGCACCGTGCTGACCTACCTGCCGATCGAGCGCGGTGACACCGTGACCTCCACCGGCGTGGGCGATGCCATCCGCGCGCTCTACAAGACCGGTTTCTTCCAGGACGTGCGCCTGGACCGCCAGGGCGACATCCTCGTGGTCACGGTGGTCGAGCGCCCGGCCATCAACAAGCTCACGGTGACCGGCAACAAGGACATCAAGACCGAGCAGCTGATGCAGGGCCTGAAGGACATCGGCCTGGCCGAGGGCGACACCTTCGACCGCCTCAGCCTGGATCGCGTGACCCAGGAACTGGTGAAGCAGTACAACAACCGCGGCAAGTACAACGTCGAGATCACCCCGACGGTCAGCCCGCTGGATCGCAACCGCGTCGACGTCACCATCGCGATCAAGGAAGGCAAGGCCGCCAAGATCCGCCACGTCAACCTAGTCGGCACCGAGAAGTTCCAGAACGAGGACATCCTCAAGGGCTGGGAATCGCGCGAGCACAACTGGCTGTCGTGGTACCGCCGCGATGATCAGTACTCCAAGGAAAAGCTCTCCGGCGACATGGAGAAGCTCAATTCCTGGTATCTCGACCGCGGCTACGTCGATTTCAACCTGGATTCGACCCAGGTTTCGATCAGCCCCGACAAGCGCGACATGTTCATCACCGCGGGCATCACCGAGGGCGAGCAGTACAAGATCGCCGACGTGAAGGTCAGCGGCGACACCGTGTTGCCGCAGCAGGACGTCGAGCGCATGGTGATCGTCAAGCCCGGCCAGATTTTCTCGCGCCGCCTGCTGGAGATCACCGCCGACGGCATCACCGCCACGCTGGGCAACATCGGCTACGCGTTCGCGCAGGTCAATCCGATTCCGAGCGTGGATCGCGACAAGCGCACCGTGTCGATCAACTTCCAGGTCGTGCCCGGTCCGCGCGTGAACGTGCGCCGCATCGTGTTCAAGGGCAACGCGCGCACCTCCGACGAGGTCATGCGCCGCGAAATGCGCCAGTTCGAGGGCGCGTGGTATTCGCAGGCCGCGATCGATCGCTCCAAGATCCGCCTGCAGCGCCTGGGCTATTTCGAGACGGTGGAAGTGGAAACGCCCGCCGTGCCCGGCACCAACGATCAGGTGGACGTGGTCTACACGGTCAAGGAAACCACCTCGGGCAGCTTCGTGTTCGGCCTGGGCTATTCGCAGCTGTCGGGCATGACCACCTCGATCCAGTTGTCGCAGAACAACTTCCTCGGCAGCGGCAACCGCGTGTCGGTGGAAGCGCAGCGCAGCGACTACCTGCAACGCTATTCGTTCTCCTTCCTCAATCCCTTCTTCACCGATGAAGGCATGTCGCTCGGCTACAACCTGTGGTGGCGCGAGTACGACTACTCCGACTTCAACGTTGCGTCCTACTCGACCACCAGCGCGGCCGCGCAGACGGTGCTGGGCCTTCCGATCACCGAGAGCGATACGGTGTCGCTGCTGTTCGGCATCGATCGCAACGAAATCCTGACCTATCCGGGTTCGACGCCGGCCTCGATCATCGATTACATCAATGCCGTCGGCCAGCGCACGTTCCATGCCTGGCGCACGGAGCTGGGCTGGGCGCGCGACACCCGCAACGACTACTTCATGCCCACCGCCGGCATGTACCAGCGCGTGTCGGCCGAGATCACCCTGCCCGGTTCGACGGTCGAGTACTACAAGCTCAACTACGAGTTCTCCAAGTACTGGCCGCTGACGCCGTGGCTTGTACTGAACACCCGCGCCGACATCGGTTACGGCGACAGCTGGGGCAGCGACACCACGCGCTATATCTGCCAGATGCTGCCCGAGCAGCCGCAGATCCCGGGCCAGCCGCCGGCCGGCAGCACGTACGAGAGCACGGGACCCTGCGCGGCGGGTTCGACGCTGACCCGCACGATCACCGCCACCGGCCTGCCGTTCTTCGAGAACTTCTACGCGGGCGGCGTGCGCTCGGTACGCGGCTTCAGCGACAACACGCTGGGTCCGCGCTCGCCGGCAACCAACTATTACTGGCGCGGCCAGCCGCTGGGCGGTTCGCTCAAGACCGTCGGCTCGCTGGAACTGTATTTCCCGCGCCTGTTCGACACGAACGCCGCACGCATCTCCGCCTTCTTCGACTTCGGCAACGTGTTCGACGGCGCCGACAATTTCGATGCGGGCGAACTGCGTGCCTCGGCGGGCGTGGCCTTGCTGTGGCGTGCGCCGGTGGGTCCGATTTCGATCAGCTATGCGTTGCCGATCAAGAAGAAGGACGGCGACGAGATCGAGCGTCTGCAGTTCACCTTCGGCGGCGGCTTCTGATCACCGCAGGCGGCGGCTGCACCATCGTCACCCGTATGGTGCAGTCCCGCGTCTGGCCGCGACCCGCTCCGGCGTGATTCGCGGCCCAGGCGCTACAATTGCGCCATGACAGGCATTTCATTCACAGCCGCCGAACTGGCCGAGCGTTTTTCGCTGGGCCTGCGCGGCGACGGCCAGACGCGCGTGCACGGCGTGGCGACCCTGGCGCGCGCGGAGGCCGGGCAGCTCGCCTTCCTCGCCAATTCCCGCTACCGCTCTCAACTGGCGGACTCGACCGCCGGCATCGTCGTGCTGCGTGAGGAAGATGCCGACAGCGCGCCCGGAGCCGCACTGATCGCGCGCGATCCCTACACCGCTTTCGCCAAGCTCGCCGCACTGTTCGAACACAAGGCCGTGCGGCCGGCCGGCATCCACCCGAGCGCGGTGATCGATGCGAGCGCGCGCGTGGCCGCCTCGGCCCACATCGGTCCATTCGTCAGCATCGGGGCCAACAGCGTCATCGGCGAAGGCTGCCTCATCGGTCCGCACTGCGTGATCGGCGATGACTGCGTGGTCGGTGATGGCACGGAACTGATCGCACGCGTCACGCTGGTCACGCGCGTGCAGCTGGGAAGGCGCGTGCTCGTGCATCCCGGCGCCGTGCTCGGCGCCGATGGTTTCGGCCTGGCGATGGATGCCGGGCACTGGATCAAGGTGCCGCAGCTCGGCGGCGTGGTGATCGGCGATGACTGCGAGATCGGCGCGAACACGACGATCGATCGCGGCGCCTTGGACGACACCGTGCTCGAAGAGGACGTGCGCCTGGACAACCAGATCCAGATTGGCCACAACGTGCGCATCGGCGCGCATACCGCGATGGCCGGATGCAGCGCGGTGGCCGGCAGCGCCAGAATCGGCCGCTATTGCCTGATCGGCGGCGCGGCCGGCGTGCTCGGGCATCTGGAAATCTGCGACAAGGTGGTGATCACGGCGATGTCGCTGGTCACCAGTTCCATTCACGAGCCGGGCGAGTATTCCTCCGGCACTCCGCTCACCGACAACCGGACCTGGCGCAAGAACGCCGCCCGTTTCAAGCAACTGGACGCGCTTGCACGCCGTGTGCTCGCCGCGGACAAGGAATCCACATGACCGAATCCGAAGTGAAGCTTCCCATCGACGTGCTCGCCATCCAGAAGGTGCTGCCCCATCGCTATCCCTTCCTGCTGGTCGATCGCGTGGTGGAGTTCGAGGCGCACAAGCGCATCGTCGGCATCAAGAACGTCACCATCAACGAGCCGTTCTTCCAGGGCCACTTCCCGGGACATCCGGTGATGCCGGGCGTGCTCGTCATCGAGGCGATGGCGCAGGCCGGCGGTGTACTGACGCAGATTTCCCGCGGACTGTGCGGCGGCGATCGGCTGTTCTATCTGGTCAAGGTCGACAACGTGCGCTTCTCGCGCATGGTCGTGCCCGGCGACGTGCTGGAACTGCACGTGGACATCAAGCGCGTCATCCGCAACATGACGCTGTACAACTGCGTGGCGAAGGTGGCGGGCAACGAAGTGGCCTGCGCCGAAGTGCTGTGCGCGGAAACCACCACATGAGCGCGTTGATCCACGCCAGCGCCGTCATCGATCCGTCCGCGAAACTGGGCGAAAACGTGCGCGTCGGTCCGTTCAGCGTGATCGGCGCGGACGTGGAGATCGGCGACGGCACCATCATCGGCCCGCATTGCAGCGTGACCGGTCCGACCCGCATCGGACGCGAGAACCATCTGGTCGGCCATGTCGCCGCCGGTGGCGATCCGCAGGACAAGAAGTTCGCCGGCGAACGCACGGAACTGATCATCGGCGATCGCAACACCATCCGCGAATTCGTCACCATCAACCGCGGCACCGGAACCGGCACCAGCGTCACGCGCATCGGCGATGACAACCTGCTGCTGGCCTATACGCACGTCGCGCACGATTGCGTGGTCGGTAATCACTGCGTGTTCTCCAACAACTCCACGCTGGCCGGTCACGTCACCGTCGGCGACTGGGTGATCATGAGCGGCTTTTCCGGCGCCCACCAGTTCTGCCGCATCGGCGCGCATGCGTTCATCGGCATGGGCGCGCTGGTCAATGGCGATGTCCCGCCGTTCACGATGGTCGGCAGCGAAGCGCTCGGACGTCCGCGCGGCATCAACAGCGAGGGCCTCAAGCGTCGCGGTTTCGACAGCGAGCGCATCGCCGCGATCAAGCGCGCCTACCGCACGCTCTACGTCGCCGGGCTGCCGCTGGCCGAAGCCAAGCAGCAACTTGCAGAACAGGCCACCGCGAGCGAGGACGTGCGCGCCCTGCTCGACTTCATCGAACACGGCGAACGTCCGCTGTTGCGATGAACGCCGGAGCCACGATGCAGGACCCCACGCACGGGCTTGCAGCGACGCGTGCACCGCGCATCGCGCTGGTTGCGGGCGAAGCCTCCGGCGACGGTCTCGGCGCGGGCCTCATCGCAGCGCTGCGCGCGCGTTTTCCCGATGCCGAATTCGCCGGCATCGGCGGCGATGGCATGCGCGCGGCCGGTTGCGACACCTGGTTCGATGCCGGCGAACTGGCGGTGATGGGCCTGTCCGAAGTCCTGCGCCACCTGCCACGCCTGCTGAAACTGCGCCGCGCGTTCCGCGAGCGCGTGCTCGCATGGAAGCCGGATGTATTCGTCGGCATCGATGCGCCCGATTTCAATCTCGGGGTCGAGCGCTGGCTCAAGCAGCGCGGCGTGCGCACGGTCCATTACGTCAGTCCGTCGGTATGGGCATGGCGCGAAAAACGCGCGCAGAAAATCGGGCTCAGCGCCGATCGCGTGCTGTGCCTGTTTCCGATGGAGCCGGCGATCTACGCACGCCATGGTGTGGATGCACGGTTCGTGGGCCATCCGATGGCCGATGAAATGCCCCTGCATCCGGATCGCACGGCGGCGCGCACGGCGCTGTCGCTGGCGCAGGATGCACCCGTGCTGGCCCTGCTGCCGGGCAGCCGGCTCGGCGAAATCCAGCGCCTGGCACCGGCCTTCCTGCAGGCGGCCCGGCAGATCGCGGCGGAAATCCCGCAACTGCGGATCGTAGTGCCCGCCGCGAACGCTGCCTGCCGCAGTGCACTCGAAGCACTGCTTGCCGAATCCGGCATGCCGTTGCCCGGCCTGCGCCTGCTCGATGGACAGGCGCGCACAGCGCTGTACGCGGCCGATGTGGTGTTGCTGGCCTCCGGCACCGCCGCGCTGGAAACCATGCTCGCCAAGCGGCCGATGGTCGTCGGTTACAAGGTCGCGCCGATGACCTATCGCATCGTCAGGACACTCGGTCTGCTGAAAGTCGATCGCTACGCCCTGCCCAACGTGCTCGCCGGCGAGGATCTGGCGCCGGAATTGATGCAGGACGATTGCACGCCCGGCAATCTCGCCCGCGCCGTGCTGCACTGGTTCCGCTCGCCCGAAGCGGTCGCGGCGTTGCAGCCGAAGTACGAGCACCTGCACGCGCAGTTGCGGCAGGATGCCTCGGCGCGCGCCGCCGATGCGATCGCCGAACTGATTGCGGCCACGGAGTCGCGCTGAGCGCCGCGCCGCAGTTTCGACCATCGCGCCCGATCCGCTCCCCGCACCGCGCTAGAATTCCGCCATGCAGCCCGCCGCATCGCTCTTCCCGCCGCCCGTGTTTCGCCTGATCGCCGGCGTGGACGAGGCTGGCCGCGGGCCACTGGCCGGTCCTGTCGCGGTCGCCGCGGTGATCCTGGATCCATCGCAGAAGAAGATCCGCGGGCTCAACGATTCCAAGCAACTGACCGAAGCCGAACGCGAGAAGCTGTATCCGCGCATCATCGAGCGTGCGCTCGCCTGGCACATCGAGTTCATCGATCATCTGGAAATCGATCGCCTCAACATCTACCACGCAACGATGGAAGGGATGCGCCGCGCCGTGACCGCACTGGCGCCGGCCGCCGAACTGGCGCGCATCGACGGCAACCGCATTCCGCCGCGCATGCCGTGCGCCGCCGAAGCACTGGTCGGCGGGGATCGACTCGATCGCGCGATCATGGCCGCATCGATTCTTGCCAAGGTCGCGCGCGATCGCGCGATGGTGGCCCTGCACGATCACTTCCCCGAATACGGCTTCGCCAGCCACAAGGGATATTCCACGCCGGAACATCTGTCGGCGCTCAAGCGGCATGGTCCGTGCCCGCATCATCGGCGCAGCTTCGCGCCGGTACGCATGGCCTGCGAGGCGCACGGCATCCCGCTGTCGTCGTTGCCGTTGATCGAAGACGAGATCGCCGCCGAAAGCTGAGCCGCAGCGCGCGACGGTGTGTCTCCCGTTCCACGACGCCGTTGCATCGCGCCGTCCATCGGATGAATACGCGCCCCTGTCCTTGGTCACGGCCACTTCCTGCCGTCGCGCGCCATTGACGCCACCGCGCATGCTGCGCGTGCATCCCCGGACGGATGTCCCCTTCCGCCACGGATGTCGCCACGCCACCGGCCCCCGACGGTCAGCGAGAACTCCCATGAGCCTGCCCCTCCACAACACGACCCCAGGTTTCCACGGTGATGCGGAAGCCTCCGATTCCACGCGTCCGGCCGACACCGGGATCAGCGCCGAGGCGATCGCCCAGCGTCTGGCGCCCCTCGTCCATGCCCTCTGCCCTGATGCGCCACCGCTCGACGCACCGTGCCTGCGTCGCATGGCGGCATTGCTGCGTGATCCGGACTGGCATTGCGATCCGGCCGAGCGCAATGCGCTGCAGCGCCTGCTCGCGGCCGCCGGCCACCGCCCCGCATCGGCCGCGACACTGCAGGACCTGCCGTGGCCGGCGCTGACGCGCGAGACCGACGCCTACGCCCAGTTCGAGCGCGCACGCCGGCACGAATCCGAGGTCCGCCGGCAGCCTTTCGGCAGCTTCGGCTTCAGCCGCCACGATTGGGAGACCGCGCAAAAGGCGGCGCTGCGCGGACAATTGCGCCAGGTGCGCGATACCCGCTATGTGCCGATGGACGTGGATTTCTTCCGCATCCATTGATCGCCCGCCAGCCGCGTGGGCGTGGCGAGCACGATAGACTGCGCGCCCGCCCGGCACGATGCTCAGACCGCGCGCGATGCAGCGCCGCAGGCCGCTCGCGCGCTGTCAAGCCTTGCCCCGCCGGTCCCCCCCCCGGTAACCTGCCGGAACAGTCTCCGAGCCGGCATGTCCTCCCGCTTCGTTCATCTCCACCTGCACACCGAGTTCTCGATGGCGGATTCGATCATCCGCGTGCCCGAGAAGCCGGATCAGGCCGATCCGAAAAAAGCCAAGCAGCCCAACCTGCTGAGCCGGGCGGTGGAACTGCGCATGCCCGCGCTGGCGGTCACCGATCGCAACAACCTGTTCGCGCTGGTCAAGTTCTACAAGGCGGCCGAAGGCGTGGGCGTCAAGCCGATCGCCGGCGCGGACGTGCTGGTGGCCGAAGGCAGCGAAGCACCCTGGCTGGTCACGCTGCTGTGCCGGGATCGCGAGGGTTATCTGTCGCTGTCGCGCCTGCTGAGCCGCGCGTGGATGGAAGGCCATCGCACCGATGGCGTGGCGATCGATCCGCAGTGGCTGCGCGAGGATCGCACTGGCCTGTTTGCACTGATGGGGCGACAGAGCCTGGCCGGGCGCATGGCCTTGAGTGGCCGGCATGAACTGGCCGAACAGCATCTGGCCGACTGGCAGCGCAGCTTCGGTGCGGATCTGCACCTGGAACTGACCCGCACCCAGCGTGAGGGCGAGGAAGCCTTCAACGCGTTCGCCCTGCACGCGGCCGCCGCGCGCGGTCTGCCGGTGGTGGCGAGCAACGACGTGCGCTTCCTGTCGCCCGATGGCTTCGATGCGCACGAGGCGCGCGTGTGCATCGCCTCGGGCCGCGTGCTCGACGATCCCAAGCGTCCGCGCGAGTACAGCCGCGAGCAGTACCTCAAGTCGGCCGATGAAATGGCGGCGCTGTTCGCCGACGTGCCGGACGCGATCGACAACACGTTCGCGCTGGCCAAGCGCTGCAACATCGAACTGAAACTGGGCGAATACGCCCTGCCCGCGTATCCGGTGCCCAGCGACGAAACGCTGGACAGCTGGATCCGCAGCCAGGCGCATGCCGGCCTGGAGCAGCGGCTGGAGAAGAATCCGCTCGCGCCCGGGCATACGCGGCAGGATTACGTCGATCGCCTGGATTTCGAGCTCGACACCATCATCAAGATGGGCTTCCCCGGCTACTTCCTGATCGTGGCCGACTTCATCCAGTGGGGGAAGAACCAGGGCATTCCGATCGGCCCGGGGCGTGGTTCCGGCGCCGGCTCGCTGGTGGCGTGGGCCTTGCAGATCACCGATCTGGATCCGCTGCCCTACGGCCTGCTGTTCGAGCGCTTCCTCAATCCCGAACGCGTGGCGATGCCCGACTTCGACATCGACTTCTGCATGGATCGCCGCGACGAGGTGATCGATTACGTCGCGCGCAAGTACGGCCGCGATCGCGTCAGCCAGATCATCACCTATGGCACGATGGCGGCCAAGGCGGTGGTGCGCGATTCCGGCCGCGTGCTGGGTTTTCCGTACGGCCTGGTCGATGGCGTCGCCAAGCTGATACCCAACATCCTCGGCGTGTCGCTGAAGGATGCGATGGGCGAAGGCAATGCGGAAGCCGCGTCGCAGGAGCTGATCGAGCGCTACCACAACGAGGATGACGTCCGCGATCTGATCGATCTGGCGCGCCAGCTGGAAGATCTCACCCGCAACGCCGGCAAGCACGCCGGGGGCGTGGTGATCGCGCCCTCGCCGCTGTCGGATTTCTGTCCGCTCTACGCCGAACACGATGAAGGCGGGCGTGGCAAATCGCCGGTCACCCAGTTCGACAAGGATGACGTCGAAGCCGTCGGCCTGGTGAAGTTCGACTTCCTTGGCCTGCGCACGCTGACCATCATCGATTGGGCGGTGAAGGCGATCAATCCGCGTCACGCGCGCGCCGGCATCCCGCCGCTGGATATCGCCGCCATCCCGCTGGACGACGCGAAGACCTACAAGGACATCTTCGCCTCGGGCAACACCGGTGCGGTGTTCCAGTTCGAATCCTCCGGCATGCGTCGCCTGCTGAAGGATGCCAAGCCCGATCGCTTCGAGGATCTGATCGCGCTGGTCTCGCTGTATCGCCCCGGCCCGATGGATCTGATTCCCTCGTTCGTGGATCGCAAGCACGGGCGCGAGGAAGTCGAATATCCGGATCCGCGCGTGGAACCGATCCTGAAAGACACCTACGGCATCATGGTGTACCAGGAACAGGTCATGCAGATGGCGCAGATCGTCGGCGGATATTCGCTCGGCGGCGCGGATCTGCTGCGCCGCGCGATGGGCAAGAAGGTGCCGGCCGAAATGGCCAAGCATCGCGAAATCTTCCGCGAGGGCGCCGGCAAGGACGGGGTGAGCGAAGCCAAGGCCGACGCGATCTTCGATCTGATGGAGAAGTTCGCCGGCTACGGCTTCAACAAGTCGCACGCCGCCGCCTACGCACTGGTGTCGTACCAGACCGCATGGCTGAAGTGCCACTATCCGGCCGAGTTCATGGCCGCGGTGATGTCCTCGGACATGGACAACACCGACAAGGTGGTGGGCTTCCTCGACGAAGCGCGTGGCCTGGGCCTGACCGTGCTGCCGCCGGAGGTGAACGCGTCGGACTTCATGTTCGAAGCCACCGATCCGCGCACGATTCGTTACGGTCTGGGCGCGATCAAGGGCGTGGGCCAGGGCGCGTGCGAAGCCATCGTGGCCGAACGCAAGCGCGGCGGTGATTTCCGCGATCTGCTCGATTTCGCCCGGCGCGTGGATTCGTCCAAGCTCAACCGGCGCGCACTCGAGGCCATGATCAATGCCGGCGCGCTGGATGCGCTCGGCCGCAACCGCGCATCGCTGATGCTGCAGTTGCCCGAGGTGATGAAGGCCACCGATCAGCTCGCGAAGGAGCGCGCCGCCGGGCAGAACTCGCTGTTCGGTGGCGATGACGCTGCACCGGCGCTCGAAGTGGTGCTGCCGGAAGCCGAAGAATGGCCGCTGTCGCAGCGGCTCCATGGCGAGCGCGAAACGCTCGGCCATTATCTCAGCGGCCATCCGATGGATCCGTACCGCGAGGATCTGCGCGCGCTGGTCGGCAGTGATCTCGGCGATCTCGACAAGCTGTGGAGCAACCAGACCCCGGGCGAAAAGAAAGGCTGGCGCCCGGAAGTCAACGTGGTGATCGCCGGCCAGGTCGTCGGTGTCCGTCGCCGCGGCGATACGCAGATGTTCGTGCAACTGGAGGATGGTCGCGGCCGCATCGAATGCAGCGTGTTCTCCGATTCGATGGCCGAGTTCGGCCCACTGCTGACGCGCGATCGCGTCCTCATCGTCAAGGGCGGGCTGCGCGAGGACGAGTTCAGCGGCAGCGGCGGCTACAGCCTGCGCATCCGCCAGTGCTGGGATTATGCGCAGTTGTGCGCGACACAGGCGCACCGGCTGTCGCTGCGGCTGGATCTGCGGGATCCCGGCCTGTGGCGGCGGGTCGATGCGCTGCTCGATCGCCACCGCCCCGGCAACACGCCGTTGCGGCTGGATCTGGTGCTGCCCTCCGGCGGCAAGGCCACCGCCGGCATGCTGGACGTCAACGGCGCGCTCGCCGTCCGCGTGGACACCGCGCTGCTGGATGCGCTGCGCGCCACGCCGGGCGTGCGTGCGGTGAAACTGGCCATGGGCCGCCCCTGGGCCAACGGCGCCTGATCCCCGGGCGGCCGCCGCGCCCACCATTCCGCTCGGTATGGACGCCCCGGCCGGGGTAAACTCATCGCTTTCAGGCCCACGGCCCGCTGATGAATCCGAACTACCTCGACTTCGAACAACCGATCGCCGATCTGGAAGCCAAGATCCAGGAACTGCGCAACGCCAGTGCCGGTCCGGCGGTGAATGTCGATGCCGAAGTGCATGCCCTGCAGGACAAGCTGCGCATCCGCACCGCGCAGATTTTCCGCGATCTCACCCCGTGGCAGGTTTCGCAGTTGGCCCGTCATCCGGCGCGTCCGTACACGCTGGACTACATCCGCGTGTTCTGCGACGAGTTCCAGGAACTGGCCGGTGACCGCGCCTTTGCCGACGACAAGGCGATCGTCGGCGGCCTGGGCCGCATCGACGGCCGCGCGGTGGTCATCCTCGGCCACCAGAAAGGCCGCGACACCAAGAGCAAGATCGCGCGCAACTTCGGCATGCCGCGCCCTGAGGGCTATCGCAAGGCGCTGCGCCTGATGAAGCTCGCCGAGCGCTTCAAGCTGCCCCTGCTGACCTTCATCGACACGCCGGGTGCGTATCCGGGCGTGGGCGCGGAAGAGCGCGGACAGTCCGAAGCCATCGCGCGCAACCTGATGGAGATGGCCGAACTGCGCATCCCGATCATCTGCACGGTGATCGGCGAAGGCGGCTCCGGCGGCGCGCTCGCGATCGGCGTGGGCGATCGCACGATCATGCTGGAATACAGCACCTATTCGGTCATTTCTCCGGAAGGCTGTGCGTCGATCCTGTGGAAGTCCGCCGACAAGGCCAAGGACGCCGCCGAGCAGCTCGGCCTGACCGCCAAGCGTCTGCGTTCGCTGGGCCTGGTCGACAAGGTGGTGCGTGAACCGATCGGGGGCGCGCACCGCAATCCGCGCCAGATGGCCACGCGCCTGAAGGCCGTGCTGCTCAACGAACTCGATGCGCTCGATCGGCTGCCGATGGATGAGCTGCTGCAGCGCCGTTACGAACGCCTGCGCGGCTACGGCGCATACGAAGCCGCGTGATCCTGCGGGCGGGCCGATCGCGGCTCGCCTTTGTGGCCACTACTGGAAACGCGCGATCACGCGCGCGATGATGTCCTGGCGTCGCGCCATCGCCATCATCCGGCTGTCGGCACTGTTGTCGCGATTGTCGCCGAGCATGAAGTAATGCTCCGGCGGCACGCGCACCGGCGACAGCGTGCGCGAATACGGCGTCCGGATGTTGTCGGGATCGAGGTAGGGTTCGGCCACGGGTACGCCATCGATGTGCAACCGACCCTCGACGATCGACACCGTTTCGCCCGGCAGCCCGACGATGCGCTGCAGCCAGAGTTGTCCGACCTCTTCCGGCACCTTGCGCACGATCACGTCGCCGCGCTGGAGATGCCGAACGCCCGCATGCCCTGCGCGCGTGATCAGGATCTGACCGGGCGCGAAGGTCGGCTGCATGCTCGAGGATGGCGTGCGATAGACGCCGAATCCGGTGATGCGCTCGCGCGGATCCCATGACTGTGCGCCCAGCGGGTTGAGCCAGTACGTGCCGATCAGCAGCAGCGGAATCCCGATCAGGGAGGCCCAGAGCATCCGGACAATCAAGCGGCGGAAGCGCGTCATCGCAGTCCTGTGCGTTGGTCGAGACTGCCAGCATAACCGCCGTTCATTGCGGCGTCCGGCATCAGGCCGCGCAACCGCACCTGCCCGCGCACGCGGAATGGCTCGCGCTGGCCTGATCTGCGTCGTTCCGTCGCAGTCGGCGGTGGCCGGACGGCGCTACGATGGCTATGGCCGGAGCACCGGCGCATTCGGGGGAATGTCGTGGATCTGATGCATCCGTGGTGGTTGATTCCGTCGCTGCTGTTCGTCGTGCCACTGCTGGTGGCGCTGCTGTACAACCGTCTGCGCTGGCATCGCCGGGGCGTCAACCAGAACTGGGTCCTGGCGCTGTTCGTGACCGTCTGCTGGGTCGCCGCCTTCATCCTGATACTCAACGCCGTGCATTGATCGCGGCTGCCCGGCGCGCCACGTTCTAGACTGGCGGCATGTGGTCGTTGCCCGCCCTGCCCGTGCCCGCTGCCGGATCCCTGCTTGTCGCGTTCAGTGGCGGGCTCGATTCGACCGTGCTGCTGCATCGGCTCGCGCACGAGCCGGCCTTCGCCGGTCGCGTGCGCGCCGTGCATGTCCACCATGGGCTGCAGGACGGGGCCGATGCATGGGCCGCGCATTGCCGGCGCCTCTGCGATGCCTGGGGCATCCGGCTGGACATCGCGCGCGTGCAGGTCGATCGCCATCGCGGCGAAGGCCTTGAAGCCGCCGCGCGCGCGGCCCGGCTAGCCGCATTCGCCGAGCGCATCGCCGACCACGATGTGCTGGTGACCGCGCATCATCGCGACGATCAGGCCGAGACCTTCCTGCTGCGTGCGCTGCGCGCATCCGGCGTCGAAGGGCTGGCGGCCATGCGGCCGTGGCGTCGCTTCCATGCCGGCTGGCAATGGCGGCCGCTGCTCGAGATCCCGCGCGCGGCATTGCACGCCTACGCGATGACGCATGCGCTGGACTGGATCGAAGATCCGAGCAACACGCAGCTGGAACACGATCGCAATTTCCTGCGGCATCAAGTGCTGCCGTTGCTGCGGCAGCGATGGCCGCAGGCCGATGCCGGGTTCGCGCGAAGTGCGGCGCTGGCCGGAGAAAGCGCGCGCCTGCTCGCCGATGAGGACGCGCGCGCACTCGCCTCCGCCGCCACGCTGGATCCGCATGCACTGCGCGTTTCATCGTTGTGTGCGCTGGCGCCGGAACGTCGGGCGCGCGTGCTGCGCCGCTGGTTGCACGAACTGCAGCTTCCACCGCTGCCTGGCGAAGGCGTGCGGCGCATCGAGCAGGATCTGCTGCATGCACGCGCCGATGCGGATGCCGGATTCCGCTGGCAGCACGCGATCGTGCGCCGCTGGCGGGATCTGCTGCACGCGCAGCGCCGCGCGCCGCCATTTCCCGAAGACTGGATGGCCACATGGAACACGGCCGCGCCGCTGGAACTGCCGACCGGCGACACGCTGGTGCTGGAATCCGCGACGCCGTGGCCAAGCCTGATCACGGTGGGCGCGCGCCGCGGCGGCGAGCGGTTGAGCCTGCCCGGCCGCACGCATGGGCACGCGTTGAAGAAGCTGTTGCAGGACGCCGGGATCCCGCCCTGGGAGCGGGAGCGGCTGCCGTTGCTGCACGATGGCGATGGCCAACTGCTGGCCGCGGGCGACCTGCTGCTGTCGGGCCGGCTGGAGGCCTGGTTGCGCGGACACTCGGCCGCCCTGCGCTGGCGACGCGGATCCGGTCCCGCGCGTTGACCTGGCCGGGCCGCCTCCGCACACTTTGCACATGGCCAAGAATCAGACCCCCGACGTGTCCCCGGTCGCCAACTTCGAGCAATCGCTCGATGAGCTGGAGCAACTGGTCGATCGGATGGAACACGGCAACCTCAGTCTCGAGGAATCGCTGGCGGCATACGAGCGCGGCGTCGGCCTGTACCGGCAATGCCAGTCGGCGCTGGAACAGGCCGAACTGCGCGTGCGCCTGCTGAGCGATCCCAACCAGCCCGAGACCGCCGAACCGTTCGCGCCGCTGCCGGACGGCAACTGATCGTGCCCGACGATTTCACCGCCTGGGCCGCGCGGGTCGAGCGCGCGCTCGAACTGGCGCTGCCTGCGCCCGAGGACGCTCCGCAACGCCTGCATGCCGCGATGCGCCACGCGGTGCTGGGCGGCGGCAAGCGCATGCGTCCGTTGCTGGTGTTCGCGGCGGGCCGCGCCGCGCGCGCGCCCGAGTCGCGCCTGGATGCGCCCGCGGCGGCGGTCGAACTCATCCATGCCTATTCGCTGGTGCACGACGATCTGCCCGCGATGGATGATGACGATCTGCGGCGCGGGCGGCCCACTGTGCACGTCGCGTTCGATGAGGCCACCGCGATCCTGGCGGGCGACGCCTTGCAGACGCGCGCATTCGAACTGCTCGCCGGCGCGGACGCGGATCCGGCGGTGCGCTTGGCGTGGGTCGCCACGCTGGCAGGCGCGTCCGGCGTGGCGGGCATGTGCGGCGGACAGGCGCTGGACATCGACGCCACCGGGCGGGAGCAATCGCTCGAGGATCTGGCGCACATGCACGCGTGGAAGACCGGCGCGCTGATCCGCGCGGCCGTGCGCATGGGTGCGCAGGCCGGGCAGGCCGATGACGCGATGCTTACGCGGCTGGACGAATTCGCCACTGCGCTGGGACTGGCGTTCCAGATCCGCGACGACATCCTCGATGTCGAGGCCACCTCCGAGCAGCTCGGGAAGACCGCCGGCAAGGACGCGGCGCAGGCCAAGTCCACCTACCCGGGCCTGCTGGGCATGGACGGCGCGCGCGCGCGCTTGCACGAACAGCGCCAGCGGATGGGGTCGGCGCTGTCGTCGTTCGGCGCCGAGGCCGATGCGCTGCGCGCGCTCGGCGAGCTGGCGGTCGCGCGATCGCATTGACGCGCACGGATGCCACACACACAAAAAAGCCCGGTTTCCCGGGCCTTTTTTTAATCGACGCCAAGCGCTGATTACTTGATCAGGCGCAGCGCGAACGGATAGCGATAGGCTTCGCCGTTGTTGGCCTTCACCGCCGCGATGATCGAGAACACGATGCAGGCGATCCACGCCAGCAGGTTGATCAGCGCGCCGATCAGGATGACCGACAGGATGATGCCGATGATGTAGATGATCAGGATGGTGATCTGGAAGTTGAGCGCTTCCTTGGACTGATCGACCACGAACGAATTCGGGTTCTTGTCCTTGTTGATCAGCCAGATGATCAGCGGACCGATGAAGCTGGTGAGGATGCCCAGCAGATGCGCCACCAGGGCCATCGTGCGGTCTTCCTGCGGCGCGCTGCCGGCCGACGGCGGCGGCGGAGGCGTCGTGACGTTGTCGAATTCGCTCATGCGTGTTTACCCCAATCCTTCAAGTTGTTGTGGTGATGCGGAAACCCCGGCGACACTTTCAGGCCGGTGCGTGACACTGTCAAGAACGTCAATCCGAACCGGCAACGGTCATCCGGCCGAGCAGGATCGAACCGCAGCTGACATGCGAGCGCGGATCCACGTCGCTGCCCACCGCTTCGATGGCGGCGAACATGCTGCGCAGATTGCCGGCCACGGTGATGCCGTCCACCGGATGGGCGATCGCGCCGTCCTCTATCCAGAATCCGGCGGCCCCGCGCGAATAGTCGCCCGTCACCGCATTGACGCCCTGTCCCATCAGTTCGGTGACCAGCAGCCCGCGTCCCATGCCCGACAGCAACTGCGCCAGTCCGCCGGCATTGGACGACACCATCAGGTTGTGCACGCCGCCGGCGTTGCCGGTGCTCTGCAGGCCAAGCTTGCGCGCCGAATAGCTGCCCAGCAGATAGCGCTGCAGCACACCGTCGCGCACCAGCGGCGAGGCACGCGTGGCCACGCCTTCGGCATCGAAGCTCGCCGATCGCCAGCCACGCTGCAGGAACGGCTGCTCGTCGATCGAGAACCACGCGGGGAAGATCGGCTGCCCGACGCTGTCGAGCAAGAAGCTCGCGCGTCGATACAACGCCGAGCCGGAGACCGCACCAAGCAGGTGGCCGATCAGCGAACGCGCCATTTCGGCGCTGAACAACACCGGGTATTCGCCGGTGGCGAGCGTGCGCGGTTGCAGCCGCGCGACGGTGCGTTCGGCGGCGCGGCGTCCGACCAGATCCGCCGGTTCCAGGCCCGAGGCCATCAGTGCGGTGGTGTACCAGCCATCGCGCTGCATGCCGTCGCCCTTGCCGGCGATCAACGCGCAGCCCAGCGTGTGCTGAGTGCTGCGTTCGCGGCCGATGAAACCATGCGAATTGGCATACACCGACAGACTCTCGGCGCTGCCGACCGATGCGCCGTCGGAGTTCTCCACGCGCGCATCGCTGTCGCGCCCGGCCTGTTCGCAGGCCAGCGCCAGATCCACCGCCGCATCGGCATCCAGCGCCCATGGATGCCATTGATCGAAATCCGGGAACTCGGTGGCCATGCGATCGGCATCGGCCAGGCCGGCGGCTTCATCGTCCTCGGTATAGCGGGCAATCGCGCAGGCCTGCTCGACGGTGGCGTCGAGGCTGTCCTCGCGCAGATCCGCGGTGCTGGCGCTGCCCTTGCGCTGGCCGAAATAGACGGTGACGCCGATGCCGCGATCACGGTTGGATTCGACCGTCTCGACCTCGCCCATGCGCACGTTGACGTTGAGCCCGCGCTCCTCGCTGCAGCTCACCTCGGCCTGGGTGGCGCCGCGCGCGCGCGCGCGTTCGAGCAGCCGCTGCGAAAGTTCGGCCAGCGATTCCAGCCGTTGCAGGCTGTCATCGTGCATGGGGGCGGAGATGGCGTTCAATGGCTTATCCTTGTGCGGTACGGGAAACACGGGAGGTCCGTGTTTCCGGGTGAAATTCTGGCCGCGGCCCGCGCAGCGCGCACGCCGGCGGCCCGTGAACGAGAGTGATCATGCGCGGACGCGATCCGGAAACCGGCGAATTCTATAGCCCCAGCCGCAGCCAGCAGCGCGAAGAGGCGCTGGAGGTGCGCAGCCTGGCCGAACAACTGGTGGCGCTGACGCCGGCCAAGCTGGCCAAGCTGCCGATTCCCGAGGATCTGCTGCCGCACATCCTGGAAACCCAGCGCATCACCTCGCACATCGCGCACAAGCGCCAGTTGCAATACCTGGCCAAGCAGATGCGCCGCGAGGACGACGAAGTGCTCGAAGCGATACGCGATGCGATGGAAGAAGGCGGCGATGCCGCGCGTCGCGAAACGGCGCTGCTGCATCGCGCAGAACACTGGCGCGATCGCCTGCTGGACGAAGGCGACGCGGCGCTGGCCGGATTGCTGGAGGAATTTCCGCACGGCGATCGCCAGCGGCTGCGCCAGTTGATCCGCAATGCCGCCGAGGAACGCGCGAAGAACAAGCCGCCGCGCGCGTACCGCGAGATCTTCCGCGAGCTGCGCGAACTGCTCGGCGAAGCGGGCAATGATGATCGCGGGATCGACGATCCCGATGCGGACGAGGAAACCTGAGCGGAAGCTTTCCCCCGGTTTCATGCTGGGCACCTTCGCATCGGTGGTTGGCATCGCCTGATGCAGGCACGGCCTGAGCCGCACGATCACGCGGCCCTGGTGCCGCCCACGGTCAATCCATCGATCAGCAGTGACGGCTGGCCCACGCCGACCGGTACGCTCTGGCCGTCCTTGCCACAGACGCCAACGCCGGCGTCGAGCGCCAGATCGTGGCCGATCATGCGGACCTTCTGCATGGTTTCCGGGCCGTTGCCGATCAGCGTCGCGCCCTTCACCGGCGCGGTGATCCTTCCGTCCTCGATCAGATACGCCTCGGTGGCCGAGAACACGTATTTGCCGCTGGTGATGTCCACCTGCCCGCCACCGAAATTCACCGCGTACAGGCCTTTCTTCACCGAGCGGATCATCTCGCCCGGATCGTGCTGGCCGGCGAGCATGTAGGTGTTGGTCATGCGCGGCATCGGCAGGTGCGCGAACGATTCGCGGCGGCCGTTGCCCGTGGGCGCCATGCCCATCAGGCGCGCGTTGAGCGTGTCCTGCATGTAGCCCACCAGCACGCCGTCCTCGATGAGCGTCGTGCAATTGGTCGCAGTGCCTTCGTCGTCGATGTTGAGCGAACCGCGCTTGCCCGGCAGCGTGCCGTCATCGACGATGGTCACGCCCTTGGACGCCACGCGCTCGCCGATGCGACCGGCGTACACGCTGGTGCCCTTGCGGTTGAAGTCGCCCTCCAGCCCATGGCCGACCGCCTCGTGCAGCAGCACGCCCGGCCAGCCGCTGCCGAGCACCACCGGCATCACGCCGGCCGGCGCGTCGATGGCGTCGAGGTTCACCAGCGCCTGGCGCAGGGCTTCGCGCGCGAGTTCCTCCGGCTTGCCATCGGCGAACAGCTCCGCGTACGAATAGCGCCCGCCCATGCCGGCATAGCCGGATTCGCGGCGCCCGTTCTGTTCGACGATCACCTGCACGTTCAACCGCACCAGCGGGCGCACGTCGGCGGCGAGCACGCCATCGCTGCGTGCGACCATCACCGTGTCCAGTCCGCCGGTCAGGCTCACCGTCACCTGCTGCACGCGCGGATCGGCCGCGCGCAGCAGGCGATCGACCGCGCGCAAGGCTTCGACCTTGGCGGTGTTGTCGAGCCCGTCGATCGGATCCTGATCCGCGTACAGCGCACGGCCCTGGCTGCGCACCAGCGCCTGCGGCGCAAGCTGTCGGCCATCGCGGGCGATCGCGCGCGCCGAGCGCGCGGCCTCGATCAATGCCGAGGCATTGATGTCGTCCGAATACGCGAAGCCGGTCTTTTCGCCGGCAATCGCACGCACGCCGACGCCCTGCTCGATCGAATGCGCGCCGTCCTTGACGATGCCATCCTCGACCGTCCAGCTCTCGCGACGCGCGTGCTGGAAATACAGATCCCCAAAATCGATGCCGGGGCCGAGCAGGGCGCCGAACGTGCGATCCAGGCCCTGCGGGTCCAGGCCGGCGGGCAGCAGCAAACGGGTTTCAGCAAGCGCGAGGGAAGTCGTCATGGGCTCTGTACTGGGGGCGTGAAGGGTGAATCGCAAGCCGGGGCCGGTAACCGCGGGCCGGGATCAGCGATGGGCGGTCGCGGGCGTGGCGGAGGGCGGAGCCAGCCGCGATTCCTCGCGCGACATCACCTCCACTTTCGGATCGGCCCACGGCCCGGTGACGCGATAGGTCTTGGCGCCCATCGCGCTGAGCGGTTTCTTCAGCACGGCATTGGCGACCGCGCCGACCGCCGCGCCGATGGGACCGCCGGCGACCGCGCCGACGGCGGTCAGCACGTTGGCCGACTTGGGCAGCACGTCCACGGTCTGATCGAACTGCTGCGCGCGCAGATCGGTATCGCCGCGCACGCGGATCTCGGCGGCCGGTCCATCGATGACCAGGCTTTCGGTGGTGGCCCTGCCCTCGCCGAGCTTCACCGTGCCCTGCATGCGGTTGAACGCGAAGCCCTTGGAGAAGAAGTCGCTGAAATCCAGCATGAGCCGGCGGCGTACTTCGGCAACGCTCAGCAGGCCGAGCACGCGGCCCGCGCCCGGCTCCAGTTCCAGCAGATGACCATCACGCGCATCGATGCTGATCTGGCCTTCCAGCGCGCTGACCTCGAAGTCCGCCGGCGTGCCCGGCCATCCGGCCGCCAGCCGCAGCGTGCCGTGGCCGCCGCCGATGCGCCCGGCGTAGCCGAGGCTGTCACTGAGCTGGCCCAGATCGCGGCTGTCGACCTTCACGTCCAGGCGCGTGCGTGCGCGAACGCCGGCACCGAGCCACGTACCGCTGACATCGATGCTCTGCTCGGGCGAGCGCAGTTGGAGTTGTTCGATCTGCATGCCGGTCGGCAGCGCGCGCGTGCGCAGCCGTGCGGTGCCGAGCCTGGCATCACCGAAGCGCAGATCGTCCACGTCCAGCGTCAGTGGGGGAATGTCGGCCGGGTTGATCGGCGCTTCCGCCGGCGTGGTGGTGTTCGGCAACGCCACCGGCGCGGTCGCCAGACGTGGCGATGGCGTGGTCGGCGTGCGCGGACTCCGCGTGGCCGTTGCCGGTTGCGCGCTGCGCCAGTGCAGCCGCGCGAGTTTGCCGGCGATCGCCGCGCCCTTGGCATCCGGCACCATCAGTGCGCCGGCCAGCGCAGTGCCATCGAGGCTGATTGCCGTCGCGCCGGCCGCGGGCGCGAGCTGGAGCCGCGTGTCCGGAAATGCCGCGCCCAGCAGCAGCAATCGATCCGCACTGACATCGATGTGCCGCAGCGGAAGTTTTCCATCGCCGCTGCCTCCGCGCGAGAGGGCGATCCATTCCATCGCATCGAGCGTGCGCGCACGGCCGGTGGCGATCAGTCCGGACACCGGCGGTGCATCGGCCACACCATCGCTGCCCAGCACTACCCGCACGCCGAGTTGATCGCCCTGCGATCGCGCGCGCAGAGCGAGGCGCTGGCCGAACGCCACATCGATCTGCCCGTTTCCGAGCGGCAGGCTGGTGCGCACCGTGGTCGGCAACGAAGCGAACGCAGGCTTGTCCAGTGGCGCCGGCAGCGTGAGGGCAGTGCCCACCAGCGTCGAGCGCAGTTGCAGTTGCGTGGCCGACGTGGCGGCCGCGCCGCGCGCAATCGCCACGCCGATCGTCCAGTCCGATCGGCCCTGCATGTAGGGCTTGAGCCAGGCGACTTCCGGCGCGCGGTCGAGCAGTTCGCGCGCTTCGATGCGCGTGGCCAGTTCCGCTTCGAAGGCGTGCTGCGGATCACGCGCACCGCCGCCTGCACGCAGCGACAGCATGCCGGGCTGCCCTTGGTGCACCACGCTCAGGCCATCGGCGATGAAACCCTCGGCGTTGTAGTCGGCCCTGCCCTTCACTTCGGAGAACGCCAGGTTCCAGCGTTTTTCAGCCAGCCGCGCACCGCCCAGTTCGACGCTTCCGTGCAGTTCGCGGCGGGTCGGCGAGTCGTGCTTGAGCGGTTGCAGCAGATGGAAGGTCGCGCGCGTGCGTCCGGCGGCGGTCAACTGCGACAGTGTTTCCCCGTAACTCTTTTCCAGCGGGCTCTGGCGCAGCATCGCCAGCAGCTTGCCGGCATCGGTTTCGGTCTGCGCATCGACCCGCAGGTTGGAATCGCCGAAATCGGCAATGCCCGCCTCGAACGACTGCACGCCGACATTGCCGAGATCGCCGCGCCCGCGCAGCGAGAAACCGTTGCCGATGAACGCGATGTCCGCATCGACGCGCTGCAATGCCGGCCAATCGGGCTGGAACTTGAACTGCCCGTCGGCGATGTGCGCGACCGCTTCGAAACGGCCGTTGTTGCGGGTGAAGGGCCAGTCGTCGAGATCGCCGGAAACCACCGCGCGGCCGTTCCGCACGCGGCCATCGACGAGCGCGCCGTTGAGCCAGTTCACCGCCGCCGGCGGCATCTTGTTGTGGATCCAGAAGCCCTTCGCCGCGGGCACCGGCGCTTCGTCGATGTCGGCGGCGATGTCGATCCACGGTCGCGTGCCGTCATTCTGGAACCACATGCCGCCGCGCACGTGCGCGCCGTAATCCTTGCCGCGCACATGCAGCGCGGGCGTGCCCACGCGCCAACCCGCGCCTTCGCGCCAGCCGACCAGATCCCCATCGAGGCGCACGTCGTGCACGACGCCGAAACCGCTCGGCCAGTCGAAGCGCAGCCGCGATCCGGGATCCAGACGCAGGCGGAAGCCTTCCCCATCGCCGCTGAAACTGCCCGCCAGTCCGCTCAGTCCAGGCGCATCGCCGACGGCCGCGAATCCCACTTCGAGCAACCGCCCCTGTCCATGCATGCCACCATCGCGCGCGCCGACGATCTCGATGTCCGCCAGACGCGCGCTCGGCCGCGCCTGCGTCAGCCAGCGGCGCAGGCCCGGTTCGAAGCGATCGCTCAGGCCGAGCACGGCGAACAGCGGCGCGCCGTCGAGCTGCTTGGCCAGCAGCGCGTAGCGGCTGCCGCCGGCGATCATCAACCCGTCGAGCGTCTGTCGCTGTGGCCCATTGCCCACGCGCAGGCGTGGCGCATCGAAACGCCAGCCGGTGCGCGTCAGCCGCCAGCGCATGCGGCCATCGACCTGCCCGAACGCCACGCGCGGTGCGTGCGCCCCAGGCGACACCGGGGCGCCGCGCAGGCCCAGCGAGTGCAATTGCGTCTGCGTGGTCATCATCACCACCCGATGCCGATGCAGCGATGCCCAGCCCTGCAACCGTCCGCTGCCGCTTTCCAGCACGACGCCCGCGTAGCGCAGCAGCGGCGACCACGCGGCGAAGTCCTCGGCCTCCACTTCCGCATACGCACGGCCGTCACCGCCATGGCGATCGAAATCGATGGTCAACTGCAGCGGCGCCGCATCGCCACGGATGTGCGCGCGCATGCCGGCGCGCACGCGCTCGCCATCCACGCGCAGGCGCAGGTCGATGTCGGGAATCTGCAACTTCCATCCCAGCGACGCGGCATCGATGTCCAGACGCCCGTCAATGATCTGCAGTTCACCCAGGCCCTCCAGGCTGGCCAGCGGGTCGCCGCCGGCCTGCTGTTGCCCCGGCAGGCCGCGTACCGACCAGACACCGTCATCGGCGCGCTGCAGGGTCAGCGCGAGCCCGCGCAGGCGCAGCTCGGTGAAGGATCGACCGGGCAGCAGGCCGCCGTACATCGACACCAGGACTTCGGCCTGCCCGATGCGCACGCCGTTGGCCGCATCGCCGATGCGCAGTCCATCGAGTTGCAGCAACGGGCCGCGCCGCGTCCACTGCGTCTGCACGTGATCGAAGCGCACCGGCCTTCCGGCGCGCTCGCTCAGCCACGCGGCGATGCGATCCGGGTTGCGCTCGGCCAGCGGCAGCAACTGGCTCGCCACGCCCAGCACCACGGCCATGCACACCAGCACGATCGCCACGCCGTAAACGGCGGTGCGTCGAGCCAGGCGGAGGCGGCGGCGGAAGGGGGTCGGCATTTCAGTGAAGTGGGAATGGGGCAGTTGAAGCAGGAAGCGGAAGCCGGATGCAACGGTGTTCTGAAGCGGACAGGGTAACCGCGCGATCCCGAACCCAGCGTGTCACGCGAATCATCCGCAGGGCGTGGACACCCCCACCTCGCCGGAAACCTTCGCCCCCGGTTCCCGCCTCACAGCAGCACCACGTCGAACTGCTCCTGCAGATACTGCTCGTCGGCCTGGAACCGGATCGACTTGCCGAGGAATTCCTCCAGTTCGGCGACCGCCTGCGACTCCTCGTCGGTGATGCGCGCGACCACCTTGGCCGAGGCGATGACCAGCAGCCGCGCGGCCTCGAACTGGCGCACGGCGCGGGTGATTTCGCGGAAGATTTCGTAGGTGACGGTCTCGGCCGTCTTGATGCTGCCGCGCCCGCCACATTCCGGGCACGGTTCGGAGAGCTGGCGCTCGAGGCTTTCGACCGTGCGCTTGCGCGTCATCTCCACCAATCCCAGTGGCGAGAATTCGTACACGGTGGTCTTGGCGTGATCGCGCGCGAGTGCCTTCTCCAGCGTGCGCAGCACCTGGCGGCGATGCTCCGGGTCATCCATGTCGATGAAGTCGATGATGATGATGCCGCCCAGATTGCGCAGCCGCAGTTGCCGGGCCACCGCCTGCGCCGCCTCCAGGTTGGTGCGGTAGACGGTTTCCTCCAGATTGCGCTGGCCGAGGAAGGAACCGGTGTTGACGTCGATCGTGGTCATCGCCTCGGTCTGGTCGATGACCAGATAGCCGCCGGATTTCAGCGGCACTTCCTTGTCCAGCGCACGGCCGATTTCATCCTCCACGCCGTACAGATCGAAAATCGGCCGCTCGCCGGAATAGTGTTCGATGCGTTCGGCCAGCACCGGCATGTACTTGGCGGCGAAGGCCTGCAGCCGCTCGCTGGTTTCGCGCGAATCCACGCGGACCTTTTCCACGTCGCGGCGCATCAGATCGCGCACCGCGCGCAGCGGCAGCGTCAGATCCTCGTAGATGCAGGCGCCGACCGCGGCCTCGCGGCTGCGCTGTTCGACCAGCGCCCACACGCGGGCCAGATAGGCGATGTCCTCGGCCAGTGCCTCGGCCGGTTGGCCTTCGGCATTGGTGCGGATGATGTAGCCATGCCCGCCGTGGCTGGCGGCCAGATCGGTGACCAGCGACTTCAGCCGCTGGCGTTCGGCTTCGTCCTCGATGCGCGCGGACACGCCGACCACGCGCGATTGCGGCAGCAGCACCAGATAGCGCGAGGGAATGCTGATCTGCGTGGTCAGCCGCGCGCCCTTGCTGCCGATCGGATCCTTGACCACCTGCACGATCACGTCCTGCCCGTCGCGCAGCAGATCCATGATCGGCACCGACGGCGCCGAAGGCAGCGGTGCGTCTTCGGCTTCGCCATTGGCGACCGGGGCCGGACGCACGATGTCGTTGGCGTGCAGGAACGCCGCGCGATCCAGCCCGACCTCGACGAAGGCCGCCTGCATGCCCGGCATCACCCGCTGCACCTTGCCCTTGTAGATGTTGCCGACCACGCCGCGCCGCCAGCCGCGCTCGATGTGCAGTTCCTGCAGCATGCCGTTTTCGATCACCGCCACGCGGGTTTCGCGCGGGGTGACGTTGACGAGGATCTCTTCGGACATTCGGTGACCGTCTCAGGCGTGGGCGGCGGGCTGCACGGGCAGCAGGCCGAACTGTCGCAACAGGGTGGAGGTTTCGTGCAGCGGCAGGCCCATCACCCCGGAGAAACTGCCGGAGAGCCGGGTGACGTATTGCTCGGCGCGGCCCTGGATGCCGTACGCGCCGGCCTTGCCCATGGCCTCGCCGCTGTCCAGGTATTCGGCGATGTCCGCCTCGGACAGTTCGGCAAAACTGACTTCCGAAATCGACACGGCCTGGACCTCGCGCGCGGCGCTGACCAGCGACACGGCCGAGATCACCTGGTGGGTGCGGCCGGACAGCCGGCGCAGCATCGCGGCGGCGTCCTCTCGATCGGCCGGTTTGCCGAAGACCTCCTCGTCCAGCACCACTTCGGTGTCGGCGCCGAGCACGACCGCGCCCGGCACGGTCATGACCTTGAGCAGGCCGGCGCCGGCCTTTTCGCGGGCGACCCGGCGCACGTAGGCCTCGGCCGTTTCGGTCGGCTGGCGGTGTTCGGGGATGTCGAGGTCGATACGACCGAAAGTGAGCCCGAGACGGGTCAGGAGTTCGGCGCGGCGGGGGGATTGGGAAGCCAGATGCAGCATCGCGGAAGAATAACCCGAGGCAACTGACTGAACGCACGTTGAGCGCGGCCGTGGACACGAAACCCGAAACAACTCACAGCGCGTTCATCGTTAACTGAACACGCTTCACCCCGCCCATCCTGCCAAGCTCGACGCATACAAGGAGACCCCATGCGCCCCTCATTCCGCCCGCTGCTGATTGCCCTGTCCCTGGCCCTAGGAACCCTGACGATGCCTTCCGTCCAAGCCCAGACCGCCGCCCCCGGTTACGCCATCCCGACCGACGGGACGCTGCTCAACGTCTCGGCACAGGCCGAGGCCTCGCGCGCGCCGGACGTGGCGACGATTTCGGCCGGCGTGGTCACCCAGGCCGCGGACGGCAACGCCGCGATGCGCCAGAACGCCGAGCAGATGGCGCGCGTGGTCGCCGCAATCAAGGCCGCCGGCATCGCCGACAAGGACGTGCAGACCAGCGGCATCAGCCTCAATCCGCAGTACCGCTACGCCGAGAACGAACCGCCGAAGATCACCGGCTACCAGGCCAGCAACAACGTCAGCCTGAAGGTGCGTGACATCGCCCGGCTCGGCAAGGTACTGGACGCGCTGGCATCGGTCGGGGCCAACCAGATCAACGGGCCCACGTTCGAGATCGATCAGCCCGAGCCGGTCTATGACCAAGCCCGCCTGGAAGCGCTGAAGAAGGCGCAGGCGCGCGCCGAGACCTATGCCAAGGCGCTGGGCCTGAAAGTCCGCCGCATCGTCAGCATCTCCGAGGGCGGCAATGGTTTCCGTCCGGTGCCGATGATGGCCATGCGGGCGCAGGCGATGGACAAAATGGAATCCACCCCGGTGCAGCCGGGCGAGAGCACCGTTTCGGTCAGCCTGGATGTGGTGTTCGAACTCGGCCGCTGAACCCCGGCGATGAAGCCGCGGAAGATGGCGCCTGCGGGCGCCATCTTTTTTTGCCCCGCGCCCGCCGGACCGCCCTGTCCCCCACCAAGGTCGAAGCCGCCACCTCTTGACGCTCCGCACGGGGCAGTACAGTCTGGAATCGCGGCGCGCATGTGCTGTTGGTAACCCCACTACGCGCGACCGGGCGTTGTAACGAGTCACAGCCCTTCATGGAGGTGGATCATGGTTCGCGCACAGCCCCTACGTACGCCGTTGCATCTGGATCCGGGTCGCATCGCCGCGATGGCCGCCGCCATCGCGCTGCACATGGCCGCACTGCTCCTGCTGCTGATGCCGATGGCCGCGCCGCAACTGGCGCGCGTGGTCGAACAGACCGAGCGCTGGCAGGTGCCTCTCGAAAAGGTCATTCCGCCTCCGTTGCCGCCCGAGCCGGTCCAGCCCGCGATCCCGCGCACGAGCATCGAGCAGAAGACGCGTGTGTTGCCTCCGGTGACGCCGGCCGTTTCCGAAACGGCGACCGTCATCGAACAAGGCACGCTGCCGTCGGCCGAGAGCACCGAGGTGGCCGGCCCGGAAACCGGTCCGATCGACACCTCGCCAATGGTGGGTTCGCAGTTGCGCTACGTGGTCGCGCCGCCGCCCACGTATCCGCGCGCCGAACAGCGCAGCGGCGTGCAGGGCACGGTGACGCTGCGCGTACTGGTGGACATCGACGGTACGCCGCTGGAAGTGGTGGTGGAGAACAGCAGCGGCAACCGCAATCTGGATCGCGAAGCCCGGCAGCACGTGTTGAAGCACTGGCGCTTCCAGCCGGCCGTGCGCGACGGCGTGGCGGTCCAGGCGTACGGATTGGTGCCCATCACCTTCACCCTGCAATGAGGATCATCGCCTGAGGCATCTCCAGAAAACCCGCCAGCCGGCGGGTTTTCTCTGCATTACGTGCCCTTGGGGACACGCGTGCGTTGGGCCAGGGCGCGCATCCCGGACAGCCCGACGTCGGTGATACGCCACCTGCGCGGAGCGGTCCCGGGCAATCAGGCGCGGTGATAGGGATGATTGGCCAGCATCGCGGCCGCGCGATAGATCTGCTCGGCCACGACCAGGCGAACCAGCATGTGCGGCAGCGTCAGCGGGCTGAGCGACCAGGTTTCGCGCGCTGCCGCCAGCACGTCGGGCGCATGCCCTTCCGGGCCACCGATGAGGAACGCCAGATCCCGCCCCTGTCCGCGCCAGTGTTCGAGCCGCTGCGCGAGCTGTTCGGAACTCCAGGCCCTGCCAGTGACTTCCAGCGCGACGATGTGCGCGTTCTTCGGCACGGCGGCGAGCACCCGACGGCCCTCTTCTTCCATCGCGCGGTGCGGATCACGGCCCTTGCCGCGCAGGCCCGGTTCGATTTCCACCAGTTCCAGCGGCAGCCAGTGCGAGAGCCGCTTCTGGTATTCGGCAAACCCCTGCGCAACCCAGGCCGGTGCGCGTTCGCCGGTGGCAATCAGCCTGCTTTTCATGCGCCCATGATAGCGGCCGGTGGATGCCGCCTGCGCCCGGCGACGGATCTTCTGCAGGCCCGGAAACGGAAAACGGCGCCGAAGCGCCGTCTCCTGCCTGCGCGGCCGCGCGGAAAATCAGCGCGCGCCGGCTTCTTCCTCGTGTTCGCCCGGCGGCTGGTCACCGACCGTCCAGAGCCGCTCCAGCGCATAGAACTCGCGCACGCGCGGCAGCATGATGTGGACGATCACATCGCCCAGATCCACCAGCACCCACTCGGCCTCGCGCTCGCCCTCCACACCCAGCGGCATGACATCGAGCTTCTTGGCGAACTTGACCACTTCATCGGCGATCGACTTGACGTGGCGGGTCGAAGTGCCCGAGGCGATCACGAGGAAATCGGCGACGCTGGACTTGCCCCGCACATCGATCTCGACGACGTCCTTGGCTTTCAGTTCCTCCACGGCCGCATGCACGGTGGCGAGCAGTTCCGGCACGGCCGGAGGGGGGCTGGGGAGACGGGTCTTGATGACTTGTGCTTGGCTGGACAAAGTGGGGCGGACTCGCGGGAATTCGGCGGTGATTATACCGGAGCGTTTTCCGGCCCCGGCGTGAAGTACAACCGTTCGTCCGCGATCCAGTCGGCCACGGCCGCGGGCACGAATTCGCGCCAGGGCCGGCCCTGCGCGATGCGTTGGCGGATGTCGCTGGCCGATTCCGGATGCAGCGGCTGGCGCAACCGGTGCACGCAGCCGGCGGGGCGCCCGGTCAGTCCGGCGGCTCCGCGCGTCCAGCGCCCGTCCAGCTCGGTGGCCAGTTCGGCCGGCAGCCCCGCATCCAGCGCGGACCCGGGCCGCTCGGCCACCACGAAATGGGCCAAGTCGAACAACCTCCGCCACTGGCGCCAAGTCGGCAGGCCCAGCAGGCTGTCGGCGCCGATGAGCAAGGCGATCGGCGCATCGGTCCCCAGCTCATCGCGCAGCTCCCGCAGCGTATCGATGGTGTACGAGCGTGCGCCGGGATCACGTGCGGCGCGCAGCAGTTCACGCCGGTCCACCTGCAGGCCGGGCTCGCCCTGCACCGCCAGATCGAGCATGTGCGCGCGCTGCGCGGCAGGGGCGCCGGGCGGCGCACGGTGCGCGGGATCGGCGGCCGGCATCAGGTGTACCGGGGTCCGGAGTTCATCACGCGCGGCGCGGGCGATCGCCAGATGACCGTTGTGGACGGGATCGAAGGTGCCGCCGTAGTAGAGGTTCAGCACGAGCGGCGCGCGCTCAGGCCACCAGCAGGCGCACCGCGCGCGCTTCGGCCACCGCGAGCAGCAGCCGTTCCAGCGACACCCAGGCATCGCCCGCCGCGCGACCCTTGGCGATGCGATCGATGCGCGAGGCTTCGGCGACGAAGCGCTCCCAGCGCTGCGGATTGGCATGCCGCTGCAGCGCGCGCTTGAACGGCGCCTGCTTGGATTCCCAGATGCCCTGCGCCTTCATCTCGGCGGCGAGGTTGCCGCCTTCGGCCTGCACGCGCGCCAGCGCCGCGGTGCGCAGCAGTTCCTTGACGATCATCGGCATCAGCCCGGCCACCACGTCGCCCTCGGCGCGCAATCCGGCCAGCATCCGCGAGACCAGCGCGCCCTGCCCGGCCAGCATGGCATCGGTCAGGCGGAAGACGTCGAAACGCGCGGCGTCGGCGACCAGCGCCTCCATCATGCCGGCGTCGAGCGTGCGCCCCTCGGCCAGCAGCGCGAGCTTGTCGATCTCCTGCGCGGCGGCGAGCAGGTTGCCTTCGACCCGATCGGCCAGGGCCTGCACCGCGTCCCGCTCGGCCCGCAGCCCGCGCGCGCGCAGCCGGCTTTCGATCCATCCGGGCAGCTCATGCGGCTTGATCGCCCAGGCGATTGCGATGACGCCGACCTGCGACACCACGTCGGCCCACTTGCCGTGATGCGCCTTGCTCCACTCGCCGGCGGTGATCAGCAGGATCACATCCCCCGGCGGGTGCGCGCAGAAGCGGCTGATGACTTCCGCGCCTTCCTTGCCCGGCTTGCCGCTGGGCATGCGGATCTCGATCAGGCGCTGCGCACTGAACAAGCTTGGTGCGTTGAAGCTGGCTTCCAGATGGCCCCAGTCGAAATCGCGGCCCTCGACATCGAAGACCTCGCGTTCGCCGATGCCCTGCGCACGCGCCTGCTGGCGCACCGCGTCGGCGGCCTCGAGCACGCGCAGCATTTCAGGACCGGCGATCAGGTACGCCGGCCGCAGCGCCGAACCCTGCGTGAGCAGTTGCTCGGGCTTAAGTTCCATCGTTGGCCGGAGACTGGACCGGCGCGGACGGCACGGCATCGGCCGGCGCAACCACCGGGCCGGCGCGCATCACGCCATCGATGCGGCGCAGGATCGAGGCGGCCATTTCGCGGCGCAGTTCATCGGCCAGGATCTCGCGCTCGGTGCTGGTGCCGGTGGCGTCCTGCGGCGGCGACACGTAATCGCGCGACAGTTCGATGACCTGCTGCGGCACCAGCACGCTGCCATCGGCCTTGTTGAAGGAGAAGATCACCGCATAGCGCAGGCTGTATTCCTGCGCGCGGCCGAGATCGTCGATGGCGATGGGGCGATCACCCCAGCGCTCGGACACCACCCGCAATGTCGCCACGTTCTGGCTGCCATCCGGGGCCAGCGTCGCACCCGAGGTCTGCAGGCCACGCGCGATCGCATCCGGCAACTGGCTGTAGCGCGTGTTCGAAGTGACCAGCACCGGGCCGAGATCCTCGGGCAGCGCGATGCGGTTGCGCAGATGGAAGCCGCAGCCGGACAGCACGGCGATCAGAGCGGCGATGGCGAGCGAGCGGGCGAGCAGGGATCGGGTCATGGGCGAAGTCTGGACGAGGCCGTCATGGGCGGCAATAGCCTAGCCGGCGACGGGTGAACGCCATCGATGCACGCCATCGGCACCGCCGCCGGATCAGCCGGCGACGATATTGACGATCTTGCCCGGCACGATGATGACCTTGCGGATGGTCATGCCTTCGATGAAGCGCGCCGTGTTGGGCTCGGCGCGGGCCATGGCCTCGATCGCGTCGCGGCCGGCATCGGCGGCGACCTCGATGGTGCCGCGCAGCTTGCCGTTGACCTGCACCGCCAGCGTCAGCGAGTCGCGCACCAGCGCCGTGGTGTCGGCCTGCGGGAACGTGACGTCCTCCAGCAGCGTCTCGGCATGGCCCAGCGTCTGCCACAGCGCATGACTGGCATGCGGGGTGATCGGATTGAGCAGCAGCACCGCTGCTTCCAGCGCTTCCTGACGCACCGCGCGACCCGCCGGACTCTGGTCATCGAATTTGCCGACCGCGTTGGACAGTTCCATCACCGCCGCGATCGCGGTGTTGAAACTGTGGCGCTTGCCATAGTCGTGGCCGACCTTCTCGATCGTTTCGTGGGTCTTGCGGCGCAGCGCCTTCTGCTCGGCGCTCAGCGCGCCGCCGATGGCCGACTGCAGGTCGGTGGCCGAGACCACGCCCTGTACGGCGTGCTTTTCGACCTGCGTCCACAGGCGGCGCAGGAAGCGCGCCATGCCTTCCACGCCGGCTTCGTTCCATTCCAGCGACTGTTCCGGCGGCGCGGCGAACATCGAAAACAGGCGCACGGTGTCGGCGCCGAATTTTTCGACCATCGTCTGCGGGTCGACACCGTTGTTCTTCGACTTCGACATCTTCTCGACCGGCCCGATCTTCACCGGCTGGCCGTCGGTCTTCAGGGTCGCGCCGATCACGCGGCCCTTGTCATCGCGCTGCACGTCCACGTCGGCCGGGTTGATCCAGTCCTTCGATCCGTCGGCATTGTCGCGATAGAACGTCTCGGCGATCACCATGCCCTGGGTCAGCAGATGGGTCGCCGGTTCGTCACTGTCCACCAGCCGCGCGTCACGCAGCAGCTTGTGATAGAAGCGGAAATACATCAGGTGCAGGATCGCGTGCTCGATGCCGCCGATGTACTGATCGACCGGCAGCCAGTAGTTGCCGCGCTTGTCGACCATGTCCTTCGCGCCGGGCGAGGTGTAGCGCGCGTAATACCAGCTCGATTCCATGAAGGTGTCGAACGTGTCGGTCTCGCGCTCGGCCGCTCCGCCGCATTCGGGGCAGGTCGTCCTGCGCCATTCCGGATCGGCCTTGATCGGCGACTTCACGCCATCCAGCGTCACGTCTTCCGGCAACAGCACCGGCAGCTGCGAATCCGGCACCGGCACCGCGCCGCACTTGTCGCAGTAGATCACCGGAATCGGGCAGCCCCAGTAGCGCTGGCGCGACACGCCCCAGTCACGCAGGCGGTAATTGACGCGACGCTGGCCACGGCCCTGACGCTCGAAACGCTCGGCGAAGGCTTCGAACGCGCCCTGGTAATCCAGACCGTCGAACTCGCCGGAATTGACCAGTTCCAGATCCGCGCGCGTCTTGTCGCCGTACCAGTCGTGCCAGGTGGTGGGATCGTAATTTCTTTCTTCCTCGGTCCGCGGCGACTTCAGCGCGATGACCTGGCGAATCGGCAGCGCGTACTTGTGCGCGAATTCGAAGTCGCGCTGATCGTGGCCGGGCACCGCCATCACCGCGCCGGTGCCGTAGCCCATCAGCACGAAGTTGGCGACCCACACCGGCAGCTTCTCGCCGGTGATCGGATGGACCGCGCGCAGGCCGGTGTCCATGCCGCGCTTTTCCTGCGTTTCCAGCTCGGCCTCGGAGACACCGCCCTGTTTCAACTGCTCCAGGAACGCGGCCAGTTCCGGATTGTTCGCCGCCGCTTTCTGCGCCAGCGGATGCTCACCGGCGATGGAGACGAAGGTGACACCCATCAATGTGTCCGGGCGCGTGGTGAACACGGTCAGCACATCGGCGGACTGCTCGACCGCGAAACTGATCTCCAGCCCTTCGGAGCGGCCGATCCAGTTGCGCTGCATCGTCTTGACCGCATCGGGCCAGCCGGGCAGATCGTCCAGACCGTCCAGCAGCTCCTGCGCGTAATCGGTGATGCGCAGGAACCACTGCGGAATCTCGCGCTTTTCCACGATCGCGCCGGAGCGCCAGCCGCGGCCATCGATGACCTGCTCGTTCGCCAGCACCGTCTGATCGACTGGATCCCAGTTCACCACCGAATTCTTGCGGTAGGCCAGGCCCTTGCGCAGCAGTCGGGTGAACATGCGCTGCTCGTGCACGTAGTACTCGGGCCGGCAGGTGGCGAATTCGCGCGACCAGTCGATCGCATAGCCCAGCGACTTGAGCTGGCTGCGCATGTGATCGATGTTGGCGTAGGTCCACTTCGCCGGCGCGGTCCTGTTCTTGATCGCGGCGTTTTCCGCCGGCAGGCCGAAGGCGTCCCAGCCCATCGGTTGCAGCACGTTGTGGCCGGTCATCCGCTTGTAGCGGCTGATCACGTCGCCGATGGTGTAGTTGCGCACGTGGCCCATGTGCAGTGCGCCGGACGGATACGGCAGCATCGACAGGCAGTAGAACTTGGGCTTGTCCGAACGCTCATCGACCTCGAAGGCCCGGCGGTTCTCCCAGAAGGCCTGGGCGGCGGATTCGACGGACTGCGGATCGTAGACGGCGGGTTCGGCTGTGGACATGGCGGAGAGCGGCAAAAGGCTGCAAAAAACCTGACAAGGGTAACCGAAAGCGCTTCATCCCGGGCCTGCCCGCGCAGCCTTCGCGCGTTTTGCCGGCTCAGTCGCGTCGAGCGCGCGCGTGCTGGCGTCCGAGGCGATCCGCGCCAAGCAGCGGAATCCACCACACGAGGAATGCCATCCTCTGCGCCAGACCGGCCGGCAACAGCTCGACGCCCGCCAGCGCCAGCAGCAGCACCGCGATTGCGGCCATCACGCAGATGCGCGCGAATGCGCGCCACTGCGGGCGTCCACGCAAGCCCCAGCCCAGCAGCAGCGCGCCCGGCGCGAACGCCACCCACCACAGCATCCACGCCGTCGCGTGCCAGCTGCTGGCGGTGTTGTGCAGATCCGCCGGATCGACCGGCGCCAGTCCCAGCGCCACCAGTCCCAGCGTCGACAGCAGCAGCAACTGCGCACCGATGCGCACCGGCCATCCGGTGTCGGCGGGCAGATGCTGGCGCAGATGCAGCGCCGAGGCGCCGGCGAGCAGTCCGGGGAGGATCAGGCCGAGCAGGTTATAGGCGTTGGCGCGCACCATGCCCCTGGCGCCGAGCACGTCGAGCAGATGATCGATTTGCGAATAGCCTTGCAGCGCCGCGCCGAACCCGATCGCCGCCAGCACGAACAGCAGCAGCCCGACCAGGGCCGCATGATGCAGCGCGCGTTTCAGTCCTGATTCCAACGGAACACCTCTCCTGGCCACAACCGACGCCCGCGACGCGGACGCGCGAATCCCGCGAAAGCGCCGGCGTTCCGCAGCGGAGGCCATGATAGTTCGCCGCGCCACCTCCTGCGCCCCGCCGCCACCGTCCGGGACGGATGGCTGCGCGTGGGCCGGCGATCGCAACGCGCGCCATCGGCTGGCCGAACGCCGGCGGGTCACGGCAATGCCTTCTGCGGTTCAGCCCCCCTGATCCCGTGCACGATCGGAGCCGGCGCCGTATTCACGCGGCCTCACTTGTATCCTTCCCGCCCCGACTCCATCTGTATGCCATTCCGACTGCCAGGATCCCCATGAGCGAGCTGCCCCACGTATTCGACGCCACCACCGAGACCTTCGAAGCCGAGGTGCTGCAGAAGTCGCTCGAAGTCCCCGTGCTGGTCGATTTCTGGGCCACCTGGTGCGGGCCGTGCAAGACGCTCGGGCCCATCCTCGAGAAGCTGGCGGGCGAATACAACGGCGCCTTCCGCCTGGCCAAGGTCGATGTGGACAAGGAGCAGCAGATCGCGGCGGCCTTCCAGATCCGCTCGGTGCCGACGGTCTTCCTGGTCAAGGGCGGGCAGCTCGTGGACGGCTTCCCGGGCGCGCTGCCGGAAGGCCAGCTGCGCGAGTTCCTCGCCCAGCACGGCATCGAACCGGCCGCCGCCGCCGCACCCGAAACCGCCGCGCCGATCGATCCCCATGCAGCCGTGATCGCGCTGCGCAGGGCGGTGGAAGCCGAACCGGACAAGGACGAACTGAAGCTCGATCTCGCGCTGGCGCTGGTGCGCATCGGCGGGGCGGAGGAAGCCGAGCGCCTGCTCGATGCCCTGCCCGCCAACCTCGCCACCGATGATCGCGCCGTGCGCGCACGCGCCCGCCTGGGCTTCGTGTCGGCTTTGAAGGAGGCCCCGCCGGCCGACGTGCTCGACACCGCCATCGCCGCCAATCCGCGTGACCTGCGCGCGCGCCACCTGCGCGGCGTCCATCACCTCATTGCCGGTGAAGACGAAGCCGCCCTCGCCCAGTTCCTCGAAATGCTGAAGCTGGATCGCGCCTATGAGGATGGCCTGCCGAAGAAGTCGCTGATCGATGCCTTCCGCGTCATCGAGGACGAGGATCTGGTCGGCGCGTATCGCCGGAAGATGTCAGCGCTGCTGTTCTGATCCGATCTCGCCCGCGCGGCCCGCCCATCGAGAGCCTGCCATGCAGGCTCTTTCCTTTCCGGGCACCGGAATCGAGCCATCAGTACGCGGGCGTATGGTAGCCTTCGCCGCCTGTCTCCCGCGTCGCCGGACCGATGAAGGCTTCCCTGCTCCGCCACATTTTCAACCTCTGGCCGCCGTTCCTGGCCAGCGGCATCCACGTCACCCGGCTGAGCGATGACTGGCGCCACGCGCGGGTGGAACTGCGCATGCGGCCCTGGAACCGCAACTACGTCGGCACGCATTTCGGCGGCAACCTGTTCTCGATGACCGATCCGTTCTGGATGATCCTCGTCAAGGAATGCCTGGGCCGCGACTACTACGTGTGGGACAAGGCCGGCGAGATCGAATTCGTGAAGCCCGGCCAGGGCACGGTCGTGGCCGAATTCCGGGTCGAGGACGCCCTGCTCGACGAGCTGCGCCGCGCCACCGCCGGCGGCGGCAAACACCTGCACTGGCTGCCGGTCGATGTGCTGGACGCCAGCGGAGACATCGTCGCCCGCGTGCGCAAGCAGATCTATGTGCGACTGAAGCCGCAGGCGCGCGGCGCGCCCTGAGCCGCGAACGGCAACCGCACATCGTTTCGGTCAGGCGACACCACGTTGCGCAGGGCGGCCCGCGGATAGGCGGCGACGCACCCTACAATAGCCGGATGCCCCCCGACGCCCCCCGCCCTTCGCTGCAACGCCTGTTCCTCACCGGTCTGCTGACCCTGTTGCCCATCTGGCTGACCTGGGTGGTGGTGAAGTTCGTGTTCGTGCTGTTGTCGGACATCAGCAAGCCCTTCGTCGGTCCGGTTTCGCACCGGATCGCGGCCTCGTTCCCGGATTCGCTCGGCTGGTTCAACGCGCTGTGGGTGCAGAACACCATCGCGCTGATCGCCACGCTGCTGGCGATCCTGGCGGTCGGCGTTCTCGCCCGGCGCGTGATCGGACAGCAGTTGCTGCGCTGGTTCGAACTGCTGATCCTGCGCATTCCGCTGGCCAGCACGATCTACACCAGCGCGCGCCAATTGCTCGACATCCTGCAGACCAAGCCGGGCAGCACGCAGCGCGTGGTGCTGATCGACTTCCCGCACCGGGACATGAAATCCGTCGGCCTGGTGACCCGCGTGATCCGCGAGGAAGGCACCGGCCGCGAACTCGCGGCGGTGTATGTACCGACCACGCCCAACCCGACGTCCGGCTATCTGGAAATCGTGCCGGTCGAGCTGCTGACGCCGACTGACTGGACGGTAGATCAGGCGATGAGCTTCATCATCTCCGGCGGCGCGGTGTCGCCCGAGTCGATGCCGTTCACGCGCGCGGGCGAGCGCCAACCGTGAGCCTGCCCGGCCGCACTCTCGATGATCGTGCGGTCCGGTTGTTCATCGCGCTGGCCGCGTTCTTCTGCGTCAACGCAGTGCTGGCCGAGTTCATCGGCGTCAAGATTTTCGCGCTGGAAGATACGCTCGGCATCGCGCCGCTGGAATGGAACCTGTTCGGCCAGACCGGTTCGCTGAACTTCACCGTCGGCACGCTGCTGTGGCCGTTCGTCTTCATCCTCACCGACACGGTCAACGAATTTTTCGGTCGCCGCGGCGTGCGCTTCATTTCGTGGATGGCGGTCGCGCTGATCGTGTACGGCTTCGTGTTCGCGTTCCTGGCGATCGCCGCCGCGCCCGCCGGCTGGTGGGTCAAGGCCGCGCAGGCGCAGGGCGTGCCGGATTACCAGGCTGCGTTCGCCGCGATCTTCGGACAGGGCATGTGGTCGATCGTCGGCTCGATCATCGCGTTCCTGGTCGGCCAGTTGATCGACGTATCGGTGTTCCACCGCATCCGCGCTGCGACCGGCGAACGCTGGGTATGGCTGCGCGCGACCGGCTCGACCGCGCTTTCGCAATTGGTCGACAGCTTCGTGGTGATCTGGATCGCCTTCGTGCTGGGCCCGCAGAAGTGGCCGACCTCGTTGTTCCTGGCGGTCAGCTCGATCAACTATGCCTACAAGATGCTGGCGGCGATCGCGCTGATCCCCCTGCTCTATCTGATGCGCCACGGGATCCGCCGCTACCTCGGCGAAGCGCGTGAAAGGCAGTTGCGCGAAGACGCCGCGCAGGAATGAGCGACGGCTTCGCCGCGCATCAGGCAGAATGCGGGCTCAGCCTAGTTTCGACCGGGGAAAGATTCGATGACGTCGTTCGGCATACCATTGGCACCCCTGATTCTGCTTGCCGCCACGCTGGCGCCCGGCGTGGCCTCTTCGGCAGAACTGCCGCCGCAGACGCAAGCGCAGATCGCCAGGCTGATGCAGCGCTATGACGGCGACGGCCCCGGCGCATCGCTGCTGGTGATCCGGGACGGCGTGCCGATGGTCGAGCGCGGCTACGGGTTCGCCAATCTGGAAGACCACATTCCGGCCGATGCGCAGACCAATTACCGCCTGGCGTCCATCACCAAGCAGTTCACCGCCGCAAGCATCCTGTTGCTGATGGAGGATGGCAAGCTGGGTCTGGATGACCCGATCAAGCGGTGGCTGCCCTCGCTGCCGCCGGCGGCCGATGCGATCACCGTGCGCCACCTGCTCAGCCACACCTCGGGCCTGATCGATTACGAAGACGTCATGCCGGCCGATCAGCAGGCGCAGTTGCATGATGCGGACGTGCTGGCGCTGCTGGAAGCACAGGACCGCACGTACTTCGCACCCGGCAGCGCGTATCGCTACAGCAACAGCGGCTATGCCCTGCTGGCGCTGATCGTCGGCAAGGCATCCGGGCAGGACTTCGCCAGTTTCCTGCGCCAGCGCCTGTTCCTGCCGCTGGGCATGACGCAGACGGTCGCGTTCGAGGATGGCCGCTCGACGGTGATCAATCGCGCCTATGGCTACAGCGAAATCGACGGGCGCTGGCAGCGCACCGATCAGAGCACGACCAGCGCGGTGCTCGGCGACGGCGGCATCTATTCGTCGATCACCGATCTCGCCCGCTGGGATGCGGCGCTGTACGACGAACGCCTGCTCAAGGCATCCTCGCTGAAACTGGCCTTCAGCCCGGCCACGCCGACCGACGAACCGCACGTGCCGTACTACGGTTTCGGCTGGCGCATCGATGGCGATGCGCTGTGGCATTCGGGCGAGAGCATCGGCTTCCGCAACGTGATCCTGCGTTATCCGAAGCAAAAGCTCACCGTCATCCTGCTGAGCAATCGCAACGATCCCGAGCCCTACGAAACGGCGCACGCGATCGCGGCGCTGTTCCGCTGATCGCGCATCAGCGTAGATCCGCGAGAATCGCCTGCGCCGCGTTGTGGCCCGGTGCGCCGGTGACGCCGCCGCCGGGATGCGTGCCCGAGCCGCACAGATACAGCCCCGGAATTGCGCCGCGATAATCAGCCTGGCCGAGCATGGGACGTGCACTGAACAACTGGTTGAGCGAGAGCGCGCCGTGGAAGATGTCGCCGCCGATCAGGCCGAAACTGCGCTCCAGATCCAGCGGTGACAGCGACTGCCGGCCGAGCACGGAGGAAGCGAATCCCGGCGCGAAGCGATCGACGGTGGCGATCATCAGGTCAGCCACTTCCTCGCGATGATCGTCCCAGTTGCGCCCATCCGGCAGGATCGGTGCGACATGCTGGCAGAACAGGCTGGCGACATGCTGCCCCGGCGGGGCGAGCGAATCATCGAGCGTGGACGGGATCAACATTTCCACGATCGGCTCGCGCGACCATCCGCGCACGATCGCATCGCGATAGGCCTGATCCATGTAGTCCAGGCTCGGCGCAAGGATGATGCCGGCGGTGAGGTGATCGCCTTCGCCGGGCAGCGCGGTGAAATCCGGCAGCCGCGACAGCGCGACGTTCATGCGGAACGTGCCGGAGCCGCAGCGCCAGTTCGCCATGCGTTCGCGCGTGGCCTGCGGCACATCGCGTTCACGCATCAGCCGCTGGTACAGCAATTTCGGATTGACGTTGGCGACCACGGCGCGCGCACGCAGGGTCTGTCCGTGTTCGGTGACGACACCGACGGCGCGGCCTTTTTCGACGATCACCTCGCCGATGCCCGCGTCCGTGCGCAGCTCCGCGCCCGCGGCGCGCGCGGCAGCGGCGATGGCCTGCGTGATCGCGCCCATGCCGCCGATCGCGTGCCCCCATGCGCCCTTGACGCCGTTGACCTCGCCGAACACGTGATGCAGCAGCACATACGCCGAGCCCGGCGTGTACGGACTGGCGTAATTGCCGACCACGCCGTCGAAGCCGAACAACGCCTTGATCGGCGCGCTCTCGAACCAGCGATCCAGATACTCGGCAGCCGAGATGGTGAACAGATCCAGCAACTCCTGCCGCAGCGTTTCGTCCAGTGCATACAAACGTTTGCCGAGCCGCCCGGCGCGCAGCAGTTCGGGCAGCGCTTTCCACCAGCCGCCATCGGTGAGGTTGGGCGGCGGCTCCAGCGCGAGCGCGCGCAGCACGTCGGCGATGGCATCCAGCCGCGCCTCGTAGCGCGGCAGCGTCTGCGCATCGCGTGCGGAGAACTTCGCCACCTGCGCCTGGGTCTGGCCTTCGCCGGTCAGCAGATACTGTCCGTCCGGCAGCGGCAGGAAGTTGTTGCGCCGGCGCCGCACGATGCGCAGCCCGTGGCCATGCAGATCGAGATCGGCGATGACGCGCGGTTGCAGCAGCGACACCGTGTACGAGGCCACCGAATTGCGGAAACCCGGATGGAATTCCTCGGTGACCGCCGCGCCGCCGAGCACGTGGCGGCGTTCCAGCACGGTCACCTTCAAACCGGCCCGGGCGAGATAGGCCGCGCAGACCAGCCCATTGTGGCCGCCGCCGATGAGGATGACGTCGCGCACCGGCTCAGCCATGCCGGGCTCCCCGCCGGGTGGCTCGGGCTTCGGCTCCCCTATAATCGTGAGTCCGATGACATTCTTCAGTGCGACGGGGAACGGATTTGTCGAGCACGAGCGGGATCCAGGAAAAGGGAAGGTGTGACAGGCCGTCGCCCGGATCCGGGCCGTCCGGCGCCACCGCCTGCGCGATGCGTCGCCGGAACGACGCCGTGCGCACGACGCCGGCAGAGCATAACGTCCTGGCCGCACGTGTCATCGTGGTTACCCCGCCGGTCGCTGCCGCGGCCTCCGGGCCGGCCGCGGGCACCGGCCACCTTCACCGGCGTTCGATGCGCAGGATGACGGAATTGCCCCCGGGCGCGCCTGCCGTTCCGGGGCTGATCATCGATTCGGGCCTCTCACATCGCCCGGAGTCGCTCGCCTGATGGCAGCCGACACCGTCAGCCTGAGCCTGCGCAACCGCGTGCTGATCGCCGTCGGCGCCTCGGCGCTGGTGGCCTGCATGCTGCTGCTGGGCGTGTGCCAGCGGCTGGATGCGTGGCTGTACGACCGCATCGGCGGCGCGGTGTCACTGTCGCCGGATCCGCGCATCGTGGTCGTGGCGGTGGACGAAAAGAGCCTGGCCGAACTGGGGCGCTGGCCGTGGTCGCGCCGGGTGCATGCGCGGCTGGTGGACGAACTGGGACGTCTGGGCGCACAGGGCGTCGGGCTGGATCTCCTGCTGTCCGAGCCGGCCCTGTTCGATCCCGAAGGCGATGCCTTGCTGGCGCGCGCGATCAGCCGCAATGGCCGGGTCGTGCTGCCGGTGCTGGCCGAGCCCACGCAGCGCGACGGCGCACCGGTTGAACTGCTGCCGATTCCCGAATTCGCCGCTTCGGCCGCCGCGCTCGGGCATGTGGACGTCACCGCCGATGTCGATGGCGTCGTGCGCAGCGCGTGGTTGCGCGCCGGCCAGGGATCGGCGCGATGGCCTTCGCTGGCACTGGCGATGAGCCAACTCAGCGCCCCGGCCGATGCCGACACCGCCCTGCCCGGCCAGCGCAGCGACGCAGGCGAACCGTCGTCACCGCAACGCTGGGTGCGCGATTACCGGGTGTTGGTCCCGTACGCACAGGGCGCGGATCGGTTTCCGCGCGTGTCCTTCGTCGATGTGATCAACCAGCGCGTACCGGCCTCGCAGTTGCAGGGCCGCCACGTACTGGTGGGCACCACCGTGGCCGGCATGGGTGAAACCGTGCGCGTCCCCGGCGCGGTGGCGCAGCGTGAACTCGATGCGGTCGAGTACGAGGCCAACGTGCTCAACATGTTGTTGCAGGGCAAGGCGATCACGCCGCTCTCCCTGGGTGGCCAGTGGTTGCTGTCGATCCTGCTGGTGGCGCTGCCGATGCTGCTGTGCGGCCTGCCCGGCCTGCGCCCGCTGTGGCGCGGCATCGCGCTGACGATCGTATTCACGCTGGTGCTGTGCTGGGCGCTGCTTCGGTTCCCGCACCTGTGGTTTCCCGCCTCGTCGGCGCTGTTGCTCCTGCTGATCGGCGCAGGCATCTGCGCGTGGCGGATGGCGCGGCGCAGCCGCCATGCCGCACAGACCGATCCGGTGACCGGACTGGCCAACCGCGGACGCTTCCAGCACCTGCTCGAACAGGAAACCCGCGCCGCCCAGCGCACGCAACTGCCGGTGTCGCTGCTGTTGCTGGACATCGATCATTTCCGCCAGATCAACGAACGCCACGGCCACGCCAGCGGCGATACCGCGCTGCGCACCCTGGCGCGCGTGCTGCGCGGGCGCGCGAGACGCCCGCGTGATCTGATCGCGCGCCTGGGTGGCGATGAATTCGCCGTGCTGCTGCCGGAAACCTCTTCGCAGGCGGCCGCCACGATCGCCACCACCATCCATGTCGATCTCGCCAATCTCGCCGCGCGCGGCGAGAAAGCCGGCGACGCCACGCCGTTCACCGCCAGCATCGGCATCCACACCCTGCACGGCGAGACACTGGACGCGACGGAACTGTTCGAGCGCGCCGACGCGGCCCTGTTCCAGGCCAAGCAGGGTGGACGCAATCGCAGCGTCAGCCACGCCCACGGCTGACGCGCCGCGCGGCTGCGCGCAACACGGGTGACGCGTAAAGAATTCGTTGCGGCCCGGCGGCCATGACCTTCGACACCCTGCGCTTGGTCACGCCGGGAGTAGAGTCCCGCGCACGTCCATCCGGACGCTGCCTTTCCTGCTTCCCAACGCCCGCATGGGCCGGAGTTGAATGTGACCTTCCGTAAACCGCAGATGCTTCTCCTCTCGCTGGCCGTCACGGCCGCCCTGGCCGGCTGCTCCAAGCCGAACGAGGCCGCTGGCCCGGACGCCGCCGCGCAGGCCACGCCCGCCGCCGCGCCCACCGCGCTGAAACTGGACGAGAGCAAGCTGCCGCCGGTGAACCGCTTCCAGCTCTCGGATCTGGACACCAGCAAGAACGCCTGCGTCGATTTCGGCGATTACGTCAACAGCAAGTGGCTGTCGGCCAATCCGATTCCGGGTGATCGCACCAGTTGGGGTGCGTTCGAAATGCTGGCCGAGCGTTCGCTCGCCGTGCAGCGCCAGTTGGCCGAGCAGGCCGCGGCCGATGCCAAGGCCAGCGGCGTGGAAAAGCTGGTGGGCGACTTCTGGTCCACCGGCATGGACGCGGAGAAGATCAACGCGCAGGGCATCGAACCGCTCAAGCCGATGCTGGCTGAAATCGACGCGCTGGCCGATGGCCCGGCCGTGGCCGAATACCTGCGCAAGTCGGCCGCCAAGGGCAACGGCTATCTGATCGGCATCGGCTCGATGCCCGACTTCAAGAACTCCACCATCAACATCGCCGCCACCGGCCAGGGCGGCCTGAGCCTGCCCGACGCGCCGTATTACACCGACGCCAAGTACAAGGCGATCCGCGACGCCTACGTGGCCCACATCGCCAAGGTGCTGGAGCTGTCCGGCGTGCCCGCCGCCGACGCGGCCGGGCAGGCCAAGGACGTGCTGGCGTTCGAAACCCGGCTGGCCCGCGTGTCGAAGTCGAGCGAGCAGTTCTCGCGCGATGTCGGCCTGTACTACAACATGGTCACCCCGGCCGAAGCCGACAAGCTGTCGCCGAACTTCCCCTTCACCAAGCTGTTCGAATCGCAGGGCGTGAAGGTGCCGGAGAAGTTCTCGCTGTCGGTGCCCGAATACCATGCCGAAGTGAGCAGGATGCTGGCCGACGTGCCGGCCGATCAGTGGAAGAGCTATCTGCGTTTCCATCTGGTGGACGAGTCCTCGCCCTACCTGTCCGATGCCTTCGTGCAGGAGAACTTCGAGTTCTACGGCAAGACGCTCAGCGGCCAGAAGGAACTGAAGGAGCGCGGCAAGCGCGTGCTGGGAACCATCGATGGACAAGTGGGCGAAGCGCTCGGCCAGTTGTACGTGAAGGTCGCGTTCCCGGCCGAATCCAAGGCCAAGATGGAAGCGCTGATCAAGAACCTCAGCGAAGCGTTGAAGGCGCGCATCGAGAACCTGGCCTGGATGAGCGCGGAAACCAAGCAGAAGGCCATCGAGAAGTGGACCGCGTTCCAGCCGCGCGTGGGCTATCCGGACAAGTGGCGCGAATGGACCGGCCTGGCCACCAACCGCGACAGCTACATCGGCAACGTGCTGGCCGCGCGCGAGTTCAACTACAAGTGGGATCTGAGCAAGATCGGCCAGCCGGTGGATCGCACCGAGTGGGGCATGCGTCCGCAGACCGTCAATGCCTCCTACAACCCGCTCGCGAACCAGCTGACCTTCCCGGCCGCGATCCTGCAGCCGCCGTTCTTCGATCCGAATGCCGACGATGCGATCAACTACGGCGGCATCGGTGCGGTGATCGGCCACGAAATGACCCACGGCTACGACGATCAGGGCTCGCGCTTCGATCCCAAGGGCAACATGGTCAACTGGTGGACGCCGGCCGATGCCGAAGGCTTCAAGTCGCGCACCGGCAAGCTGGTCGCGCAGTTCAACGACTATCGCACCGCCGATGGCAAGCCGATCAACGGCAACCACACGCTGGGCGAGAACATCGCCGACCTCGGCGGTCTGGCCACGGCGTATGACGCGATGAAGAAGGCTGCCGGCGACACGCCGGATCCGAAGATCGACGGCCTGACCCGCGACCAGCGCTTCTTCCTGAGCTGGGCCACGGTGTGGCGTCGCAACATGACCCCGCAGGAAATCGACAAGCGCCTGGCGACCGACGAACACGCGCTCGCGCAGTTCCGCGCGATCGGTGCGCCCTCGAACCTGCCGGCGTTCGCGGCGGCGTTCCAGTGCAAGAGCGGTGATGCGATGGTGCGCGAGGGCGACAAGCAGGTCGTCATCTGGTAATCCACGCACGCGTCGAACCTTGCGAAGGCCCGGGGAAACCCGGGCCTTTTGCATGCGGCGGACGTCGCGCGAAGTGTGCGGCGCGTTCAGGGATCGGCGCAGGTGCTTGCTAGAATCCGGCCACTTCATTCCACGGATCACCCTGATGGCCAACGTCCGCGCCGCCCTTGGCACCCCCACCCTGCTCGCCTTTGCCCTGGTCATCGCGCTGGGCAGCCCGCAGGCCGAAGCCGCCAGGAAGAAATCCGCGCGCGCGCCGGCCGTCAGTGCCCAGTGTTCGGATTTCCATGCCAGCGCCAACGCCGATTGGCTCAAAGCCAACACCAGCGGCAGCGCACTGGCCCAGTTGCGCGAACGCGCCCAGCAGCAACAGCGCGATCTGCTGCAGGCGGCGATGCAATCACCACAGGGCAACGTGCAGAAACTGCTCGGCGATTTCTGGGCCAGCGGCCTGGACGAAGCGGCGGTGGAAGCCGATGGCGCCAAGCCGATCGCGCCGCTGCTCGATCGCATCAACGCGATCAAGAAGAGCAAGGACATCGCACCTTCGATCGCCGCGCTGCACCAGGTCGGCATCCCGGTCGCGTTCAACTTCAGCCCGGACATCGATCTGCGCGCGCTCGACCGCCACATCGGCTATTTCATGCAGGGCGGGCTCGGCCTGCCCGACCCGGCCTTCTACACGCGCAACGATGCCGATACCCGCCAGGTGATGGATCGCTACCGCGCCTACGTCAAGCAGATCCTCGCCCTGACCGGCACCGCGCAGAACCGCTTGGACGCCGATGCGCAGGCGGTGATCGATCTGGAAACGCGGCTGGCGCAGGTGTCCAAGCCGCTGCCGGATCTGCGCAACCCGCTGACCAATTACGCGCCGGTGGCGACGAAGGATCTCGGCAAGCAGTACCGCAACCTGCAACTGGATGCCTTCCTCAAGGTGCAGGGCGTCAGTGACGACACGGTCTCGATGGCCGACCCGGCGCTGTTCAAGCAACTCGATGCATTGATCGGCAGCCTCAAGCCGGATCAGTGGAAGGCCTATCTGCGCTGGCGCGTGGGGGATGCGATGGCGCCGTACCTGGCCAAGTCGTTCCGTGATGCCGAATTCGAATTCCGCGGCCGCGTGCTGCGCGCGCAGACCACGCCGCCGCCGCGCTGGCAGCAGGTGCTGGATGCGATCAATCTCGCCGCCGGCCCGATGCTAGGCAAGGAGTACGCCGCGCGCTATCTGTCCGCCGACGCCGATGCGCGCGCCGAAGCCCTCGCCGCGCAGATCGCCGATGCACTGGCGCGCGGCGTCGAGCGCAACACGTGGATGAGTGCACCCGCCAAGGCCGAGGCCAAGGCCAAGGCCAAGCTGGACAATCTCAAGATCGAAGTCGGTACGCCGCGCCGCGATGTCGATTACACCGTGCAGCCGATGGGCCGCGGCAGTTTCGGCAGCAACATGCTGATCGCCTCGACCTGGCGCCATCGCGAGGAAATGAAGCGCATCGGCAAGGGCAATGCGGATCGCCGCTGGGACGTGCTGCCGCAGCAGCCGGCATTGGCCTATGACCTCGCGCAGAACCGCCTGATCGTCACCGCCGCCGTGTTGCAGCCGCCGGTGTTCGATCCCGCGCAGGATGCGGCCAGCCAGTACGGCAGCTATGGCGCACTGGTGGGCCACGAACTCAGCCGCGCCGTCGACAGCAAGGGCCGCATGATCGATGCGAAGGGCGAACTGCGCGACTGGTGGAGCGCGGCCGATGTCGCCGCATGGAACGGACTCGGTTCGCAGATCGCCACGCAGTACCAGGCGCTGGCCTATCCCGCGCTCAAGGACGTGAAGGTCGACGGCAAGCGCGTGCAGGATGAAGCGATGGCCGATCTGGCTGGCGTCGAACTGGCCTGGGATGCCTATACGCGCGAAGGCGGCGCGAGCGCCGCGGCGCCGGCGAAACAGGCTTTCTTCAAGGCGTGGGCGCAGTTGTGGGCGCAGAACATCGATGCCGCCATCGCCGCGCAGAATGCGGCCTCGGATGCACGCGCGCCCGGCCAGTGGCGCACCAACGCCACGCTGGCCAACCTGCCCGCGTTCGGTGAAGCCTTCACCTGCAAGCCCGGCCAGCCGATGCTGCGCAAGGACGCCGAACAGATCCGCATCTGGCGCTGATCCACTCGCACTGCGGATGAAAAAACGGCGCGGAAAACGCGCCGTTTTTCGTTCACTCCATCATCGTCACTTGACGATGCGCATGCGCGGGCCCGGCGGACGGCGCTTGCCGAACGGCGGTTGCCCGCGCCAGTAGCGGATCATCATCCATCCGAACAGCATGCCGCCCAGGTGCGCCAGGTGGGCCACGCCGCCCTGCGATCCGGTGAGCGCGAACAGCACCGCCAGCGCACCGTAGATGATGACCAGCGTGCGTGCGCGGATTTCCATCGGAATCGGAAAGATGATCATGCGCTGGTTCGGGAACAGCATGCCGAAGCCGAGCAGCAGGCCGTACACACCGCCTGAAGCACCCAGCGTCGAATAGACCACGTGCCGTTCGCTCATCATCCAGGTCGCCAGTCCGAGCTGGCACAGGTTGCCGCCGATCACGCAGACCAGGAAATACGTCAGGAAGCGCTTTTCGCCCCACGTGGCTTCCAGCGGAGAGCCGAACATCCACAGCGCCAGCATGTTGAACAGCAGGTGCATGAGGTTCTGCGGATCATGCATGAAACCGGCGGTCAGCAACTGCCACGGCATGAACGAGGGATAGGGCGAATCCAGTCCGGTCAGGTTGATCGGCCACAACTGGAACGTGTCCAGTGCGCTGCCCAGGACCAGTTGCAGCAGGAACACCACGACGTTGGCGATCAACAGGGCGCGCGTGACGGGAAGAATCTGTGGGAGCATCGCGGACGGATCTCGGTGGGGACGCCGAGCATGATAATCACAGCTCAGCGTGAAGGCCCCCACAGCGCCTCGTCGAGATCACGCGCGGCCTTCACGCCTCGCACACGCCCCTGCTCCACCCGCACGCCTTCGGCGCGCAGGCGCTGGCTCTGTTCGCGATAACCCTGCGAACCTTCGGGAAACGCGATGCGTCCATCCGATCGCAGCACGCGATGCCAAGGCAGCCGCGGGTCGTTGTTCTGGCTGAGGATGCGCGCCACCAGCCGCGCACGCCCGGGCAGACCCGCGCGCCGCGCGACTTCGCCGTAGCCGGCGACGTGCCCGCGCGGAATCGCCCGGATGGCGGCGAGGATGCGTGTTTCGGGGGTGGATTCCATGGCAGTGTCCGGACCGGAGCGCGAAGTGTGGACGTTGACCGCAAGCGCAGGCTACCCCGGCTGCGCCAACCGGCCTACCATAGCCGGGCACGCGCCAGGGAATGAACATGAAGAACTTCGAAAAGATCCGCAGCCACCTGCTGACCTCTGGTTATCGGGTCTCCGTGCAGGAGCCCTACGTGGCCTGCGTCGAACTTTCGCTCGACAACGGCACGCGGCACCAGGCCATCTTCCTTTCGGAGCTGCACAACGATGACGAGCGCAACTACCTGCGCGTGAGCACGGTGATCGCGCCGATCACCGGCATCGACGCGCGCCGCGCCCTCGCCTTCAACTGGCAGAGCAGCGTGGGCTATCTGGCGATCGGTGAACTCGACGGCGTGCCCTATCTGCAACTGTGCGAGAACCGTCCCTACGACGGCCTGACCGCCGCCGAAGTCGACCGCCTCGTGCTGGAAATCGGCGGCCTCGGCGACAGCATGGAACGTGCGCTCTCGGCGGAAGGCGATTTGCTTTGAAAGCCGGGAGACGGCAATCGGGATGCGGGATTTGCTAAAGCAAGAGCGAAAGCAGAAGCAAAAAAGCGCCGGCTCAGCACCGGCGCTTTTTTTTTCGAGGTGGCGGTGGCATCACCGCGCCTGACCGATTTCCAATTTCCGATTCCCCGGCTATCGGCTATCGGCTACCTGCTCACGAATCCCGAATCCCGAATCCCGTCTCCCCAATCCCCGCTTCACGCCCACCCCATCAATTCCAGCAGGCGGAGCAGGCCGTAGGCGATGCCGCCGGCGGCGGGGATGGTGAGGATCCAGGCCCAGATGATGCGTTCGACCACGCTGAACTTCAGCGCGCGCGGGTTCTTGGCGAAGCCCACGCCCATGATCGCGGTGGAGATGCTGTGCGTGGTGGATACCGGCATGCCGAAATGCGCGGCGACGGTGAGGATCGTGGCCGAGCTGGTCTCGGCGGCGAATCCGTTGATCGGATGCAGCTTGACCATCTTGTGCCCGAGCGTCTTGATGATCTTCCAGCCGCCGGACGCGGTGCCCAGCGCCATCACCACCGCGCAGGTCAGCACGATCCACATCGCGATGTCCTTCTCGTCGCCGCTGGCCGGATGCAGGAACGCCAGCCAGCCCGGCAGATCGTTGAGCGCACCGCTGGCCTCGGCGCCGAACAGCGTCAACGCGATGATGCCCATGGTCTTCTGCGCATCATTGTGACCGTGCGCGTAGCCCATGTAGGCGGCCGACAGGATCTGCGCCTTGCCGAAGAACCGGTTGACGAAATGCGGCCGCGACAGCCGGCGCAGCCAGCCCTTGGCGCGCGAGAGCGCGGCGATTAGTCCCCACAGCAGCATCATCACGATCACGCCGAGCAGGAAGCCGGCGATCGGCGAGGTCACCATCGGCAGGAACACCTTCCACAGCAGGCCCTTGTTCTTGGCCCAGTCGCCTACGGTTTCCGACCAGATCAGCGCATCCCAGTTGTTGTGCGCGGCGGCGAGCGCGGCGCCGCACAGGCCACCGATCAGCGCATGCGAGGACGAGGACGGCAGCCCCTTCCACCAGGTGATGAGGTTCCAGATGATGCCGCCGAGCAGCGCGCAGAGGATCACCTGCGAACTGGCGTCGACCACATCGGTGTTGACGATGCCCTTGGCGATCGTCGCGGCCACGGCCGTGCCGGTCAGCGCGCCGACCAGGTTGGTGAACGCCGCCAGCATCACCGCCTGGCCCGGTGACAGCACCTTGGTGGCGACGACGGTGGCGATCGAATTGGCGGTGTCGTGGAAGCCGTTGATGAACTCGAAGACGAGCGCGGCCAGGATGACGATCAGGACCAGGGTGAGCATGTGTATTCCTTATCCACGGCGTGCGGCCTGCGGGCGCACGGCCGTCGCCGTCAACTGTTCTTCAGCACGATCTGGTAGGCGACCACGCCGGCTTCGCGGCAGCGATCGATGGCCTTTTCGAGGATCTCGAAGAATTCCTTCAGCAGGAACATCTGCAGGTGATCCAGCCGGCCGGAATAGATGTCCCGGTAGAGTTCGAGCATCAGGCGATCGGCCTCGTTCTCGATCGCGCGCAGCTTCTCGTTGAGCGCGGTCATGCGATCCAGGTTCATCTTCTTCAGTTCGTGGACCATCTCCACGACCACGGCGGCCGCCTGTTCGAGCATCGCCGCGCGCGGCGCGAAATCGATGCCTTCCAGATGCTGCAGCGCCAGCGAGTAGCGGTCGGCGAACTTCTCGACCTGCTTGGGAATCTTGTACAGCGCCGAGCCCAGCGCTTCGATGTCCTCGCGCTCGATCGGGGTGATGAAGCTGTCGACCAGCGCCTGGCTGATCTTGTCCGACGCGGCGCGCTCGCGCAGGCGCGCCAGCTTGAAGGCATCCAGCGCCGGCTGGCGATCGGTGGCCTTCATCATCGAATGCAGCGCCTTGGTGCTGTCGTAGGCGGCCTGCGCGGCCTCTTCGAGCAGGGTATAGAACTGCTGGCCGGAGCCGAAAATGGTCTGCAACGAGAACATCGGGGCGAATCCAACCGTCGCGGGGTGGACGGCTCGGGGCGAATTATGACGGTTAAGTGACCGGTCTGGCGACGCCCGGCCGCCCGGTCGGCGCGCCCGGACCGCGTGCACGGGCCTTGACCCGGGTTTGGTACACTCCCCCGGCACCCGAGGGTGCGACCCTATGGAAGACGACACTTCATCCCCCACGCACTGTCGCCCGCGGCACGGAACCTCGCTCGCGTCCTCCCTGACCACCACGGAGGCACGTCGTGCTTGAGCTGCTGATCGTGGCCGCCCTGATTGTCCTGAACGCCTTCTTCGCACTGTCGGAGATGGCGCTGATGACCTCGCGCAAGCTGCGGCTGAAGCAGATGGCGCAGGAAAGCACCGGCGCGCGCCTGGCGCTGCATCTGGCCGAGCATCCGGACAACCTGCTGTCGACCGTGCAGGTCGGCATCACCGGCCTGGGCATCCTCACCGGCATGTTCGGCGGCGAGGCCATCGGCACGCTCATCGCCGCCTGGCTGACCGACTTCTGGCCGTCCGCGCAGAGTTACGCCGCCACCATCGGCACCGCCACCGCGGTCACGCTCATCACCGCCAGTTCGGTGATCTTCGGCGAGCTGATCCCCAAACGGCTGGCGCTGACCAATCCGGAGTCCATCGCGGCGGTGGTGGCGATTCCGCTGTACTGGCTGTCGCGCTTTGCCAAGCCGATCGTCATGACGCTGGGCGCCATCAACCGTGGCGTGCTGCGCATGCTCGGCATCAAGGATGACGCGCGCGGCGCGGTGACCGAAGAGGAAATCCGCCTGCTGGTGACCGAGAGCCACGAGCAGGGCGTGATCGATCAGCACGAGCGCGACATGATGAACCGCGTGATGCGGCTGGGCGATCGCACCGCCGACAGCCTGATGACGCCGCGCAACCGCATCGCCTGGCTCGATACCCAGGCCACGCCCGAGCGCAATATCGAAGTCATGCGCGAACACCGCTTCTCGCGCTACCCGGTCTACCGCGGCAGCGATCAGGACATCGCCGGCATCCTCGAGGTGAAGTCGCTCATCACGCGCATGGATCCCAGCAATCCGCAACATCTGTTCGAGCAGTTGCGCGACACGCTGTTCGTGTCCGAATCCACGCATGCGATGAAGCTGCTGGAAATCTTCCGCGAGGAACAACAGTCGCTGGCGCTGGTGGTGGACGAATACGGCGAGATCCAGGGTCTGGTCACGCTGAGCGATCTGATGGGCGCCGTGGTCGGTCGCCTGCAGGCGGCGGAAAACACCGAGGAAGACGCGCTGGTGGTCATGCGCGATGACGGTTCGCTGCTGGTGGATGGCTCGCTGCCCAATGACGATCTGCGCGAACTGCTCGGCGGCGTGGACCTGCCGGACGATGACGAATACAACACGATCGCCGGCCTGGTGATCGAACGCTTCGGCCGCATCCCGCACGTGGGCGAGTGGTTCGAACTGGACGGCTGGCGCTTCGAGGTGGTCGATCTGGACGGCGCGCGCGTGGACAAGCTGTTGTTGCAGCGTGTGGTGGAAGAAGGCGAAGAGGATGCCGCGGCCTGACGTGGACGCGGGCGAGCCCGCGCGCCATGTCGGCGTCCGCGCGATGCTCGACGATTTCGCGATCGGCGATCCGGCGGCCGTGCTGCGATTGGGCGATCTGCTGTCCGGTTTCGGCCAGAGCGCCTTCGGGCTGCTGCTGTTCATCGCGGTGCTGCCGGCCTTCATTCCGATTCCCGGCGTGGGCGGTGCAATCGGCGGGCCGCTGGTCATCCTGATTGGCGCGCAGTTGCTGATTGGTCTGGGCAAGCTGTGGTTGCCGGGGTTCCTCGCGCGCCGCGGGCCGCACCGCAGCGCCCTCATCACCTTCCGCAAGCGGCTTGCGCCGTGGCTGACGCGGCTGGAAAAGGTGGTGCGTCCGCGCATGCACGGCGTGCTCGATCACAAGATTGCGCTGTCGTTCACCGGCTTGCTGCTGGTCCTGCTGGGCATCCTGCTCGCGCTGCCGATTCCCTTCACCAACTACGTGTTCGGTGTGTTGCTGCTGCTGTTCGCGCTGGCGCTGCTGGAGCGCGACGGCGCGCTGATGCTGGTGGCGTGGTGCGCCGGCAGCATCGCGGTGATCGTGTTCGGCGTGCTGTCAGGCGAACTGGTGGGCGCCACGACCGCGATGTTCCATCGCTGGTTCGGCTGACCGTTCCAGCACCTCGTTCTGCTTGCAGGAGCGGCTTCCGTGGCAAAGAGGAGCCTGCGGAGACGAGGCTGGACATCGAACGGAGCCGCGCCTGCGTCAGCCGGCTTCAGACGATGAGCTGCCCGAACTCCGCGGCCGTCACCGGATAGCCCAGCCAGTAGCCCTGCGCCAGATCGCAGCCGCGTTCGCGCAGCATGCTGAACTGCCCTTCCTTCTCCACGCCTTCGGCCACCACGGTGATGCCCAGCGAGTGCGCCATGGCGATGATCGCGCTGGTGAGCGCCAGGTCATCGGGATCACGCAGCATGTCGGCGATGAAACTGCGATCGATCTTGACGCCGTCCACCGGCACGCGGCGCAGATGGCTCAGGCCGGAGAAACCGGTGCCGAAATCGTCCAGCCACACCTTCACGCCGGTGCGGTGCAAGGTCGCAAGCAGCGCGCTGGCGTGCGCTTCGTCGGCGATCACGGCGGTCTCGGTCAGTTCCAGATGCAGTCGCGAGGACGCCAGCCCGGTTTCGCGCAGGCATTCGGCCACGACCTCCGGCAGATCGCCGCTGCGCAACTGGCGCGGGGATACATTGACCGACACGAACAACTGATCCATCGGATCGCGATCCGCGCTCCAGCGTGCCGCGGCCGTGCACGCCGCGCGCAGCACGCGCGGACCGATGGTTTCGATCAGACCGCTCTGCTCGGCCACGTCGATGAAGACCGACGGCGCGACCATGCCCAGTTCCGGATGCTGCCAGCGCAGCAGCGCCTCGGCGCCGACGATGCGGCTGTCGGACAGGCGGAACACCGGTTGATACAGCAGGCTCAGTTCACCGCGTTCCCATGCGCCGCGCAGTTCCTGTTCCATCCGCACGCGCCGCTCCACCGCCTGATCCATCGCGCGGCTGTAGAAGCGGTAGCAGTTCTTGCCGGCGACCTTGGCCTGGTACATGGCGATGTCGCCATTCTTCATCAGCGCGGTCGCGCCGGACGCATCCTCCGGGAACAGCGTGATGCCGATCGAGGTGCCGAGGAAGACCTGGCGATCCTGGATGACGATCGGCCGTCCGAGTTCGGTGACCAGCCGTTCGGCCAGCCGCGTCGCCGCCGCGCGCACGTCGCCGTCCTGGATCAGGATGACGAATTCATCGCCGCCGAAACGCGCCAGCAGCGCATCGTCGCCGCCGAGCGTGTCCACCGCTTCGCGGATGCGATTGGCGAACTGTTGCAGCACTTCATCGCCGGCTTCATGCCCGAGGGTGTCGTTGACGCGCTTGAAATCGTCGATGTCGGCGAACAGCAGCGCCAGCTGGCGGCCGGCGCCACGCAACATCATCAGGCGATGGTCGAGGCTTTCGCGGAAAGCCAGGCGGTTGGTCAGCCCGGTAAGCGAATCGGTGTAGGCCATCCGGCGCACATCGCGATCGTGGCGCGCGATGCTGTCGCTCATGCTGCTGAAGGCACGCACCAGTTCGCCGACTTCGTCCTGGCGATGACTGACCGGCCGCTCGCTGTTGTAGTTGCCGACCTCGATCGCGTGCGCCGCATCGGCGAGCTGGCGAATCGGCCGCACCAGCGTGCGCTGCGCGTACACCATGATCGCCACGCAGGCGGCGACCAGCGCGGCCAGCAGCGCGGCCACCCACAGCAGATGGCGACGGCCCAGTTCTTCCAGCCGCGTGCGGGCCGAGGTCACCGCGCGCTCCTCATGCGCCCGCACCGACGTGAGCGAGAAGCCCACGCGCACGCCGCCGATGCGCTCGTTGCCGATCATGATCGGCTCGGAGATGTCGACGATCTGCGGCGACCACTGCGTATGCAGATCGCTGGTGCTGACCGCTTCGTACGCCAGCGGATCGTTCATCTGCTGGCCGTAGACCGCGATCTCTTCAGTGCCGTCGTGGATGATGCGTCCCTGCGGATCGAAGACCAGCACGTACTTGACGTCCGGCTCGCGCTGGGCGGACCGCACCAGCCGGCCAATGGTGTCCAGATCGAAGTAGTACAGCGGATTGGTCAGGGCGTCGGCGAGCTGGTCCACGGTCGCCTCGCCGTGGCGGCGCAGGCTGTCCTCGACCATGCCATGCATGGCCTCGCGGGCGGCGTCGGCCACCTCCTGCTGCATCTCCTTCTGCCGGTGCAACAGCGTGGCCAGCAGCGCGATCACGACCGCCAGCATCAACGTCATCGCGGTCAGGAAGCGGGCCTGCAGGCCGAAGCGGATCTTCTTCATTCGATCCGCTCGCGCACGCGGATCACGCCTTTGCGCAGGTGATCCAGGGATTGCTGCGAGGCCGCGTCCACCGGCAGGAAGCGCGTGGTCCGGAAGAACAGGCGCATGGCTTCGCGCGCGTCCGGATCCTCGGCGGCCTGCAGCAGCACTTCGCGCAGGCGCGCTTCCACGCGCGGATCGATATCGCCGCGCACCATCTCCAGCGCGCGCGGGTAGTCCGGCGTTTCGTGGATGATGCGGAAATCGTTGCGGAACGCCGGCGGGATACGGCGCACGTCGTCCCAGTCCAGGTTGCTCACCGCGCCCACATCCACCAGCCGCTTGTGCACCCACACGGCGATGTTCAGTTCGGTGCGGGCGAACACGTAGCCGACCGAATCCGGCCCGGGCCGATCCATCGGCGAGAGCAGGATTTCCGGGCGGTGGCCGGCATCGAGCAGCTCGGTGGCCGGACCGAAATACGCGCTGGTCGAGGCCGTGTTCTGGAACGCCACCGTGCGGCCCTGCAGATCCGCCAGGGATTCCAGCCCGCTGTCGCGGCGCACGAAGAACACGCCGCGATAGCGCCCCACGCCGCCGCGCTCGGTGAGCAGCAACGGCCGCGCACCGGCGCGCTCCTGCAGACGCATCGCCGTGCCCGCGGTCTCGGTCACCCAGTCCACGCGGCCACGTCGCAGATAACTGGTCATCTGCTGCACGTCACGCGCCATCAGGATGCGCCCTTCGGTGATGCCCACATCGCGCATGCGCGGCACCACGTAATCGAGCAGCGGCTTGAGCTGTTCGTAATGCGCGCGCGGGTCGTCGCTAATCCGGCCCAGCACCAGCACATGGTCGTCGCCGGAGGCATCGACCGGCGCGGTGAAGCCGGCCGTGCAGCACACACCGGCCAGCGCCAGCGCGATCATCCAGCGCCTGCGCAGCGGCACGCCGACCGCTTCGGGCCGGGCCCGGGTCGCCTGCTGCGGTTCGCTTCGTCCTTGGGAAACCTGCGTGCGCCGGTCCCGGCGACGGCCCAGATGCGTGGAGAGGGCATTCCAGAATGCGTGACACGCGCTAGGCAAACGAAGGTCCCACGGGCAAGGTGGGAGGAGCCTAGCTGAAATCACGATTAACGGACAGTAGATTCAACCGTTCCCGCGCGCGATCCGCGCCATCCGCTGGGCATCGGCGAGAATGCCGCGCAGCAGCCGCACTTCCTGCGTGTTCAGATGCGCGCGCAGATACAGCCGGCGCAGCTTGCGCATCGCCGAATCCGGCGTGCGCCCCTTGTGGAAATCGATCTCGTCCAGGGTCTGGCCCAGTTGCGCGAAAAAGCCTTCGAGCTGGGCGTGGGTGGCCGGCGCTTCGTCCGGATGGGCGCCGGGCGCCTCCGCCTGCGCGGCGGGCCGTCGCAGCGCCAGGCGCAGTTCGTAGCTCAGCACCTGCACGGCCGCGGCCAGATTGAGCGAGCTGTACTCGGGATTGGCCGGGATATGCACGGCGGCATGGCAGAGCTGGAGTTCCTCGTTGGTCAGGCCGGTGCGTTCGCGCCCGAACACCAGCGCGACCTCGCCCTCGGCGGCCATCGCCACCGCCTGCGCCGCCGCCTCGCGCGGTTCGAATTCCTGCAACTGCACGCGGCGGCTGCGCGCCGTGCAGCCCAGCACGTAGCGGCAATCGGCCACCGCACTGGCCAGATCCGGGGTGACGACGGCCTGCGCCAGCAGATCGTCCGCGCCGGCCGCACGCCGGAAGGCCTCGTCGGCCGGGAAATCCTCCGGCGCCACCAGCACCAGCCGGGCCAGGCCCATGGTCTTGAGCGCGCGGGCGGCCGCGCCGATGTTGCCCGGATGCTGGGTGCCGACCAGCACGATGCGCAGCCGGGACGCGGCGGCGTGAAGTTCAAATGCAGGAGTGTTCATGGGTGGCGATGTTAAACTGTGCACGCCGGCCTTCGCGCCGCGCCGCTCTTTTCCACCGTCCACACCGCCCCTGCCTGTTCCGAGGTCCGAAGCCATGCAGAAACCCGCCGTCACCGTCATGGTCAAGGCCGCCCGATTGGCAGGCAACGTCCTGTTGCGCAACATCAACAAGCTCGAAGCGCTCAACGTGGTCCAGAAGGACCGCATGGACTACGCCAGCGAAGTGGACGCCGATGCCGAAAAGGTCATCGTCAAGGAACTGCGCCGGGCCTATCCGGATTACGCCGTGGTCGGCGAGGAAGGCGGCGCGCAGGGTTCGGGCCGCTACACCTGGGTCATCGACCCGCTCGACGGCACCAGCAACTACCTGCGCGGGTTCCCGCACTACTGCGTGTCGATCGCGCTGGTGGAAAACGGCGAACCGACCGACGCGGTGATCTTCGATCCGCTGCGCAATGATCTGTTCACCGCCAGCCGCGGCGCCGGCGCGCAGCTCAACGAGCGCCGCATCCGCGTGGCCGATCGCAAGGATCTCGCCGGAACGGTGGTCAGCACCGGCTTCCCGCCGCGCGAACGCGCGCGCGCCGGCGCACAGCTCGAATGCGTGCGCGAACTGCTGGTGCACGCCGAAGACGTGCGCCGCACCGGTTCGGCCGCACTGGATCTGGCATACGTGGCCTGCGGCCGCATCGATGCGTATTTCGAAGCCGGCGTGAAGGATTGGGACGTCGCCGCGGGCGTGTTGCTGGTGCGCGAAGCCGGCGGCCGCATCTGCGACTTCCGCGGCGCGGCCACCGCCCGCCTGGACGGTCGCGGGCCGCAGACGCGCCAGATCGTCGCGGGCAATCTCAAGGTCACCGACGCCTTGCAGAAGGTGATCGTCTCTTCCGGCTACGCGTCCAGCTTCGATCCGCCCAAGGGCTGATCGCCACGCGGTCGCGCGCGCACCGCGTGCGATGCAAACCGCCCTCTCTCCGCCTGCGCGCTGACCCGGCGCGCGGTGCCTTCGCGCGCGTGATCGCTGGTTTCAGGCGCACGCGGATCCGCCAGTAGTTTTACTGGCGCACCGACATTGGTTTTACGGATGCGGCCGCGATGACGGCCCGGCAATCTGTGCTCCCTGATCCGGGCCGACGCGATCGCTTCGACGCATCCAGATTCTCCCGGCTCACCAGGCAGACCGCGCAGTGACGAGCTGACTGCAGCGCATCACGCGGCGCGCAACCGTCGACCGAGGAGCCCCGACATGGCAAGCAGGAAAAAGACCTTCAACGGTGTCATCAAGCTCGATATCCGCGACTCCACTCCGGACTGGGAGCCGTATTCGTTGCGCAAGGCGCCCGACGGCGCGCCCAACATCCTGATCGTGCTGTACGACGACACCGGCCTGGCCGCGTGGTCACCGTTCGGCGGCGGCATCGAAATGCCCACGCTGCAGAAGCTGGCCGATCGTGGACTGACCTATTCGCAGTGGCACACCACCGCGCTGTGTTCGCCGACGCGCTCGTGCTTCCTGACCGGACGCAACCATCACCTCAACGGCTGCTCCTGCATCACCGAAGCCGCGCAGGGATTCCCCGGCTGGAGCGGCCGCGTGCCCGCCGAATGCGCGACCATCGGCCAGGTGCTGCAGGACAACGGCTTCAGCACCTACTGGCTGGGCAAGAACCCAACGTGCCCGAGCAGGACATCGCCTCCGGCGCGAGCCGATCCGAATGGCCGCTGCAGAAGGGGTTCGATCGCTATTACGGATTCCTCGGCGGGGAGACCAACCAGTGGTATCCGGATCTGACCGAGGACAACCGCTTCATCGACCAGCCCTATCCGCCCGAAGAGGGCTATCACCTGTCCAAGGATCTGGTCGACCAGGCCTTGCAGATGATCCGCGATCAGAAGGCGAGCAATCCGTCGAAACCATGGTTCATGTGGTTGTGTCCCGGCGCCAACCACGCACCGCATCACGCGCCCAAGGAATACGTGGACAAATACAAGCGCAAGTTCGATGCCGGCTACGAGGCCTATCGCGAATGGGTGCTGCCGCGCATGATCGAAAAGGGCTTGATGCCCAAGGACACCAAGCTCACCCCGATCAATCCGTTGCCCGGCGAAGTGGCCAATCCCGGTGACGCGGTGCGCCCGTGGGAAACGCTCAATGCCGACGAGAAGAGACTGTTCGCGCGCATGGCTGAAGTCTATGCGGGATTCTCCGAATACACCGACGTGCAGATCGGCCGCCTGATCGATTACCTGGAACAGAGCGGCCAGCTCGACAACACGCTGATCTTCTATTGCGCCGACAACGGCGCCTCCGGTGAAGGCAGCCCAAATGGCTCGGTCAACGAAAACAAGTTCTTCAACAATTTCCCGGACGAACTGTCGGAGAACATGAAGTACATCGACGTGCTCGGCAGCGTCGAGACCTACGGCCATTATCCGACCGGCTGGGCGGTGGCGTTCTCCACCCCGTTCCAGATGTTCAAGCGCTACGCCGAATACTCCGGCGGCACCTGTGCGCCGATGGTCATTTCCTGGCCCAAGGGCATCAAGGCGCGCGGCGAGGTGCGCAACCAGTACCACCACTGCACCGACATCGTGCCGACGATCCTGGAAGCCTGCGGGCTGGAGATGCCGAAGGAATATCGTGGTGTCGAACAGTATCCGCTCTCCGGCGTCTCGATGGCCTACAGCTTCAGCGACGCCAACGCGCCGACGAAGAAGCAGCGCCAGTACTACGCGATGCTCGGCACGCGCGGCATCTGGGAAAACGGCTGGAAGGCCTCGGCCGTGCACGCGGCGCTGTCGAGCAAGGGCCACTTCGATCAGGACGAATGGGAGCTCTACCACGTCGATGCCGATCGCTCCGAATCGACCAACCTGGCCAGCCAGCATCCGGAAAAACTCGACGCACTGATCAAGGCGTGGTTCGAGGAAGCCGATCGCAACTTCGTGCTTCCGCTGGATGATCGCACGCCCGCCGAAATCCTCGGTGTCGAACGACCCTCGGAGGAAGCGCCGCGCGAGCGCTACATCTACTATCCCGGCACGTCGCCGGTGCCCGAAGGCGTGGCGGTCAACGTGCGCGGACGCTCGTTCAAGATCCTGGCGGACGTGGAAATCGGACCGGACTGCTCGGGCGTCATCTTCGCGCATGGTTCGCGCTTCGGCGGGCACGCGCTCTTCATCAAGAACCGCAAGTTCCATTACGTCTACAACTTCCTCGGCATCAAGCCGGAGCAATCGTTCGTCTCGCCGGAACTGGCGCCGGGCAAGTACACGCTCGGCATGGAGTTCATCCGCGAAAAGAGCGGCGAGCACGGCGAATCGCTGGGACGCACGAAGTTGTACGTCAACGACAAGGTGGTTGCCGAAGGCGCGATGAAGACGCAGGCCGGCAAGTTCACCCTCTCCGGCGACGGCCTGTGCATCGGACGCGACAGCGGCGATGCGGTGAGCCAGGAATACGAATCGCCCGGCGACTTCGCCGGCGGCACGATTGCCTTCGTCGGCGTCACCATCGAAAAGGCGCAATACCTGGATCTGGAAAAACTCGCTGCCGCCGCGCTCGCGGTGGATTGACACGAAACGTCACGGCCCCGGCCCGCGCCGGGGCCGCGTGCGAGTCCGTAGGCGCGGTGATGGCGGGCGCGCCAGGCCGCACGCATCGCCGGTCGATCGTGGCCTCGTATTGACCGCCCCGCTCCATCGTCCGGAGATGCCGCATGAGCGGAGAATGGAACGCAGGGATGCTGGCGCACGTGATCCCCGCGGCGAGCCATGATCGCCTCCTGATCAAGGCGTCCTTCAAGACCGTGCTCGCCACCACGCCGCTGTTTTCGATCGACGGGCGCGCGGTACCGGGCGAACGGACCGATCCGCTGGGACGCTTCTGGCGATTCGATGCCGAAGCATTGCGGCCGGACACGAGCCACGAGCTGCGCATCACCGATGCCGGCGGCGCACCATTGTGCGATGCGTGGCTCCTACGCACGCTGCCGGCGCCGGATGCGATGCCGCGACGGCATCGCATCCTCGCCTACACCTGCGGCGGCGGCTACGACGGTCCGCTGTTCCATGGCAAGTCGTGGTTCCTGGACATGAGCGCGCGCCGGCAGTTTTTGATGCGCGGACTGTCATTGCAGCCGGACGTGGTCATCGCCAATGGCGATCACATCTACTGGGATCAGAAGACTTCGCTCAACAAGGGCGAGGACATCGCGCGCTACATGCGCGAACAGGTGTGGGTCAGGTTCGGCGAACCGCTGGATCTGTCGGTGCCGATGCTGCATCCACGCAATCTCGAGACGTTCCTCGGCGTCTGCGATTACCAGATCGCGGGCCTGTACGGCACGGCGCTGCGCTCGACGCCATGCTTTTTCCTCACCGACGATCACGACAATTTCGAGAACGACGAATTCGATCCATGGATCGCGACGCAGCCGCCCGATCAGTACGGCACGCTTGGCGCGGAGCAGACGCAGCATCTCTACTACCCGGAATTCCTGCCGGATCGGAATCGCCCCGAATGGCTTCCCAGCGGCCATCACGCCAGCGCGACGCGTGCGACCAACCTGTGCTTCGGCACGCTGCGTTATGGCCGCTTGCTGGAAACGGTGTTCTACGATTGCCGCCGCTATCTGGATCAGAAGGGCGAGCACGCCAAGCTGGTGCCACAATGGGTGGAGGACTGGCTGATCGCGCGCACGCGCGCGCAGGACACCACGCATTTCTTTCATTGCCCTTCGCTGCCATTCGGGTATTCCTCCGGCAAGCTCGGTGACTGGTATCCGGACGTGCTCGATGCCGATGTCGGCAAGCTGGTGCTCTACAAGTCCAAGATCGGCTGGCAGAGCGGCTGGCTGGCGCAGCACCAGCGGTTGATCGCCGCGCTCGCTTCACAGGATCAGCGGCCGCCGGTGATCATCCAGGGCGATTTCCACGCCTCCGGCGCCGGCATGCTGGATCGCTCCGGCGAAATGACGCTGGAGCATGGCGTCCACGTCGTCACCACCGGCACGCTCGGTAGCGGCGACATGGGGTTTCCGTCCGCGTTCCGCAGCATCGAATCCACGCCCTCGCAATTGATGGGCATGCAGCAGGCGCTCAAGCCGGTCGAGAAGAACGGCTTCACGATCATCGACGTGACACCGGATCGATTGACCTTCAGCCTCTATCTGTGGCGACCGCCACAGCCGATCGACGCGATCGCCACGCTGTCGCCGGCGTTCGTCTATGAGGTGGATCGACCGGTGCATTGAACACGCCGGGACGCGACGCCGCACGCACAAAAAAAGCCGCGCAATCGCGCGGCTTTCCGGCGGGCCACTGACAGGACTCAGGGCCGGCGCGCCAGCGCGGCTTCGTCCTTGGCCTTGGGCATCAGATCCTGCTTGGTGACTTTGAGGAAACCCATCGTCAGCAGCGGGCAGGCGATGAAGATCGAGGAGATGGTGCCGATCACGATGCCGATCATCTGCGAGATCGCCATGCCTTCCAGCGAACCGCCACCGTAGAGATACAGCGCCAGCACGGTCAGGAACGCGACGAACGAGGTGATGATGGTGCGCGAAAGCGTCTGGTTGACCGAACGGTTCAGCAGTTCCACCGGCTCCAGGCGCAGCGAGCGGAAGTTCTCGCGCACGCGATCGAACACCACGATCGTGTCGTTGATCGAGAAGCCCATCACCGACAGCAGGCCGGCCAGCACGGTCAGATCGAACTCGCGCCCGGTCAACGCGAAGAAGCCCGCGCAGATCAGCACGTCATGCAGCGTGGTGAAGATGGCCGCCACCGCGAACTTCCATTCGAAGCGGAACGCGATGTAGATGAGGAAGCCGACGACCACGAAGATCAGCGCGTAGAGGCCGTTCATGGCCAGCTCCTTGCCGACCTGCGGGCTGACCTGTTCGCTGCGCAGCTTGGTGGCCGGATTGCCCGGCAGCGAGGTGAGCTTCACCACTTCCTGCGCGGTGCGGTTGGCGGCCTCGGCGTCCTTCTGTCCGTCACGCGGCTGCAGGCGGACCAGCAGATCGCGACCGGTGCCGAAGGTCTGCACCTGCGCGCCCTGGTAGCCGGCCGCGTCCAGGCGCTCACGCACCTGATCCACGTCCGGCGGCGTCTGGAAGCGCAGTTCGATCGCGGTGCCGCCGGTGAAATCCAGCGCGTAGTTGAAGCCCTTGAACGCCATCGCGCCGACGGCCACCAGCGCGAGGATCAGCGCGATGGCCAGCGACACCCAGCGCAGGCGCATGAAGTTGATGTTGGTGTCGTTGGGAACGAGATGCAGGGGAAAGAGTTTCATGGTTCGGATGCTCTCGTCAGATGGCCAGCGACTTCAGCTTGCGGCGACGGCCGTAGATCAGCGTCGCCAGCGCGCGCGACACGGTGACCGCGGTGAACACCGAGGTCAGGATGCCGACGATCATCGTGATGGCGAAGCCCTTCAGCGGGCCGGTGCCGAAGGCGAACAGCGCCACGCCGGCCAGCAGTGCGGTCATGTTGGAATCGAAGATGGTGCCGGACGCCTTGTCGTAACCGGTGGCGATCGAGGCCAACGGCGGCACGCCCGCGCGCAGTTCTTCGCGTATGCGCTCGTTGATCAGCACGTTGGCGTCCACCGACATGCCGATCGACAGCGCCAGGCCGGCGAAACCGGGCAGCGTCATCGTCGCGCCGAACAACGACATCACCGCCACCACCATCACCAGGTTGAGCAGCAGCGCGATGCAGGTGATGAGGCCGAACATGCGGTAGTAGATCAGGAAGAAACCGAGTGCGAACAGGAACGAGAACGCCACCGCCTTGGTGCCGCGCTCGACGTTCTCCGCGCCCAGGCTCGGGCCGACCACGCGCTCGCTGATGAAGTCCATCGGCGCGGCCAGCGAACCGGCGCGCAGCAGCTTGGCCAGGTTGTCGGCTTCGGTCTTCTCCAGGCCGGTGGTCTGGAAGTTCTTGCCGAACACGCCATTGATGTTCGCCACCGAGATCACTTCCTCCTTGATGCGCGTGCTGCGCACTTCCTGCCCGTTGACGATGTCCACCTGCGGGATGCGCTCGATGTACACCACCGCCATCGGCTTGTTCACGCTGACGCTGGTGAAGTCGAACATGCGCTGGCCGCCGACGTTGTTGAGCGTCACGCTCACCGCCGGCAGGCCGTTGTTGTCCACCGAGGACTGCGCGCCGACCATCTGATCACCGGCGACGATCACGCGCTTGTTGAGCAGCACGGGAATCGGCTTGCCATCCGGGCCCAGTTCGCGGCGGTAATAGACGCGCGCTTCCGGCGGCACGTTGCCGCTGGCGACGGCGTCGTAGGCGTTGCCGTCCACGACCGCGCGGTACTCCAGGGTCGCGGTGGCGCCGATCATGCGCTTGGCTTCGGCGGTGTCCTGCACGCCCGGCAACTGCACGATCACCCGGTCGTTGCCCTGGCGCTGGATGATCGGCTCGGCCACGCCGAGTTCGTTGACGCGGTTGCGCAGCGTGGCGATGTTCTGCTCGATGGCGCTGCCGGCGATCTGGTTCAGTTCGCTCTCGGGCAGGCCGATGATGATGCGCTGATCTTCAATCGTGTAGGTCAGCGCGGCGCCACCGACCAGCGCGGCGGTGCCATTGGTGGAGGCCACCAGCGCCTTGGCCAGTACGTCGCGGGCCTTGGTCGCGCTCTCGCCGGGGGCGAGGTTGACGACGATGCTGTTGTCCGGCCGGCGCTCCACGCCCTGATACCGGATGTGGTTGTCGCGCAGGGTGACGCGGGTGTCCTCGACGTAGGCATCGACGCGCTTGTCCAGCGCCGCCTTCTGATCGACCTGCAGTTCGAAGTGCACGCCGCCCTGCAAGTCCAGGCCCTGCACCATCGGCCGCGCGCCAAGCCTGCCGAGCCAGTCCGGCACGGTCGAGGCCAGGTTCAGCGCCACCACGTAGTTCTCGCCGAGCGCGCCGCGCAGCGCGTCATTGGCCTTGGTCTGCGCGTCCAGGCTGGGCAGCCGCACGAGCATGCTCTTGCCGTCGCCGGTGTCCACTTCCTTGGCGGTGACGCCCGCGCTCTTCAGCGTGCTTTCCACGCGCTGCCGCAAAGCGGCGTCGATGGCCGCGCCGCGATTGGGCGTGATCTGGACCGAAGGATCCTGCGGATAGATGTTCGGAAGCGCGTAGAACACGCTCAACGCGACCACGATCAGGATGAGGAAATATTTCCAGCGAGGGAATTCAAGCATTGCGGCAACCCGCGCGCGCCCTTGCGGGCGCACGCTCAGCAGTGGGAGAAAGGAATCAGGCGGACTTCAGCGTGCCCTTCGGCAGCACGTTGCCCACCGCCGTCTTCTGCACGCGCACGCGCACGTTGTCGGCGATTTCGATGGTGACGAAGTTGTCGCCGATATCGGCCACGGTGCCGGCGATGCCGCCGGTGGTGATGACTTCGTCGCCGCGCGAGAGCTTGTCGAGCATCGTGCGGTGTTCCTTCGCACGCTTCATCTGCGGGCGGATCATCAGGAAGTACATGATGGCGATCAGGATGATCGGCATCAGCAGGCCGAAACTACCCATGCCACCCTGGGCAGGAGCGCCGGCCGCCTGGGCGTGCGCCGGAGCGATGAGAAAATCGAGCAGATTCATGGAGTTATCCGTCCTGATACGTAAGCAGCCGGGAATTATGCCATGCGTGAGTGTTCGCCGTCCCGGCCGCCGGCCGGTGGCGTGGGCGGACATGGCGGTGTGAAGACCGCCGCGGCGGTCAAAGGTTCCGCGGTCAGGAGGATTCCGCTCCCGCGCCGCCTCGTTCAGGCCGGCGCGTCCACGCCCCGGGCCGCGTAGAAGCCGGCGCGGAAATCGGCGAAACGGTCCTGCTCGATGGCGCGCCGGATGTCGGCCATCAGCTTTTCGTAGTACCAGAGGTTGTGCAGCGTGCCGAGCATCGGCGCCAGCATTTCATTGCAGCGATCCAGATGGCGCAGGTAGGCGCGGGTGAAGCCGCCGGTGCAGGCGTAGCAACCGCAGCCCGGCTCGATCGGCTGCAGGTCCTGTTCGTACTTGGCGTTGCGGATCCGCACCGTGCCGAACGAGGTGAAGTAGTGCCCGTTGCGCGCGTTGCGGGTCGGCATCACGCAATCGAACATGTCCACGCCACGCGCCACTGCTTCGACCAGATCCTCCGGCCGTCCGACGCCCATCAGATAGCGCGGCCGATCCTGCGGCAGCAGCGGGTGCATGTGTTCGAGGATGCGGTTGCGCTCGTGTTCCGGTTCTCCGACCGCCAGGCCGCCGATCGCATAACCATCGAAACCGATCGCCTGCAACGCCGAGGCCGAGCGCTCGCGCAGCGGCTCGTGCACCCCGCCCTGCACGATGCCGAACAGCGCCGCATCGTTGCCTTCGTGCGCGCGCTTGCTGCGCTCGGCCCAGCGCAGGCTCAGTTCCATCGATGCGCGCGCCACCGGCTCGGTCGCCGGATACGGCGTGCATTCGTCGAAGATCATCACGATGTCCGAATCGAGCACCTTCTGGATGCGCATGCTTTCCTCCGGCCCGAGGAAGACCTTGCTGCCATCCACCGGCGAGGCGAACGTCACGCCCTGCTCGGTGATCTTGCGGCGATGCGCGAGCGAGAACACCTGGAAGCCGCCCGAATCGGTGAGGATCGGCTTTTTCCAGCGCGCGAAACCATGCAGGCCGCCGTGCCGTTCGATCACCTCCAGGCCCGGCCGCAGATACAGGTGGAACGTGTTGCCGAGGATGATCTCCGCACCCAGCGCCTCGGTGTGCTCGGGCAGGATGCCCTTCACCGATCCATAGGTGCCGACCGGCATGAACGCCGGCGTCTCCACCGTGCCGCGCGGAAAGGTCAGTCGGCCGCGACGCGCGACGCCATCGGTCTTGTGCAACTGGAAGGACAGGCGGCTCATGCGGCTCCCCCGGTCACGTCATGCATCGACGCCTCATCGGCGTGGGCGGGAAACAGCAACATCGCGTCACCATAGGAAAAGAAGCGGTAGCGCTGCCGCACCGCGTGCTCGTAGGCGGCGAAGATGCGCGCCTTGCCGGCAAAGGCCGACACCAGCATCAGCAGCGTGCTCTCGGGCAGATGGAAGTTGGTGATCAGCGCATCGACGCTACGGATGCGGTAACCGGGGAAAATGAAGATCCGCGTCTCGCCCGCGAACGGTTGCAACTGCCCATCGCGCATCGCCGATTCCAGCGCACGCACGACCGTCGTGCCGACCGCGACCACGCGGCCGCCGCGCGCGCGGGTGGCGTGGATGCGTTCAATCAGCGCGGCACCGACGTTGAGCCATTCGCTGTGCATGCGATGTTCGCGCACGTCATCCACGCGTACCGGCTGGAAGGTGCCCGCGCCGACATGCAGGGTGACATGGCCGAATTCGACGCCATGCTCGCCGAGCTGCCGCAGCAGCGCCTCATCGAAATGCAGGCCGGCGGTGGGTGCGGCGACCGCACCGAGTTCACGCGCGAACACGGTCTGGTAGCGTTCGTCGTCATCACGCCCGGCTTCGCGCTGGATGTACGGCGGCAGCGGCAGGCGCCCGGCCTGCAACAGCCAGGATTCCAGCGCGCCAGGCACATCGAAACGCAGCGTGTAGAACTCGCCCTCGCGATCCAGCACCTCGGCTTCGCCGCCGGCATCGAGCGTGATGCGTCCGCCCGGCCTCGGCGCCTTGCTCGCGCCGATCTGCACGCGCGCGATGTTTTCCGGCAGCAGGCGCTCGATCAGGATTTCCACGCGCCCGCCGCTGGCCTTCTGGCCGAACAGGCGCGCCGGGATCACCCGCGTGTCGTTGAACACCAGCAGATCGCCGGGCCGCAGCCATTCGATCAGATCGCGCACGTGCCGATCGACGAAGGGGCCCTCGCCCGGCGGCACCACCAGCAGGCGGCTGGCCGAACGCTCCGGCAACGGCGCCTGCGCGATCAGGTCATCGGGAAGATCGAAATGGAAGTCGGTTTTTTTCACGCTGGGAGACGGGAGACGGGAGACGGATTAGGGATTCGGGGGGTCGCGGATTCGGGCGTCGGGATTTGACTGGAAGCGGGATCGTATCGGTCCACCCAACGGTACGCGGGCAGAAATGCTGCCTTTGCAATTCCCGATTCCCGAATCCCGGCCCTCAGCGCTCGAACTTCGTCGACAGCACGATCGAGGAGGTCGTGCGCTCGACGCCTTCCATCGCGCCGATGCGATCGGTCAGTTGATCCATCGCATCCACCGTGGGGACCACGCCCACCGCGATCAGATCGTAGGCGCCACTGACCGAATGCAGCAGCCGCAGTTCTGGCATGGCGCGCAGGGCGGCCACGACGGTGGTCGCCTGCTTCGGGTGCACCGTGATCATGATGTGCGCGCGGATGTGGCCGCGCTCGAAGTCGTCGCGCACGCGCACGGTGTAGCCGCTGATGACGCCTCCGCGCTCCAGCCGCTCGATGCGGCTCTGCACGGTGGTGCGCGAGAGGTTGAGCCGGCGCGCGATCTGTGCGGTCGAGGCGCGCGCGTTCTCCCGCAGCAGCGACAACAGCAGTTCGTCCGTGGTGGAAATCTTCATTCGTGACTGGCCATTCGTCGTTTCGACGAAAAAAGGGCATCGATTGCGCAGATTATATCTGTCAAACGACGAATTAATTCACATAATAAGGGATTGCCGTCATTCTGGAGAACGCCCATGGCCCTGATCGAGCTGCTTGCCCCGCTGCGCGCCCACGCCGGTACCCGCCTCACCACCGGTCTGGACGACGCCACCGTGGCGCGACTGGCCGGCCAACACCCGGATCTGGCCGCCGCCATCGAGGCCGCCGCCGCCGAACATGGCCGCCTGAAGGACGAGTTCGCCGAACTGCTGGATCTGGACGAAGAGGCGCAACTGCGCGCCGTGCAGGCCGGCTTCGTCAATTTCTACGCCGATGACGCGGTCAACCCGTACATCGCGCTCGCCGCGCGCGGACCGTGGGTCGTGACCCTGAAGGGCGCGGTGCTGTACGACGCCGGCGGCTACGGCATGCTCGGCTTCGGCCACAGTCCGGAGGCGGTGCTCGCGGCGATGGCCCGCCCGCAGGTGATGGCCAACATCATGACGCCGAGCCTGTCGCAACTGCGCTTTGACCGCGCGATGCGGGGCGAGATCGGCCACACCCGCGGCGGCTGCCCGTTCGCGCGCTTCCTGTGCCTGAACTCGGGCTCCGAATCGGTGGGCCTGGCCGCGCGCATCGCCGACATCAACACCAAGCTGCAGACCGATCCGGGCGCTCCGCACGCCGGCCGCACGATCAAGCGCGTGGTGGTCAAGGGCAGTTTCCACGGTCGTACCGAGCGTCCGGCGCTGTATTCGGATTCCTCGCGCAAGACCTACCTGCAGCATCTGGCCAGCTATCGTGGCGAGGATTCGCTGATCGCGATCGAGCCCTACGACGCCGAAGCACTGAAGCGCGCATTCGCCGATGCCGATGCCAACGGCTGGTTCATCGAGGCGGTGTTTCTGGAGCCGGTGATGGGCGAAGGCGATCCCGGGCGTTCGGTGCCGCCAGCCTTCTATGCCGCCGCGCGCGAACTGACCCGCGAACACGGCAGCCTGTTCCTGGTCGATTCGATCCAGGCCGGCCTGCGCGCGCACGGCGTGCTGTCGATCGTCGATTATCCCGGCTTCGAAGGGCTGGAAGCGCCGGACATGGAGACCTATTCCAAGGCGCTCAACGCCGCGCAGTATCCGCTCTCGGTGCTGGCGGTGAACGAACGCGCCGCGAGCCTGTATCGCAAGGGCGTGTACGGCAACACGATGACCACCAATCCGCGCGCGCTCGACGTGGCCTGCGCCACGCTGCAACAGCTCACCCCGCAGATCCGCGAGAACATCCGCGCGCGCGGCCGCGAAGCGATCGAGAAACTGGAAAAGCTGAAGAGCGAACTCGGCGGCCTGATCACCCAGGTGCAGGGGACGGGCCTGCTGTTCTCCTGCGAACTGTCGCCGGAATTCAAGTGCTATGGCGCCGGTTCGACCGAAGAATGGCTGCGCCACCACGGCCTGAATGTCATCCACGGCGGCGCCAATTCGCTGCGCTTCACCCCGCATTTCGCGATGGCCTCGGACGAACTGGATCTGCTGGTGAACATGGTGGGCCGCGCACTGCGCGAAGGTCCGCGGCTCAACCGCGCCGAAGCCGCGTAAGAAGCACGGCGGCAACCGCGTGCAGCAACCCCAGGCCGCGCGTCGAAGGACGCGCGGCTTTTTTTTGCGCGGGCTAGTCGGCGAAACGCTGCATCGACATCCGGATCAGTTCGCGGGCTTCGGCGGCGTTGCCATAGCCATTCAAGCGCACCGGGTTGCGGCCTTTCGGAAGTTCCTTGTAGACGCGGAAAAACGCCTCGATGCGATCGCGCTCGATTGCGGGCAGATCCTCCAGATCGCGGATGCGGGCGTATGTCGGATCGATTGCATCGCTCGGCACTCCGATGATTTTTTCGTCGCCCCTGCCGTCATCGATCATGCGCAGCACGCCGATCGGCCGGAAGCGGATCAGCACTCCCGGATGCAACGGCTCGCGCGTCAGCACCAGTGCATCCAGCGGATCGCCATCACCCGCCCGCGTGCGCGGCAGGGATCCATAATTCGCCGGCCAGACCACCGGCATGGACTGGAATCGATCAACAAAGACCAGCCCGTCATCATTGATCTCGTACTTGATGGAACTGCCCGCCGGAATCTCCACCGCGAGCATCGCCTCCGCCGGCACGTTGGCCGGCTGCGCCGCCCGGAAGGGATGGCGAATCGAAGGTTCGACCGCGCCCAGCGCGCCTGCGGCGGACAACATGACCATCAGTCCCCATGCGCGTTTCAACTTCATCGCCGCTCCCGCAGGGCTCGAGCCCCATCTTCGATCGTCAATCCGCGCGCGAGGCCACTCATTCCCAGCAGCGATCCGCGCGACCTTTCAGCGTTGCCGCGCGCGTGCAGTTGCGTTCTTCGATGCGGCCCTCGGGCCGATCGATCAGCCGCCTGCCGCCCTCGCCTTCATCCACCAGCTCGAACGCATCGTACAGACGGCCCGTGGCGGTGCGCGATTCGTAGCGCAGGCGATCGCCGTCCAGCCGCAGCACCTGGAACAACTGCGTGTCCTCGGCGACCGGCGCCATCGTGCGGCGCGCCTGGCTGGACAGACGGTATTGCTTGGCACCGGCCACCGACACCACGAAGACGGGCAGTGGCTCGCCTTCGGCCTGCCTGCGCCCGTAGACGTGATCGTGCCCCTGCAGCACCAGATCGACGCGGTGCTTGCGGATGACGGGCAGCAGGTGTTTGCGCAGCAGTGCGTTGTCGCGTCCTTCACGCGGCGAGAAGAACGGCTGATGGGTCAGCACGATGTTCCAGCGGCGCGGACTGTCCTTCAGCACGCCATCCAGCCACGCCGCCTGCGCGCGGGCCGTGCCGAGATCCAGCGCGGAGGTGCCGTCAATCACCACCACGCGCACGTCCTGGTAATCGAACCAGTACGTCGTGCGTCGGGCCTGCGCCACGCCATTGTCCGGCAGCGCGAACTGCACTGGCCAATGCGCGCCCAGCACGCGGCGTTCCTGCGGCGTGTCCTCGAATTCCTCGAAGTACTCGTGGTTGCCCGCCGCAGGCGCGACCACCATGGAAGTCGGCAGCGCACCGTTGGCTTCGAACCATTCGGCCCATTCGTTGTCGTCCTCGCCGTCGCCGCCGCTGACCAGATCCCCGGCATACAGCGCAAGCCGGGCGTCCGGCGCGTGGCGCATCGCTTCGCGGATGACGCGCGTGGTCAGGCTGGCGTTCTTGTTCTGCGTGTCGCCGAAATACAGCAGCGTCAGCGGTTCACCGGCAGCGGCGGCCGTGCGCGTGTGGTGCCAAGCGCTCCACGTGCGATCGCCCTCGACGCGCCAGGCATACAGCGTGTCCGGGCTCAGACCTTCGATGCGCGCATGGTGATGATGCGCCAGCCCGTTCTCCGTCGACAGCGATCGCGTCACCGCGCGGAGCGAGCGCGGCGTGCCCATGTCGGGCGAATCCCCGGCGATCACGATTTCGACCCGCGGTGCATGGACCGTGGCATCGGTGCGCCAGGCGACCGCGAAACCCCGGGCCGCGTCCTGCAGGGGCGAGGCGACGATGCGATCGGGAAAGCCGGTCGGCGCATGATGAACCACGCCCTTCGGCACGCGCGTATTCGGCTCGGGCTCACGCGCGGCTGGTTCCTGCGCCGCTGTCGGCAGGCAGACGATCAACAGCCACGCAAGCGCATGCAAACGCATCAGGCAGCGCTTCATCGTGTTGCGCACGCCGGCAGCTTCAGCGCTGCCGCGATGTCGCGCCAGTCGAATGCAGCCACGGCCTGATCATCATCGACCGCATAGAACACGCCCTGCGGGAAGCGGGTGCTCGGGGTCTGATCCAGCCACACGCCATCGGTGTTGGCGGTCCTGCGGCCGGTGAACGCGCCACGATGCTCCAGCGTCACGCGATCGAACACATGGAACACGCTGCGATCCTTGAACTGATCGGTGGCGATCCAGTAGCCACGGCCATCGGCGCACTGCGCCAGTGCCATGCCTTCGGCCTGCGCCTTGAACAGATCCGCGCCGACGTCGCGTCCGCGATAGGTTCCATCGAGCCCGTATTCGCGCAGGCGCGTACCGGTGGCGACGTCTTCTTCGGCCAGCAGCAGGCGATCATTGGCCACGTCGCCGAAGACCGATTCGGCGATACGGATGGCACCGGCCGCGCTGGTATCGCCGAATGACTCGACCAGGCGCGCCTGCCAGCCGCCGGGCGCGCGATGCAGTCGATAGCGCTTGAAGCGCTCGCCCAGTTGCGCCAACGGCGGCGGCAGGTCCTCGTTCTGCGGCGACATGTAGTTGTCGCTGACGATGACTTCGTAGCTGTCCTTCTGCGCACGTACCCACAGCCCATATGGCTGCTTCAGATCCTGCGCACCGAAAACGAGCAGCGGGGTGAAGTCCGGGAGCTGGAACATCTGCACGCGATGGTTGTCGCGTTCCACCACCAGCACCACGTCGTCGATGACAGCGATGCCGTTGGGCCGCTGCATCTGGCCGAGGCCCGCGCCCGGTCCGGACGCGGTGCGCAGGCTGCTGCCGGTATCGCCGTCGTAGATCACCAGGCGATCGGTGGCCTTCGCGGTGGCGATCAGCCAGCGCGCGCCGTCCGGCGAACGCCAGCTCGCGGGCGAATCGACGTTCTCTTCCGGCGTGCTGGCCGTCACGAAGGCTTCGGCCACCACCACATGCGGCACGCGTGCTTCGCTCAGCAGCGGATCCTTCTCGACGTGCTCGTCCGGTTCGCGATCGACGGCGGTGGACGACGGCGGCTCGACGACGCTGGCGGGCGGTGGTGCGGTCGAGGTGGCGCACGCCGCGAGCAACAGCGGCGCGAACAGGATCAGGTGCTTCTTCATGGACTCCCCAAGGCTGGCAACGGCAAACCGCCAATTCTTGCCGCGGTCATGTGACGTTTCCATGTCAGCGCGTGCACGCGTGATGACATGCCGGCGCTGTCATCGCGCGTGCACGTGGCTGTCATGTGTTCGCCATGCGGCCTGCTTACAAAGGCGCGTTGATTTTTCTTCACGGGGACGCTTCAGTGAAACGCACTGCCTTGGCCACCAGCCTTTCGAAGGCGCTGTTCTGCATGGGCCTGTTGCCCGCCAGCTTCATCGCCGCCGCACAGGAACAGGCGCCCGATGGATCCGCCACCGAGCCCAAGCAGCTCGACGCCATCGTGGTCCAGGGCGAGATCGCCTACCGCAACCGCACCGACGACATCGACCCGGTGCTCTCGTATGACCTGGAGTATTTCCAGCGCTTCGAACCCAACACCGTCGGCGACATGCTCAAGCGCGTACCCGGCGTGACGTTCGTCGGTTCGGACATCATGGAGTTCGACGGCGCGATGATGCGCGGCATGGCCGCCGGCTATACGCAGGTGCTGATCAACGGCAAGAAGGTGCCGGGCGCCGGCGATGACCGCTCGTTCTGGGTCGATCGCATTCCCGCCGAAATGGTCGATCATGTCGAAATCCTGCGCAGCAACAGCGCCAATCGCAGCGGCGATGCCATCGCCGGCACCATCAACATCGTGCTGCGCGATGCCTACGTGTTCGACGGCAGCTATGTGCGGCTGGGCGTGAACCGCTGGGATGACGGTGAAGTGAACCCGACCTTCGGCGCGGTCACCAGCGGCGATGCGCTCGGCGGCCGGATCCTGGCCGGCGTCAACGTGCAGGATCGCTACCGCGCCAAGATCAAGCGCTCGGATCGCTTCAGCGATCCTTCGATGACCGAACTGATGAGCTGGGAAGACCAGAACGAGGTCAAGGATGGCCGCGATTACTCGGCCAACCTCTCCTACACCGCCGATGTCGGTGAAACCGCACGCCTGAGCCTGGACGGATTCTTCGTCAAGACCGATCGCGACGTCACCGAGGTATCGCATGAGGTCGAATACGACGACGGCGACGTCATCGATTCGCGCGTGCCGGGCTTGAACCCGATCGATCAGCAGAACTGGGGAGTCGGCGCCGAATACCGCTTCGACATGGCCGGCGGACGCACGGAATTCGACTTCGACTACGCGCGCTTCGAGGACGACAGCGCCGAGAGCGAAGAGAAGCACGAGTACGTCAACGGCGAATGGGATGCGTCCGAGGCCGAGGCACAGGCGGTCGATGCCAGGGACGACGAAGCGAGCTTCCGCATGTCGCACGCACGCGCCCTGGGCGATGCCGAACTCGAATTCGGCGTGGATACCCGCCGCAAGAAACGCGACATCACCTACACCAACTATGCGTGGGAAGCCGAGGACGAGGGCGATGCGGTCGCCTATGCGCTGGACGGCACGATCGCTTCGCGGATCAGGGAAACCCGCGTGGATCCCTACGTGATGGTGTCGGGGCGCGGCCAGAGGTTCTCCTGGGAAGCGGGCCTGCGCTATGAGACCACGCGCTCGGACATCCGCTACAGCGAGGACGGCGAAGGCGCGGGATCCACGCGCAAGGACTACAACGAACTGCTGCCCTCGCTTCACCTGAAGTGGGATGTTTCCGATTCGACCCGCATCAGCCTGTCGCTGGCCCGGAGCATCAAGCGCCCGAACTTCAACGAACTGATTCCGGCGCTGCTCGATGGCGATTTCGGCGACAACGACTACATCGGCAATCCGCAACTCGAACCGGAGACGGCCAACGGCATCGATCTGGGCTTCGAACGCCGTCTCGGCGCGCATGGCGTGGTCGGCGTCAACGTGTTCTATCGCGACGTCAAGAACCTGATCGAGCTGGTCAACACCGGGCAATGGAGCGAGGACGCGCAGGACAGCTATGAGGACGATCTGGAGGAGTTCCTCGAAGAGAACCCGGGCGCCACCGAGGACGATTTCGAGTTCGCGCCGGAAAGCTGGCTGTTCACCTCCGGCAATGTCGGCGACGGCAAGGTCTACGGCGTCGAGTTTGATCTGTCCACGCCGCTCACCGCGCTCGGGATGCCGAACACCGGCGTGTTCGTCAATTATTCGTGGCTGGACAGCAAGGTCACCGATTTCCTGGGCGAGCGCCGGTTCAATGATCAGGCCCGGAACGTTTACAACGTCGGCTTCATCCAGGATCTGCCATCGCTGGGCGCGAGTTTCGGCGCGACCTATCGCAAGCAGGGCGATGCGTTCAGCCGCGTGCTTGGCGAGGAAGTGACGGTCAAGTACGGCGACGATCTCGAGATGTTCGTCGAGAAGCGCTTCGGCAAGTCGATTTCGGTGCGGCTGACCGCGGCCAACCTGCTGGATGCGTCCAAGGACGAGTTCTTCAACAAGTTCGACAACGAGGCCGATCAGATCGATCGAAACTTCGATGAATACGAACTGGAAACCGAAGAGGCCGGACCGAGCTATCAGCTGGTGATGCGCTGGGCGTTCTGATCCGATCAGAACGGAGAACATGGAGCCGGTGCAACCGGCTTCCTGTTCGGGAAACCCAGCATGCGCTACACCGGCCCGGTGATTTGTTGCAGACTTTCTGCATCCATCCGGGAGCCGTCCATGAAAGTCGTCGAAGTCCTGCATCCGCTGGTCCAGCACAAGATCGGCCTGCTGCGCGATGCATCACTCAGCACCAAAGGCTTCCGCGAGCTGGTGACCGAACTGGGCACGCTGCTCGCCTACGAGGCCACCGCCAATCTGGAAACCGAGCCGGCCACCATGCCGGGCTGGGCCGGTGAGGTGCAGGTGCGGCGCATCGCCGGCGCCAAGATCACGCTGGTGCCCATCCTGCGCGCCGGGCTCGGCATGCTGCCCGGCGTGCTGGCGCTGATCCCGGCCGCGAAAGTCAGCGTGGTCGGCCTGCAGCGCGATGAAGAAACGCTGCAGCCGGTGCCCTATTTCGAGCGCCTGACCGGCAGGCTGGATGAACGCGACGCACTCATCCTCGATCCGATGCTCGCCACCGGCGGCACCCTCATCGCCACCATCGACATGCTCAAGCGCGCCGGCTGCCGTCGCATCCGCGGCATCTTCCTCGTCGCCGCCCCGGAAGGACTGGCCGCACTGGAAGCGGCGCATCCTGACGTGGAGGTGTATACGGCCGCCATTGATCAGCGCCTCAACGAAAAGGGCTACATCCTGCCGGGCCTGGGCGATGCCGGTGATCGGATCTTCGGGACGCGGGTGGATTGAAGCGGGGCGGAGCGGATTCTCGGATTCACCACGCCGCGATGACTGACCCGCGCGCACGTGCGATGCAGGCTGCAACTTGCGCGTGTGGCGAATCGACGCGAATGCGCCCGCGCGCGTCAGCCACCCGTTGGGACCGTCGGCGCTGGAGCCCTCCTGCAATGCGATGCGTCGCGGCTCGGTTGCGCGTGCATCCGCGTCCGCCATCACCACGCTCCCGGCTGGGGCTGGATGGAAGCTTCTCCCCCTTGAAGGCGGGAGCGACGCGGTGCCAACCGTGGGCGCCACGAGGTTTGCGCACCACCGATTGTTCCCCGCACCCGCCGCTCCCGCCAAACACCTCGGGGTGGCCTTCGCTCGTGCGAATGGGACCTCCCCTGCCCCGCACTCACGCGCTCCGTGCACGACGCCTTGGCGCAGCCTCCCCACTGACGCTTCCCCTCACGCTCCCCGCTTTTCCCCGACCACTCCCGGCTCGCCACTTCCTGCCTGCTTCCGCTACAGGCACCCGGCCCAGCCGTCTCCCGTTTCCCGTTTCCCGTCTCCTGCTTCCCGCTTGCCGCTTGCCGCTTGCCGCTTGCCGCTTGCCGCTTCCCGATTTCCGAATCCCGACAACCGAACGCGCAACCAGTGTGCCGGTCACCATCAGCCATCGCAGTCAGTGCTCCACGCGCCCCGGCGTCGGAGAATTCTGCACCGGCGTGTCGGATTCGGCGTGCAATTCGGTTGTGTGCGCCGTGGTCCAGCGGCAGAACCAGTGCGGATACTGTTCGAGCCGCTCGGCAAGTCCTTCGCGCAGCGGCATCGACACCAGATCACGGGCAAGCGACGGTGCGTCTTCTAGCGTGATGGCGCGATCGCGGTAACCGGCCACCCATACGCGTCCGCTGCGACCGGCCGCGCATTGCACGGCGCGGGCGCTGCGCTCCTTGAACAGTGCCATGCAGGCGTTGAGGCAGGCGTCGCGCTGGCGGAGCAGCCACAATGTCTGCCGCGGCAACACGACCCAGGCCAGCGATTCGATCAGGCCTTGTTGTTCGCATTGCACGAGTTCAGCCGTGACGGCGCGCGCGCAACGCAGATCGTCCAGCCAGGGAATGCCGCTGGCAGTCTCGATGATGATGAAGTGGATGCCGCGCGTGGCTGCGCGGCGGGATGTGTCGGTGGCCATGCACGCAGCATCGCCATCGGAGCATGCCCTCGCCGTCGGGCCAGGCCGTGATCAGGCGTCGGAAATGGCTGCGATGGTCTGTAAGCGGCCGCCGCGCTCAGGCGGCGAGGCTGCGCGCACGCAGTTCCGGCAGTTCGTGGCTGACGCCGAAGCGGCCCTTGTCATCGCGCGTCACTTTGGCAATCGCGCAGTCCGAATCATGGGTGAAGAACAGATGCACGTTGCGCGCCAGTTTGTCTTCGAGGAAGGTGCGCTTCTCGTCGATGAGCAACTCGGCGTTGCGGTCATAACCCATCGTGATCGGCACATGCACCCACGATCGGCCCGGGATCAGATCGGCGCAGAACACCACGCCGCCATGCGGCCGATCATCGACGCGCTCGGGGCCGAGGATTTCGGCCAGCATCAGGCCGGGTGTGTGGCCATCGCTGAAACTGAAACGCACGGCCTCTCCCAGCGCGGGCGAATGCGCCCCATCGACCAGTTCCAGTCGTCCGCTCGCCTCGAGCAAGCCCTGCAATTCGGGAATGAAACTGGCGCGATCGCGCGGATGCGGATTCAGTGCGCGCCGCCAGTGATCACGGCCGACGACGAAGGTCGCCTTCGGGAACAGCAGTTCCGGTGCGGCGCCCTCGCGCCAGGGCGCAAGCAGGCCACCGGCGTGATCGAAGTGCAGATGGCTGAGCACCACCACGTCGATGTCTTCATGGCTGAAACCGGCATCGGCCAGCGAATCGAGCAGCACGTGGCGATCTTCCTGCACGCCGAAGCGTTCGCGCATCTTCGGGTCGAAGAACGCCCCGATGCCGGTTTCGAACAGCACGGTCTTGCCGTTGATTGGCGTGGCGAGCAGCGCACGGCAGGCCAGCGGCACGCGGTTCTGCTCGTCCGGCGCGAGCCATCTGGACCACATCGCGCGCGGCGCGTTGCCGAACATCGCGCCGCCATCGAGCTTCTGCGAATTGCCGAGCAGGGACCAGAGTTTCATGGCGATGCCTTGAGTTCGACCGTGGCCTTGCCGACCGGATTGCGCGGGTCGGCGCCGCCGCTGAGCGTGTTGGTCCGGCGATCCCACTCCACCGTCTGCATGTTGCCCCAGACATGGCTGGAGCCGCGGCCGCCCGCCGCCGTGTCGCCGGGCAGATCGACCTGATGGCCCATCCTCCGCAATGCGGCGGCGACGTCGGCGCTGAACGCACCGGATTCGGCGGAGATGACGTCGGGCAACCATTGGTGGTGATAACGCGGCAGCGCGGCGACCTGCTGCGCGCCCAGGCCCTGGTCATAACCGAGCATGCCGAGCAGCACCATGGTGATGATGCGGCTGCCGCCCGGTGTGCCGAGCACGGCGATCTTGTCATCGGATTCCATGAAGCTGGGCGTCATCGAGCTCAGCATGCGCTTGCCCGGCCGGGGCGCGTTGGCATCGAAGCCCATCACGCCGAAGGCATTGGGCGTGCCCGGCTTGAGCGCGAAATCGTCCATCTCGTTGTTGAGCAGCACGCCCGTGCCCGGCGGAATCAGCCCCGAGCCGAACAGCAGGTTGACCGTCTGCGTGGCTGATACGCGGTTGCCTTCACCATCGATAATGGAGAAGTGCGTGGTTTCGTCATCCTCCAGCGGCGTCGGCTGGCCGGAGAGTTGATCACTGGGCGTCGCCTTGTCCGGGTGGATGGTGGCGCGCAGGCCGGCAGCGTATTCCGGACTCGTCAGCGTCTTCATCGGGATATGGACGAAATCCGGATCGCCCAGATAGAACGTGCGATCGCGGAACGCGCGGCGCATCGATTCGACCACCAGATGCGTGCGATGCGGTTCGTCGAGGCTGGCCAGATCCCAGCCTTCCAGGATCTGCAGCATCTGCGCCACGGCCACGCCACCGGACGACGGCGGCGGCGCGGTGGTGATGCGCCAGCCGCGATAGTCGAACCTCAGCGGCTCGCGCTCACGCACGCGGTAGGCGGCCAGTTCTTCGGCAGTCCAGCGCCCGCCTTCGTCGCGCACGCCCTTGAGCAGCTTCTTCGCCACATCGCCCCGATAGAACCCGTCGTGGCCGCGTTCGGCCAGCAGGGTCAGCGTGCGCGCGAGATCCGGCTGGCGGAACAGTTCGCCTTCCTTCGGTGCGCCGCCGCCGGCGAGAAACACCGCGCGCGTGCCCGGATAGCGCTCCATCACTTCGCGACGCGAGGCATAGCCGCGTGCGAAACGGCCATAGACCGGGAAGCCGTCGCGGGCGATGCGGATGGCTGGTGCAAGCGACGTCTTCAGCGGCAGCTTGCCGTAATTCGAGGCCAGATGGACCAGGGCGGCGGGAAGCCCCGGGATGCCGGCCGCCCACGGGCCGTTCTCGGCGCGATCGCGGTTGAATTCGCCATCGGCGAGCAGATAGGCCTGCGGCGTGGCCGCGGCCGGCGCGGTTTCGCGCGCGTCGATGAAGGTGTCCTTGCCCGTGCGCGCGTCATGCAGCAGGAAGAACCCGCCGCCGCCCAGTCCCGAGCTGATGGGTTCAACGACCGACAACACCGACGACACCGCCACGGCGGCATCGAACGCGTTGCCGCCCGCGTGCAGGATTTCAAAGCCGGCCTCGGTGGCCAGGCTGTGTGCGCTGGCGATCGCCGCGCCCGGGGGATGCGTCGCACGGGTTGGCCCGGCGGCGGGCCGATCGGCCGCATCGTTGGCGAAAACGAAGGAAGGAACGAACAGCGCGACGCTGAACAGTACGGCGGCGAATTTACGGGATATCACGACGTCTCCTGCGTAGAGCGGGCCGGCGTGGACAATCAGCCGCCCTGCAGCCGGCGCAACTTGGCCAGCAGTTGATCATGCGTTTCAGGATACGCCGGATCCGGGTCGATGCACTCGACCGGGCACACGATCGCGCATTGCGGTTCGTCATGATGGCCGACGCATTCGGTGCAGCGCGCCGGATCGATCACGTAGATCGTCGCGCCCATCGAGATCGCCTCGTTGGGACAGGCGGGCTCGCAGACATCGCAGTTGACGCAGAGTTCGCTGATCTTGAGGGACATCGTTTCTCGCCTCCCGCATCGGCGGGAGTGGCAGCGCCTTCAGCGCGGAGCGGTGAAGGCGCCGGTTCCCGGCGCGGACCGGGATGATCTTCAGTCCGCTGCGTGGCCGCCCGGGCGGCCACGCGCGGCGGGATCACTTGGCATCGACGAACACCTAATCGACCCCACCCCGGGCGACCGCCGCCTTGACGCGCTCGCC
>JAEWBY010000083.1 GCA_023390905.1 Pseudomonadota bacterium | reverse complement strand
GGAGGCGGGGGCTTCGGCGGCGGCGGCGGTTGGGGCGGTGGCGGTGGCATGTCCGGAGGCGGTGGCGCCTCGGGGAGCTGGTGATGCGCCTGCTACGCCATCTGTTTCCGCCCTCGGCGCGCCGGATGTTCCCGGCCGGGAGCCTGCAGCGCATCGCCGATGCGATCCATCAGGGCGAACAGCGCCACACCGGCGAGGTGATGTTCGCGGTCGAATCGGATCTGCCGGTGCTTTCGGTGTGGCGCGGCGTGCAGGCGCGTGATCGCGCGGTCGAAGCGTTCGCGCGGCTGCGCACCTGGGACACCGCCGCCAACAACGGGGTGCTCATCTACCTGCTGCTGGCCGATCACCGCATCGAAATCGTCGCCGATCGTGGCCTGCACGGCCGCGTCAGCGATGCGCAGTGGCGCGGGGTCTGCCAATTGATGGAGGAACGCCTCGCCGCGGGCGAACCGGAAGCGGCGGTGATTCGCGGCATCGCCGCGGTCTCGGATCTGCTGGCGGGGTATTTTCCGCAGGACGGCAGCCAGCCCGACGAGGACGAGTTGCCCAATCGCCCGCACGTGTTCTGAGCGTGGGTGCCGGCGCTGAGGCAAAATAGGCCGCTCTTACGGCCGGCATTCCAGGCGCATGATCTACCTCCATCAGATTGACCCGATTGCCCTGTCCCTCGGGCCCGTGAAACTGCACTGGTACGGGTTGATGTACCTGCTGGGATTCCTGGCTGCCTGGTGGCTGGGCCAGCGGCGTATCCGCGCCGGCCGCCTACCGGGCGTGAATGCCAACGGGTTTTCCGATCTGCTGTTCTACCTGATGCTCGGCGTCGTGCTGGGCGGACGGCTCGGCTACACGTTGTTCTACGGGCTGGAAGGGTTCCTCGCCAGTCCGCTGTCGATCTTCAAGGTCTGGGAAGGCGGCATGAGCTTCCACGGCGGCCTGCTGGGCGTGATGCTCGCGGCGTTCCTGTGGTCGCGCCGGCAACGCATCGCCTTCTTCGACATGATGGATTTCATCGCTCCGCTGGTGCCGCTGGGGCTGGGCTTCGGCCGCATCGGCAACTTCATCGGCGCCGAACTCTGGGGCAAGTACACGCACGCCGGCTGGGGCGTGATCTTCCCGACCACCGATCCCAACGTGCTGGCGCTGAAACTGGATGCGCAATCCTTGCAGGCGCAGTACGCGGCCGGCGCCCTGGATCGCTTCGCCCGTCATCCTTCGCAGTTGTATCAGGCCTTCCTCGAAGGGCTGGTCATGTTCGCCGTGCTGTGGTGGTTCTCGCGCCGGCCGCGGCCACGCTACGCGGTCTCGGGCATGTTCGCGCTGCTCTATGGCGTATTCCGTTTCGCGGTCGAATTCGTGCGCGTGCCGGACGAACAGTTGAGCTACCTCGCGCTGGGCTGGGTGACGATGGGCCAGGTGCTGAGCCTGCCGCTGATCCTGCTCGGCCTGTATCTGCTGTGGCTGTCGCATCGCTCGCCTACGTTGCAGCCCGTCCCGCCCCCGAAGGAACATGCATGAAGGCGTATCTCGATCTGCTGGCGCACGTCCTCGATCACGGTGCGGAGAAATCCGATCGCACCGGCACCGGCACGCGCAGCGTGTTCGGCTGGCAGATGCGCTTCGATCTGGCCGAAGGCTTCCCGCTGGTCACCACCAAGAAACTGCACCTGCGTTCGATCGTCCACGAACTGCTGTGGTTCCTGAAGGGCGAGAGCAACATCGCCTACCTCAAGGACAACAAGGTCAGCATCTGGGACGAGTGGGCCGATGCCGAAGGCGAACTCGGCCCGGTGTACGGCAAGCAGTGGCGGCGCTGGGCCACGGCCGACGGCGGCGAGATCGATCAGATCCGCTGGGTGGTGGAGGAGATCAAGCGCAACCCGGATTCGCGGCGGTTGATCGTCAGCGCCTGGAACGTGGCCGATCTGCCGAAGATGGCGCTGATGCCCTGCCATACGATGTTCCAGTTCTACGTGGTCGACGGAAAGCTGAGTTGCCAGTTGTACCAGCGCAGCGGCGACATCTTCCTCGGCGTGCCGTTCAACATCGCCAGCTACGCGCTGCTGACGCACATGGTGGCGCAGGTGACTGGGCTGGGTGTCGGCGACTTCGTGCACACGCTGGGCGATGCACACTTGTACGCCAACCATTACGAGCAGGCACGGGAGCAGTTGTCGCGCACGCCGCGTCCGTTGCCGAAGCTGCACCTGAACCCGGACGTCACCGACGTGTTCGCCTTCACCTACGAGGACATCGAAATCCATGGCTACGATCCGCACCCGGCGATCAAGGCGCCGGTGGCGGTGTGATCATGGACGAGCCGCGCGTGGAGGCGGTCGAAGCGGAACTCGGCTTCCGCCGCGATGATGCCTATCTGCGCGAACACTATCGCCAGTGGCTGCTTCATCGCAGCGGCTGGCGCCGCTGGATCTGGCTGGCCTCGTTGCTGCTTGGCGTGATCGCCACCGTGCTGGCCTTCAGCGTTTCCTCCCAGACCGTGCGGCTGCCGGCGGTGATCGTCGCGGCAGCGGGATTCGCGCAGGGCGTGGTGCCGTGGATTGAATTCCGCCGCTGGAAACGCGCGGCGCTGGGCGGGCTGGACACGATGCCGGATCTGCGGCTGTCGCTGGATCGCGGTGTGTTGCGTTTCGGCGCCGGTCCCAACGTGCGCTACGACGCGCGCGGCGAGTGCATACCGGTGCCGGGCGGCTGCTTCCTCTACGAGCACGGCAGCAGCGGGCGGCATGCGTACCTGCCGGATCGCTGGTTGCGCCAGCCCGACACGCAGGCGCTGTTCGACGCATGGCAACGGCAGGTGTCCCATGGCGATCGCTGAGGACATCCGCCGACCGCGGTTGTCGCTGGTCGCCGCGCTGGATCGACGCAATGCAATCGGGCGCGACAACGATCTGCCCTGGCGCCTCCCCGACGATCTCAAGCGCTTCAAGGCACTGACGCTGGGCAAGCCGGTGCTGATGGGGCGGCGCACGGCCGAGTCACTCGGTCGCGCGCTGCCGGGCCGGCGCAATCTGGTGCTCACGCGCGGCGGGCGCGTCCCCTTCGCGGACATGGAAACCGTGGCAAGCGTGGACGAGGCCATCGCGCGCGCGGCCGAACAGGGGCACGAGGAAATCAGCGTGATCGGCGGTGGCGAGATCTACGCGCTGACCTTGCCGATCGCCGACGCCCTGTACCTGACGCACGTGGACACGGAAGTGCACGATGCCCATGCATTCTTTCCCGCTTTCGACGAACACCGATGGCGCGTGGTGCGGCGCGAGGCCCATGCGGCCGATGGCAAGCACGCGTTCGCGTTCGAATTCGTCGACTACCTGCGCTTGCGCTGAGCGGCTCAGTCGCCGCCGTTCTCGCTTCCTTCGACCTTGCGTCCCGGCACCTGCACCAGCCGCAGGTCTTCGCAATCCAGTTGCAGGGCCGTGAGCTTGCCGCCCCAGACCGCGCCAGTGTCGATCGCGTGCACGCCGTGTCCGATCATCAGGCCCAGCGTGGACCAGTGCCCGCAGACGATCTTCAGATCGCGCGGCGCGCGGCCGGGAACCTCGTACCAGGGATAGAGCCCCTGCGCCTGCGTGCCGGGCGCGCCTTTTTCCTCGATCGCCATGCGGCCGCGCGGCGTGCAATAGCGCATGCGGGTGAGCACGTTGATGATGGCGCGCGCGCGATCGTACCCGGCCAGGCCGGATGACCAGTTCGGCTTGTCGCCATACATGTTGCGGAACAGTTTGCGATAGCCGTTGCCATGCAACTGCTGCTCGACCTCGCGCGCATAGCGCTCGGCGAGTGTCGTCGTCCACTTCGGTGCGAGGCCGGCGTGGATCATCATCCAGCCGAGCCTGCGATCGACGTGCACCAGCCGCTGCCCGCGCAGCCAGTCCAGCAGCACGCGCGCATCGTCGGCCAGCACCACGCGCTGCAGATCGGGATTGACCTTGCGCTGTTCCTCGAGCGTGCGCTCGCCAATGGCCAGCAGGGAAAGATCATGGTTGCCGAGCACGACCGCGCTGTGTTCACGCAGCGAGTGCACCAGCCGCAGGGTTTCCAGCGACTGGCCGCCGCGATTGACCAGATCGCCGCAGAACCACAGCCGATCCTGCGCGGAATCGAAGCGGATTTTTTCCAGCAGCCGCTGGGTGGCGTCGTAGCAGCCTTGCAGATCGCCGATCGCCCAGACCGCCATCAGTGCAGCGTCCGCGGAATGGACAGGGTGAACTCCGGCACCGGCGCCGCGAACTGGGTGCCGTCGTCGGCGATCATGTCGTAGCTTCCCTTCATCGTGCCGATGTCCGTTTCCAGCACCGCGCCGGAGGTGTATTCGTAGCCCTCGCCCGGTTGCAGCCAGGGCTGCTCGCCGACCACGCCGGGGCCTTCGACTTCCTTCACCTTGCCGTTGGCGTCGGTGATGATCCAGTGGCGGCCGAGCAGCCGCGCGGCCCTGTCCCCGCGATTGTGGATGCGGATGGTGTAGGCGAACACGTAACGCCCTTCCTCGGGCGCGGACTGATCGTCGACGAACCGTGTGGCGACATCAATGTCGATGGCATGCGCGTGTTTCATGGCGACAGTGTATGCATTGCCGCGTGAAACGGGAACGCAGGCGCAGCTCAGATCGAGGGGGCCGCCGGGATCGAATTGGCCAGACGGATGAAACCGGCGACCTCGATCTGCTCGGCGCGAGCATCGGGACTGAGGCCGGCCGCTTCGATCTGAGCGGCATCACACACGCTGGAAAGCGCGTTGCGCAGCGTCTTGCGGCGCTGTCCAAACGCGGCGCGGACGACCTCGGCAAAACGCGATGCATCCTCCAGGCCGATGTCCCGCGGCGACCGCGGCACCACGCGCACGACGGCCGAATCCACCTTCGGCGGCGGACGGAACGCACCGGGCGGCACCACGAACAATGGCGTCACCGCGCAGTACGCCTGCAGCATCACGCTCAGCCGGCCGTAAACCTTGCTGCCCGGTCCGGCGGCCATCCGATCCACGACCTCCTTCTGCAGCATGAACACCATGTCGCGGATGACGTCGGCGTGTTCGATCGCATGGAACAGGATGGGTGATGACAGGTTGTAGGGCAGGTTGCCGACCAGCCGCAGCGGTTGGTCCCCGGCGAGCTTGCCGAAGTCCACGTCGAGCACGTCCTTGTGGATGATGGTGAGCCGGCCGATGCCTTCGGAGGCTTCCATCAGCGGCGTGATCAGATCGCGATCGAATTCGATCGCGGTCAGTTCGCCGTGGCGGCGCAGCAGCGGAAAGGTGATCGCACCCTGTCCCGGTCCGATTTCGACCAGCCGATCACCGGCCTGCGGGTTCACCGCCTGGACGATGCGATCGATGTAGCTGCGATCGGTCAGGAAGTGCTGGCCCAGGGATTTTTTCGGCGGCGCCTTGAATGCGGACATGGAAGAGGCAGGCAGTGCAGTGGGGGAAGTCGGCGCGACATGCACTTGAGCGCGCAGTCACGGCACGGCCCAGTGTACCCGCCGCGCAGGGCGTCGATATCGCTCAGCGCGTGGCGAGGCGCTGCGCGGCAATGCGCGCGCAGGTGGCGACGGCGGCGAACAGGCTGGAGGGATCGGCCACGCCCTGTCCGGCCAGATCCAGTGCAGTGCCGTGATCGACGGCCACGCGCGGGTAGGGCAGCCCCAGGGTGAGGTTTACGGCGTGTTCGAAGCCGCTGTACTTGAGTACCGGCAGCCCCTGATCGTGATACATCGCGACCACGGCATCGAAACCTTCGAGCTTGCGCGGCAGGAAGGCGGTGTCGGCCGGCAACGGGCCGATCAGGTGCATGCCCTGCGCACGCAGCGCGTCCAGCACCGGTTCGATGACTTCGATCTCCTCGCGCCCGAGATGCCCGGCTTCGCCGGCATGGGGATTCAGTCCGAGCACCGCGATCACCGGCTGTGCGACGCCGAAATCGTGACGGAGCGCGTCGTGCGTGATGCGCAGCGTGGTGGTCACGCTGTCGGCGGTGATGGCGTCTGCGACCTCACGCAACGGCAGATGGGTCGTGGCCAGCGCCACGCGCACGATGTCGTTGGCGAGCATCATCACCACCTCGCGCCCGGCCCATCCGGCCAGCAGTTCGGTGGTGCCGGTGTAGGCGATGCCCCCGGCGTTGATGGCCGCCTTGTGCACCGGACCGGTGACCAGGCCATCGAATTCGCCCCGCTGGCAGGCCAGTGCCGCCTGCTTCAGCGCTTCGACCACGCTCGCGGCGTTGCCGGCTTCGGGCACGCCGAACGCGGCACGCACCGGATGCGGAATCGGACGGAGGCAGAGGTCCCCGGGTTCGCGCGCATCCTGGCCTTCGGGCAGCAAGCGCAGTGGCAGCGACACTGCGCGCGCCGCGGCGTGCAGTGCATCGGCATCGGCGAACGCGGTGATGCGGCAGTCGCTGCGCGGGGTCTGCGCCAGACGGACGCAGAGTTCGGGACCGACTCCGGCCGGCTCGCCTGGCACCAGCGCGAGCGAAGGCAGCATGTCAGCCGCCGGGCGCGGCGACCGGCGGCGTCGCCGGTGCCGGCGTGCCGTCCTGCGCCTGATCGCCCGTGCGCACGTCGACGTAGGCTTCGCCACGCATTTCCTGCAGGAAGCGGTTGTATTCGTCTTCCAGCTTGCGGCGGCCGATGGTCTCGCGCACCTGCGCGCGCTGGTTGTCGCTGGTCACGTCGGTCTGGCGCGAACCCACGCGCTGGACGATGTGCCAGCCGGCGTCAGTGCGGAACGCCTGCGTGATCTCGCCATCGCCGATGCCCGCGACCTGCTGGCCGAATGCCGGGCCGTACGCATCGGCCGGGAACCAGCCCAAATCGCCGCCTTCGTTGCGGCTGTTGGCGTCGTCGGACGACTCCTTGGCCACGGTCGCGAAGTCCGCGCCGCCGACGATGCGCGCACGCAGGGTGTCGATCTTGGCCTTGGCGGCCGCCGCGTCCTGGGTCGGGGTGATGCGGATCAGGATGTGTCGCGCGTTGTATTCGGTGACCGTGCTGGCCTGCGCCTGGCTGCCGCTGCGGGTTTCCACCAGCTTCAGCAACTGGAAACCACTGGCGCCGCGGATCGGACCGATGACCTGGCCGGGCGACATCGTCTTGAGGGTCTCGACGAAGGCGGTCGGAATTTCATCCACGGTGCGCCAGCCCAGATCGCCGCCTTCCAGTGCGTTGGGGCTGTCGGAATAACGGACGGCCGCGGCGTTGAAATCCATCTCGCCCTTGTCGATGAGCGCCTTGACGCCTTCGATCTTCTGCTGGCCGGTGGCGATCTGCTCGGCGGTCGCGCCGTCCGGCAGCGCCACCAGGATGTGGGCCAGGTGGTACTGCACGCCGGAGGACTGGCTGGCCAGCGCGGCATCCACTTCGCTTTCGCTGACCTGCACGCGGCTCTGCGCGAAGCTCTGGCGCAGGCGCTGCACGGTGATCTCGTCACGCAGCGAGTTGCGGAAATCGGTGAACGACATGCCGTCCTGCGCCAGGCGCGCGCGCAACGCGTCGGGCGTCATGTTGTTCTGCTGGGCGACGCTGGCCACCGCGCTGTTGACTTCCTCGTCGCTGACCCGGATGCCGCTGCCGTTGGCGCGCGCCACCTGCAGCTTGACCAGCACCAGCCGCTCCATCACCTGCCGTTCCAGCACGTTGCGGGGCGGGAGCTGGCCGGGCTGGTTGGCGTACTGCGCCACGATGTTGGCGACGGCGCGATCCAGCTCGCTCTGGAGAATGACGTCCTCGTCCACGATCGCCGCGATCCGGTCCAGCGGCTGAAGGTTCTGCGCCGACAGCGGCGCGATGCAGGCAGCGGCCACCAGCAGGGCGGCCAGGGAACGGGACAGCTTGGAGGTCATAGGATTACGTCCGGCACATTGGGGTCGTCGTCCGGATCCGGCGTCGTATTGCTCGGCGGGACGAGATAGAGGTCGTCTCGGTAATAGCCGAGAATACCACGGCGCAAGGTGCGCTCGGTGTTCTGGCCTGCCGAGCCGAGGCCCTTGAGGATGAATTCGATCTGGAACTGGTTGTTCATGTCGCCGTCGCGGTTGCGCACGTAGCGGCGCACCACCGCGCGCACGGCCAGGCAGCAGCTGTCCCACTGCACGCCGGCGATGCCTTCCAGCAGGCCGGGGTCGGCGCCATTGTCCTTGTACAGCGAGTAGTAGTAGCGGCCGACGATGCTCCATGAAGGCGTGACCGGGTACAGGAAGGAAAAATCCACCTGTTCCAGCAATTCGCGGCGGCTGCGGTAGCTCAGGTTGACCACGCCGTCGTCGCCGACCAGGTAACGGGCGCGCACGCTCGCCAGATCCTCGCGCCGGTATTTCGGGTCCCACTGGTAGGACGCGCCGATGTTCCAGCGATCGGTGGGCGCGTAGTTGGCGTCCACGACCCAGGCCGATTTGCCGCGTTCGAGCGGGGTTTCACCCGGCACGATCACGCGTGTGTCGTCGAAATAGCGGATCTGCCCGATGCTGGCCGAGAACCGCTCGAAGCCATCGGTCTGGCGCAGCCAGCGCGTGCTCAATGCCAGGGTGAGCTGGTTGGCGTCGCTCTGGCGATCCGGGCCGGTATAGCGGTTGTCACGGAACATCTGGCCCCAGCTGAAGGTGAAGGGGCGGGTGTCGAACAGCGGGATGCCTTCCTGCTCGCGGTACGGCGCGTTGAGATAGAACAGCCGCGGTTCCAGCGTCTGCAGGAACTGCGTGCCCTTGATCTCGGTCTCGCGGTCGAAGAACAGGCCGGCATCGAGCGACCCGATCGGCAGGCTGCGATTGGGTTTTTCGTCGTAGTACTGCGCGATCATCGCTTCGGTGATCGGCGTTCCCGAGGGCACGGCGGCAGTGGCGCGTGAGACGGCGATTTCCCGCGCCAGTTCCGGTTCCAGCTGATAGTCGGTGTAGCGCCACGCCAGTGTCGGCGTGACGTACCACGAAGCGCCCTGCATCGGCATCGACACGTAGGGCTTGAAATCCAGGCGGGTGCCGTCGCCACGCCGGTTGTGCTGGAAGCGCACGGCTTCGGTGTGCACGCCGGCGGTGAACCACGGCGTCAGGCTGCGCGACCAGTTCGCATAGGCGCGTGGCAGGCGGTTGTAGGGCAGGGTCAGTTCGCTGGAGGTGTAGTCCATCAACTGCCACGTGTCGGCCATCAGGCCGGCGTCCCAGCCGTCGCCCACGCCGTAGATGCCGGCGATGCTGGTGGTGGACGCCGCCGACAGACCGGCCAGCGAGTTGCTGAAATCCTCGGTGTAGCGCGAATCGCTGAACCAGATCAGGTTGGCGCGCGCCTGCCAGTTGTCGTTGATGTTGTGGTAGCCGCTGAAGCCGGCCATGCCGCGGCTGTCCTCCGGGTCCGGATTCTGCTCCGGGCGGAAATCCTCCTCGGTGGTCCGGGTCTCCAGCAGATCGTCGCGGTGCATGTAGTTGCCGACGAACGTGCCCTTGCCGCCGCGGTACAGGTAGCGGAATTCCCCGCCCAGCGCGAAGCCACGCTCGCTCATGTAGCGCGGATAGAGCGTGGCGTCATAGTTGGGCGCCAGGTTGAAATAGATCGGCTGGCGGTAGTCCAGGCCGTTGCGGCCGGACCGGCTCAGCGCCGGATACAGCAGGCCGGTGTGGCGGCGATCATCGACCGGGAACTTGAACCACGGCACGTACAGCACCGGCACGTGGCCCAGGCGCACCGTCGCGCCGCGCGCCACGCCCCAGCCGCTTTCGGTGTCGACATCGATGCGATGCGCACGCAGCTCCCAGCGCCGATCCTCGGGGTCGCAGGTGGAATAGGTGGAGTGGTGCAGCTTGCCTTCGGAGCCGCTCATCTCGATGCGATCGGCGCCGCCGTTGCCGCGCCGGGCGATCAACTGGTACTGCAGGTTGTCGATCTGGTGGCGATCGGCTTCCTGATCGCCGCGCGCGCTCTCGGCGACGATGCGGATGCCCGCATCCTGGTAGCGCACGTGGCCTTCGGCCGAATAGGTATTGGTGTTCTGGTCGAACTTCAGGTTGTCCGCACCAAGGAACTGGTCACCGCGGCGCAGGGTGACGTTGCCCTGGTAGTGGGCGTCGGACTCGGTACCGGTCAGCGCATCGCCTTCGATCGCAGTGTCCTGCTGCGCACGCGCGGCGCGCGCCTGCTCGGTGTTCGAACCCGCGGCCGGTTCGGCCACGCCTTCGAAGGTCGGGACCGGATCCTGTATCGGGCACAGCGCCCAGCTCTCGGGCTTTTCGTCCGCCAGCGCCGGCAAGCACAGGGCGATACTGAAGGGCAGGGGCAGCAAGCGAAGGACTGGACGCACGCGGTACCGGGCTCCGTGGCAGGGGTGGTTCAGAAACGGCCGCTAGCTTGCCGCATCCCATGCATGCGGGCAATGAAAGCTCCCGGCCCGTGTGGGGCGGGGTTCATCCAGTCGAGCACGCCGCGGGGCTGGCTCAGCGCAGCTCGTCCACGTGCGCGGCGGCGGACTCCTTCAGCGCCTCCAGATCGTAGCCGCCCTCGAGCATCGAGACGATGCGGCCGTCGGCGTGGCGTCGGGCGATCGCGCGCAACTGGCGGGTGATCCAGGCGAAGTCTTCGGTCTCCAGCATCAGGTTCGCCAGCGGGTCGCGCATGTGCGCGTCGAAGCCGGCCGAGATCATCACCAGTTGCGGCTTCATTTCATCCAGCGCCGGCAGCAGTTGATCGGCCCAGATGTTCTGGAAGCGGAAGCCGCCGCTGCCCGGCGGCAGCAATACGTTGAAGACGTTGCCCACGCCGCGCTCGTAGGGCGCGCCGCTGTTGGGGAACAGGCCCGACTCATGCGTGCTGAAGTACGCCACGCGAGGTTCGTTGGCGAAGATCGCCTGCGTACCGTTGCCGTGGTGCACGTCGAAATCGATGATCGCCACCCGTTCCAGGCCGTGCCTGTCCAGCGCGTGCGCGGCCGCGACGGCGATGTTGTTGAACAGGCAGAACCCCATCGCCGTGTTCCCCGTGGCGTGATGCCCAGGGGGACGCACCGCGCAGAACACGGTGTCGGTGTCGCCATGCATCACCGCATCGACCGCGGCGATGCCCGACCCGGCCGCACGCAACGCCGCCGCACGTGAAGCCGGCACCATCACCGTATCCGGATCGAGCATGCGGTGGCCGTCGAAATCCGCGTCCAGCACCTCGCGCAGCAGGTGTTCGTCATGCACGCGGCGCAGATCGCCCAGCTTGGCCAGCGGCGCCTCGCGCCATTCCACATCCCCATGCCGTGCGCGCAGTGCTTCCAGCACGACTTCCAGCCGGGCCGCGCATTCCGGATGCTCCGGGCCGGTATCGTGCAGCAGGCACGCGGGATGGGTGTAGATGATCACGCCGAGCCGAACCCTACGCCGGCCGCCGGCGTTCGTGGTTCCACAGCACTTCGCCCTGGCCGCTGGCGCGGGCCAGCACGCGGGCCAGCACGAACAGCAGGTCCGAGAGCCGGTTGAGATAGCGGATCGCTTCCGGCCGTACCGCGTCGTGGCGGGCGAGGGTGACGGTCTCGCGCTCGGCGCGGCGCACGATGGTGCGCGCCAGATGGCAACGCGCCGCCGCTTCGCCACCGGCGGGCAGGATGAAATCCTTCAACGGCGGCAACGCCTGGTTGAAATGATCCAGCCGCGCCTCGAGTGCGTCGACGTCCTCGTCCTGGATCGCCGCGTGGCCGGGAATGCACAGCTCGCCGCCCAGATCGAACAACTGGTGCTGGATGACGGTCAGCAGCGCGGCCACGTCCTCCGGCACTCCGGGCGCGGCCAGCACCACGCCGATCGCCGAGTTGGCCTCGTCCACCGTGCCGTAGGCGGTGACGCGCGCCGAATCCTTGCCGACCCGGCTGCCATCGCCCAGCCCGGTGCTGCCGTCATCACCGGTGCGGGTATAGATCTTCGAAAGGCGATTGCCCATGCGCTCAGCGCACCGAGTCGCCGTGCTTCTGGCCCATGCGCGCCAGTTGGGTGACGCCGACGTGGGCGATCACCGCCAGGCCGACGTAGATCGCGGTCACGCGCAGGTAGGGCAGGAACCAGTCGCTGTAGTTCTTCCACCAGCCGGACAGGCTCGGCGCGGTCACGCTGTCGCTGAGCCAGTAGAAGCTGCCCTGCGCCAGCAGATGGCAGACCGCCACCGAGGCGATCAGGCTGGCGACCAGGATGGCCAGCGTGCGGCCGGCATTTTCGCCGTAGTGGCGACGCACGATCATGCCGCCGGCCCACAGGGCGAAATGCGCCGGCAGCAGGAACCAGTAGCCCGGCGATACGCAGTAGTGGGTCCAGAAATTGATGCCTTGGCCACTGATCACGATGTAATCGACCAGCACCGCCAGCGCCATCAGCAACGGGAAGGCCCAGCGCGTCCAGCCCCGCAGGTAGAACCCGCCCAGGAAGAACACGGCCCACGAGGCATCCGGGATCGGGCCGATGTGGGTCAGCGTGGCGGGAAGATGCAGGCGCGTGCTCACCATCAGCAGGGCAAGCACGACGAGAAGGGCGGCACGTTGGGAACGGTTGTTCATGCGGGCAGTGTCCGGAGGCTCAGCGGGCCATTTTAGACAGCCCGGGCGGCTTCGTGGGGAGCGCCCGGCTTCGACCTTGGCCCAACGCGGGGCCGGGCGGGCCGAGCCGCTATCATGGGACGCATGACGGAACGAACGCATGACGTGGTGATCGTGGGCGGCGGACTGGTCGGCGCAAGCCTCGCCATCGCCTTGGAACAACTGACCGGGCTGGACGTGGCGCTGGTGGAAGCATCGCCGCCGGCCACGATGCCGGCGGTCTTCGATCAGCGCAACCTGAGCTTCGCGGCCGCCACGTTGAACGCACTGGAGGCGCTCGGCGTCATGCAACACCTGCGCGCGGCCACCGGTCCCATCCGTCGCATCCATGTCAGCCGGCAGGGCGACTTCGGCAGCGTGAAGCTCGACGCCGCCGACTACGGTCGCGATCTGTTCGGGCGCGTGGTCATCGCGCGCGATTTCGGCGAAGCGCTCGAAGCCCGGCTGACCGGCCTGTCGCGGCTGACGCGCTACCGTCCGGCGCGCTTCGTCGGCACCGCCGTGTCCGGCGACGGCCTGGCCCGCGAAGTGCGCCTGCAGACGCCGGAAGGCGAACAGTCGTTGCGGACCCGATTGCTGGTGGCCGCCGACGGCACGCGCAGTGCGGTGCGCGATGCGCTCGACATCGGCGTGCAGGAACATGATTACCGGCAGACCTTGTTCGTGTGCCGCCTGCGCGCGGAAAAACTGCCCGACGGCACTGCCTACGAACGCTTCACCGAACACGGGCCGACCGCGCTGCTGCCGCGCGGCGACCGCCACTACGGGCTGGTGCATGGCGTGGCGCGCGAAGAGGCCGATGACATCGCGCGACTGGACGACGCCGCGTGGCTGCAACGGTTGCAGCGCACGCTCGGCTGGCGCGTCGGACGCCTGCTCGAAGCCGGTGAACGCAGCGCCTATCCAATGACACGGGTCGTGGCGGAAACCACGGTGGCCGCCCGTGCGGTGCTGGTCGGCAACGCCGCGCAGACGATTCACCCGATCGGCGCGCAAGGGTTCAATCTCGGCCTGCGTGATGCGCTCATCCTCGCCGAGCTGATCGCCGATGCTCCGGACTGCGGCGCCGAAGCGCTGCTGCGCCGGCATGTGGAACGGCGCACCGAGGATCGCGCCCGCACGCTGGCGTTCTCCGATGGCCTGGCCCGGCTGACCGCCAATCCGGCGCCGCTGCTGCGGCCACTGCGCAGTCTCGGCCTGATGGCGATCAACGCCTCCGGTGCGCTGCAATCCTTCCTGGTGGGCGGGGCGATGGGCTATCGCGGCGATGTGCCGGCGTTGTGCCGTGGAGAAGCCGCATGAACCGGCGCGGGCAGAAGGATGCGGTGATCGTGGGCGGCGGCGTGGTCGGTGCCGCATGTGCGCTGGCGCTGGCGCAGACCGGCCTGGACGTGGCGATCGTCGAAGGCCGCGAACCGCCGCGCTGGTCGCAGGCGCAACCGGATCTGCGCGTCTACGCGTTCGCGCCGGACAACGCCGCTCTGCTGCAATCGCTTGGCGTCTGGCCGGCCGTCCGCGATGCGCGCGCGCACGCCTATCGGCGCATGCGCGTGTGGGACGCGGCCGGAGGCGATGAACTGCGTTTCGATGCCGACGCACTCGGCCGCGCGCAACTGGGCTGGATCGTCGAGAACGCGCTGCTGGTGGATCGGTTGTGGGCGGCACTTTCGCATGCAGGCGTGCGCATGCACTGCCCGGCCAGCGTGCAGGACGTGGAGCAGGACGAGGACGGCGTTCGCCTGCGGCTGGATGACGGCACGCGACTGGACGCGCGCATCGCGATCGCCGCCGATGGCGCGGGATCGAAATTGCGGCAGTCGGCCGGCCTGGCGCTTTCGAGCCACGATTACGCACAGCGCGGCGTGGTCTCATTCATCGAAACCGAACATCCGCATGAAGACACCGCCTGGCAGCGCTTCCTGACCACCGGGCCGCTGGCGCTGCTGCCGTTCACCGAGGGACGCAGCTCGATCGTTTGGACACTGCCTGAGGCCGAAGCCGAGCGCATGCTGGCGCTGGATGACGCCGCGTTCTCGCGCGAACTGACGCAGGCATCGGCCGCGCGCCTGGGCGTGGCCAAGCCGGTGTCCGCGCGCGCCGCGTTTCCGCTGCGCCGCCAACTGGCTGCTTCGTTCGTGGCCGGACGCATCGTCCTGGTGGGCGATGCGGCGCACGTGGTGCATCCGCTGGCGGGGCAGGGCGTCAATCTCGGCCTGCGCGATGTCAGCGCCCTGCGTGAACTGATCACGGATGCGAACGCGCGGCGGGTGGACTGGACCTCCCCGCACCGGCTCGCGCGCTGGTCGCGCCAGCGCCGCAGCGAAAGTGTCGCGGCGGCCTACACGTTCGAAGCCATCAATCGCCTGTTCTCCAACGACGAGATGCATCTGACGCTGCTGCGCGGCCCGGCGCTCGGACTGGCCGGACGCATCGGTCCGCTCGCGAACCTGTTGTGGCGGCGCGCCTCGGGCCTGTAACTCCCCCTGCGGGGAGCGGTCGAACAGGCTCGCTTTCTCTTGAAACCCGTCGCGACATTAGCGCTTCCAGCACGATCCGGCCGCCACCTGCCGGGCCCGACATTCAGTCCGGCAAGAACGGGAACACCAGCCGCAGCAGCTTCTTCAAGCCGTCCTCGGCGGTGCTGGCAATCGCGGCCGCGCCGAGGCTGTTGATAGTGCTGCGCACTTCCTGCCAACGCAGCTTGCCAATGTCCTTCTTCAACAGATCGGCCACTTCCTCCGAAGCCGGCGCGAGCTTCTGCAACTCATTGCGGATCAATTCCGGATCGGTCTGCAGGAAACCCCAGCGCTCGGCAATCGCCAGCAGCGTATCGAAGCGCACCGCGACCACATCGCGGTTGCGCTCGTACACCGGCAACGCGCCGACATCGACGATCGCCTGCTCGAACTGCTGCTGATCATCCGGATGCTCGATGCGCACGGCGAGAAAGCCATCCTTGCGGCTGCGTTCGCTGACATGCTTGGCGCCCGCGCGGAGGTTGGCCGGCGTCAGCACAGTGGCGACGATCCGCTGCAACGCCGCCTCGCGCTCCTCGGGCACCAGCGCACGCCAGCGCGCATAGCCGTCACGGCGCAGCGCCCGCACCTTGGCCGGAGTGACCCGCAGCTTGCCCGCAACGGTGAAGTTGGATTCAGCGCGCTCGATCGCGCCGTCGCGTTCGAGCAGCACGAAGATCAGCAATTCCAGATCCCGCTTGGTCAGCGACTGGAACCCCTGCAACAGGGTCAGCCGCAGGAACTCGCTGCCGAAGCCGGCCGGATCCTTCAGTTCTATGGATGACATGGATGCACTCCCTCTCAGGCAGGCATCTTGCCACGCGCGCATGTCACCGCCTGAGACCTGTCGTGGCGGCGGTCACAGGATGCGAAACCGGCCGTTCCAGGGGTTCAGAACCCGGTTTCGCGCCCCGGCACGTCGGTACGGAACACCTCGATCGCGCCGCGATCCTGCAGGGTGACGAAGACCGATCGGCCGTCCGCGCCACCAAAGGCGACATTGGTCGGTTTGCGTCCTTTCAGCCGCACCTCGAACAACAGAGCACCCTCGGGCGAGAGCACCGCCACCGTGCCGGCATCGTAGCGCGCGATGAACAGCCGACCGCTGCGATCGGTACGCATGCCATCCAGGCCGTGATCGTCGAATGCATGGAACAACCGTTTGTCCGACACGTCGCCCTCGGCATCGATGCAATAACGCCACACGCGCCGCTGCACGCTCTCGTTGACGTAGAGGAACCGCCCATCCGGGCTCACTTCCACGCCGTTGGTGGTGCCCATGTCGGCTTCGAGCAGATGCGTGCCGCCATCGGGGTCGATGCGCCACAGTTGCCCGGTGCCGCTGCTCCAGTCCGGATCGCTCGCATACAGCCGGCCGTCCGGCGCAAGCGCCACATCGTTGGGCTGGTGCATGCGCGGCTCGTGGGCGAACACGGTGATCCCACCCTGCGCATCGATGCGCAGGATGTTGTGGCCGCGATAGTCCGCCACCCGCAGGGTGCCGTCGCGATCGAAACGGATGCCGTTGCCCGTGCTGCCCTCGGGCAGCGTGACGAAAAGCTCGGCGGTGCCGGTGCCGTCGGCATTGGCGCGCACGCGGCCGATGGTGCCGTCGCGCCCGAAATTGACTGCATAGAGGTGGCCGTCCGGGCCCTGCGCCGGCCCCTCGATGCCGGCGGAAAACACGCCATTGGGCACGTAATCGCGAGCGACGAACAAGCCGGCTTCGCGCGCGTGCGCGCCGGCCACGCCCATCATCGCGAGCGCCGCGATCAGGGCCGTGCGGATCATGCGCGCGCTCCGAGTGCATACATCGCCGTGGCGAACGCCAGCAGCGCGATGGTGGCCGCGATCGCACTGATCATCTGCGCGCGGTGCAGCCGGCGTTCCAGTCGATCGGCACCGACCTGCAATACCTCGATGGTCTTCTGCATGTCGGTCGCGAGCTGCACGACGGCATCCGCGTTGCGCGTGGCCGCGGCCTGCAGTTCGGCGATCTGCGCTTCCATCAGTTCGATGCGCTGGGCCTGGCTGACGTCGATGTTCGGCGTGAGCGTGAACAACGGACGCGCCAGCCGGATGATCTCGGGCAGGGAGGACGCGGCGATGGTGACCCAGGTGGCAGCCATGATTTCTCCTGATGGCGCGGTGGGAATGTCGTGCTAGCGACGCGCGGGCGTGGCGAACACGGTGATCTCTTCGCGGTCGTGATAGAGCTGGCGCGCGCGCACGAGCAGCGGCCGCCCGGCCTGTTCGGCGAACAGATCCAGGCACAACCGGGTTTCGTCCCAGCGCTTCTTCATCGGCAGCTTGAGATTGAAGATCGCATGGCGACACCAGCCTTCGCGGAACCAGGTGGCCATGCGTTCGGCGACCCGGCGCGGTTGCTCGACCATGTCGCACACCATCCAGTCCAGCGGCTGCGCGGGCTTCCAGTGGAAGCCATCGGCGCGCAGATGTTCGACCAGTCCGGTATCGAGCACATGCGGACGCAGCGGGCCATTGTCCACGCTGGTGACGCGCAGATGCTGGCGCGTGAGCACCCATGTCCAGCCGCCCGGCGCGGCGCCGAGATCGGCCGCGGTCATGCCCGGACGCAGCAGCGCCTCGCGCTCCTGGTCATCGAGCAGCGACATCAATGCTTCTTCCAGCTTGAGCGCCGATCGCGACGGTGCATCCGGCAGCAGCTTCAGGCGCGGAATCCCGAGCGGCCACGGCGCGCTGTCATCGGCACGCGCGGTGGCGAGAAACAGGTGATCGCCCTGCACGAATACCACGTGCAGGCGCGGCAGGCGCACGTCCTCCTTCGCGCTCAGCACGCCGGCCTTGCGCAGCGCCGGACGCAGCGCGTTGCCGAAGCTGCGCGCCAGCCCGGCCAGCGGCTTGCACGCATCCGAATCCGGATGCTCCACCCACAGATCCCCGAAGCGCTGGCCGAGCAGGTGTCCGAGGATCGGCGTGATGCGATCCTTCGGATCGATGCCGCGCAGTTCGGCGATCAGGGCGAGCTTCTGCCGCGCGAACACCAGATCGCGCCACGGCAGCGCACGATCCAGCGCCGCGCTGTCCTGCCCGGCGAACACCACGTAGGCCTCGTTGCGCTGGGTGCGCGCATAGCCGTGCAAGCCGGCGTGCGCGGATTTCTCGGCCAGTTCGGCCGCCAGTTCCGGCTCGAACCCCTGGCGACAGTAAGCAATCAGCCCGTTCATCGCGTGATCCGCCCGGCGGCGGCGTCAGTAGCGATCGCCACCGGACTGACCGTACTGCTTCAGCACTGCGCGCGCCTCTTCGCGGTGGATGTCGCGCACGACTTCGATGCCGCGGCGATTGAGTTCGCCCACCCAGTCGACCGGCAGCGGGCCTTCATCGAATTCGGTCAGCGACATGACATCGTCGGCGCGCGCGCCGATCAGCAGCCGATCGATGCCGGCCCAGATCGTCGCACCGAAGCACTGGCAGCACGGCTGCGACGACGTGGCCAGCGTGATCGGCGACTGCAACGCATTGAGTCGTGGCGTCTGCAGGCGCTGCTGCGCGAGCATGTAGGCCATGTTCTCCGCATGCGCGAGCGAGCAGTTGTGCGGGATCACCCGGTTCACGCCGACCGCGATCACGCGATCATCCGGACCGAACACCACCGCGCCGAACGGTCCTCCGCTTCCGGCCTCGATGTTGCGGCGCGAAAGCTCGATCGCCAGCGACACTTTCGCTTCATCGCCCGCATGCACCCGCGCGGTGTCCACCGCATCGTGCATCCACGCCGGCAGCGTCAGGTGCACCTGCGCCAGCAGCAGGCTCATGCCTTGGCCCAGGTGTCGCGCAGGGTGACGCTGCGGTTGAATACCGGCCGCTCCGCCGCGTGGTCATAGCGATCGGCGACGAAATATCCCAGGCGTTCGAACTGGAACGACTGCTCCGGCGCGGCCTGCGCGGCCGCAGGTTCGACATAGCCGGTCACGGTGCGGCGCGAATCGGGATTCAGGTAATCGCGGTAGGTCCGGCCCTCGGATTCGTCATCCGGATTGGCCACGGTGAACAGGCGATCGTACAGACGCACTTCGGCCGCCACGGCATGGCGCGCGCTCACCCAGTGGATCGTGCCCTTGATCTTGCGCTCGGCGCCGGCCATGCCCGGACGCGATTCCGGATCCAGCCAGCCGCGCAGTTCGGTGATGCGTCCGTCGGCGTCCTTGATCACTTCATCGCAGCGCACGATGCCCGCGCCGCGCAGGCGCACTTCGCCGCCGGTGGTCAGGCGCTTGAAGCCCTTGGGCGGGACTTCCTCGAAATCCTCGCGCTCGATCCACAATTCGCGCGAGAACGGGATCGCACGCTTGCCCTGCGTTTCGTCCTTCGGATGATTGGAGAACGTCAGGTGCTCTTCGTGATCCTCGGGCAGATTGGCCAGCACCAGCTTGACCGGATCGATCACCGCCATGCGCCGCGGCGCGGCGGCGTCGAGATCATCGCGCAGCGCGCCTTCGAGCACCGAATAGTCCAGCAGCGAGTTCTGCTTGCTGATGCCGACGCGATCGACCATCAGGCGCAGCGCCGAGGGCGTGTAGCCGCGACGGCGGATGCCCTGCAACGTCGGCATGCGCGGATCGTCCCAGCCATCGACCAGGCCATCGTTGACCATCGCCAGCAGCTTGCGCTTGCTCATCACCAGGTAGTTGAAGTTGAGCCGCGAGAACTCGATCTGGCGCGGCTTGCTGGCTTCGTTCGGCAGGCCGCGCTGGATCAGCGGCGCGATCAGTTCCGGCGAATTGGCCAGATCGACCTTGTCCACGCACCAGTCGTAGAGCGGGCGGTGATCCTCGAACTCAAGCGTGCACAGCGAGTGGGTGATGCCCTCGACCGCATCGCTGAGCGAATGCGCGTAGTCGTACATCGGATAGATCGGCCAGTCGTTGCCGGTGTTCTGGTGCTCGACGTGCTTGATGCGGTACAGCGCCGGATCGCGCAGGTTGATGTTGCCGCTGGCCATGTCGATCTTCGCACGCAGCGTGCGCGCGCCATCGGCGAACTCGCCGGCGCGCATGCGCTGGAACAGATCCAGGTTTTCCTCGACGGAACGATCACGCCACGGCGAGGGACGGCCCGGTTCGGTCAGCGAACCGCGGTACTCGCGCACCTGCTCGGCGGTGAGATCGCAGACGAAGGCATCGCCCTGGCGGATCAGCTTGAGCGCGGACTGGTAGAACACCTCGAAGTAGTCCGACGCGTGGCGCAGGTCGTGCCAGTCGAAGCCGAGCCAGCGCACGTCATCCTGGATCGCGCGGACGTATTCCGGGTCTTCCTTGGCCGGATTGGTGTCGTCCAGGCGCAGATTGCACACGCCGCCGAATTCGCCGGCGATGCCGAAATCCAGGCAGATGGCCTTGGCGTGGCCGATGTGCAGATAGCCATTGGGCTCGGGCGGAAAGCGCGTCTTGATGTGCCGGTGACGGCCGGCAGCGAGATCGTCGCGGACGATCTGGCGGATGAAGTCGCGCTTCTCGGGCGTGCCGGCTTCCACGGTGGCATCGGCGAGGGGGCTGGAGTTTTCGGACATGCGGGGCGATTGCGGCGGTCAAACCGCAAGTTTAGCCGTTGCCCGGCGTGCCGTCGTCACGTGCCGGTGGCCGCACCACGACGACGCAGTGCGGCCGGGGCGACTCAGCTTTCGTCGGCCTGCACGCCCTTGTGGTACGTGGTGTAGATCCAGACCGGGATCTGCAGATCACCCAGATGGCGGTCGATCAGCGGGGCGACCTCGTCCCAGTCCAGTCCGCCGACGCCGGTGGCCAGGCGGGGCAGGGCCAGGCTGGTCCAGCCTTCGCTCTCCACCAGTTTCCGCAGCTTGCGCAGTGCGTGGTTGACGTGTTCGACCGAGGCCTTGCCCGGTTTGGCGCCATGTCCGTACGCGGCTTCCTGGGTCATCAGGTTGACGATGCGCGGCCCCTCGGCGCTGGCCCAGGTCCACAGATCGCCCGGTTCGGGATGGCGTGACTGGCAGTAGTGGCGGAAATCCTTGTATAGCGCCGGCCAGTTCTCGCGCAGCGAAAGCGCCAGGCCCGAGCTGAAATTGTCGTTCGGGGAAACGCCGTGCGCGATGGCCTGGGCGCGGGACAGCAAGAGATCGCCAGCAACTTCTCGGATCATGTGGAACTCCTTCATCGGTTGACGCCTCCACCCTCGCGCAGCCCCGCGCCGGCCGCATTGAGGCCAATCAATCGCGCACGGTGCAGTGCAACGCGCGCGCTATGCTGGCCCGCCCTGTCGCGAGTCCTTCCATGTCCCGTCCCGTGCTGGTCATCGGCAACAAGAACTACTCCTCGTGGTCGTTGCGCCCGTGGCTGCTGCTGCGGCAGGCGGGCGTGGAGTTCGACGAAGTGCGGTTGGCGCTGGACACGCCGGAGTTCCATCGCCAGGTGCACCGGCATTCGCCGACCGGGCGCGTGCCGGCGTTGCGCGACGGCGCGATCCACGTCTGGGATTCGCTGGCGATCTGCGAATACGCCAATGAGCGCTGGCTCGATCAGCGCGGCTGGCCGCAGGATCCGGCCGCGCGTGCGCTGGCGCGCTCGGCCGCGGCGGAAATGCATTCGGGCTTTGCCGCATTGCGCGGCGAGTTGCCGATGAACAGCCGGCGCCGGCCCGACGCGTATCGCTGGAGCGAGGCCGCGCAGCAGGACATCGATCGCGTGCTCGCGTTGTGGCGCGAACTGCGCGAGCGCTTCGGTGCCGATGGCCCATTCCTGTGCGGCCGGTTCGGGATCGTCGATGCGATGTATGCGCCGGTGGCGATCCGCTTCGACGGCTACGGCGTGCCGGTGGATGCCAATGCCGAAGCGTACATGCAGGCGTTGTTCGCACTGCCGGCGATGCGCGAATGGCGCGCCGCCGCCGCCGCCGAGACCGAAACGATCGCCGGCACCGAGGCCTTCCGCACGCCGCTCTGATCGATCCGGCGCGGGCCGTGCAGCATCGTGCAAGGATGGACGAGCAATGAGCTAACGCCGTGCGCCCGGGCGGGGTGATGCTGGGCGCACCCCACTGAGGAGATTTCCATGAGCACTGCATTTCCCCGTCGCACCCTGGGCCGCCAGGGCCTGCAGGTGTCCGCCATCGGCCTGGGCTGCATGGGCATGTCGGATTTCTATGGCCCCAGCGATCACGCCGAGAACCTGGCCGTGCTGAACCATGCCATCGATATCGGCGTCAATTTCCTCGACACCGCCGACATGTACGGCGTCGGCCGCAATGAGGAGCTCGTCGGCCGCGCCATTGCGGACCGGCGCGACAAGGTCGTGCTCGCCACCAAGTTCGGCAATGTGCGGGGCCCCAATGGGGAGCGCCTGGGGATCAGCGGCAGGCCCGCTTATGTGCGCCAGGCCTGCGAGGCCAGTTTGAGACGCCTTAACGTCGAGGCCATCGATCTCTATTATCAGCACCGCGCCGATCCCGAGACCCCGATCGAGGACACAGTCGGCGCCATGGCTGACCTCGTGCGCGCGGGCAAGGTCCGCTACCTCGGCCTGTCCGAGGCTGGCCCCCAGAC